>UQOW01000005.1 GCA_900542805.1 uncultured Sutterella sp.
AATTTTACGGTGTCGTTTATTTTGGGTGTACGGTGTGCCACGGTGATTCCTTTCGCGCCCTACGGGAGCGCTATTATCGCCTGGACACAAAAAACCTTACATCCCCTTGCTAGGTTACCTAATATCGCAGGGAGTATACGTTATATAGTGGCTCCGAAATCGAGCTATTGGGCACTTACGGGGTATACCGCTAACGAGGTCGGTTGTTTTAGCTCAGAAGAACTGCCTACCGACGTATTATTCCTCCCAAATGGCACTACAACTAGCGAAACTACCCCTCGTGAAACTCTTTTCGACGCAAGCAGAAGCAGTCCTATTTATGGCGCAAGCACCACAGTTCAACCACCTGCCCTTAAAGTGGCAGTATTGATAAAACATGATTAACTGAAACTGCCATTGTCCCCAAAATGGCAACAAATCAGTCGTGTTTGATTAAAGCAGCGACTTTTACAGCGGGGGGCTGAACCGTTGTTGATGCACCGTAAATGGGATTGCTTCCGCTTGCCGTGAAGACAGTTTTCTCAGGGGTAACATCTAGAGTTGCACTGCCCTGTGGCAGCCAGGCATTGCTACCGGGCACGTCTACCTTAGAAAAACAACCAACCAGCCAAGTGGGATGCCCTAAAATCGCATAATAGCCTCCTTTATTAGCCGCTTGATAAACCATTTCCCCTGTGATATTGGGCAATCCCGCTTTGACAGCGGTATTGATACCTGAAGACGCACCTATCGGTACTCTATCTGAATAGTTGGGTAAGACATAGAGCGTTTATTCCATCCACCCGTCGCTGTATTTGCGGTACCAGGAGCAGGGAGAAAAGCCCTGACAAGCCCCTGCGAGAGCGACCGAGTGGTGCTCTTTTTTATCAACCAAAACGAGGTCGAGTTGTTAGGGAGTTCCTAAAGACTAGAAGCATCTCGCGTCATTACACAACATTGTGTATAATGACGGTGTGTTAATTAACAAGGAGGCCAAATTGGACTCAAAAACAATAATTAACACACTTGAGAAAAATGGATGGTATCTGGCAAGGGTAAGAGGGGACCATCACGTTTTTAAAAATCCGAAATACCGATTTAATGTCGTAGTCACACACCCTGTTAAAGATGTCCCAATCGGGCAAGTGAGAGACGTTATGAGGAAAACGGGAATAAAACTCAAGTAAGTGTTAAGGGGGGAAGTGACGACTTCCTCCCGATACCTGTCCGGTCAAGCTATTTTATCTACATCTAGGAGTATCAGATTATGAGATATCCGTGCGTCATAGAACCGAGCAAAGGCAAGGCGGGGTATGGCGTCATCTTTCCCGATTTGACGGGATGCTACGCGAATGGAGCGACATTAGACGAGGCGCTTAAAGACGCGAAAGAGGCAGCTATTTTGTGGATGGAAGAAGAGTTGGAGGATGGCAGAGAAATACCGAGTCCGTCTTCTTTTGAAAAGATTCAAAAAAATGAGGATTGGAAGGGGTGGCTTTTCGGCTTTGTGGATATTGATCCGTCCAAAGTGACGGGCAAGACAGTAAGACTGAATATTTGCCTTCCTGCCCGTGTCGTTCGTCGAATTGACAATCTTGCATCTGCGAGAGGAGAGTCGAGATCTTCGTATATCGCCAGCCTTGCTATGCAAGCACGATAACTGTACACTCTCTCTGAGTCCAATCAGGTCTAGCCCACAGACGTGTGGGCTTTTTTTTGCAGGTATATGTGCAAAAAATGCACATACGACATCTTGTTTATTCTGAAACGCCTTTGAGTTGCGGTATTTGTCAAGACAAATTTCCAGTTTTTTCTCAAAAAAAACGGTGAACCATACCTCGTCTAGTAGAGCACCTACAGACGGGGTATGTTTATGGCTGGAAAACGAATTTCTTCAGAGATCAAGCAAAAAGCTTTAGAACTTTTTAAACAAGGGCTCAGTTACAAGGCAACAGCTCGCATCCTTGGACTAAACTTTGAAAGCGTACGTGATTGGTATGACTGTTTTCGTGCTGGAGATTACTCTTGGAGCCAATCGTCATACGTTCAATCCAATGTTGATACTTTGAGAGACGCCGTCGAAGAATATCTGAATACAGAAAACGGGTGCCGCATTATTGCGGCTAAACATGGCATAAAAACGTCGACTCTTCTACGTGCAAAACAAAATTTCGTAAACTTTGGCTTAGTCAAGTTGCCCAAAGGTCGAAATGCCATGAAACGCCTTCAAGAACAAAGACAAAAGCTCAAAGACGAAGTTCGATTGCTTGATGAACAGAACGCCCCATTAACGGATAAGAAGGACCTTCGGGAAATGAGGGATCTTCTGCTTGTTAATATTGCTTTATTGGAAGTTATTGAAGAAAGTCATCCGGATGGGCTCAAAAAAAAGAATTCAGGCGGCAAAGAAAGCAGCTGGAGGTGAAATTAGCCTCCGTAAGGCGTGCGCTCTCTTAGGAGTTAACCGAAGTTCTGTATGTAAGGCTCAAAAGCCTTCTGCCAGAGCTATTAAGGATCAAAACCTAGCTGAGAAAATTCAGGCCGTTCAAGATAGCAAAAGGTATACATATGGGGTTGATCGAATGACTGCCGAACTGCGTCGACAGGGCGTTCCGGTCAATCACAAACGTGTCTGGCGTGTCATGAAGGCCTACAAACTCAATGCCATCATCCGCAAGAAGCGCAATTGGTTCTGCGATGTCGACAAGGTTGTTCACACACGGTTGCCGGGAAACCTTTTGAACCGTGAATTCCATGCCGATGCGCCAGGGCAAAAGCTTGTTAGCGACGTGACTTATTTGCCGACAGCGGACGGGCATTGGTGTTACGCTTCGCTCGTGAAGGACCTGTGTACTTCCGAGATTGTGGCTTGCGTCGTCAGCAAAAAGCAGACATTGGCATTGGGGATCGAGACGCTCAATCAACTGAACGGAAGAATCAAACCGGGAGCGCTGTTTCACACCGATCAAGGATGCATTTATACGCATCCCGCGTTCGGCAACACCTTGGAACGGTTGGGAGCTACGCAAAGCTTATCTAGAAAGGGTAACTGCCTCGATAATGCAGTTGTCGAGAGTTTTAATGGAACGATGAAATGCGAATGGTTTTATCCGAAATATGACACAGGACGATGGGATTTAACGTTTGAACAAGTTGCTCAAATGTTCTTCGACTATGTGAACTACTACAATGAGGAACGTATCCAAAAGAAATTGGGCTATCTAACGCCAACAGAGTATCGACGTCAAATAGCCCAAAATCAATGACCTTAACTGGTCTACTCTACGGGGTAGAGTTCAAACTTCGGGGCGATTTTTCGATGCGGCTTAAAGCGCCAACAGGCGATTCATGCGTTGCACAAAAGCATTCGGGTCTTTAAGAGCTCCCTGCTCGGATAAAAGGGCCTGCTCGAAAATAAGCTCAGCCCATTCCTTAAAGCGCGCAGAGTCGGTTTCGGCAGCAACTCGTTTTAAGAGCGCATTTTCCGGGTCAACCTCCAGGATGTACTCGTCCTCGGGGACGGTCTGTCCTGCCGCCTCGAGCATGTGCTTCATCTGAGGCGTTAAGAACTGCCCGCCCTCGGCCACAACGCAGCTCGGGGTACCCACAAGACGCGTGGAAACCCGCACGTCTTTGACGCGCCCGGCGAGTGCCGTCTTTAAGCGATCGATAAGGCCTGCGCTTTGTTTAGCTTCCTCTTCGGTCTTCTCGGACTTGTCCGCCAAATCCCCGAGTTCCAAATCCGAAGCGCTCGCACTGACGAAGCCCTTGCCTTCGAATTCACGCAAATGCGCCATCAGCCACTCGTCGATTCGATCCCAAAGTAGGAGCACCTCGATACCCTTTTTCTTAAAGAGTTCCAAGTACGGCGACGTTTTCACGCTCTGGTAGCTCGTACCGACAAGGTAGTAAATCTTCTTTTGGCCTTCGGGCATGCGCGAAACGTAATCAGCAAGACTGACGGTTTGAGCGGAAGCATTCTCCGTGGTGGAAGCAAAACGCAAGAGCTTGGCAACGGTCTCGGCATTGGAGTAATCCTCAACGGGGCCTTCCTTGAGAACGCGTCCGAACTGAGTCCAGAACTTGGCGTATTTGTCTTTATCGGTCGCTAATTTGGCAATCATGTCCAAGGTCCGCTTTGTCAGAGCCTTCTTTAACTTACGACCGGCTTCGCTTTCCTGTAGCAGTTCCCGCGAGACGTTAAGGGGCAATGCGTTCGTATCCACAAGGCCGCGCACAAAGCGTAGGTAGTTGGGAAGGAAGGCATCGGCCTTATCCATAATGAACACGCGCTCGACAAAAAGCTTTAAGCCCTTGACAGTGTCGCGCGAATACAAATCCCACGGCGCCTGCGACGGAATAAACAACAGCGAGGTGTATTCCAGGTCGCCTTCGACCTTGTTATGCGCCCACGCGAGGGGATCATCGTAGTCGTGCGTTAAGTGCTTGTAAAACTCCTTGTATTGCTCGTCTTTGACCTCGCGCGGATTCATCGTCCAAAGCGCTTTGGCTTCATTGACCTGCGTGTACTCGAACTTAGGCTCTTTCTTAGAGGCATCCTCCCCTTCTTTGGGAGCTTCGAACTTTTCTTCCCACAGATACACAGGGACGGCAATGTGGTCGGAATACTTTTCGATGGCTTCGCGAAGAGTCCAGGTTTCAAGGAACTTCGTTTCGGGGTCTTTTAAGTGCAAAATCACAGACGTCCCGCGTTCTTTGACAGAGACATTTTCGCTTTCAAACTCGCCGTTACCGGTCGATTCCCATCGCACGCCTTCGGCTTCCGGGGTTCCGGCTTTGCGCGTCAAAACCGTCACGCGATCGGCCACGATAAAGGCCGAGTAAAACCCGACACCGAACTGACCGATTAGCTGTGCGTCCTTGGCGGCATCGCCCGACAAGCTCTTAAAGAATTCCTCGGTTCCCGATTTGGCAATCGTGCCTAAATGATCGTTGGCTTCGGCCAACGTCATGCCGATACCGTTATCGGTAATCGTCAACGTCTTAGTTGCCGCATCGGCCTTGACATGAATCGCAAAATTCGGGTCGTCTTTAATAAGGTCGGCATCCGTGAGCGCCAGAAAATGCAATTTTTCAATAGCATCGGAAGCATTGGAGATTAACTCACGCAAAAAGACTTCTTTGTTCGAATAAAGGGAATTGGCCAAAAGATCCAAGAGTTTGGCCACCTCTGTTTGAAAACCGTGCTTTTGAGCAGACATACATAACACTCCGAAAAGTGACTTCAATACTTTTTATATGGGGGCTATGATCGACATTTGCAAGAAAGCGCCGGCGGCGAAAAAAAACCGGGGAACGAGTCCCCGGAGTCAATGCAAATTCGTGAAATCGGCCTTACTTTTTAAGCGACTCACCCGATTCACGCACAATTTTGAAAACAATCGGGCTTAAAAGTGCCAGGCCGATTAAATTCGGAATAGCCATAAGGCCGTTCATGACATCGGCAAAAAGCCATACGAAATCAATCTGAACTAAGGCGCCGACCGGAATAATAATCGTATAAACAATGCGGAAGGGCTTTAGAGCCTTATCCCCGAAAAGGAACATCCAAGCCCGCTCGCCGTACACGCACCAACCGAGAATGGTTGTGAAGGCAAAAAGCGCCAGAGCCAAGGTCACGATGTAACTTCCGATTCCGGGCATCACGGACTCAAAGGCAAGGGCTGTGACGGAGGCGCCTTGGGCACCGACGGCACACCACTGCCCGGTAATCAGGATTGTCAGACCCGTCATCGTGCAAATGAAAAACGTCGTAATAAAGACCTCGAGCATGCCGAGCGTACCCTGACGAATCGGAGAGGAAATGGCCGTCGCGTGCGCAATCGGAGCACTTCCTAAGCCGGCCTCATTGGCAAAGACGCCGCGGGCCATACCGAAGCGAATCGCCATCATCACGGTTGCGCCGGCAAAGCCTCCCGAGGCTGCCGTCGGCGTGAAGGCATGGACAACAACCATCTCTAAGGTCGGGATAATCAGGTCGTAGTGGCATATGACAATAAAAAGACCGGCAAGGATATAGACAACGACCATGGTCGGAACGATACGTTCGGCCACATATCCGATGCGCCTGACGCCCCCTAAAACAACCAAGCCGATTAAAAGGAACAACGCTAGAGCCGTGGCCCACGAGGGAATGTTCATCGACTGATGCAAAACACCGGCGATGGCGTTAGTCTGAACCATGTTTCCGGTCCCGAAACAGGCAAAACCCGTAAAGATGGCAAACGCACACGCAAGCCACCTCCACTTCGGACCCAAACCGTTTCGTATGTAGTACATCGCGCCGCCTACGACATTACCGGCAGGCGTGGTTTCACGAAAATGCATCGCCAGAACAATCTCGGAAAACTTCGTTGCCATACCGACCAAGGCCGTGCACCACATCCAGAAAAGGGCTCCCGGGCCCCCTGCCATCAGGGCCGTGGCCACACCGACAATCGAGCCGGTACCGACAGTGCCTGCCATAGCCGTCATCAAGGCGGTAAATGCCGAGATTTCTCCTTTACCGCCCTTACCTTCACCGGTCCTCGTAAACAACATACGAAAAGCCGTCGGGATGTTGCGGAACGTATATCCGCGCAAACCGACGGTCAAATAAATACCGGTACCGATAAGGAAAAACAACATAATCGGGCCCCAGACAAATCCGCTGATGGCCCCGAGTATCGAAACGATTGTCTCCACTGCCCGTCTCTCCCGAAAAAATCGCAAACAGAAATAAAAAGTATAAAGGACGGACGCTAAGCGCTTTCTAGGGAAAAATACCTATGCAGGCGAATAAAAATCAGTAAACAACCGATCGAAATCCGTTCGATACCTCAACAAATACGCCACAAAAGGAAAAGCGAAGCCGTTTATAGGTCTTGTACGAGAAGGATGAGGACTTCAAATAGTTGACCGCAAGGAGGTGAAGGAAACGGACTCGCTTTAAGTTTTTCAATTTAAAACATCAGCTCCGTATTCGACACAAATACTTTTTTTGCTAATAAAATATAAGCAGTGCTTTATGACGATGCCGCCAGGTTGCGGCTTTTCTTTTTCTCACTGCTATGCGCCGTACTGCCCTCAAATACATCGAAACCATTCTTGAGACCGGAAGTATCACAAAAGCGGCCAAAAAACTCTTTGTTTCACAGCCGTCTTTAAGCCAATACATCCGGCGCGTTGAAGAAGATAACGACATTGAGCTTTTCGACCGATCGTCTCAACCGTGGGTTTTAACCGAAGACGGTCAGTTTTACATGGAAACCGAGCGCAAGATTGAATCGATTTACCGCCAACGCGAGCAGTTTTTCAGTGACAAGCACATGCTCACGAGCGGTGAGGTATTCATCGGATCGACGCAATACCGCTCAAACACCGTCCTCTCCAAAGTGCTTCCCGTTTACAGAAAACGATTCCCAGACATCAAGATTCACCTTTTGGAAGGTATTTCCTCCGAGCTTGTGGATTTGGCTGAAAAAGGGCTCGTGGATTGCACGCTTGCCCTGGAAGCAACGGTGACAAATAATCTTGTTTGCGAACCCTTGGTGACAGAACGTGTCTTGCTGTGTGCACCGGCCAATCACAAACCCATCAAGACGGGACCCGTTCCGCCCGGAGGTCGCTTTCCGTCCGTCAAATTTTCCGAGTTTGCCGACGACGACTTTATTGTTTTAAAGGCCGGTCAGGTCTTCCACAAGTTTTTCACGACCTTGTGCGCCAAATACCGCATCGAGCCGAACGTGATTCTCGAGGCGCAGTCCATCACCTCAATTCCCGCTCTCGTCGAGGCAGGCCTTGGCTGTGCTCTTGTCCCGAGCCCCCTTGCCGACATGACGAATCACTCCGTGCAGTACTACGACTTAGGGCGAGACCACCCGACGACGAAACTGACGATTGCTTGGAGCCGCAGCAGATACCTTTCGCGTCCGGCAGCCACTTTTATTAACGTGGCGAAAGAAGTGATGGCCAAAGAAACGCACAAAAAATCTGTCGTTAAAAGGGCCGGATCAGCAAAGAGTCACGCGAAATCTGATCAATAAAAAACAGTGATCCCGGCATGGAAAGGCGCATGCCAATTACTGAAACTGTGCAACAAATCTGTTTTTTCCATCCAACTTGAGTGATTTTTAAATCGCGCCAACTATCAATTTGTAGCCCAGTGGCCCTTAACACCTTAACGGAGAAAGACCGCTACTTTCCCGAGTCCGCGGCGCGGTCACTTTACCGACAGACAAAAAAAGCAGCCCGAAGCTACTTTCTGTAAGAACTGGTGCACGGTACTGGTTTCGAACCAGTGACCCCCGCCGTGTGAAGACGATGCTCTACCCCTGAGCTAACCGTGCAATTTCGATTAAGAGTCGGAATTTTACATATTTCCAACCTCTTTGTCAGTGTCTATGCGAGCCGATTATCTGACTACCATCCCTATGCCAACCAAGCCTTTTGAATCAAGAAGCCTTTTTAGGAGGCAAAACATCACCTTCGACCCTGGCTCTCGGCATCACGCCGGACATGTCCTTCGGCATACGCGAGACCGCTTGAGCGAGAAATCGAGCGGCTCGGTCGATTTGCCCATCAAAGTCGTCTATCCGCTCCCCTTCATACGTTAAATCATCGGCCTTATGAGTAAAGGGCAAACTCGCGACAATCGGAACGGCAAAGCGCTCGGCAAGTGCCTCAGTTTGCCCGCTCGCGGAAAGTCTATGGAGATGTCCGCACTCAGGACACACGAAAGAGACCATGTTTTCCACAATGCCGAGAACCGGAATTCCGACCTTTTCGAACAATTGCAATCCGCGCGCCGCATCGGCACACGCCAGTTTTTGCGGTGTTGTGACAACAAGGGCTGCCGTCACGGGAATCGACTGGACCAGTGTTAACGGAATATCCCCGGTTCCCGGCGGCATATCGACAATGAGGTAATCCAAACGATTCCAACGCGTTTTCTCCAGAAGTTGCCGTACGGCTCCCGAGGCCATCGGTCCGCGCCAGGCAAGCGAATCGCTCTCCCCGACAAAAAAACCGATGGAATTGACCTGCAAAGGGCCGGCCGTCACCGGAATCATCCTTTTATCATCGGTTTCCGAGGGCTTCCCGTGTACATCAAGCAAAAGCGGAACCGAAGGCCCGTAGACATCGGCATCTAAAAGCCCGATGCGAGCCCCGAGACGGCTTAACGCAAGCGCTAGGGAAACGGCCACCGTGGATTTACCGACGCCGCCCTTGGCGGAACTGACGGCAATGATATTTTTCACCCCCTCAAGCGGCTTTAAGCCGAGTTTGACGCGATGCGCCAACACTTCCCATCGGACGGGAACATCAACTGCAGCAAGTCCGGCTTGGTCCAAAGCCTGAGAAACGGCTTTTCGGAGAGCTTGAATGAAAGAAGCATCTGCCGGGAAACCCAATCGAATTTCCAAACTCGGTCCGTTACCCGAAGCAGACGAGCCTGTTCGGACAACATGCAGCTCCTTGAGCGTGTGTCCGAAGCACGGCTCCTTGACTGACTCTAAAACGGCACGCACTTTTTCGATTGCATCCATACAACTTTCCCACCTGAAGAAATACCCGAATCCGCAAAACTCGCTCAATTAAGGGCGTTAGAATATGAGTTTACGCCGGCTTTCTTGTCGGCGATGTTGAATTAAAAAGGCAAATAGATGACACAGAAACAGCGAACGATTTTCGTGACAACCGCTCTGCCCTATGCAAACGGCCCGTTTCATATCGGGCACATTATGGAATACATTCAGGCCGATATCTGGGTGCGTCACGAGCGCATGTGCGGCAACAAGGTTTACTTTGTCGCTGCCGATGATGCGCACGGCGCCCCGATTATGATTGCTGCGCAGAAAAAAGGTGTCACGCCGCAACAGTTTGTTGCCGAAATCGCTGCCGGTCGCAAGCAGTACTTGGACGGCTTTCACATCAAGTTCGACCACTGGCACTGCACGGATAGCCCAGAAAACACGGAGCTTTCTCAGGACATCTACAAACGCCTGAAGGCCGCCGGCTTTATCTACACCAAGGATATCGAACAATTTTTCGATACCCAAAAAGGCATGTTCCTGGCAGATCGCTTCATCAAAGGCACATGTCCGAAGTGCGGAGCCCCCGACCAGTACGGGGACTCATGTGAAGTGTGCGGGTCGGTCTACTCGCCCACGGAACTCATTAACCCCAAGAGCACGCTTTCGGGAACAACTCCCGTCATGAAGTCGTCCACCCACTACTTTTTCAAGCTTTCCGACCCTAAAGCCGTGGAATTTTTGCGCAAATGGACGCGCGGCATGGGTGCCGACGGCAAACCCCGCGTGCAGGCGGAAGTTTTAGCCAAAGACGAAGAGTGGCTCGGAGTAAAAGGAAATCTCGCTGACTGGGATATCTCGCGCGATGCCCCGTATTTCGGTATCGAAATTCCCGATGCTCCGGGAAAGTACTTTTATGTCTGGCTTGATGCTCCCGTGGGTTACCTTGCAAGTTTTAAAGCGTATTGCGAGAAAAACGGGATGGATTTTATGAAAACGCTTTCGGCGCCCGACACTGAGCAGATTCACTTTATCGGCAAAGACATCATTTATTTCCATACGCTTTTCTGGCCGGCAATGCTGCATTTTGCAGGAGCCCCCTACCGTGTTCCCGACCATATCAATGTGCACGGGTTCGTTACCGTCAACGGTCAAAAGATGAGTAAATCGCGCGGCACCGGAATCAGCCCCTTGGAGTACCTGCAACTCGGGATGAATGCCGAGTGGCTGCGCTACTACTTAGCTGCCAAGATGACCGGCCGCGTCGAAGATATTGACTTTACCAAGGACGATTTCCAGGCACGTGTGAACTCCGACTTGATCGGCAAGTACGTCAACATCGCCAGTCGCGCCGCCGGCTTTATCTTCAAGCGCTTTGAAGGAAAGGTCTCCGATGCAACTATGGCCGATCCCTTGATTGCCGAAGTCGCCAAGGCCGCACCGCAAATCAAAGAATTTTACGAAGACCGCGAGTACAGCAAGGCACTGCGTCACATCATGGAACTTGCCGACACAGTCAACGAATACGTCGACCGGGAAAAGCCCTGGGAACTTGCTAAGACTCCGGGAAAAGAAACGGACTTGCAACGCGTGGCGTCCGTAGCCTTGGAAGCCTTCCGGCTGCTTACGCTTTATCTAAAACCCGTGTTGCCGGCAACGGCTCAAAAAGTCGAACGCTTCTTAAACTGCGGCGAGCTCACGTGGGAAGCAGTGGCCTCGCACTTAACAAGTGCGCACCCGATTGCCAAGTTCGAACACTTGATGGGGCGCGTCGATCGCGAAAAGCAACTTGATGTTCTCGTGCCCGAGCACGCTCCTGAGAAAGAAAAACCGCTTCCCGGTGGGCAGGCTCTTGCGCCGACCTGCACTATCGACGATTTTGCCAAACTCGATTTGCGCGTAGCCAAGGTCGTTGCCGCCGAATGCGTCGAAGGATCCACGAAGCTACTGCGCTTTGAGCTTGATGTCGGCGAGGGGCGCACACGGCAGGTTTTCTCCGGAATTCAAGCCGCTTACAAGCCCGAAGACCTCATCGGCAAACTCGTTGTGATGATTGCCAACTTGGCGCCGCGCAAGATGCGTTTCGGCATTTCCGAAGGGATGATTCTGTGCGCAAGCGCTGCGGACGGCAAACCCAGCGAGCTCTACCTCATCGAGCCCTTTGCCGGCGCAAAACCGGGCATGCGGTTAAGTTAAATAGGTTGAGAGAAAAAGCCTTGAAAGCGGCCTCTTTGCGGGCCGCTTTTTTCTTTTTAATCCAATGGGAAGCGTCACGATTTCCGAACGATAACCGTCCGTAACGCCTGAGCACAGACGTTTATACAAGGTCTCCCAAAATCGCATCAAACAATGCTATCGTGCGCCTGTTCTGTATCGGAACGATACTTATGCCTTCTGCATCGCTTTGGGTTCTGGTTGCCGGTTTTCTTTTTACCTTGATGTCGATGTCGGCCAAGATGTGTTCGGGGTACTTTTCCCCGTTTGAAATCATCTTCTGGCGCTCGGCTTTCGGGCTCATGTGCCTTTTTTTTATCATGGTCCGAAAGGGTATCGGCATCCAGACCAAACTCCCGATGGCCCACTTTAAACGGTGCGTATGCGGCGTCGGCTGTTTTTTTCTCGAAATTCTCGCGTTAAGTCGTCTGCCGCTTTCCGTGGAACAACCGATTGCTTACACGAGCCCTCTGATTTTTTGCGTTTTCTTTTTGATTTCCTCACATCGTTCGGGGAACCGTATCGAATGGCCCGTCGTCGGAGCCGTGATAACCGGGTTTATCGGGGTTTTACTTATTGCCAGGCCCACAAGCGTCGGCATTAATTTGGACGGCCTCCTTCTTGCCGTTGCCGCGGCTCTGGCCGGGGCAAGCGCCAACTGGTTCTTGCGTGACCTAGGGCGTCAGGGAGAACCAAAAGAACGTGCCGTCTTTTACTTTATGCTCACCGGCTTTGTCGCCGGCGGTCTGGGAATGATCTTTTCGCCCTACGAGCTGCACCTACCGCAAGGCGAGTGGATTTGGCCGCTTCTCGGCGTGATGACAACCGGATGCGTGGCGCAGGTCCTCTGGACCTATGCCTGGGCCAAGGGGCACGCCCTTCTTAACTCAGTCTTTCAATTTGCCGGTATCTTCTTCGGAGTTTTGATCGGGATGGTGGCTTTCCACGAACACATCGAAATCCTGTCGCTCACCGGTATCGGCGTGATTTTTGCCTCGGGACTGTTTTCGTCACTCTATCTGAGGAAAGCCCGATAACGTTTTCCGCACAGGCGAACGCAGGACTATCTCAGCCTTACGTTAAACGGAAAACGAACTTCCGCATGAACAAGATGTCACGGCATTGGGATTACGAATCACAAATTGCGCCCCCTCAAGCTCGTCTTTAAAATCGATTTCTGCTCCGACCAGGTATTGGAACGAAAGCGAGTCGACAAGAAAAGTCACCCCGTCACGTTCGATAACAGTATCGTCTGCTTCTTTGGCTTCCTCAAATTGGAATCCGTACTGGAAACCCTGGCAACCGCCGCCCTGCACGAAAACCCTCAACGGCATATCGGGGTTTTCTTCTTCGGCCAAGAGCTCCTTGACCTTGGCCACACAGGCATCGGTAAAGCGAATTGGGGCGGGCGTCACTTCGGATGTTTTGTTTTCTGTTTCAGCCATAACTGTGTTGCTCTTGAAAAAACGGAGCAATTATACGTTTCGCGGTACAAGTCTTGTTCACTTTCACTTCTCGTGTTTTGCAACAAAATCCGTCCAGGTTTTCAGGAACAACTCCGGAACCTCTTCTTGCGGAGAATGCCCGCAAGGAAGGGCCTGACCTTCAAAAGACAGGGCCCTGTCGTGCCACGTCTCAATCACATCGTAAAGTTTTCCGACCGTGCCCTTAGCACCCCAGAGCAAAAGCAAAGGACAGGTAATGCGCTTTTGCCGATAGGCCGCATCGTCTTTTAGGTCGATTCCGGCCGAAGCGCGATAGTCCTCACAGACGGCATGAATCATTTTCGGGTCTTTGTAGCAACGAAGATACTCGGCCATAATTTCGTCGGAAACGGCGCCCGGTGTTTTGAGCTGTCCGTCGATATGCCGATGGATAAAAAACTCCGGATCGGAGTCAATCATCTTTTCCGGAAGCGGCTCGGGTTGAATGAGGAAAAACCACCAGAAATAACGTCGCGCAAACTCCATGTTCGTGCGCTCGTACATCACGGCCGTCGGCGCAATATCCAGGAACGTCGCCGTTCGGAAAAGCTCGGGGGCATCGAGCGCAAAGCGATGCCCGACTCGTCCTCCGCGATCGTGACCGACATAGTGAAAGGGCGTAAGTCCCATCCTTTGCATCAGTTGAGCCAAATCACGTGCCATGACACGCTTGGAGTACGGCGTGTGCTCGGCGTCGCTCACGGGTTTACTGCTATCGCCGTATCCGCGCAAATCCGGAAGAATCACCGTGTAGTGCTCGGCAAGTGTCGGAGCAACTTTGCGCCAAATCACGTGGTTGTGCGGATGACCGTGAACCATCAGGAGCGGCACGCCCTGCCCGGCACGCGCAAATCGAATTACGGTGCTGTTTCCTAAATGCGCATCAAAAAGCGCAAAGCCCGGAATAAAGGGCGAAGGGCCGATTTCCTGCACACAAAAGTCTGTCATTTTTCTCTCTGAAACCACTTCCGTCGTGCTTAAAAAGCCGACGGATTACTTCCCTTCGGAAAAAGTGCCCACGCTTTCACCGCGCTTTTCTGACTTCCGGCCGCTTGTCCGGCTTTGTGCCCACTTCCCCAAAAATAATCAAATCGCAAAGGGCCTCGAATCGCACTTCCCGTGTCTTGAGCCAGAACGGGACGCACAAAAGAAAGCGCAGGGCTTGCCTGATGCACCTGGACGATAAAAGGCAACCCCAAGGGCCAAATGCTGCTATCGACCGCCACAGAAACACGCGGCGTTACGGGAACGCCGAGGCTCCCGATCGGTCCCTCTTCGGGGGCAAGGTCTTTGCGCTCCTGAAAGAAAATATACCGCTCGTTGTAGTCTAAAAGTTCTCGGACACGCGTCGGATTGTCTCGAGCCCACGCCCGAATACGGTTCATACTCATCTGCGCAGGCTTTAACGACGTATTCTGCGTCAGCCAATGGGCAATGGCGCGATATGGTCTTCCGTTATTGTCAGCATAAGCAAGGCGCATCACCTCTCCGTTTGTCAGTCGTATGCGCCCCGAGCCCTGAACCTGAAGGAAAAATGCGTCAACCGGGTCTTGCACCCAACACAGAGCATAGCGAGCTAGGTCGCTTCGCGCCTCAATAGTCCCTCGTGTGTCATACGGAAAGAAACGGCGAGCTTCGACCTTACCCTTAAACGCCGTTTTAGCAAGTGTGTCATCAAAGCGCGAGATATCAAGCGTAATTAAGTCATCGGGCGGCGATAAAAGCGGAACGGAATATGCCCTTGAACGTGTCGGCGACCCTTCTAACTCGGGCTCATAGTATCCGGTCATCAGGCCCGTCTCCTGCTCTTTTCCCCGAGCATTGACGGCCTTGACGTGCCAAAGGTCAAAGTGCTTTTGAAAAAACTCTCGAGAACTTCCGATATATTGACCGGCCTCAGAGCAAACCGCTTTCCAGGAATTGCTCCCTCCGATGCGTGTACATGACTTTTTAAAGGCTTTTAGGGTCGCATCCCAATCGGCCTCTTGCGTGTGCGGGCACGCGGCAAAGGAAACCTTTTGCAGGCGAACGTTTCCGCGCGCGGCGGTATCGGTCGCCTCGAGAACGGGCGTCGAGCAACCGACAAGCCAAAAGGCCAAGGTCGCTGTCATAGAAAAGGCGAGTATCGAAATGCGACTTTTTCGTGTCACGGCAAAAATCGCTCCTGAAGCGTATTTAAAAAACGGCGTCCGAGTGCTGTGGCGACAAGGCAGTCTGTCTTTTCCATCAAGCCCTCGCGCTGCAAAGATGCGACCTTCGGAGCAATCAGAGCATAGGGCAACCCCGTTGCCTCCTCCCAGCGCTCCTTGGCAACACCCTCACGTAACCTTAACACGTTGAGCATAAACTCAAAGGGAATCTCTTCGGGACGAACTCGGCGTCGTCTTTGCACACACGTTCCGTTTTCGACATCGGTCATGTAACGCAGAGGACTTTTCGCTCGTACCTCGCGGAAAATCACGCCGTCCGAGTTTGTAATTTTCGCATGCGCTCCGGCACCGACGGCCAAATAATCCCCGTAGGTCCAATACGTCAGGTTATGGCGGCACCGAGAGCCTACTTTGGCGTACGCGGAAACTTCGTAGTGGTCAAATCCCGCCTGATGCGTGATGTTCTGAATGCACTCGGCCATGTCGCTTGCCGTGTCGGCATCAGGCAAACCCTCGGGCGGTCGCTTGAAAAAGACACTTCCCGGCTCAATCGTCAGTTCATAGTACGAAAGATGATCCGTGTTAAAGCTTACAGCCTGTTCGGCATCTTCCCGAAGATCGGCAAGCGTCTGCCCGACTAAGGCATACATCATGTCGATATTGACGTGCGCAAAGGTGTTTTTAGCCCACGTAACGGCTTCGCGCGCTTGGCGAGCCGTATGAATGCGTCCGAGAAAAGAAAGCGACGCTTCGTTAAAGCTTTGCACCCCTAAGGAAAGGCGCGTGACACCCGAGCGTGCAAATGCAGCAAGCTTTTCTTCGGTCACGGTACCCGGATTTGCCTCAAGTGTCACTTCGATGTCGTCGACCAGGTCAACGCGCTCCCGAATGCCGCGCATTAAGGCATCAAAGCCATCTTCGGTCATCAAACTCGGTGTTCCGCCCCCGAAAAAAACACTTGTGACAGGGCGCAAAGCGTTGCAAGAGGTCTGACTTAAGTCCCTTAAAAGTGCGGCGATGTATCGACCCTCATCGATACGAAACAAGCCGCCGCGAGAATTGAAGTCACAATACGGGCACTTGTGCACGCACCAGGGCCAGTGCACGTACAGAGCAAGCGCTACCAACCCCATCGCTCCCCGATGGTTTTGAGCATGGCGCGCAGGGCTTTCCCGCGATGACTGACGGAATTTTTTTCCTCCGCCGTAAGTTCGGCAGCCGTTTTCCCGAATTCAGGCAAATAAAAATACGGGTCGTACCCGAATCCGCCCGTGCCGCGAGGCTCGGAAACAATCTCGCCGTTCCAATGCGCCTCGATGACAATCGGCTCGGGATCGTCCGCATAACGGAGTGCTACCAACACACACGTGTAGTGCGCCCGCTTGTCGGTCTTATCTTTTAAGGCCGCCACAAGCTTGGCGTTATTGGCTTTGTCATCGCAATCGGCTCCCGCATAGCGCGCCGAAAACACGCCGGGCTCCCCGTTTAATGCATTGGCCGTAATCCCCGAATCGTCGGCCAAAGCCGGCAGTCCGCTTTCGCGTGCGGCATTGCGCGCCTTAGCAAGGGCATTTTCCAGGAACGTGTGATAGGGCTCTTCGCATGCTTTTACGCCCATACTGCCCTGTCCGACGATACGAATTGCTTTTTCGGAAAACATCGCATTAAATTCCCGCAATTTTCCGGGATTGTTGGAAGCTAAAACCAGTGTTTTTTGCATGGTGATTTACTCGGCTAAAGCACGTTTTTGCAGTGCGGTAATCGTTTGACACCCGGATTTGGCTAATGCCAAAAGCGCGGTTAAATCCTCGCCCGAGAAAGGCTCGCCTTCGGCCGTCCCCTGAATTTCCACGTAGCGCCCAGAGCCCGTCATCACAACGTTCATGTCTGTGTCACTCGAACTATCTTCAACGTAGTCAAAATCAATCACCGGAACCCCGTCGCTGATGCCCACGCTCACAGCACAAACCGAATCGCGTAACGGGTTTGACGTGATTTTCCCGTTTCGAAGCATCCAGGAAACGGCATCGGCCAAAGCCACATAGGACCCGCTGACCGATGCGCACCGCGTCCCGCCGTCGGCATCGATGACATCGCAGTCAATCTTGATGGTGTAACCGTCGATTTTTCGCCGATCGACCACCGCGCGTAGGCTCCGCCCGATCAGTCGTTGAATTTCCTGCGTGCGACCGGTTTGCTTGCCCTTGACGGCTTCGCGGTCACAGCGCGTGGTCGTCGAGCGCGGCAAGAGCCCGTATTCGGCCGTAACCCATCCTTGGCCCTGCCCTTCTAAGAATTTCGGAACACCGGGAACAACACTGGCCGTACAAATGACCCGTGTTTGTCCGCACGCAATCAAAACACTGCCTTCGGCGTGTTTGGTAAATCCCCGAGTAATGTTCATCGGGCGCAATTGGTCGGCGGCCCGACCGTCGTGACGCATCGGCATAAAAGCCATCCTTTCAAATCGTTTTTCGCATTATAGGATAGGACACTTATGGCCCCGAAAGCCCTTTGCGCGGTAGAACGCCTTAAAATGTTGGCATCTGCGGCCGACAGAATTCCGACGAACGGCTGCGGTCAAAAAAGGAAATTTCTCATGTCCGATGTTCTTTCGATGACCGGGTACGCCATCACACAAGGCGAAACCGACTTAGGTCTTGTCACGGTTGAAATCCGCTGCGTGAACTCCCGTTTTCTCGATTTGACGCTGCGAATCTGCGATGAGTTGCACACTTTAGATCCGCTCGTTCGGGACGCCCTTCGCAGTCACGTTCGTCGCGGGAAACTCGAATGCCGCATTTCCCTAAAAACCGGCACCTTAGCCGCCGGGAGCAAAACCGACAAGGCATCGGTTGAAAACCTACGCACCCTGCAAGATCAGATTCATGAGACACTTCCGAGTGCCGCTCCTTTAAGCGTCATGGAAATCTTGGCCTATCCCGGCGTGGTTGTCGGGGCTCCGATTGACGACGAGAAACTCAAAGCCGACGTGATGGCCGTTGTCGACAAAGCCCTTCATGCGTTTACAGCCGCTCGAGCACGCGAAGGAAAAGCACTTTCGAAAGTCCTTGCCGACTACTGCGATACCATTGATGCGATTATCAGCACGTTGCGTCCGAAATTGCCGCAGATTCTTGCCTGTTTAAAAGGACGAATGCAGGAGCGCCTGCGCACGGCCTTGCAAGAGCCGCTTTCGAGTGCCTCGGGACTAACGAAAGAAGATATCAATGAGCGCATTCAGACGGAATTGACGCTTTACGCCCTCAAAATGGACGTGGACGAAGAAATGAACCGTCTTTTGACCCACACGAACGAAACACGGCGCACTCTTTTAGCAGGGGGTGCCGTCGGGCGCAAACTCGATTTCCTGATGCAGGAGATGAACCGGGAAGCCAACACTTTGGGTTCGAAGGCCGCATCCATTGAAATGACCGATGCCTCTTTGACGATGAAATTAACGGTCGAGCAAATGCGCGAGCAGATTCAAAATCTCGAATAGCGCTCAATCGCCTTGCAAAGGCGACTAGGCCTGTTTTGTATCGGATGCTTTTTTCGCTTCCTGCAAACGGATGTCTTCCCAGGCATCCAAAAGCATCCAGTAAAAGTGCAGGCCTGCAATCGTCACCAAGTGAAACTCCGACTCATCGGTCACCCACGGAAAGCGACGCGCCAGACGAATCGATCCGAATTGCCCGATGCCGGCCAAGGCTTTGACGATAGCTTCCTCGTCTTCTTTCTTATCCGGGTTCAACTTGAGAATTCGGCAAGCCGCACGGAAGTTCTTCACTCGGCAATCGGCTCGACGAATGTATTCGGCGCAGTATCGGCAACTCATGTAAGCACCTCGCTTCTTGCAACATAAAGAGGTGCAAACGGCACGGCCTGTGTGATGCGTACAAGACCGTCTTTCGCCAGTTCCAAAATAGCCAAATAATTGACAATGGCCACTTCGATGCCGCACCCCGTCTTAAAAAGTTCCCGAAATTCCACAATCGGACTTTGACCGAGACGCCGCAAAATATTGGACATGAATTCGCGCACCGAAAGTTCCTGCCGGGAAATCGTGTGATTGCCGCGAAGCTGAGCCTGTGCGAGCACTTCCTGCCAGACACGGGCAAGCTCTTCGGACGATACGTCCGGCAAAATCTTATTTTGTGTCTGCTCGATTAACACAAAGGCACGCCAGAAATCGCGCCCGTTTCTCGGAATCCGATCGAGTTCCACAGCCGCCAATTTCATCTTCTCATACTCCAAAAGTCGACGCGCCAGTTCGGCCTGAGGATCTTCGACTTCCTCATCGTCATCGGCACGCGTGACCGGTAAAAGCAAACGGCTCTTGATTTGCATAAGGCACGCGGCCATCACCAGATACTCGGCCGCCAATTCCAAGTTCGATTTCCGAATAAGCTCAACGTAGCCCATGTACTGCTCGGTAACCAGCGCCATCGGCACGTTCATCACGTCAAACTTTTGCTTGCGAATGAGGTACAGGAGCAAATCGAGCGGCCCTTCGAAACTTTCCAGGAACACTTCCAAGGCATCGGGCGGGATATACAGGCCGTCCGGAACCTTAAAAAGAGGCTCCCCGTACAGTTTGGCAATCGCAACCCCGTCCACGACATCGGGTGTCGCCCCCGATGTCGTTTGTCCGAGATCCGTTTCCCGAAGGGAGTTTTCGCTTTCTTGCGTCACGTTATTTCTTGGCGGGCACTTTTTTCTTCGGAGCCGCTTTCGGAGCCGGTCCCAAAGCCTTTATGCGCTGCTCGGCTGTCTTCGCCGATTCCGTGCCCGGATACTTTTGGACGACAGTGTTTAACAGCGAGCGCGCCGATGTGCTGTTTCCCAAACGCTCCTCGGCTGCCGCCTGCGAGAGTAATGCCTCGGGGACACGAGAACTCTTCGGGAAACGTGCCACGAGCTTTTTTTGCGCCGAAGCCGCTTCGCTCATTTTGTTTTGCACGTAATACGCACAACCGAGCCAGTACAAGGTATCGGCCATGTAACCGGACTTCGGATAATCCGTCGCAAGTGACTCAAGAAGCTTTTGACTCTCTTCGTATAAGCCTTCGGAGAAAAGCTCCAAAGCCAAGTCATAACGGCGCTTTTCTTCCGGAACAACCGTAAAAGACTGCCCGTTTTCGTCTTTTTCAACGTGCGACTCCAAAGCAGCCAGGCGTTTGTCCAAACTCATGAACAAATCCCGAGAGGCCTTTTGCGTCAGCCCGATTTGGTGCGTGAGTTTTTCCACCTTGCCGGTCATTTCGGCGTTTTGCTCTTGCAACTGATCGATGCGACCGAGAAGCTCAAGTTGTGAACTTTGCGTCACATTGAGTTTCTCACGCAAATCCAAAATCGCACGGCGCGCCTCATCGTCGGAAAAAGCCGACGAGACACCCGAGACCCCTAAAAGAGCGGCAAAGACCGCCGAGACCAAAACGGCCCGTGAAAGTAACGGCGTAAACATCGATTCTCTCGCTAGTGGGAAACGACGATATCGGCGCGGCGATTCTTCGCCCAAGCCTGTTCGTTTTCACCGCGATCGACAGGGCGTTCGCGGCCGAAACTGACGGCCTCTAAGCGATTGGGCGCAATGCCGCGAATCTGCATCAGACCCTTGACAGCCTCGCTACGCTTTTGTCCGAGCGCCAAGTTGTATTCTCGGCTACCGCGGCTGTCGGTATTGCCTTCAATGCGGGCAATTAGCTTGGGATTGGCACGCATGGCACGTACCTGACGATCGATCGTCGAGTAGTAGCGCGACTGAACCGTGTAGCTATCAAAATCAAAGTACACGCTCTTGTCGGCTGCTAGGGCCTCAGGCGTGATTGCATCGGTCGACGTGGCGTACCGACCGCTCTGAGTTGTTCCTTCCTTAGCCGATTCGTCTAGGCTCACACTTGAGCATCCGGCTAAAACAAAGGCGGCGCAAAGCGCGGCAATACAAGAAATTTTCTTCACTTTTATCTCCGTGATTGATGGAAAAAACCGGTAAAAAACAATCGGCCTTGTCCCTATCGTTAATCCTGTTAAAAACGCCCCTACCCTAGTCAGGGATCAGCGGGCTCCATGTCGGCTCCCGAATATCGCCCGAAGACCCCGAAAGACGCGAGCTGACGGCGCCGTCCACACTGACGGTGGCCAAAACGCCGCGTCGACCGACTTCCGTGGCATACACAATCATGCGACCGTTCGGCGAATAGCACGGACTTTCGTCAGCATCGGTGCCCGACAAAATCACCTCCTGACCGGTGGCAATTTCCATTTGAGCGACGCGATACCGTCCGTTTACCCGTGTCACGTATGCCAAATGCGTCCCCTGCGGGTTGATGCTCGGACTGACAGCATAGTCGCTCGCAAACGTCACGCGCTCGACCTCGTCCGTATCGACGGTCTGCCGATAAATCTGCGGCGACCCTCCTCGGTCACTTGTGAAATACACATAGCGTCCGTCAACGGAAAACACGGGTTCCGTATCAATCGCGAGCGACCGCGTAAAGCGCCTGACCCCCGTGCCGTCCGCCCCGATAAGATAAATCTGTGTAAACCCGTCGCGCGAAAGCGCGAGAGCAAGCATCTTACCGTCAGGACTAAAGGCCGGAGCCGAATTGTTCCCGCGGAAATTGGCAATGACACGGCGCTTACCGGTTGCAACCGTGTGCACGTAGACAACCGGTTTTTTTTCTTCAAACGACACGTACGCCAATTTCATACCGTCCGGAGACCACGCCGGCGAAATAATCGGTTCGCGACTGCGCAATGCCGGTTGCGGATTGGCGCCGTCGCTATCGGCGACGATGAGTTCGAAATTGTCCGAGGCATGCTGAACGACGTATGAAAGGCGCGAGGCAAACATTGCCCCGTTTCCCGTCAGTTTCGAATAGATTCGATCGGCGATGCGGTGCGCACAGAGCCGAAGCTGCCGTCCGGGGACGAAAAAATCGGCCTGATCGATCGGGTCTTCGGTTTTAATCGAATCAAAGAGCCGATACCGAATATCGTACCTGCCGTCGGCCATCTGCACAATACTGCCGGTAGCAAAGACCGTGGCACCGACTTCCTGCCAATGAGAAAAGTCCGGACGAACGGAAAGCTCGGGCGTGGCTTCTTCGGTCACGCCGATTAACCGAAACGATCCGGTGCGCTCCAAATCGGAAGCCACAACGGAGTAGACATCGATTTGGGCCTGCGCGGTGCCGTTCATCGGCTGCAGCGCAAGCGGAATACGGTTCGCTCCGACCCCCGTGATCTGAATCTGCAACTGCGAAAACGCCGCAGGTGCAAAAGCCGCCGCCCCGAGCGCGCCGGCCCCGGCTAAAACCCTGCGACGGCTGACGCAGCAAATGGGACTCATACTCGTTCCTCGTTCGAAAAAATTAGTGACGGAAATGCCGCTCTCCGGTAAAGACCATCACGATACCGCGTTCATCGGCCGCTGCAATGACTTCGTCATCGCGAATCGATCCGCCCGGCTGAATCACGCACGTGGCACCATGATCGATCACAACATCCAAGCCGTCGCGGAACGGGAAGAACGCATCGCTGGCAACCGCGCACCCGGCAAGCGAATGCCCGAATTCATCGGCTTTCATCGCGGCAATCTTGGCCGAGTCCACGCGGCTCATCTGTCCGGCACCCACACCGAGCGTCATCCCGTCTCGGGCGTACACGATGGTGTTGGATTTGACAAAGCGAGCGATATTCCAGGCAAACATCATATCGGCAATCTGTGCGGACGTGGGTTGCTTTTTCGTCACGACCTTCAAATCGCTTTCCGCGCACAGTTGCGTGTCGGGCGTCTGGACCAAAAGTCCGCCGCCGACGCGCTTAAAGTCGTAGTCGTTGTGCGAGGCGCCGTTTGCGACCGTCAAAAGACGCAGGTTCTTTTTGCGACTGAAGACCGTCACGGCATCGGCTTCATAGGCCGGCGCAATAATCACTTCGGCAAACTGTTTGGAGATTTCTTCAGCCGTTGCCGCATCAACGGGGCGGTTAAACGCGATAATGCCGCCGAATGCGCTCTTGGAGTCGCAAGAAAACGCCTTCTTGTAGGCCTCGAAAACGCTCGCTCCGATTGCCGCTCCGCAGGGGTTGGCGTGCTTCATAATCACGCATGCCGGCGCTGAAAAGCTTCGGACGGCTTCCCAAGCCGCATCGCTATCGGAAATGTTGTTGTAGGAAAGCTCTTTCCCTTGTAACTGCGTATAACCGGCCAACAGACCCGGCGCAACGACATGTTCGCGATAAAACGCCGCCGCCTGATGGGGGTTTTCACCGTAGCGCATATCCTGAACCTTGACCCACTGACGCGTAAAGACATCGGGGAACTTCTTGGTACGCTTCTTTTGCTCGTCAAGACTTGTTAAGTAATTGCTGATGGCCGCATCGTAGCGCGCCGTGTGGGCAAAGACTTTCTTGGCAAGCTCAAGGCGCGTTGCGTCGCTCACGGCCCCTGTGGCTTTGAGTTCTTCAATGACACGAGCGTAATCGGACGGATCGACAAGAACCGTCACGGATTCGTGATTTTTCGCCGCTGCACGAATCATCGTCGGGCCGCCGATATCGATATTTTCGACCGCCAATTCGAACGTGCAATCAGGCTTGGCAATCGTCTGCTCAAACGGATACAAATTCACGCAGACAATATCAATCGGCTCGATGCCGTGCTCGGCCAATGCGGCCATGTGTTCGGGCACGGGGCGACGCGCCAAAATGCCCGCATGAATGTGCGGGTCAAGGGTCTTGACTCGCCCGTCAAGCATCTCCGGAAACCCGGTGTAATCGGCCACTTCCTGACAGACAATGCCTTCGGATGTAAGGAGTTTTGCCGTTCCTCCCGTCGACAAAATATGGTACCCGAGATTAACGAGCTCTCGGGCAAACTGGGCAACGCCCGTCTTGTCCGAAACGCTGATGAGTGCTTGCTTACGCATAGTGCTGCTTCCTCCAATTAAGACGCATTCCAAAAACCTTGCTCGCGCAGTTTCTTGTGTAGCGTATTTCGATTGATTCCTAAAATCTTTGCGGCGAGCTTTTGGTTCTGCCCGGCTTTGTTCATCGCCCAGCGAAACAAAGGTCGCTCAACGGCAGCCACAATCATGCCGTGAATCGGCAATCCCTCGGCTCCGTCCAAATCCCTCACGTAGTCTTCCACACGCGAAACGACAAGACGCGCTAGCTCGTCCTGCTCGAGAAAATCCTGTTTTTTTTCCGTTTCCGTCATGGTGTGTCACCCAAAAATTCCGACAGGAGTTCCCGTACGACCTGTTCATCGCTCGTATCGAGAATGCGCCGCACTTTTTCCTGTCCCTGCTCAAGCGGCAACACATACCGTACCGCGTGTTTGCGAAACGAGAATACAGCCTTGGTTCGGCTCACGGTAGCCTGCCGCATATGCTCATCAAAATGCCGTAACACAATATCACGTCGCGCCGCCCGTGAAATCGGCGTGACAGGGCGCCCGGACAAAGCCTCGGCGACCTGTCCGAAAAGCCACGGCGCACCGAGACTGGCTCTCCCGATCATCACGGCCGCCGCACCCGTTTCGCGCAAAACACGAACGGCTTTTTCAGACGAATCAATATCGCCGTTGGCGATGACGGGAATCGATAATTCCCCGGCAAGACGCGCAATCGCCGCATAGTCAACCGGCCCGGAAAAGCGTGCCTGCCGCGTTCTGGCATGCACCGTCACAGCCGCAAAGCCGATGTTCTGTGCCGCATGTGCGAGTTCAAACACCGTAATATGGTTTTGATCCCACCCCAGGCGCATTTTAACGGTCACGGGGACCGAAACCGCATCCCGAACGGCTTGCAAAATACGTTCGGCCAAATCCACATCGGCCATTAAGGCCGATCCACAGGCCTTACCGCAAACAATGCGTGTCGGACACCCGAAATTAATATCCACGATTTTGGCCCCGCACGACGTTGCATAGCGCGCCGCATCGGCCATCGCCTCCGGGTCTGCCCCCAAAAGCTGCACGACCGGAATCGACTCGGCAGAGTCTGTCCGAAAGCGGCTTTCCGACTTGGCCGTCCCTCGTAAATTGAAATCGCTACAGACCATTTCACCGACAGCCATGCCCGCCCCGCATTGAAGACAAATCTTGCGGAAGGCGGCATCGGCAACGCCGGCCATCGGGGCAAGAATGACGGGGTTTTCAAGGCAGTAGGGGCCGATCCGCATGACCGAGATACAATTGGATTATGACTGATACAAGAGAATGATATTTTAACCCAGATGCCTAAAAAACGGGCATCTTTGACCCCCGCTATTTCCGCGGCAAGAGCAACGGACAACAGGCCCTTTTCAGGGAAAAAAGGCTTTTGGTGCGCTCTGATCGGCAAGACGCGCATTAAAATCAGTTGTAAGCAAGCCCTAAGGCAAGGCCGATGCCGATTTTTCTTGGGAGACATCTATGAAAAAGATTCTCGTTGCCATCGATAACAGCCGTTATGCGAGTAATGTTTTGGACTTTCTCACGAGCGTTGTGGCCGAGGCGTCCGAAAAACCCGAAGTGACCCTATTTACCGTCATTGAACCGAGCTTGCCGAACGAAGTACTCATGCGACTCGGAGCGGCCGGAACCGAACGTTTCAAGAGCTTTGCTCAAAGTATTCTTGCGCCCGCCGCCGAGACACTTCAAAAGGCCGGTATCGATCCCATTACATCTTGGGCCGTCGGGACCCCGGCTGAAAAGATTGCCGAGAAAGCTACTCAAATCGATGCGACCTACGTGCTCATGGGTTCGCGGGGCCTGACAGCGCTCGAGACCTTATTTTTCGGATCGGTTACCATCGGCGTTCTCGCAAAAACAACAACTCCGGTTCTCATTGTTCGTGCTCCGTGCAGTATCAAAAAGACATTGACGAAAATCGGGATTGCCGTCGACGAATCCGAGCGCTCCGAGCGCTTGATTGAGTATCTCACGGCCAACAGGAAGCTATTCCCGGAAAACTGCCAATTCCACGCGATTTATGTGTCGCGTAGTGCCGATGACTTTATGTTCGGCGCCCTGGGAGCTGCCTCTCTTGCCGCCTCAGGTCGCACGGCCGGACTGGCACAAGCCGCTCTTTTAAGTGAAGCCGGCGGTAAGGAACTCGAGTTACAGGCCTTTGAGAACGTCATGAATCCGCTTCGCAAATCGTTTGCCAAGCTCGGGAACGTTCAAGAGGTCATGCTACAAGGCAATGCCGGCGATGAAATCGCCAAATACGCCCTTGAGGAACGGCTTGATTTGCTTGTCATGGGGAGCCACGGGCGCTCGAATGTGGAATCGGCCTTCGCCGGATCCGTGGTCATGCGTGTGGCTGCTCAAGGAAGCGTTCCGCTTTTTATCGTCCGATAGCGTTGTCGTTTACCTGACGGGCACAGGACGGAAAGGTCGGTGCCCGTCGGAGCATTTTCGACAACCGGGAACTTTACTTCAGAAGATCGCAGACAGTCACTTGGCAAATCTGCGCTTTTTCCCACGACTCGCGAGCTACCGCAAGCGACCCTGCGACATCGATGGCGTGGCTTGCATCCGTCACAACGACCGTTTTAAAACCGGCGGCTGCGGCATCGAGCGCCGTCCACGAAACGCAAAAGTCCGTAGCCAATCCGCAAACGGCAACAGAGTCGACTCCGCGCTCTTTTAAATACCCGGCAAGGCCCGTTTTCCCTAATCGGTCTGCTTCCATAAAGCCCGAGTAACTGTCGCAATCGCGTCGCATGCCTTTTCGCACCAGAACATCGGCTTTATCGGATAAAAGCGCGGAAGAAAATGCCGCCCCCTGAGTTCCGGCAACGCAATGCACGGGCCAGAGGCGCTGTTTGCCGTACGAAACGTCCAACTCATCACCGACCTTTTTTCCGGCATGGCTTGCAGCAAAACTGATGTGATTGGCCGGATGCCAATCGGCCGTGCAAACGACAACGTCACGGGCCTCAGAAAACGCCTTAATCAAGCGATTAATAGGGTCAATGACCGCATCACCTCCTGCCACGGCAAGCGACCCGCCCGGCAAAAAATCATTTTGAACATCGACAACAATCAGAGCTCTCATAGAACCTCCTGCAAAACGGCACGGCAATCGCCTATTAGTACGGCAAGCGCTTGGGCAGTATCGGTCGGAACACCGAGCGGTATGCTCTGACCGCAACATAATGGGAGTAAATCGTCTCGCCCGCATCGGGCGGCGGCCCGATAAATCGGACGCATGGCCATCAGATGCGCCGGATAGGCAAGCGCCTCGATCCCTGCGTCTTTAAGTGCCTGAAAAAGGGCTCCGGGTAAGGCCCGCGTCAGGCGTCCGGAAATAAGGCGCGTGAGACGTGCATCGGTATCACAGGCAAATTCCATGGCCGTGCGATAGACTTCATGCAACGCGCTTTGCTCCGTTCTTACCAGGTACGTTCCCACTTCCACGGCACAGGCACCTGCCACAAGGCAAGAAGCCATCTGGCGCCCCGTGACAATGCCGCCTGCCGCAACAATGGGAAGCCCCGTTGCCCGGCTTGCCGGTCCGATTAGACTCAGAAGACCTACGGCATCTTCTTCCGAGCTTTCAAACGAAAGGCGAGGACCGCCGGCTTCCGAACCCTGAACAACAACGGCATCGACACCGGCTGCCCGCTGAACTTTGGCTTCCCTTAGCGTTGTTGCCGCGCCGATGATGCGCACGCCTTGCGCTTTGAGCTTGTCGGCATAAATCTCGCGGAATCCCCCGAAACAAACACGGACGACGGGAACATCGGCCTCAAGAACGGCCTGGAATTGCGCCTCGAAATCCGGAAGCGACAGCGTTTCGGGACACCCGAGCTCTCGGCGTAATGCCTCAAGAGAAGCCGCAAGCGGCGCACAATCGCTCTTCTGAGCCGAAGAAGGAATGCGTAAATTGACGGCAAAAGGACGGTCCGTTTGAGCGCGCACGGCAGCAACGGCCGAAGTAATCTCGCCGGCCTCAAGGAAGTCGCCGGCCAAAACGCCGAGTCCCCCGGCGCTGCTGACGGCTACAACCATCTCGGGGGTTGTCAGGCCGGCCATCGGGGCATTCATCACGGGAAGCGTAGCTCCCGTCAGACTTTTAAAAGTCGCGATGTTTTCTTTGAGGGTCTTCACGCTTTGTCTCCTTTCGTAATCGCGCTCAATGCGGCACCGGCAACAGCCATTCCCATTGCGGCCGTCACGGCCATCGAGGTGCCGAACGTACCACCCTCGCCTTGCTCCATCGTCTCCGAAGAAAAGGCCGCCGGAATACCGAAAGGTTTGGAGCGTTTGCTGGATCCGGCCGGGAAACCGTGGCATTTGCGCAAGGTGTAACGCAATTTCGATAACAGGGGATCTCCGGTCACTTGCGTTAAATCCGCAAGGCGTATTTGTGTCGAATCACACCTGCCGCCTGCGCCGCCCGAGGTAACGACAAAGGCGCCTTTGCGTTTCGCCTCGCAGACGATGGCCGCCTTAGCATCGACGTCATCGACGCATTCGAGAACAAAGGCACCCGGCGGAATTAACTGCGCGACGTTTTCACTTGTCACGCGCAGACAACTTACCTTGACATCGGCATCCGGATTTATCAGCCGCAGTCTTTGAGATAAAACATCCACTTTCGCGCATCCGTACGTACCGACCAAAGCCTCGGACTGCCGATTCGTGTTGTTGACGGCCACCGTGTCCATGTCAATTAAGTGCAAAAAGCCGACGGCGCTTCGACACATCGCCTCGGCAGCCCAAGAGCCGACGCCGCCGACTCCGATGACAAGTACGTGAGCCCGGCGCAGTTTTTCAATTCCTTGAGCGCCGTGCAAACGCGCGAGTGCTTCAAAGCGTTCTTCAAAAGAAACCATCGATTATCCTTGTTGCGAAAACTTAGCAAAGAAAAACGCCTTACGATTGCCGCAAAGGGCCTCATATTCGGCCGCGTCTCCGACGTTACTCCAAAACCCGCGGTGAATTTGAGCCGTTACGCGAAACTGCCAAAGCCAGGGAAAAAGCTTGGCACGCACAGGTTCCAACCGGTTAAAAATCCGAGGAGATACAACGGCAAGACACGCGTACGTATAAGGTCCGGTCCCCGGAAGAACCCGCCCGTCCGGCGCAAAATCTAGGTCGCCCGAGGTGTGGTAACTCGGATTCGGGACGACCACAAGAGAGGCATCGATGTCACCTAC
The DNA here is from genome assembly GCA_900542805.1 of uncultured Sutterella sp. Lineage (GTDB taxonomy): Bacteria > Pseudomonadota > Gammaproteobacteria > Burkholderiales > Burkholderiaceae_F > Duodenibacillus. Next base: position 29,518 of record UQOW01000005.1, read on the forward strand.
GATAAGGTCCCGGCGCTTTCGTATTAAAAGACGCAAATCAAAGTCGTGCGCAATGTCGCCTGCTAAAACTAAAAAGGGCTCCATGCCGTCGGTTAAAAGCGGCAAAGCTTTGACGATGCCGCCGAGCGTTTCCAAGGCGTCGCTTTGCGTTGTACCCTCGCGACTTAACACAATGCGTAGCCCCTTGGCAGCATACTCGGCCGGAATCGACTCAAAGGCCGATGACAGGTACGCCGTATTCATCACAACATCGGTGATGCCGGCCCTTAGGCAGGCAGCCAGTTGCCAATCACAAAGACGAAAATCAGACACCGGTAGCAAGGGCTTAGGGGTTGTGTCCGTTAAAGGACGCAAACGGCATCCGCGACCGGCCGCAAGAATCAGCGCTTTCACAACGCCTCCTAGAACGTGACGGCCTGAGCGGTCTTTATCGGCTCAAAACGGTCTAAAAGGCGATTCAGGACTTTGAGTTCGGCGTACCGATTGGCCGTGCGCCGAACGTATTCGATAAAGCGCGGTGTGTCCGCAAGGTATTTGGACTTTCCGTCTCTGTAGTAAATCCGCGCAAAGATTCCGAGCACTTTTAAGTGCCGTTGCAGTCCCATCCATTCGACATGGCGCCAAAAATCTCCGAAGTCCTCGGGGACAGCAAGCTTGGCTCGACGCGCCTTTTCCCAATAGCGAATCGTCATATCCAAGACAAATTCTTCAGGCCAACTGACAAAGGCATCCCGCATAAGAGAGGCAATATCGTAGGTAATCGGTCCGGTTAGGGCATCCTGAAAATCAATGACACCGGGGCGATTGCCGTCAGTGGCCATCAGATTGCGCGGCATATAGTCGCGGTGTACATAAACGGAACTCACGGAAAGATTGTCGGCCACAAGGCGTGAGAAAACCGTTTCTAATTCGGTCTTATCCTTTTCCGTCATCGTGTAGCCACGATGGCGCGTAATGTACCAGTCCGGAAATAACTTGAGTTCCCGGCGAAGAACCGCCTCATCATAGGGCGGCAAAACGCCGGGCCGCGTGGCTTTTTGCCAGGAAATGAGTTCATCGACGGCGCCGTCAAAAAGGACCGGGGCATTGTCAACCGTTAAAACATCCAAATACGTCTTTTTTCCCAAGTCGCTCATGAGAATAAAGCCGGCTACTTCGTTTTTTTCGTAAATAACGGGAACGTTCAAACCGGCCTCGCGCATGAGCGACTGGACTTTCAGATACGGGCCGACGGCCTCTTTTTCCGGGGGTGCATCCATAACGATGTACGTTGTCCCGGAGTCGGACGCAAGGCGAAAGTACCGCCGAAAACTGGCATCGGCACTTGCCGGCACCAAGGATTCAAGAATCAATCCGTAACCGGGCACCAACAGCGTCAGCCACATGCGCAATGCATCCAAACGCGTATCTGCTTTTTCCATAATCGTCCTCAAACCCTTTTAGCTCCCCGTTTTCGAAGGCGCCTTGCCTATAATCCGCCTATTCGGATTTCCATTTTACGAACTATAACGTGTTTATGTTTCGGAAGCCCCCGCACAAGCGCCTCTTGGCCTTGGCAACTGCCGTTGTCACGGCTCTTCCTTTTGTTGCCGGCGCTGCCGATACCGACTTATCGATCCCGCCTCCGCTCAAAACCGCGACGGCAGGAGATGCCCCGCGCACCCCGTGGATCAGCGCCGTTCGGCTTGAACCGGCGCAAAGCGATGAGGATAGTGCCGCCGTGGTGTTTGCCCACGAAATCAGCGGGTCACCCGAAACGCAAATCGTTTTAAAGGGCGAAGCGGAGCTTCGTCGTGCGGGGTCGGTCATCAAAGCCGACAAGATTGTTTATACCCAGTTCGAAGATTTAGTCCAAGGAACGGGCAATGCAGAACTGTCGCGCTCGGGTCTGACGTTACGGTCCCCGGAGATTTTCTACCACTTGGATTCGAAAACCGGACAAACGCAAGATGCCGAATTTGAATTTGCGCCCAATCGTCTGCGCGGTGAGGCATCCTGCGTGCGTTTTCAGTCCGGGGAAACAACCGATTTGGATAACTCCCTGATTACCACGTGCCGCAAGGGCGATGACAGTTGGTGGATTGAGCTCGATAAATTAACGCTCGATGAGTACGACCAATCCGGATACGGAAGAAATGCCGTTTTAAAGCTGGCCGGAGTCCCTGTATTTGCCGTTCCCTGGTTCACGTTCCCGGCGGCCGGGAAGCGCCAAAGCGGCTTTTTAGTCCCGAGTCTTTCGGTGAGTAAAACGCGCGGTCTCGATGTTTCGATTCCCTACTATTGGAACATCGCTCCCAACTACGACTACACGATTACACCGCGCCTTATGAGTAAAGCCGGCGTCATGCTCGGAAACGATATCCGCCTGTTGACACGAGACTTTTCCGCACAGGTCATCGGCGACTATCTGCCGCACGATTCGTCAAAAGATGCGCCGACCGGAGCGCGCTGGGGCGTGACGGCTAAGTTATCGGGTAACACAGCCGGAATCGGTTACGGTATCGACTACAATCGCATTTCCGACGATAACTTTAATGCTGACTTCGGTAACAGCCTTCGAGACGACTCCGACTCGGTTTTAACCGAAGACTTCTGGGTCAACTTCTCGCGCAAGTACGTCAACGGCCAAATCAGCATTCGTAAAAATCAGGCACTTGACGTGCGCGATACGACGACAAGCAAGCCGTACGAAAAGGTTCCTCAGATTATGCTTTCCGGATACGTGGCCGACCTAGATGGGTTTGAACTGACAACGGAACTTGATATCACGCGGTTTCGGCATCCGAAACAGTTAGAAGGCGACCGATTCGTTTTCGATCAGACCGTTTCCTATCCGCTTCGCGGCGCCGGTTGGTTCTTTACGCCCAAAGCCCAGATCATCGGAACGTGGTACAACTTAGACGACCCCGTCCACACCGACGGAGACAAACACCCCTCGCGTATCCTTCCGATTTTCTCGGCCGATGCGGGACTGACGTTCGAGCGCACTCTGACACTTGACAATCGGGCCTTAACCCAAACTCTGGAGCCGCGGCTTTTCTACGCCTACATTCCCTACGAAGATCAAAGCGAGATTCCGGTTTTCGATTCGAGCCTCTCGGACATGAACTTTGCGCAGATTTTTACGGAAAACACGTGGTCCGGGTACGATAGAATCAATGAGGCCAATCACGTTACGACGGCTCTGACGACACGGTTTCTTGAGGACACCACGGGAAGCGAACTTTTCCGAGCTGCCGTCGGTCAACGGTTTTATTTAAGTGACACACAAATCGGCTACAACGGCAAGCGTACCGATTTGCCCAACCGCAAGGCCGACCTTTTAGCCAGTGTCGGTGCCAAGCTCTTTAAGAGTCTGACCGTCACAGGCTTTGCGCAATATAACTACGATAGAAAAACCCTGAATCGTGCCAGTGCCGGTTTGAGGTGGCAACCCAAACCCATGAGTGTCGTCGGCCTTTACTACCGCTACAACTATGTCGACGGAAATCCGAAATCCGATCTTAACTTTAAGCAATTGGATTTTTCGGCCCAGTGGCCGATTGCAGGCAACTTGTATGCACTCTCGCGTTTGAATTATTCGCTTTTAAAGAAGCGCTGGATCGAAGCGCTCGTCGGTTTGGAATACAACGCCGACTGCTGGACGCTACGCCTTGTCGGACAGCGCTACGTTACAAGCACCGACAAATACGAAATGCGTTACTTCGTGCAGCTTGAATTGCGCGGCTTGGGCGGCATCGGCTCGAGCCCCTTATCGACGCTTGAGGAAGGCATTCCGGGATACCAGTCGGAAAAATCCACGCTTGTGCCAGGGCGCATCGGAGCATTTGATTATTACCGCTAACGCCAAAAGTACGAGCGGCCTCTTGACCCGGGGCCATGGCATCGTGTGTCCAAAAGATACCGCAGACAATGCCTGGACCGAACTTAAGGCTCTTGCTCGGAATCGGGGAGCGGGATAAACGAGGTGACGGGATTGCCGCAGTCCGGGCACACGAAATGCGCTGGGAGTTCGTTAAATGGCGTTCCGGGCGGCACATCCATTTCTTCGCACCCGAGTGCCGGGTCGTAGACGTACCAACACACCTTGCACTGCATCTTGGTCTTAAGTCCGACACGGTCTCGTGTGAGCTTTTCAAGGAGTAAATCAATGCGACCCGGCGTGATGGCTTCTTGCATCTTATAAAACTCCGCGCGCGAGGTCCCCCTCGAGCCACTCGATTAATTCCTGACAGGCCGACACCGAGTCGGAAAACTCCTCGGGGCTTGTCGGCACTTCCGGCGGAATGAGTGTGACGACAAAGCTATCCAAAAGTGTCTTGCCGGCCTTATTCAGTAGCGTACTTCTCCAAATTGCCTTGTAGCGAGTGCTTTGCATCCGCGCATTGGCAAAGCCGGAAAGCCAAATCTGCGTATCCCCCTGTCCGAGAACCGATTTCATCCACTGCATATCGGTTTTTTCGACAGGCTGTCGCGTCAGTTCCACCATATGCGGGGGATCAAAGTCCATCCGATTGGCATCGCACGAAGCTTGGGCCGAGGCGAGCTCTTTTAAGATAGCAGGCGAAGAGAAAACACCTTCGGGCGCCTGCTCCGGGAGAGTCAGCGGATACTCGCCCTCGTGCACACCTTCGAGAACCGATTGCGGAAGACTGGCAAAAACAAACCGTTGGTGCCCGTTTTCTTCCAGGCGCCAAAGTCCGGGAATCTGTGTTTCTTCGGCTTTGACGGCACCGCCGCACGTGGCAATACGCACCTCGCCTGACGCCACTGTGGCAAGAATAAAATCCAAGTGCTTGGGATCAAAGGTTTCAAAGTCGACCGTGAGTTGCTCGCAAAGAGCCTGCTGAAAAGGAAGAGTCGTAGCCTTCTGAGCCGCCTTTAAAACCTGCTTTAAAAACGCAACGGAAGAGAGCGCAGCGGCGTGCTCCGTTTCTTTATCCAAATGAATGTCGGCCCATCGCGACGACGAAACCCCGAAACCGATTGCCATACAAGCGCCTCCTAATCCGAGCAGTGCAAAACCGTTTTCTTTTGCATGAAAGCCACGCGCCGTACCGGAGATTTCTCGCGCACGACAATCTCGCTTAACTGACGGCAGTATTCATTCCAATCTTTAAGTCCCTGCACAGCTCCTAAGTACACCGAATCACGGAAAAGCGCTACGGCGGGCATCCCCGTAATCCCGAAGCGTCCGGCAAGGGCTCGGGATTCGTTAAAACGAGTAAAAACGGTCTCAGTGAGGGTTCCTGCAAAGGCTTTTTTTAGTTCCGGAGCAATGACGGCTATGTCCAGCGAAACACGCTTGGCATTGGGGTCTTCGGAAAAAACAGCCATCTTGAAGCCTTCGGTCGCCAAAAACGCTTCAAACGTCGTGTCGTCGACCCAAGCAAAACCTTCACGTTCAAAAAGACGCCGATACGCCGGGTGCGTTGTCACATCGACCTGACCGACCGAGCGCGTCACGGTATTCATCTTACCGACGGGCATGTTTGTCCTCCAACTCTTTTTGCAAATGCTCCGGCAGTTGCCCTGGGTGATCGATTAAATCCGCAAACCCGGCTTCGATATCGTTGGAAGAAGCCGTGCCGTCCATGACGTCGGCCAAAGCCGAAAGCGCCGAGCGAATCTTGCGTGCTTCCGTTTCCTCAATCACGCGCAGGGCAGTGCCGCGAAAAAACAAAATCGTATCGCCGACTTCGGCCTCGGGCACCAGCGACAAATCGACCGAGATGACCCGACCGGCCTGCAAAATCGTTCCGATCGGCCCTGTGGCCGACTCTTCAATCGATAAAATCGTCTCCGGTGTTGCAATGCACATGATTTATTCCTTCACAGGCATGAAACGAACATCTCCCGTGCGGGGCGCAGCCTCTTCGCTCGGTCGACCGTTCTCGTAGACATCTTGCTCAACGGCACCAGCGCCCAAGTCGGTCACGACCTCTCCCTTCTCTCTTTTTTGAACCGGGAAGCCCCACCGACGCAACTCTTCGGCGGCAATTTGCACGGCCTCGGGCACACGCGCACGAACCTTTTCCGTGAGGCTCCCGCCATAGTCTTCCAGGTCACAGGGTTCAACCCCGATGACCGTGATAGCCTCGGGTTCGTATCCGAGAAGCATAGCCTTGGCAAGCACATCGTTCATGCCCGTCTGATGAGCGGAAATTTTGGTGCTCGACCAAACGCGGATATCGTCATCGCGAAGAACACGCAGCGTGCCCGGTTTTGCTTTAAGGTCACAGCAATCGAGAATTAGAAGACGCTTGGCGTCCATGACGGCATTCATAAGGTATGAACCCAAAGTTCCGCCGTCCATGACGTCCACGTCGTTGCGATCGCGGTACGTAGCGTGAAACGACTCGACCGCTCGGACACCGAAACCCTCGTCGGCCCAAAGAATATTGCCGAGTCCTAAAACCAAAACTTCTTTCATTCCAATTCCTTGATTTTGATGCCGACTAAACGACAGAACCTATTTTCGAAGCTCTTTCAAAAACTCCCGAAAGCCGTCACCGGTTCCGGGAGTCCTATGAACGATACACGAAAAAGAGCAATCTCAAAAAATCAGTGCTCGCTTTCCTTAAACATACGCAGACCGCAACCCATCGAAGACAGGGTCGTCACGCCGCCCATCACGTCTTCGCGGATGGCCATGTAGCAGTGTGCTACACAGAATAGGAGAAATACGTACGTTAACGCGTGGTGCACCGTTCTGACGCACTGCGAGTCGCCTAGAACATCGAAAACCCAGCCGAAGAACCACATCCAGCTCGTGTCCCATCCCCAGGCCTGAGCATACAGCGCAAAGCCCGTGATGATGACGCCGATGCTTCCTAAAACAAACATGGAAAACATCGCCAACTGCGCCAGCGGATTGTGCCCGGCATACTCGGGCGGCTCTTTAACGAGGAATAGATAATACCCGGCCTGTGTAATGACCCCCTTCCACCACTTCAAACTCCAAAGCGGCGGAAAGAAAATCATCCGTGCATACCGGTTACCCGGAATCAGCCAATACACACGGCCGATAAAGAGTGCCGTGAAAATCATGGCAGCTATGTAGTGCACCAGCCGAACATAGCCGAATCCGTAGACCGTCCATGTCTCGGGGCTACCGAACGTAATCGGATCGCCGATCAGTAGGCCCGATGCAATCAGAATCACCATGCAAATGGCCATAAGCCAGTGCCAAATGCGAACGGGAACTTCCCAGACATAAATGGACTTGGGAGGCCGTCCGTCGTTGCGTATCTCAAAGGTGACCGGATCGATACTCATACATCTCTCCTCGTACGATTAGCGGACCTTGACGTTGCAAAGTTCCTTGCCTTCCGGATCGAACACATGCGAGGCACAGGCCAGGCACGGGTCGAAACTGTGAATCGTGCGGATAATTTCGAGCGGGCGCTTGGGATCGGCCAAGGGCGTGCCCATCAGGCTCGTCTCAAAGGCGCTTTGCTGTCCTTCGTCCGAACGCGGAGACGCATTCCACGTTGTCGGCACAACCGCCTGCCAGTTTTCAAGACGCGTATCCTTGATGACGCACCAGTGACCGAGAGCACCGCGTGGCGCCTCGCAGAAACCCACACCCTTGCAGTACTTGGGCCAGGTCTTGGGTTCCCAGAGGTCCATATTGGCCGCCGCCTCGTCACCGGCACGAATGTTGGCCGTCAAATCATCGACGTACTGGACCATCTTGTGCGCACTCCAGCGGCACTCCAAAGCGCGCGCCGCATGTCGACCGAGCGTCGAGTAAATCGCATCGACCGGAAGATTAAGTTCCTTTAAGAGCTCGAGAGCCGGTTCCTTAAATTGCTTGACATCCTTGGCAATCGAGACAATCAGACGCGCAAGCGGTCCGACTTCCATCATATGGCCCTTCCAACGCGGGCTCTTGATCCAGGAGTACTTGCCTTCCGAACCGATCCAGCTGAATTTGGTGTTCGTACCGACCGATCCCTTCGGCAGACCGTAGTCCTGGTCGGTAATGCCGTCCCACGGATGCAGACCCTTCTTGCCCTCCGGATACTTGTACCAGGAGTGATCGACGAATTCCTGAACCTGTTCGGGATCACGCAAATCCACAGGCAGAACATCGTCGAGTTTTCCGTCGATGATGGCGCCCGAGGGCATCTGAAGACTTCTTTCGGACCAATCATTGGCAATTTCGGGGAAGTCGCCGTAGCAAAGAACATTCTTACGAACCAGGCCGCCGCCGTACTTGAACCAATCTGGATAGAACGAGGCAATCGCCTTAACATCGGGAAGATACACGTTTTCGACGAATTCGACGGACTGACGGGCGATGTCGCGCATGTAGTTCATCGACACTTCGTTGACCATCGTACCGGCAGCGCCCGATCCGTGCATGTTAATCGGGCAAGCGACGCCGCCGACCAAATAGTTCGGATGCGGGTTCTTGCCGCCCAAAATCGTGTGAATCTTGATGATTTCACGCTGGAAATCCAAGGCTTCTAAGTAGTGAGCCGTCGCCAAAAGGTTGACGGCACTCGGCAAACGCATCGCCGGATGTCCCCAGTAGCCGTTGGCAAAAATGCCGAGCTGACCGCTTGCGACAAACTTCTTTAAGCGGTTTTGCACGTCGCGGAAATATCCCGGGCTGGCAAACGGATGATGGGGACTGATCTTTTGCTGCAACTGCGCGACTTCACGCGGATCGGCCTTTAAGGCATCGACGACGTCGACCCAGTCTAAGGCCGAAAGCTGATAAAAGTGCACGATATGGTCGTGCGTATACAGCGTTGCATTAATGAGGTTACGGATGATGTTGGCATTCTTCGGGATTTTAATGCCGATGGCATCTTCCACGGCACGCACGGCCGCCAAAGCGTGAATACCCGTGCAAACGCCGCAAATGCGTTCGACAAAAGCCCAGGCATCGCGCGGATCGCGTCCCTTGAGAATCACTTCCAAACCGCGCCACATCGTACCCGTACTCATGGCATCGGAGATAACGTTGTTTTTATCGAGCATCGCCTGAACGCGCAGATGCCCTTCGATACGTGTTACAGGGTCAACAACAACCCGACGTTCATTCGTGGCCATTTATTCCTCCTTGCCGATCTTGCCGTTATTCTTCTTGGCGCGAGCCTGTGCGACAGCACTCATCGCAGCGTGTGCAATGGCTGCGGCACCCACCAGACCGATGGTTGCCATACCGACCTTATCGGCCGTTGCCTCAATACCGCCCCAGCCCGGCGGCAAAATCGTCGTTTCGTGCGAGTAAAACGACCCTTTGTCAAAGAAGTTCGGCTCCGAGCAACCGATACATCCGTGACCGGATTTAACAGGCCAGGAAAGACCTTCGTTCCATTCAATCGTCGAGCAGGCGTTATACGATGTCGGGCCCTTGCAGCCGACTTTGTATAAGCAGTAACCGAGTTTGGCACCTTCATCATCGAATTTTTCGACAAACTGACCGGCATCAAAGTGTGCACGCCGATAACACTTGTCGTGAATACGCTGACCATAGAACATCTTCGGGCGTCCGAGGCGATCTAAGGGCGGAATGCGGTCGTACGTCAAGATGTAGGTCACAACAGCCGTCATCACCTCGGGAATCGGGGGGCAACCCGGAACCAAAACAACGGGCTTATCGAGAATAATGTCCGTAATCGGAACCGAGTTCGACGGATTGGGTTTGGCGGCCTGCACGCAACCCCACGCAGCGCACGAACCCCAGCCGATGACAGCTTTAGCGTGCTTGCAAACGTGCTTGATTTTTTCCAGGAAGGTTTCGCCTCCCGGAATACAGTTCACACCGCCCTGATGCAATGGGACATTGCCTTCGACGGCGACGATGTAGTTATCTTTGTACTTTTCCATCGTCTCGGCCAGAGCGTCTTCGGCTTGCTGACCGGCCGCGGCCATAATCGTATCGTCGTAATCGAGCGAAATCATCGACAGAACCAAGTCCTTGGCAACCGGATGGTACGAGCGGATAAAGGACTCCGTACAGCAAGTGCACTCCAAACCGTGCAACCAAATGACCGGGGTTCTGGGTTTTGTTTGGATCGCCGCAGCGATATCTTTAGCACCGGCGCTGCCGAGTCCGAGGCTGGCGGCCGTCAGTGAGCAAAATTGCAAAAAGCTACGACGACTTATCCCCTGGCGGCGCAGGGCCTGATATTGCGTCTCTTGCATGAGGGACTCCTTGACAATAGAGATACCCGCACCCTCGGATTCGCACAAAACCGAAGGCACGGTAAACACGACTTTCTTGCTCGTTCATTGTACGCAGATTTCCCGTAATTTCTTCACCCAAAAGGAGTAGCATCTAAACGCAATCGGAGGAAAAATCCGACCGCTACGGCCGTTAAAGTCACAGAAAAAAACCTCTACGGGCAATCGAACCTAGCCGCTTGACTGAGGCGTTTTTCCCCTCCTTCCTCTATAGTTAGCGGCGTAAACCGTTTAGGAGCTTTTTTCTCGCATGGCACAGTCCCTTCGCGTTCATCATCAGTCCCCGGCAATCTTTTTTGCCGAAGGCTTTTCGCGCATTGCCACCGAGCGGATGGCCGGCCTGCCGATCTGTCGCCCCGATATCTCGGTGCAGGTTCCTCAATTTATTCCTTTCAAGGGCCAGTGGCTCGGCGCTGCGGTCACGCCCTGGTCTCTTTTGGTCCTTTTAGCCTGCGGGGATGAAAAAACGTGGCAATCGATTCCGACCGGAGCCGTCAAGGCCGTTCGGTTGCCTGCCGGCGAATTTAGTTTTCTCGGCATGAACGACCCGATTTTGGGTGAGTATCAGGCCTGTAGTCTGATGAGCCCTTTGGGGCCGGACATCGTCGATCAAGCGACGGCTCAGGCCGTCGCTCTGAGCGCCTTTCGGATTATGTTAAGTGACATGCCCGAGCCCCCCGAAGAGCGCGGCATATCACTCAAAAAACGTGTTGTCCCGATTCGTCCGGCTACCTCGCGCCTTAAAGCGGCCGAAGAGGACGAGCCGGTACGGCGCCGCGACTTTTTCACAAGGTATTGGCAATGACCGAGAGCGCAACCGAAATTCGTCTGACGCTCGGATCCAAGGGCGTCACGCTTACGAGCGGTCGAACCAATCGCTTCACGTCGCTTTTTTCTCGTCGCGAGGCCTCGGACATCCTCGCCCTGATTCCGTCACTTTTTGCTCTGTGCCCGGCCGCGCACGTCTGCGCCTTTACCTCTGCATTCGAGACGGCCGATTCCGGTCTTGAGATTCAGAACATTTCCATCTTAAGTCGCATTGAGGCCGTTTTGGAAACCATACGGTTTTTCTCCTTGGATTTAAGAAAAACCTTGGGGCTCGGACCGACCGCAGGCGACCTCGTTCGCAACCTTGCCGCCGCCCGAACCAGACTCCTTGCAAGCCTACAAGGACAGTCGGACTCATCCCTGATGACGGATACGGCCCAATTGGCTAAAAAATGGTTGGCCGAAGAAAGCGCCCTATTTAAAACCCTTTCGAAAAAAACGCGCGAACTGAGGGATTTTGCTCTCCCGGCTGAGACTGTTTTGCCGACACAAGAGCTCCTTAATCCGGCAACGCTCGGCGCTTTAGCCGTCACGTTGCGTGACTGTCCGCAATTTGCCTTGCGTCCGCGTTTAGGAGGTCCGCGCGTGGTCGGTGCCGTTGCAAGACGATCGTGCCACGGGAAAAAACTTCTGACTCCCGAGGATATCTTTAACACCCGTATCAATGAGATTGCCTCGCTGGTTTCCGGCAAATCCAGTCTCGTCGGAAGTCTGAAAACGGTGTCCTTGGGCGGAAAACTTGCCGCGAGCTTTGTGGAAACGGCGCGCGGTGTCTTGGTCTATTTTGTTTTACGCAGTAACAATACTCCGGTTTGGGTCGATTGGATCGCTCCGACCGAATGGGTCTTCCAACCCGACGGCCTTTTAACAAAACTGGCTGACGATGCCCGCAAGGCCGGCGCATCGGCCGAGCAAATCGCGCTCATCGCCGCTGCGTTCGACGCGTGTGCCGAAGTCGTCGTTTCTCGGGAGGATGCCTATGCATGAACTTTCGATTGCTCAAGGAATCATCGAAATCGTCGAAGAGACGGCCCGGGCTCACGGCATTTGTGCCGTACGGCGCGTGCACGTGAAAATCGGCGAGCTTGCCGGGGTCGATCCCGAGGCTCTTTTGTTTGCCTGGGAGTCGGCCACACGCGAAGGGATCGCCTGCGGCTCGGAACTTGAAATCGAGCGTACACCGGGGAAAGCTTGGTGCACCGATTGCGGCAAGACCGTTCCGTTAAAGCAATACGGCGACCCGTGCCCGGATTGCGGCGGCTATCGGCTCATTGCTAACGGCGGGACCGAAATGCGTGTCGTTGACATCGTTCCGGACGAGAAACCTGAGAATCATTTTTAAGGAGTTAACACTATGTGCCTGACATGCGGTTGCGGACATACGCACGAACATACGCACGAGCATTCCCATGAGCATGACCATGGGCACGCGCATGAACACACTCACGAAAACGAGACCGTCATTTCCGTTGAGCAAGACATTCTGACACGCAACAACGCCGTTGCAGCGGCGAATCGCGCTCTTTTTGCCAAGAAAAAAATTCTGGCCCTGAACTTTGTCTCAAGTCCCGGGTCCGGGAAGACCGAGCTTTTAGCGGCCACAATCCGCGCTGTCGGTAAGAGTTATCCGATTTATGTTATCGAAGGCGATCAGCAAACCGAAAACGATGCCGACCGCATCCGTCAAACCGGAGCACCTGCCTTTCAGATTAATACCGGCAAAGGTTGCCACTTGGATGCCGCCATGATCGAACATGCGCTTTATCATTTAAGTCCATCCGATTCGAGCGTCCTATTTATTGAAAACGTCGGTAACCTAGTCTGCCCGGCCGAATTTGACTTAGGCGAAGCGCACAAGGTCGCCATCCTTTCTGTCACCGAAGGCGAAGACAAACCCTTAAAGTATCCGGATATGTTCCGCGCCTCCGATGTGTTGCTGATTAACAAGATCGATCTTCTTCCTTATGTCAAATTCGATATCGGCAAGTGCGAAGAATATGCGCGACGCGTCAATCCCAAGATTCGCATCTTGCGCACGAGTGCGACCACGGGTCAGGGTCTTGAAACATGGCTTAAATACCTCACCGTTGAACGCGCCCTAACCGCCTTGTAACGCCATGGCGCTGTCAAGCCGCTTTTTCCGCGTCACGGGGCTGGTGCAAGGCGTCGGTTTTCGACCCACCGTGTATCGGATCGCGATTGCCTTAAATTTAAAGGGCGAAGTGTTTAACGACGCCCAAGGGGTGGGCATTCACCTTGAAGGCGAGGCAGAAAGCCTTGATGCTTTTGAACCGGAGTTGCGACGCAACGCCCCTACCCTTTGCCGCATCGATTCGGTCTGTGTCAAAGACGTGCCTTTTGTCGGCTACAAGGACTTTGTCATCACACCGAGTCGGGCCGGAACCGTGACAACGGCGATTACGCCCGATGCCGCTACCTGTCAGGCGTGCCTCGCGGACATGTTCGATTCCAGCAATCGCCGCTACCGCTATGCCTTTACTAATTGCACCCATTGCGGACCACGGTACACGATTACGCGCCACCTGCCCTACGATCGACCGCAAACCTCCATGGCCCGCTTTGCCATGTGTGCTAAGTGCCGCACCGAATACACGGACCCCTTAGATCGCCGCTTTCATGCTCAGCCCAATGCGTGCCCCGTATGCGGACCGCACCTTTCCCTTTTACGGGCCGATAAAACGCCGGTTGCGGGCGACCCGATTGACGAAACGGTCCGAGCCCTTCGGGACGGTGCGATTGTCGCCGTCAAGGGGCTCGGGGGATTTCACCTCGCGTGTGATGCCCGCAATGCCAAGGCTATCGCAACGCTCCGTCTTCGTAAGCACCGCGATGAGAAACCCTTTGCCGTCATGGTCGCCAATGTTGCAAGCGCCCGCCTTTTCGTTCAGGTCAATGACGCTGCTCAGGCGCTTCTGGAAGGCATCGAGCGTCCGATTGTTCTCTTGCCGAAAAAACCGGGACTCGATTTACCCGGCCTTGCCGATGCGCTTGACAGCATCGGCGTGATGCTCCCGTACACCCCGCTTCACTGGCTTCTTTTTCATAGTTTTGCCGGAAAGCCGGAAGGGACGCGTTGGACACAGGACCTTCCGCTTTCTGACATTTTGGTCATGACTTCGGCCAACCCGAGCGGCGAGCCGCTGGTTACGGGTAACAATGAAGCTTTTGATCGACTAAAGGGCATTGCCGACCTCTTTTTAATCCACAACCGAGACATCGTCGTCGGGTGCGACGATTCGGTCATCAAACCCATCGGCAAAAGTTTTGCCTTCATCCGACGCGCCAGAGGCTACACGCCGCGCGCCGTGAAGCTTTCCTGCGACATCCCGCCGACCCTTGCAACCGGAGCCTTTTTAAAAAACACCGCCGCTGCAAGTCGCGGGAAGGAAGCGTTTTTAACGCAACACATCGGAGAGCTTTCCAACGTTGCGACGCAAGAGGCGTTGCGCAAAGCCGTCTCGCATCTTCTTTCCATTTTCCAAATCCGTCCGGACCTGTTGGCCTGCGATGCGCATCCGGACTTTTTCTCCAGTCGTCTGGCCAGGGAAATCGCCGACCGAGAAAACGTTCCTCTGATTCCCGTGTACCACCACGCCGCCCATGTCGGCGTCGCGATGGCAGAGAACGGGCGCACCGAGGCAACGCTCGGGTTTGCCTTAGACGGTGTCGGACTCTGTCCGAAGAACGGTACGTGGGGCGGCGAGTTACTCCTTGCCGATGCGACCGGGTTTTCGCGCAAGGCCCACTTAAAGGAAATTCCCTTGGTCGGGGGCGACACGGCGGCCCGAGAGCCCTGGAGGACCGGAGCGGTCCTGCTGTGCGCTATCGGGCACGAAGATCGGATTTCGTTTCACTACGGACAATACCCCGCAAGTCGCTTGATTCCGGAAACCGTTCAAAAAGAGCACCTCGTGCGCCGCACCAGTGCGCTCGGGCGTTACTTTGACGGCGTTGCAAGCCTACTCGGGCTGTGCGATATCCAGCATGAGGAAGCCACGGCGGCGATGCGTTTGGAAGCTTTAGCGGCAACGCGAAAAGGGCGCATTCTCGAAGGTTGGAGCATTGAGGACAGCGTCATTTCCATAGACGGCATCCTCGCCTCGATATTGAGTAACCCGGATAAAGCACAGGCGGCGGCAGACTTTCATCGAACGCTTGCCAAGGCCCTATCCCAAGCGGCCCTTGACGCGGCTAAAGAAATCGGTTACGAAGGTCCCGTGGCGCTTACGGGGGGCTGTGCCGTCAACCGCCTTTTGGTCGCGTCCGTCTCGGAGGATTTAAAATCAGGCGGTTTTAAAGTCCTTATCCCGAAAGACGTTCCTGCCGGCGACGGGGGACTTGCGCTCGGCGAACTTTGGCTTGCCGCTCTAGCCTACAAGGCCGGAAAAACGCACTACGCATGGAGAGAAAACTAACGATGTGCCTTGCCGTTCCTGCAAAAATTATCCGCCTTGAGGATTCCAATCAGGCGCTCTGTGACATGGGGGGCATCACGAAACCCATCGATGTTTCGCTCACGCCGGACGCTCACGAAGGCGACTGGGTCATCGTTCACGTCGGTTTTGCCCTAAATAAAATCGATGAAGCGCAAGCCAAACGCACGCTTGAACTGTTAAGTGAGGCCGGAAGTCGGGAGAAAAGCGCATGAATCTTGTGGCTGACTTTCGCGACCCGAAAAAGGCTGCAGGCTTAATCGATGCCATCGCCAAAGCCGCTCGCAGCGACAAAACGTATCGCTTTATGGAATTTTGCGGCGGACACACCCACGTGCTCTCGCGCTGGGGCCTTACCGATTGCTTGCCGGAAAACGTGCGAATGATTCACGGACCGGGTTGCCCGGTGTGCGTGCTTCCGATTGCACGGATTGAACTTGCGATTGATTTGGCGCTCGAACACAAAGCGATTGTCTGCACCTACGGGGATACCCTGCGCGTTCCGGCAGCGGGCGGTCGAACGCTTTTTTCCTGCCGAGCCCTCGGGGGCGACGTGCGCATGGTGTATTCGCCGAGCGATGCCTTAAAAATCGCCCGAGAAAACCCGAACCGTGAGGTGGTATTTTTTGCCATCGGATTTGAAACGACCACGCCGCCGACAGCCGTTGTTGCCAAAGCGGCCAAAGCCCAAGGAATTCGCAACTTTTCGCTTCTTGTCAGTCACGTCTTAACGCCCCCTGCGATGGAGCACATTCTCAAGACGGCACCGGCCAGGCCCGATGCGCCGCACCTAGACGGTCTTGTCGGACCGGCTCACGTCTCGACGGTCATCGGAAGTGCGCCCTACGAAGTCTTTGCCAATCAATGGAAAATGCCCGTCGTCATTTGCGGATTCGAGCCCTTGGATATGCTCTGCTCGATTCGTATGCTTATCGATCAAGTCAACAGCGGCCATCACGAAGTCGAAAACGAGTTTTCTCGCGCCGTCACAAAAGAAGGTAACCGTGTTGCCATCGCTTTAATGCGCGAAGTTTTCGAGGTGCGAGACTCCTTTGAGTGGCGCGGACTCGGGGCTATTGCGCATTCGGCATTAAAACTTAATGCTGCATACGCGGATTTAGATGCCGAAAAACGCTTTCATTTAGTCGAAAAACCCGTTGCGGACAACAAAGCTTGTGCGTGCGGCGCCATTTTGCGCGGAGAAAAAGAGCCGCGCGATTGCCCGCTTTTCGGCAAAGTCTGCACACCGGCACGCCCGATCGGCGCCTGCATGGTCTCAAGCGAGGGCGCTTGCGCGGCGTACTGGCGCTACAGCCCGAAGCGCTAAAAGGAGTTCTATGACAATTCCCGCTCACTACGTTCGAAAACTTAATCTGAAAAACGACACGATTAACCTCACGCACGGTGCGGGAGGTTTGGCGACGGCGCAACTCATTGAAGAAGTCTTTGCCAAGCACCTCACGAACACCTGGCTTGACGAAGGACACGACGGGGCACTTCTGCCGCCGATCACGCACCCGGTTGCCGTTTCCTGTGATGCGCATGTGGTCACTCCGCTCTTTTTCCCGGGCGGGGATATCGGGCGCCTGGCTGTGGCAGGAACCGTCAACGATGTGGCTGTGTGCGGCGCCAAACCCCTTTACATTGCCGCAACCTTTATTTTGGAAGAAGGTCTCTCGCTTTCGGTGTTAGACCGCATTGTTCAATCGATGGCCGAAACGGCCCGTGAAGCCGGTGTTGCCGTCGTCACGGGCGACACGAAAGTTGTGGAGCAAGGCCACGGCGACGGGATTTATATTTCGACAACCGGTATCGGGGAAGCCCTGATCGATTACCCGATTACAGGTCGCATGGCAAAGCCCGGTGACGCCGTCCTCATTTCCGGCTCCATGGGAGACCACGGAACGACCATTCTCGGGCAACGGGAAGCCCTTTCCTTTGCCGGTTCCGTTCAAAGTGACACCGCTCCCTTAAATGCCATGATCCAGGCGCTTCTCAAAAACGTTCGCCCCGTGCATGTTTTGCGCGATCCGACACGCGGGGGTTTAGCGGCCACATTAAACGAGATTGCCCATCAAAGCGAAGTGGGGATCGATCTCATTCAAGAAGCCATTCCCGTCAAACCCGAAGTCGATGCCGTCTGCGAGTTTTTAGGGCTCGATCCGCTCTTTGTGGCCAACGAAGGAAAACTCATTGTCATTGTTCCGGAAAGCGAAGCCGACCGGGCTCTTGCTGCTATGCGTGCCTCGCCGTATGGGAAAGACGCCGCCCGCATCGGGTGCGTGACGGCCGAAAATCCGGGTCTTGTTCAAATGACAACGCCCTACGGAGGAAAGCGCCTTATTGATTGGTTAAACGGCGAACAACTTCCGCGGATTTGCTGACGTAACACGGTGTTTCGGCCGACGCCTAAACTTAATTGCCTCGTGCATAATTGGACCCGCTTGAAAAAATTCAGTTTCTTTGCGATGGATTGCTTAAAAAAATGATGCCTTCTTTCCGTCTTTTTTTCGTCAGTGCATGTTGCGCCCTGTGTGCGGCAACGTCTTTTGCCGCTTCGGGCGAGACCTCGTCGACTCCTTCGACCGCCTTTCAGGACATGCGTCCATTGGACCGCATTGTGGCCGTTGTCAACCGTGACGTCATCACCGAATACGAATTACAAACGCGCGTGCATCAAGTGGCGCTCAACTTAAGGCGTCAGGATATCGGGCTGCCCCCGATGCCCCAGTTGCGTCGTCAGGTGCTCGAACGATTGATTCTGGAAAAGGCCATTGAGCAGCGTGCGCAAGATACGGGCATTCGCGTTGACGAGCAGATGATCAGTGCCTCCATCGAGCAAATTGCGCAGAATAACCACATGACCGTGCAAGAGTTGCGCGACCGCTTAAGAACCGACGGAACCTCCTACAGCGTCTTTAGAGACCAGATTCGCCAAGAAATCCTCCTGCAGCGCATTCGTCAGCGGGAAGTCGATTCCAAGATTCTCATTCCGGAAAGCGAAATCAATGCGTATTTAGCCGAAAAAGCCGGATTTGCCAGTGACGAGACGACCGAGTACCACCTCTATCACATCCTCGTGCCCGTTGCTGCCGATGACACCAAGGGACGCGCAGCGCAAAAGACCGTCGATCAGATTTTGGAGCGAGCCTCGGCCGGTGAAGACTTTGCCAAACTGGCCACTGAATACTCCAAGGCAGACGATGCCTTAGAAGGGGGCGATCTCGGCTGGAAAGATTCCTCCCGCATGCCCTCGATTTTCTGGAAAGCCATTCAGGCCGACCCGAAAAAAGGTGCCCTTCAGGTCACGCGTACTCCCGAGGCTTTTCACATCGTGCGTGTTGCCGATGTGCGTGACGGGGTGAAGGCAAAACTAGCCGGAGAACCCGTAACACAAAGCCACGTACGTCAGATTCTGATGTTCGTTTCCGATATGACGCCCGAAGCGGAAGTTGTCAGTCGTTTAAATGACATCCGCCACAAGATTTTGAACAAAGAAGGCGACTTTGCCACGTTCGCTCGTCTGAACTCTGTTGATAGTTCCGCCACGCGCGGCGGCGATATCGGGTGGATTCGTCCCGGCGACCTTCCCGGGGAATTTGAAGACGAAGTCAATCGCCTGAAGGTCGGAGAAGTCTCCGAGCCCTTTAAGACGCGCTACGGCTATCACATCATTGAAGTGATCGATCGGCGCGAACAGCAAGCCGACGGGGAACGCTCACGCTTAGCGGCGCGCCAGGCTCTGCGTGAGAAGAAGTTAGCCGAAGCCTTTACCGACTGGCAGCGTGAAGTGCGCGATCAAGCCTACGTAGAAATTCGAGAAGAGAACCTGTAATGGGCACCTCTCTAGACGGTCACAAGGCACGCAAGCGCTTCGGACAGAATTTTCTCGTCGATTCGTTTTGGATTGACAAGTTAGCGCGTGCCGTGGGCGCCAAGCCGGGCGATGACATTGTAGAAATCGGCCCGGGAAAGGCGGCCCTGACGCGACATCTTTTAGATGGCGCCGGAAAAATCCGAGCCGTCGAAATCGACCGCGATTTGGCCGCCTGGCTACGAAGTGAATTTCCCGAGTCGCTCACGCTCATCGAGGCCGATGCCTTGACAATCGATTGGAAAGATCTCGCAGAAAAGTCCGGTCACCTGAGAATTGTCGGCAATCTTCCGTACAACATTTCTTCGCCGCTTCTTTTTGCCCTGCTTCCGGCAGCCTCCTGCGTTCTCGATCAGCACTTTATGCTCCAGCGCGAAGTGGTCGACCGTATGGCCGCCGCTCCGGGCAGTAAAACCTACGGACGCCTGTCGGTGATGCTCCAGTGGCGCTATCGCATCACCAAGCTTTTTGACGTTCCGGCCGGAGCGTTCCGCCCGGTTCCGGCGGTTGTCAGCGCTTTCGTGCGCATGAAACCGAAAGATGAAAGCGAAATCGACCCGGTGGACTTTTCCGTCTTTTCCCGCGTTGTCACACACGCCTTCACGCAGCGGAGAAAAACCTTGAGAAACGCACTTTCTGCGATACTCACGGAAGACGCTATTTGCTCTTGCGGTATCGATCCGTCTTTACGGGCGGAAACAATTCCCGTCAAAGGCTTTGTCGCACTCGCACGGTGCGCAGCCGAGCAATCGCATTCCTGACACCTTTTTTCCTAGGAGGCTTTCATGCAATTTAAAGACGTCCTCTTAAGTCGTCATTCCGTTCGCTATTTCGAGGCGACGCCGGTTGCCGAAGCGATTCTTCGCGACATCATCGATGAAGCGACGCGTGCGCCGAGTTGGGTTAATGCTCAGCAGTGGCATGTGTGGGCTACAGAAGGAAAGACCTTAGAGAGCATCCGCACCGAGTTTTACGAGCGCGTTAACGCCGGTCTTGAAGGAAAAAGCGACATACCGCCTTCGCATCGCGATGCGTTTTCGCCAATCGGTCGCGAGAACATGCAACAGTTTTCCAAAGCACGGGAAGACGCCGGCCTTGCGAGCATTAAGTTAGAGTGCCAATCAAAGCTCTTTTATGCGCCCGTGATGCTCTTTTTGACGCTACCTAAGACGTACACGCCCTATATGGTCTTTGATTTGGGAGCGTTCTCTCAAACGCTGATGCTCGCAGCGGCCGATCGGGGCATCGGGTCGCTTGTGGCTTGGAACCCCGTCAAATACCCGGACCTTATCCGCAAGTACATGCCGATTCCGCCCGAAGAGGCAATCGCGATTGCGATTGCCTTAGGCTATGAAAAAGCGCACCCTTTGAACGCGTTCCGCTCGACGCGTCAGGGCGTCGAGCAGATTTTGAACATCGTTCGTTAAGAGCCTTTAGCCCTTCGGCAGAACAAAACGCGGACCGTAGGACTGAGACGGATCGGCCACAATCGCTTTCAAGCCGCGCGCGACAATCGACTCGGCGCCGCGCTCGGTGCAGATAATGCGCGCGCTCTTGCCTGTGATCTTCCCGTTAAGGAAAATCGCATCGCCTGCAACGAAGGCACCCACGGGGCTTTGCGTTGCATAGTCATAAACCGTCACGTCGGCATCGGCTCCGACAGACAAATGCCCCTTGGAGCCAAGGCGCAACATGCGGGCCGGATTCAAAGACGTTTTCACGACAAATTCCGGCAACGTCAGGATGCCGAGTTTGACAAGGGAAAGCCCCTGCGAAAGGATGACGTTGCGCGGGATGCATCCGCCGTCCGTGCTGATGGCATCGACGACGAAACTACCGTCCGGGCGTTTGGCTTCCGACAGCCACACACGCGGTAGCGGAGGATTGACGTTAAAGCTACCGCCCACGTCCGTTTTCTTTTCTTCCCAGTAGCGAAGTGCTTTTTCGCCTGTCATCAAGTCGCTATAACCGCCTGCGTCATACACAGCCCACGCGTGCCCGGCGAGAAATGCCTTTTTAACACCTTCGACGTCGGCTGAAAAACCGAATCGCGTCAGGCATCCGGCCGTGACCTTGCTGATGATTTTGCCTTGAGCATCGCACGTCAGGCGAGTCCCGTTACGCGGTGAGACATAGCTTTCGCAAAAGACATTCGGGTGCGCGAGCAGTTTATCGATGGCAATTTTCGTTTCTTCCAATTCGGGGCGAACGGCGCCGCGGCAATACGCATTGATGTGCGCTAAGTGCAACGGAGCGCTTCCTGCCATATCCACCGCCTCGACCATGCCTTCGATATTCGAGCCGTGTTCGGTTGTTCCCGCGTGCCAAGCCACATAGCAGCCGCGCTCCAAAGCCGTCTGAATGAGTTCGGAAGAAACGGTGGGGGTCAGAGGGTAGTGTCCGCCCAAAAGTTTGACGCCGAAGGCTCCGTCTTTCAGGCTTTTTTCAATTAAATCGACCATCTCGGCCTTAGTGGGCGAAGAAGTCTTAAACGTAAAGGGAGGTGAGGCAAACTGCAAAATTGCAACATTTAGCCCTGCCCCGTACTCGGGGATGTTATCGAGGATGTCGTCTAAGGGCCCTGCCATATCCAGACACGTTGTCACACCGCTTCGCGCCAGCATGCGATGCCCGTAAAAAGAGCCCCACATTGAACCCAAATGCACGTGACTATCGATAATGCCCGGTTGCAAGATCTTGCCGGAAAAATCGTATTCCGTCTCGGACTTACCGGTAATCTGCGGAGCCACTTCGGCAATTTTTCCGTCCTGAACGGCAACATCAAAGACGCCGTTTCGACCGTTTAAGGGATCGACAACATGCGCACCGCGGAAGATTATTTGGAACATAACCAGCTCCTCTTAAAAAGGAAGAAAACGGGAAGAGGATGCCGACAAGGGCCACCCCCTGCTCAGGCCCCTATGCTAACACCGACGAGAAATCTTCGCCCTTGAAAAGGGGGGGCTTTTTAGCGACCCTTGGCCCAGGAAAGCCAAACGACGGCCCCTAAAATAAGCACAATGCCGATGGATTCGGCCGTACCATACGAAACGCCGAGGATTAAGACGGAAAGAACCAGGCCGGAAAGCGGTTCCAAACAGCCTAAAAGGCTTGCGATGTTAGCCGTCACGTATTTCATGCTCTCTAGGAAGCAACAAAACGCCACAACCGTCCCGACAATCACGACATACATGTAACAAGAAATCGAAAGCGGCGTCCAGACGACCGTCGCACTCCAAGGCGAATACAGAGCACACATGACGGCGCCCGAAAGGACGCTTGCCCATCCGACGGACTTTAAGACACCGACACGATTTAAAAGGTGCCGACAAAAGAGCGTTCCGAACACGCCGGCCATATTCGACCCGATGGCCCAAGCAAGCCCGATTAGGGAAAAATCCATCGTATTGATTTCCCCCTTAGTTCCCAAAAGCGCCACCCCGATAAAGCACAAAATGACGCTCGCCACCTCGCACGTATTCATCGCATAGTGCTCGAAAACGCGCATGTAAAAGAGAACTAAGGCCGGGCCGGCTGCAACGACAACGGCTGCCGTTCCGGCGTTGGTGTAGCGAATCGCTTGGAAAAATGCGTACTGCGTCAAAAGAAGAGCCGCGCCGTAGATGGCCAAATCAATCCAATTTCGAAGACCGCCGACACGAAACACATTGACGCCGCGCAGGAGTTCGAAAATAAGAATGATGAGTCCGGCGCCGAACAACCGTCCGCACACAAGATCTGTCGGAGCAAACTCAAAATGCTCAAAGAGATACTGGGCTGCCACGGCCATCGAACCCCAGGACAAACCTGCGATGCCAGCGAGCGTAATGCCGATCGTTGTTTTACGCATACTGTGAATTCCTGCCGGATTGAATCCTCGGGCAGATAAAAAAAAACGCCCATAGGGCGTCTCAATGGTGGCCAGAGGCGGAATCGAACCGTCGACACGCGGATTTTCAGTCCGCTGCTCTACCAACTGAGCTATCTGGCCACTTTTCAGGAGTCCGAACTATATCGACCTTTACTCGGATTTGCAAGATTCGACGCGCCTGAATTCGGACCTCGCCTCCCGCTTGCTGCTCCGTAAAACTCCAAATAATTTCCCAAAGCTTTCCTCGGAAGAGAGTTTTTGCCCTCTTCCGAGATACCGACAAATATTACGACAAAAGACTTGTAGTTTTCGATACTACCATTGCCATCCCATGCCGACCGAGGCTCCGTAATGTCCTTGGGAGTTGCCGCTCCCCGAAGCCTTAATCACATAGCGACCGTTGTCGGTGACATGCGAAAAGCCGAAGGCATAACCGGACTGTCCGCGATAGGTGCCGCCGGAAATCGCCATCATGCTCTTGCCGGGCAGATACGCCTGCGGTAGTCCTGCCGTTGCAATGGCCATCGCAATGCCTGCCTGAGCATCCTTTTCAACAGAATGCACCTGACGGAATACGTTATTTACGGCCGTATTGAGTTGTGCAACGTTCACGGCATCAGTTGCCCGAACGCCGGGAGCGACATTGGAAATCGTGCGATTGGCTGCATCAATGCCGCTTTCGGCGATGATAGGGCCTGAATTGCCGACACGAACTCCTTCGGATGAAAGATGCACCTTTTGTGCAACATGAACTTCATTGACGGAAACTGAATCGTTAAGGGCCACGGTGTATTCCGTACCGTTATCGGTGGCAGCGGATTGTTCAACCGTAATATTTCCGTTTTCTTTGGCTTTGACCGTGACCTTGGATTGATTTAACCGGCTGTTTAACTGAGAGACATTGACAGCATCTGTGTCATTAACTCCAGCGGCGACATTTGTAATGACCTTGCCGCCCGCATTAATTCCGTTTTCTTTGGTCATAGACGGACCTCCGGAAATAGAAACACCGTTGCTCGAAATGGTGGTGTCGCCTGTCTTGACCTCAGTAAATTCGATGTTGTCTTCCAAAGATACCGTATATTTCGTACCCCCGTGCTCTCTATCCTCGGAAGGCACCACACTAATACCCCGACCTCCTGCAACGGAGGATTTATTCTTCTTAATTTCCTCGTTCATTTGACCGAGATTGACTGCGTCCGTGTCAGCTTCCGCTCGACCCACATTTGTAATCTTCTTTCCTGCCAGATGGACACCATCGGCATCCATAGACGGACCGGCATCCCCAATTTGCACCTTGTTGGCTTTTACTGTTTCCGTTGCAAGCTTCGTGAATGTGTGCTCTTCGTTTAGGCTAACGGTATAGGTTGTTCCGTTTTCCGCATCCGGAGTCGCATCCACCTTAATACCCGCATTCCCCGCAACAACCTTGGACGTATTGGCCTTGACATGCGCTTCCATTTGTTGGACATTGACGGCATCAGTACCCTCAGTACCGGCTCGGACGTTCTTGATTTGCTGTCCGCCGGCACTGATGCCGTTTGTTGTGAACTTGGGTCCATTTAATCCCCCAAGTTCCAAACCGGTATTTGTTAGTCGTGCACCGGCCGTTCCGAACACAAGACTGCCGGTCTCTCCAATCACAAGATTGCCGGTTGTAACCTTGTCAAAGTTAACATCTCGATTAAGGCGTAGGACGTAGTGTTTTCCGTTGTCGTCCTCTTGAACAGGATTCTCAAGAGCCAAATTCGTCTCATCGCTTGCAAGTTGAAGTTCCGTCTTGGACTTCTTAAGTTGCTTGACATTGACGGCATCGCCGTCGTCGGCACCATCGGCTAAACCCGTAATCTTCTTGTTTCCAGCCTTAATTCCGGATGTGGTCACGGATGGATTTCCCGTGCCAAGCACCAAGCCCGTTTTTGTCAGACTTACATCGCTTACATTGGTAAGGATGTACAAGCCATCCGCTGTGAGGTGTGTTCCAAGATGTGACGTTGTACGAGAAACGAAAATGCCCTCTGTCGACAATACTGTCTTTTTTTCAAGAGAAGGATTGGAATCCTTAAGAGTGACCGTCGAGGTTCCAATGAGATTGAGCCCAGTAGTATCCAGAGATGCAGACGAACCGACTTTGAATTCGGAAGCTGTAACCGTACCCGAAAAATCTTGATCGTCGTTTAGCAAAACAATCGGTTTCATTGGATCTGTTTTGCTTACAGAAACACCCTTTCCTGCCACGATATCTGTTTTCGGCAACTTACTGGCATCTATTCCCAACGTGTAGGTAATACCGTCGGCTGTCTTGCTTTCTGTCTTGGTGAGAAGATTTGATTCCAACTCAAGTTTGGTCTGACTCGCTTTAAGCTGCGCCACATTTACCGCGTCGGTGTCTTTAGAGCCGGCTGCGACGTGGATAATCTGTCGTGTCTCTTCGTCAGAATTCCCGGGAATACCGTCTCCGATTGAAACTGCGCCTTGTGAGGCAGTCCATATGGGGGCGTTACCAAAGTTTTGATTGAGACGGTTATACCCTGCTACACCACTTGGACGATCGGCAAAGGAGCCACTTCCAAGAGCTACGGCTCCCCGTTCTTGTGCATGTGCACCCGATCCGAAAGCTATGCTCTTCACTGCCGAAGTCTTTGCTTGATACCCGAAGGCAATACTCTCTCCCGAATTACTAAGTCCAGTAATAGCGCCGAAACCAAAAGCAATCGCTCCTTCGGATTGCGCGGAGGCGCTTACACCGAAGGCCAAAGCATTCATGTGAGCTTTTGAACTGACACCTATCGCTATTCCTGACGTTTGAAGCGCGTCCGCTCCATCTCCGATAGCAATACCTTGAGATTGGCGCGCTTTTGCGTCCTTGCCAATTGCAACACCTCCTGACCCTGTTGCATCTGCCGAATCGCCTATGGCAACAGACGCTCTTGCATCTGTATTTCCCGCTTTTGAATTAGATCCAATGGCAATCGATTTATCGTTAGTTACTTCGCCTCCGACAACGGTGTAGGTGCCTGCCTGCGCTACCCCCCCCCTGCCAAAAGCATCAGTGTTGCAAAAGCAATTGCCGTGAAATTCCGTTTTTGTTTCATCGTATTCTCCTGAGTAGAAACAATTTTTAAAATATTTTCATACTAAGCATGAACTATCGCGCCCATAAGGGCGCGGTTTCGATGTGACGTGGTCGTGATTTTAATGGTAAGCACCCTATCGCTCAGGTGAGCGATTAAAAATCTGTTTCAATCCGTGTTCGGGTTTTTAACGAAGGAGCACTCAGATGGCTACGGATTTTGAGGTGGATTGGGACAATGCGTACAAGGCGTGGAAAGCCTCCGGTCTGTCACGGCGCTGTTTTCTTTACAGTGAGACGTTCAAGGAATTTGTCATCAGCACCGGGATGCCGAGTGAAGACACGGCTCGCACACATTTTCGGCAAATTCGTGATCGCCAACGGATGAAAAACGACAAACGGCCTCTTGCCGTGTCGGTCGAAGAACAACTGCACATTCACGTTCAGAATGAAGCCGAGCAGGAAGTTCAAATCATTCGCCTCGATGCGAAGAAACTTGCCGTGCTACAAGAGGACAACGCCGCCAAGCGTCCGTGCACAAGCAAACGCCTGCGCCAAGTCGTCATTTATCTTCCGACCGGACAAACGGTGATGTTTGAATCCCGCAATGCCGAACTTTTTGCACTTCGATTGCTCGGGTGCCGACAAGGAGCGTCCTTATGAGTCTGAGTCTATCCGGGTATCGCATCAGTTTGATTTACACGCCGACCGACATGCGGTGCGGATTTACCCGCTTAAGTTCGCTGGCAAAACAATGCGCACAAATTGACGTCAGCCTGTGTCGGGATTGCGTGGTCTTTGTCTCCAAGGCCAGGGTTATCGCCAAAGTCATTTGGGCCGATGCAAAAGGTAGTTTTCTTCTGACGCGAAGGCTTGATGATGGACGGTTTCAAAAACTCCTGGCTCGACTCGACGAGGGCGAGAACATGAAAGTGAGCAAAGAATTGCTCTTGAAGTACCTGGACGGAGAGGCGATTCAGTCCGTTCGAACCGACTATCATCAAGGTTCTTGATGTAGGTCAAAAAGTAGGTAACTGCCTGATTTTAAACTGAAATCAGGATTCTTTCAAGGCGAAAATTCTTGTCTTTACAGACGTTTTACAGGGGCTTTACGCCCCTTTTTTAACGCCGACAAGGCGGGTCGTATCTCGAAAAAATCGTGCGATTAGCGCCCCGTTAAACCCCATTAAAACAGGATTTAGTGTGTTGATATTAAAAGGGATTTGCCATGAAAAGACGATATAATTATACGCATCTGAAACATCCGATTTAAGTGTCCTTCATGACAACGCCCGAGCAGAGAAATCAAGAGTTAGAACGTCAACTCGAGGAGAGCCGACGCAAAGCACAGGAAGCCGAACGGCGACTTAAAGAAAACGAACACAAAGCTCGGGAAAGCGAACGACGATTGCAGGAAAGTGAACGTCGGCGCGAACAAATCGAACGCCGGCTCCAAAAGAGCGAACGACGCCTTGAAAAAACCGAACACCAACTTCAGGACGCTCGTGAGCAAAATCAGAAGCTACAGACCAACCTGCTTTTTGTGAAGGAAAACATCGGGGTTCTCGTGAAAGTCTGCATCGAGAGCCTGACCGTTTTAAAAGAGAAGTTCCCGGCCGATGCACAATTGCAGGAGAGGCTCTGGAAAGAACTCAAGGAACTCTGCTGGGAGACGCTGGAAAATCGTGCTTTTGATAAGTTTCTTCGTCGCACGTTTCAGAAGCACTCCGAACAGATTGACTACTCGACTCTGAAAGGGTCAACTGCCAAGTTCACGGCGGAACTTGTCAACACGGTCAGACCCATCGATCGCAGCGTGGCGCAACGGAGCAAACAAATGGGCTCTGCCCTGACCGTCGTCGGTCAAGCCGTCAGTCAAAACGCTCAGTTCTCCGGTGATGCCACGGTCAAGGCTGCCGCCCTTCTGGTGCAATATCCCGATCCGAACGTTCCGAAAAAAGAACAGGCTCTTACTCCCGGAAGGCAGTCTCTTGAGTTCGAACGTCGTGAAGAGGAAATCGAGGACGCGAAGGTCAAGTGCGAATGCGGCAATACGACGGACTTTATCGCCGGGGCTATAAGCCAATCGGCGGTGCGCGACACCGAAGACTTTTTGCATGACATCGTTCACACGGTCGCCTCACGACACCAGCAAATACAGTGTCGAAAATGCGGACGCGTCCACTTGGTTTACTCGGACGGCAATGTGCCGGTGACGCCGACCTCGACAATGGGGATTGCGGCGGCTACGGCTGCGGCCGTTTTGTACGCCGACGGCATCCCGCTTGCCAAAGTGCAAAAAGAGCTCTTCGGGGATGAATCCTGCTTGGGGCACGAAACCCTCGGACGCAATATCCACAAACTCAGTCAAGAAACGTTCGAGCCGTTAAAAGAGGCTCTGATGGAGAACCTGAAAAAGCAACACGTGCTCGTGGCCGATGAGACGGTTATCAAGGTGTTGCAAAGCCAAGGAAAAGGCGTGTGTGAGGCCCCGGAAAGCACGCGGCAAAAAGACTACCTGGCGGCTGTCTGTTCTTGCCCTTACGAAGACAAACGAGCCGTCATCTTCAAACACCTCGGCGGTCGAGGTGTCGAAGCCATCGGAGAGAATCTTGCCCGGTATGCGCCGAGCGTGTGGGTCACGGATGCGTATACCGCGTATGACACGTACTGCGAAGGAAACCCTTCGTTAAAACACCAATGCTGTCTGGTTCATTTACGGCGAGAACTCCTCGATGCCATTGATATCGATGCTCTTGCGAAGAGTTTAGGTTGCAAAACGCCGCAAGAGGCTCTGGCGCAAGCCGCAAGAGGACTCAAACAAGACGCCGCTGTTTATAAACTCTGTTGTGTAGTCCAAGGGATCTCGAAGATATACGGGTACGAAAAGACCGTGAAACGAGACAGGACAAAACCGATTGACGTGTTCTACAAAGAAGTCGAGAAAAATCGGAAACAACACGCAACGGTACTGATGAATCAAATCGACACCGTGATGGTGGCGTTAGCCGTCGAATTTACGAAAATCAAAGGCGGCAAATACATTTGCGGCTCGAGGAACGATCAACTGAGCAAGGCCGTGACGTACTACATGAATCATCGAGCGAACTTCCGAGAGTTCTTGGACGACCCGAAGATACCGCTTGACTCCAATGCTGTTGAATCGAGCATCCGAGCGGTAGCCGTTCTGCGCAAGGCCAGTGACTTTAAGCAATCGGTCGAATACACCGAGAGTTTATGCACGTTGCTGTCACTGACGGAGACGGCAAAACTCAACAATCTGAAAAACCCGATTGCGTGGCTTACGGACTATGCCAAGGCGTTCTTCTTGTACCGCGCGAGCAAGACGCTGACGCACGAGGTCAATCAGCACGGAAGGTCTCTGGACTCCAAACTTTTAAAGTTCAACGAGGATGAGGCAGAAGGCTTTGATATCGAGCCGTGGCTTCCGTGGAACTACGCCGCAAAGAAACCTCAGTAACACCCCAAAAAAGCGGCTTCGGCCGCTTTTTTTAACTTAAGTTAGCGATAGGGAGCTTACATTCATTTCTCCTGAATAATTACTTTTCTTTTACGACTTATCAAAAACAGTATTTGCCTTCTGTAAGTTTTACTCGACTTTCCGCACGCTGAATCAAAACTTTCATACTTCTTTTCGGGGTTTAACAAAAATGTCCGAAAACTCGACGTGCACAATCTTATTGTACCCGTCTGCAATGTCCTGAATCGTACCAATTTTCGCGCAGGCTTTGGCTCAAAACGTTTCTCATATTTGCACGCGTTTTAGAAAACAAACACCTCTTCTTAAACCCCGCGTTTTTTAGCGACACGTCAAACTGGAATCTTCCATCGTAAGTCTTCCTTCCGAGAGCCTCTTCAGCTTTCCCCATGTCGCACCGTCGCAGTGCCTCTCTTTATAATCGCGATGAATTGACAAAGGACTATCAGGAGCCGGACAACCGGTTCCCGCATTTTTGCACCATGGATATTTTCTGCCTCGGACTAAACCATACGACCGCTCCCGTCGCAATACGTGAGCGCGTTGCCTTTTCCGAAACAGAATCGGAGTCCTGTGTCAGAACACTTTTAACCCGATTAAAGGGACGCGAGTCAGGGACTCTTAAAGAAGCCTTGATTCTTTCCACGTGCAACCGTATGGAAATCTACGGCGTTGCCGAAGATTGCACACGGGTCCTCCCGCTTCTTACTGACTTTCTTTCAGAAACCAAAGGCGTAACAACTCGAGAGCTTGAACCTTACCTCTATACGTTTACCGGAGAGCAAGCCGTCTTGCACGCCTACCGCGTAGTCTCGGGCATTGACTCAATGGTTCTCGGGGAAACGCAAATCGCCGGGCAAACCAAAAAAGCCGTACAGCATTCCCGCAAGGCAGGCGGCCTGGGGCTTTACCTAAATCACCTCTTTGAAACGGCTTTTTCCACCGCTAAACTCGTGCGCTCGCACACGACAATCGGACGCAATTCCGTCAGTCTTGCTTCGGCGGCCGTTCGTCTTGCCGAACGCCTTTTCGGGGACTTATCGCAGCGTCGCATTCTTTATATCGGCGCGGGTGAAATGATTGAACTGTGCGCGGCTCACTTCGGGGCGCGCAATCCCAAAGAGATTACCGTAGCAAACCGCTCGCTTAATCGCGGGCAGGCTTTGGCCGCCCGCTACAAAGGAACGGCTATTCGCCTTCAGGACCTCCCCGATGTCATCAGTCACTACGATATCATCGTTTCCTGCACGGCTTCGGCCTTGCCGATTCTCGGTCTCGGGATGCTGGCTCGTGCCATCAAAGAAAGAAACCGCGAACCGATTTGTATTATCGATTTGGCTGTCCCGCGTGATGTCGAGCCCGAAGTGCGCGACCTAGCCGATGTGTTTGTCTACACCATCGACGACTTAGGCAATATCGTTCAAGCCGGAAAAGAAAGCCGCACGGGCGCTGTAAAAAAAGCCGAGGAACTCGTTGCCTTACGCTTGGAAGAATTCCTGCGCTGGCAAAAAACACGCCGCGCCGTCGGGTCGGTTCTGACCTTACGCGAAAGAGCCAAGGCCCTCGGAGATGCCGAATATCGACTCGCTCGAAAAGCCCTTGACGCCGGCGTCGATCCCGATACGGTTCTCAAGCGTCTGACACGCAATCTGACACGCAAATTTGCGCACGATCCGACCGTCTTTTTAAAGACGTGTGCAGACAAAACAGCAACCGGCGAAGCGAACGCCGTGGCGGACTTTTTCCGCCCGCACCGCAATTAGCCGTTTATACTTTTTAATTCATTTTCTGATTTTCTCCGACCATGATGAAAGACAGCATGCGCAGCAAACTCCTCGGACTTTGCCGTCGCCTTGAAGAAATCGATGCCATGCTTGCCTCCCCTGAGGCAACCAACGACATGAATCGCTTCCGCGATTTGTCGTGCGAGCGCGCAGAAATCGAACCTCTGACGATAAAAATGAAAGAGTACGAGAAGGCCGAGGCCGACATTGCCGCCGCCAAAGAGTTGGCTCAAGACCCTGATATGCGCGAGCTTGCTCAAGAGGAAATCGAACTCGGAGAAGAAAAACTTCAGGCTCTGGAAAAGGACCTGGAACTGATGCTCCTTCCGACTGACCCGAACGACAAGCGCAACATCTATTTGGAAATTCGTGCCGGCACGGGCGGCGATGAATCGGCCCTTTTTGCCGGGGACCTTCTTCGCATGTACATGCGCTATGCAGAGCGGCAGGGCTGGAAAGTCGAAATCGCAAGCAAAAACCAAAGTGACTTAGGGGGTTACAAAGAAGTCATCTGTCGGATTATCGGCGAAGGGGCGTACTCAAAACTTAAATTCGAATCGGGCGGACATCGTGTGCAGCGCGTCCCGGAAACGGAAGCCGCCGGTCGAATTCACACCTCGGCCTGCACGGTTGCCGTTTTGCCGGAACTCGATGAAGTCGAAGCCGTCAAAATAAACCCGGCCGACCTGCGCATCGATGTATATCGCGCCTCAGGCGCCGGTGGTCAGCACGTGCAAAAGACAGACTCGGCCGTGCGTATCACGCACATTCCGACAGGACTTGTTGTCGAATGCCAAGACGAGCGCAGTCAGCACCAAAACAAGGATAGAGCGATGGCGATTCTTGCAAGTCGCCTCTATGCGGCTGAAGTAGAAAAGCAACGCAGTGACCGCGCCAGCGAACGCAAAAACCTTGTCGGTAGCGGCGATAGAAGCGAGCGCATTCGCACCTACAACTATCCGCAAGGGCGCGTAACCGATCACCGCATCAACCTGACGCTATATCGCTTGGATGCCATCATGGACGGAGACCTAGATGAAATCATCACGGCTCTGACAACCGAGCACCAAGCCGAACTTTTGGCCGAACTCGGTGAGGCTTGATGGCAACGGCTGCCGACTTGCTGCAAAGCGCGACGGGAGTACCCCGTAGCGACGCATTACTCTTGCTCGCAAAACTGCTCGGTGTTGCCAAAGAACGCCTCATTGCGCACCCCGAAACCGTCGTTTCCGAAAAAACGCAAGCCACGTTTTTCGATTGGATTGAGCGTGTCCGAGGGGGCTTTCCGACAACCTATCTTTTGGGCACCCAATCCTTTTGGGGACGAGACTTTATCGTCACCCCAGATGTTCTCATTCCGCGCCCGGATACGGAAACCGTCATTGAAACCGTTCTTCATCTTGTCGATTCCCAAAAGCCCTTCTCAATTCTTGACCTCGGAACCGGAAGCGGCGCCATTGCCGTGACGCTAGCTAAGGAACTTCCAAACGCATGCGTGACGGCAACCGATATCAGTGACCGCGCTCTTGCCGTTGCCAACGAAAACGCACGCCGTTTAGGGGCAACGATTTCCTATTACTTAGGAGACTGGTTCGAACCTCTCCCCGAACACTGTCAGTACAACATCATTGTTTCCAACCCGCCGTATATTCACCCCGACGACACCCATTTAAAGGCCCTGCGCTTTGAGCCGCGAGGGGCCTTAACCGATGAGGTCGACGGACTCACTTGCATTCGAACGTTGATTGCAGGAGCCATTCCCTATTTGGCCTCAGGGGGGCTACTCGTTTTGGAACACGGCTATGATCAAGCCTGTACCGTGCGTGCTCTTTTTGAACACGATGGTCGGTACGAACCGGCACAAACCGTCAAAGATCTTGCCGGTAACAATCGCGTTACCTATGCACGAAAGCGCCTTTGTTAAACAAGGAGAGGCTATGCAAATCTCTCAAATTCTTTCCTACACCGATTCTTTGTTGCATCCGAACGAGTACAAGGACTACGCCCCCAACGGCCTTCAGGTTCAAGGCGACGGTCGGGACATCCGGACAATTGCCCTTGCCGTCACGGCCTCGTTGGCCGCAGAAAAAGAAGCCGCCCGTATCGGAGCCGATGCACTTTTCGTTCACCACGGCTGGTTCTGGAAGCACGACGATGCGCGCATTGTCGGAATTCGACACGCCCGCATCGCAACACTTTTGAACGCCGGTCTTGCTCTCGTCGCCTATCACCTCCCGTTAGATGACCATCCGGAATTCGGCAACAACGCCCTTTTCGGGAGCGCCTTAGGGTTTACAGCCACAGGGCGCTTCGGACAAGACAATCTCGGATGGACGGGATTGACGGAGAAAGAACTTTCCGTTCAGACTCTTACCGAAACCATTACCTGCGCACTCGGGCGGCAACCTCTTATCGTCGGACCAACAATGCGTCCGATTCGGCGTGTTGCCTGGTGCACGGGAGCAGCTCAAGACTACCTGGAAGAGGCAGTCGAGTGCGGCGCCGATGCCTACCTTTCCGGGGAAATCTCCGAGAGGACAACGCATATCGCCCGCGAAACCGGCATTCCTTACTTTGCCTGCGGACACCACGCAACGGAACGATTCGGCATCCAGGCTCTCGGTCGCAAAATTACGGAGCATTTCGGAATTGAAACCCGCTATATCGAGATTGACAATCCCGTGTAGCGTACCGAGGGCGCCTCTTTTCGTTTTTCAACTCCTTGTAACAAAGGGGTGTATCCCTGTTTTGGCGTCCGTATATCACAAGTTACCGAAGACGGTTATTTTTCGTTTTATATCATGGAGTTACATGCATTTTTCAGCAGAATAATTCCTACTTTCTTATAATTGCCTCTCTTTCGGTTAAAGTGCCTCCTTTTGCTCTTAACCGATGGTCTTTTCTTTTTTAGGACTGCACTTTTATGATGGTTTTGTATTCGGGTTCGACCTGTCCGTTCTCTCACCGTTGCCGTTTCGTGTTGTGCGAAAAAGGCTGTGATTTTGAAATCAACGACATCGACACGTTCAACAAACCGCCGGAAATCGATGCGATGAATCCGTACGGGGAACTACCGATTCTCATCGAACGGGATTTGACACTGTATCAGTCGACCATCATTAACGAATACATCGATGAACGGTTTCCGCATCCGCAATTAATGCCGGCCGATCCGATTCAGCGTGCCAGAGCACGGCTTTTTATCTACACCTTCGAGCGCGAACTCTTTAGTTTCGTTCGCGTTTTAGAGCATCGAGAAGAAACGGAAATTCGCAAGAAAGTCGCACGCGACCAGATTCGCGAACAACTCGTACAGCTCTCGCCGGTGCTTGCAAAGAATAAGTTCCTGATGGGCGATGACTTTACGATGCTCGACATCACGCTCGCTCCGCTTCTTTGGCGTTTGGATCACTATGAAATCGAAATGCCCAAAAATGCTGCCCCGCTTTTAAAGTACGCCGAAAGCGTCTTTTCGCGTAATGCCTTCATCGATTCGATGACGCCGTCAGAAAAGGTCATGCGTCGCTAATCGGAACGCCTTGCAACCGGTGGAGTTTTCTATGCGTGATGTCTATCTCGGTCCGCTCTCGAAAGAATCCTTCCGAGCGCACGCCGTGCGTGCACTTCTGGATTGGTGCGAGGACGAGGGTTACACCCCGTACATTGCCGTTTCCGTCGATGACTCCTGCGTGGTTCCGCGCGAGTACGTCAATCCGGACAATACGATTGTGCTTTGCGTCTCGACGCTCGCGACACGCGACTTTGAACTCGATAAAGACGGTATGCGCTTTAAGACGCGGTTCGGCGACGCAGTCTGCGCCATTGATGTTCCACTTTGTCGTATTGAGGCTGTTTTCCCGAAAGAGAACACCGATCTTGTCAGTTACTTTCCCGTAACGACAGCACCCGAGCCGAAGAAAACCAAGCCCGAAAACGATATCCCCGTTTTCACCAAACTTTGAGCGTAATTCTGTAGAATTGCGCCCGTTGCCCTAATAGCTCAGTTGGTAGAGCAATCGCCTTGTAAGCGATAGGTCGTCTGTTCGAGTCAGTCTTGGGGCACCAGATTTTCCGACCCGAGTGACGTGATTTCACTCGGGTTTTTCAATCCGCCTTATCGAGTCTCCTTTCGCAAACCGGTCGAACGCGAACCTTTTTCCCTTCGTACCCTGAGATTCCCGACTCGTGGTCCGTTAATGCCGGCAACTTTCGGCAATGCGTCAACCGGGCCATAAGCCTTCGGTCTAAATTCTCTCCGGCGAGCTCGGCTCATGGGAAGGAGCGTTGTCATTGTCCGGCATACCGCAACATACTCAGAGTGCTCAATCCTTTTTCTATTAATTGTTTTCGGAAACAATCTGTACCTTAAGGCTCCCGATGCCTTCAACGCTACCATCGAACACATCGCCGATCCGGGCATCGGGAACGTTAACCGGGGCTCCCGTGAAAATCACGTCTCCGGCCCGAAGTTCCCAGAAGCAAGAGAGCTGGGCAATCAACTCTTCGGGCGATGCAATCATAAATTCGGTGCTGGCATCCTGCATGAGTTCTCGGTTTCGATAAAGCCGAACGGCAACCGGATTCGAAAGGTCGGTTTTTTGTGCCGGACGAACGGCACTCACAGGCGCTCCGCCGTCAAGTGTCTTCATCATATCCCAGGGGCCCCCGGTAGGAAGGTCCTTCTCCGTCAGGCGTCGTGTAAAGTCATAACCGACACACCAACCCCAGATGCAATCTTTTGCCTGGTCCAGTGTCAGGTTTCGACCGCCTTTACCCAAACAAGCAACGAGTTCAAATTCCGGAACTATCTTGGACGTGCGCGGCGGCATCGGCCACAGATAGGTTGCCCCGTCTTGTACCGGGACGATGCAATCGGGAGACTTTAAAAAAACCGGCGGATTAAATCCTTTTTTTCTTTGCACGTGGCTATATCGGGCGCATAGTTCTTAGCTGCTCCGTAAACACGACGAACGGGGAAAAAATCAGCGGAATCCCGAACGGGAATCACGGCTTGCATAGCAGGGGCAAACAAAAACGGCATCTTGATCCTCCTTGAATACGCGACAACAACCGACCGATTCAATTCCGATCTGTCGGCACGACACGCGAGAATACACCTACCGAACATTAGGAACAACGCGGATAGCCCTGCAAAGGAATATGCCAAGAAAGGGCAAGGAATCGGGACGCCGAGCGCAGTGAAAAAGCGCACGTCAGGTAACGAGCAGAAAAATC
This sequence comes from uncultured Sutterella sp., assembly GCA_900542805.1. Lineage (GTDB taxonomy): Bacteria > Pseudomonadota > Gammaproteobacteria > Burkholderiales > Burkholderiaceae_F > Duodenibacillus. The sequence continues at coordinate 66,339 of UQOW01000005.1, forward strand.
TTTAGGCTAAGTTGTTAAGTCTAACAAAAAGTTATCTCTTCGGAATCCCTTTTTTCAGACTCTTTAGCGGCTTGTCAACAGATAAGGAGAAATACTTGGTTTTGGGAAAATGTCAGCCCTACACTGGTCACGTTTCCCGTTCGGGAGACACCCAACCTTTCGAGAGGAGAAGTGTATGAAAAAGTCTACAGTCGCCAAGTGCGTTACCGCCGCTTTGGCCTTTGCATTTGCCGCCTCATATGTGAGCGCTGCGCCCCATATCGGAAAAGAATATCGTCTGAAGAAAGTTGTTCAAGTCGAAGGCCGTCAAGGCATCGCCGCTGACGACAAGTATTTCTACGTGTCCGACACAGCCGGCCTGTATAAGTATGACCGCAACTGGAAGCTTGTGAAAAAACGCGTTCGCACCAAGACCGACGGTCTTTTCCCGCACCCGGAACTTGCCAATCACTTCGGTGATATCGACGTGCATGACGGAAAGATTTACACGGGTAACGAACACTTTAACCTCGGTCGCGGCGAAAACATCTGCGTTTCGATTTATGACGCCGAGACATTAAAGTGGATTGAAGATATTCCTTGGTCTGCCGAATCCGGTCAGGTCGAAGTCTCCGGTGTTGCCGTAGACCGCGAACGTAACCTCGTTTGGCTCTCGGACTGGGTCGACAGCCGCTATGTGTATGCCTACAGCCTGGAAACCAAGAAGTACTACACCAAGGTCCAGTGCCGTCCGAATCCGTACTGGTGCCAGGGTATCTTCATTGCTGACGGCAAGATGATTCTTTCTGCCGACGACGGCGAATCGACCTATCACATCGCCGATAACCTTTACATTATGGACATCACGGGCGTTCCTTACACAGGTCTAGTCAACGGTACGGAACCGGTTAAAGAAACACCGTGGTCGGTTAAGACCGATGCCAACGGCAAGGTCGTGAAACGTACGGGCCTCGTTGCGGGCGGCGCTGCTGCCGGTCGCGTTGAACTGTTCCGTGAAATGACCGATTTCCGCCGTGCCGGCGAAATCGAAGGTGTGTGCATTGACCCGGTCACACAAGACTTGCTCGTCTTGAATAACCGCGGCACGCAGATCATCCTCGGCATGAGCCAAGGCCCGTTCAAGGACGAAGGCTATACGAAGGAAATCCACGAAGTCTATATCTACGAAAAGATTAAGTAATTCTTTTCGCTTGACCTGATACAGTTCTCATGCGGCGGCTGAAAAGTCGCCGCATTTTTTACCGTTGCGTCGCAAAACCGACCTTGGTGATGCCGGCCTGCTTCACAAGATTAAGTAGGGAAATCACGTCTCCGTACCGGCAGGCTTGATCGGCATTAATCTCGGCAAAGGTCTGAGGATTTGCGGCCGCCTGAGTCAGTGTGGTCGTGAGCGCTTCCTGCGTTACGGCTTTTCCTTCAAGGTAATACGATCCGTCTTCTTTCATCACGATATCGATGCGGTGCGGCGTTTCCTTTAATGCCTGAGCTTGCGATTGCGGCAAATTAACGGGGATACTCAAGCGCATCACCGGAACCGTCACGATAAAAATCACCAAAAGCACGAGCATGACATCGACTAAGGGCGTGACGTTAATCTCACTTAAATCGCGCATCGGATTGGTCATTTTTCACCCTCCGAGGCCATCTTTTCTCCGGTTCTCTTCCAGCAATGAAGACGCACCCACCAGGCCGAAACATCGGAAGAAACGGCACGCGTTACATGCACGAAAAAGTTGTACCCGATGGCGGCCGGAATCGCGACGGCAATGCCGGCTGCCGTCATCACAAGGGTCTCCCCGACGGGACCGGCCACTTGGGCGATGCTCGGCACGGCATTGACGGCCGAAAGCGCCGTCATCGTGTGGTAAATCCCGACAACCGTTCCGAACAGTCCAACAAAAGGCGCCGTTGCCGCTATCGTCGATAAGGCCCCGAGGCCGCTCGTCAGTGCCTTTAAAAACTCATCTTCCTGCACCTTGCGCTGTTCTTGCATTAAAACGCGGTTCCCGTCTGCCATGTGAAAGGCCCCTTGGGAGGCCTCGGCAAACAGCAACCACCGATTGCCCGGCGCCTTTCGAAGCATCGACTCAATGCTATCTGACGAAGAAAATGCCGCATAGGCTTCGCATTTTTGGCGGTAAGCACGGAAAAACACAACCGCCTTGACACAAATGACCGTCCAGACGACCACGGACATTACAAAAAGCACGAGCGCCGCACACACAATCCACGCATCGCTTTGTGCGAGAAAAAGCATCCAAGACGAAAATGCGTTTGTCATACCAATCTCCGTTTACCTGTCCATCTGAAAAAGAATTCGTACCGTACACCAACGAGAAAGAGCCCGCCCGTTTCTGTCGCGTGCCGGAGTAAATCTCCAACGCATCACGGCGTTTAACGCCGCTGTATCAAAAGCCTCACTGCCGCTTGTTTGACGCACTTTAGCTTGCGAAACACGCCCGGAATCGTCGACAAAAAGAGCGAGCATTACACGCCCCTCGCGGCCATTTCGCCGTTCGAGGACAGGATACAAAGGACGAGGCGCATAGACAGGGCGCGCCGCAATTGCAACGCTTTCTTCCTTTCCGGCCGCCAAATCAGGAGCCTGCGATACCTGTGCAGCTTTTTGCGTTTCTTCTACCTGAGATGCCGATGCCGAGACAGAGGATGCTGCCTCATTGACCTCCGGTAAAGGCATTTTTTTCTTCGTGTGTTTCGGGGGCTTCGGAGAGACTTTCGGCACGAAAGAAGCTGCGGAAGGAGAAACAAGCCGATTGGCCGCGCTTTCGAGAACCCGAACCCCGACGATCTCAAAAATCTGACTGCTACGCCCGACCGATAGGCTCTGCGTTTTAAAAAACGTCAGAAAAAGAGTCCCGTGCAACGCGATGATTAAAAGTGCGGTACCGACCCAAACACGCCTTGTCCGACTCATCGCGCGTCGCCTTTACATAAAAGCCGAACGAAGACAAGGAAAACCGTAGCCGTTAAAACAACACAAGCTCCCGTCGGAATGGAAAAAAGACCGGCGAGAAAAAGCCCGACCACACTGGAGGCCGTACCCCAAAGCCCCGAGACAATAAACATTGTCTTAAGGCTTTTTGACGTCTGAAGTGCCGTTGCCGCCGGCGTCACGATTAAGGCATAAATCAAAACCCCGCCGACGGCCTTGAGCGCTACGGCAATCACAAGTCCCATGATGAGCATCATCGCAAGCGTGAGTTCTCTGACGGGAATTCCGCTTGCTTGCGCGGCATCTTTCTGACTAATCACGGCTTCGATTTCTTTGAAGAAAAGGACGATAAAACCAATAAGCAAAACGGCACACAGTCCCATCCAGATTAAATCCGTTCGACTTGCCGTTAGCAGATTGCCCCAAAGGAAATTCAGACCCTCGGCACGCGAGCCCGGCAAGAGTCCCAAAACCAACATCGAAAGGCTGAGCATCACAGAGAAAATCACGCCGACGACCGTATCGGTCGAAACCCGTAAGCGCTGGCTCCAGACCTGCACGCCGGCCGTTACCCCGACCGAACCGACAAAACCGCAAAGAGCGGGAGGGAAGCCGAGCCAGATGCCGATTAGGGCTCCGGCAAAAGCCGCATGAGAAACACAAATACCGATAAAGCTCATGCGAAGGAGCACAACAAACACACCGAGTAGCCCGCACGTTAATCCCGAAATTACAGCCATGGCCAAGGCTCGTTGCATGAATTCGTAGGTCAGAAGCTCTTGCATCGAGTCTGTCCTTAAAAGAGAGCAACCTGTCGCCCGTTGTGTTCGAAAACATCCACGGGTGTGTCATAAAGGCGCGTGAGGACGTCACTATTCATCGCCTCTCGTGTTGGCGATACATGCACGAAAGAGCCGTTTTTAAGCATCGCCGTATGCGTTGTAATGTGGGAAACGGCATTTAAGTCATGGGTTGCCATCACAACCGTCAATCCGAGCGTCTTTTGAAGCGTGGCGATCAGTTCCAAGATATCCCTTTGAGCCTGCCAATCCAATGCCGCCGTCGGTTCATCAAGAAGCATCAGTTCCGGCTCTTGTGCCAGGGCCCGTGCGATAGCAGCGCGTTGCTTTTGCCCGCCCGAGACGCTCCCTAAGGGCCTGTCCTTGACATCCGTTAAGCCGACGCGCTCAAGAGCTTTTAGCGCCAGTTCTTTTTCGCGCACCCCGGGCCGATGAAATAGACCGAGTTTGGAAAACGTACCGGCTAAAACCGCCTCGTAAACCATCACGGGAATTTTTCGGTCCACTTCCACCATTTGAAAGACGTGGGCAATCTTGGTGCGTACCCTGTGTAAATTGGCGCGCGTGACTTGCTCGCCTTGAAAAAAAACGTGACCGGATGCAGCCGGTGTCATCGCATTAAAAAGACCGAGCAATGTGGATTTTCCCGATCCGTTCGGCCCGATCAGGCCCCAAAACTCCCCGGCCTTAATTGACCACGTCAGTGTGTGCAACACCTCCCGTGCTCCGTACCCGGCGCACACATCGACTAGGGAGGCAATGCACTCAGCCATGGCTTTAATTTCCCGTTAAAAGAAGCAACTGCCTGATGTTTTCTCGCACTAAAGAAAAGTAATCGGGGACATTGTCGTCCGATCCGGGGAAATTGGAAAGAATCGCCCGCGGGATTTTTAGTTCCTCGGCAATCGGCAATCCCGCCTCTTTTCCGCTCTGAAGATTTTCCACAACACCGATAACGCGACGTTTGCGTGCAAGGGCAATGATCTCGGCAAGAATCTTCGGATTCATCGATTCGGCGCCTCCGAACGTTGCCGCAATGGAAAAGCCGCACCAGGAGACAAAGTCTTTTTGCATGAGGGCCGACACAACGGGTTTCCCGTGAAAACGTGTACGCACGGGCTCAAGACCCTCGGAAAAATCCTTAATGCGCTCGATTCGCTTTTGAAGGCGTCCGTAAACCGCGTCGGAAAAAACAGAGGTTTCGCCCTGAACCAGTGTCTTTGCAACGGCGCGACTGGCCTGAATCTGCACATCGGGGATAAGCCAGCTTCCCGAAACGCCGATTCCGTGCGTCCTTGTGCGCAACTGCTCTTTAGCTGCAAATAACTGCGTCAGACTCGGTAGCGTCATTTGCCTCGGGTGAACATAAATTCCTTGTGCATTGGCAGCAAACACCAAATCGGAAGCTTTGACATCGGTGTGCCCGGGGCAAGCCGACCCGCTAATCAAAAGCCGCGTCTTGGCACGTCCTGCCGTCAAGTCCGAAACAATATCCTCTAAAAGGGTCGATCCCAAAACATATGAACGTTCGTCAGATTTGCTCAGAGCGCTTTTTGTAATGAAAAGACCGGCTCCGCTCAGTATCAGTGCGCGTCTTGAAATCACGACTTACTCCTTGGTAGCGATCAGCAAATAGCGCCCCGGCCTGTCCTCAAGACGCCGAACGCAAAAGCCCGTCTGCGTCATAAGCTCCCGCATCGCCGCCTCTTCGGGCAGTTCATCACCGAGAACAACCGTGCTTTTGGCGTGATGTCGGGCAATTTCGTCACGACTTAAAAGATGGGCAATCACGAGCGTTCCTGCCGATTTTAAGACACGATGGATTTGCTTTAACGCTTTCACGGGATTGGCAAAGTGCGGAAACGACGCAAAACAAATCACCCGGTCAAAATCAGCATCCACAAGAGGAAGCGTCTCAACGCCGGCCCAGACGCATTGGATTTGCCGAGCCGACTTTCGAGCCGCGCCTTTGAGCATTTCAAGCGAGTTATCCAATTCGACAACAAAACCGCTCGGGCCGAGTCTATCCAGTAGATACGGCACAAGCACCCCCTCGCCGCATCCGACATCGAGAATCTTTTCGCCGGGCTCAATCCCGAAGCAATCAACAAGCACCTCAAGACGCCCCCGAACGTCAGCCGGATAACCGCGCTCTTCCCATCCATGTGCATGCGCATCGAAAAAAGCACGACGCGCATCGGACTTGATTTGTTCTTCTTGTGTCAGACTTTCCATTTTGATAAGTCACCTAAAACCCGAATTTCACCCCGGCAAACGCTGTAATTCCGGGCATCGGGTAGCCGGCATCCCAAGCATATTCCCGATCAAGTAGATTGTTGACGGCAACAAAGAGTTCGGCATTTTTCGGCAACCCCTGAGGCGGCTCGAATGTGCGCGAAAGCTTCATGTTAACCAACAAAAAATCCTTTAGCTTTGTCGGTGTGCCGTAACCGAAGCCCGAGGGCCTCTTGTTTGTGCCGCTCCAAAGATCGGAAACATACATCGCATCGGCATATAACTTCCAAGCGTGTGTCATGCGCCAGGTTGCACCGCCCTGAATGAGCCACTTGGGCGAGTATGCTAGGTGCTTGGAAAGCTTTCCTGTGTTATCCGTTGCGCGCACGTTCATATAGGTCACAGCAGCAAAGGTTTTGACATCGGAGCCAAAGGACTTTTGAACACTTGCCTCAAGACCGGAAACTTTGTAGTGCCCCACGGGGTCGTTCCAAACAGGAGGTACGTGCTGACTCATGTTAACGCGAAAGCGATCGCGTCCCTTATCGTAAAAGGCGGTCAAGTTGACGGCATTTTCCTCATCGGCCATAAGTCCGATTCCCGTCTCGTAGTGATCGACAACTTCAGGCTTAAGAGAGGACCACGCCGCGGAAGTTACCCCCGGCCCGCGTTCGACCAACCCTTGTAAGGCAGCCGGAGTCGGATAGTTCACACCGCGCGCGTAGTTTGCATTCCACCGCCAAAGCCCGGAGGAAACAACAAGACCTGCCTGCGGAGCAACGGTATCTTTAAATTCATTGTGCGTGTAGGAACGCAGTCCGACAGAAGGCGTCACGACAACATCTCCGACTTGCCAGTCGTGCGATACACTCGCATACGGAGAAAAGAGCGTCATCGTCGGGAAATCCCAGTATGTCGTTGCGCCGCTTCCCTTCATACGCTGCCTATTTGTTGTTTCAGTGCGATCTAAATCCATTCCGACCGTCAGACGCGTCGCCTCGGCAAAGGTCAGGCTGTACTTGCCCCGAACACCGTACAGTTTCATACTCTGTCTTGAGTCGGCTCTCCCGTTCTTTTCCCCGAGTATGTCGTATTGTGTGTCGTTGTAATAGGCCTTAAGGAACCCTTCGGAGTGCTCGCGGCGACTATTCATCGTCAAGGTAAAAAACGTTGTGTCCGTGTCATAGCGATCGACAGGTCGTACTGCTGTTTTCTTATCGGGCTGCAGCGTCTGTCCGAGCGTTCTGTTGGCTAAAAACCGTACTTCCTCATTCGGCGTTAATTGCCAGCCGGTATTGAGGTAATAGTTTTGCTGCTGCGCACGCGAGTGGTTGACATGTCCTGCGGTACTGGCCCAGTTTTGCACGGCACTGACGTCAAACAGATCGTTTTTATAGCCGGCAAAGACCTCTTCATTGACTGTCTCGTGCGAGCCGCCTGCGACCGATATTTCAGCCTCCTGACCAGAGCGCTTGATCTTGCGCGGCTCTATGCTCACGGCCGCATAGCCGCTTCCGAAATTGGCCGGTTGCGGACTTTTGAAAATCTCAATCGCCTCAACGCTCCCGAGACTGATGCCATCAAAGAGCGTCTGTCCGTAAATAGCTCCGGCACGCGGGACACCGTCAAAATAAATTGCAACGTCCGAGCCCGGGTGACTCGCGCCTCTTCCTCGGACATAAATTCCGTGGCTGGTTTGCCCTCCCATCATGGTTTGAGAACGCGTCATGACGCCGGGAACAAGTGTTAAAGCATGATTGATATCCGTTGCCGCTTGGCTCTCGATTTGTTCACGGCTGACGCGATTACTTTGTGTCCCGAGAGAGGATGTTGCCGGCAAGGCGGGCGAGCTCTCACTCTCGGCCGTCACTAAAACCTGGCCGAGATCTTGCTCACCTGCCGCGTGGGCTGTTGAAAAACCGGTTAAGCATCCCATCGTAAGAGCGATAACCGTGCGAGAAACGGGGCGAATTTGAGCAACCATCGTAAGTCTCCGTCATAAAAAAGGGAAGGCAACGGGATAGTACCGTAGTCTTCATATTTTTTTCAAAAAAGTATGAAAACTTCTCCCTCTCCTTTAGTGGACCTGACGCAGTAAAGTCACAACAAAGGGCATCGTGACGGCGGCAATCATGGTCGAGATGAGCATTGCGTCGGCAATTTCCGCCTCAATGGCGTGAAAGGTTCGGCTCATCAGGTACACGTTCACTCCGCACGGCAAAGCCGCCAAAAAGACAACAGCCGTCTTTTCAATCGGCCCGAGCCCGATTAAGGTAGCCAGAGCAAACACGGCAATCGGGTGGACAATGAGTTTGACAGCCGAGAGAATCACACCGGTTCCGAAGCCCTTACTGATGCCGTACTCCGCCAGCCCCATACCGACGGCAATGAGCGACAAGGGCGTCGCGGACCGGGCGACAAGTCGCAAGGGTTCGTCGATGTAGTACGGGAATTTAATGCGCGTAAAATTCCACAAGACACCGGCAAAAATCGCGATAATCAGAGGATTTTTAAAGACATGAAAAACCGTGAGAATGAAGTTTTTCGGCGTAAGCCGGCGACCGCCCTGCTCAACTAAGAGAGAAACGGCCGTCCATAAAACGAGGGCATTGAACATAATCACACACGCAATACTCGGCAAATATTGATCTCCGAGCATTGCCACGGCAAGCGGCAATCCGAGTAGCCCGTTATTACAAAACACGCACCCCGTACCGAAAACCGAAGCGCCGACCGAGTCGATTTTCAAAAACCGGATGGCAACGAATCGACAAATCACGAGGAGCACAAGACAAGCTCCGAAAAACGCAATCAGCAGACGCGGGTCCGTCTGCGTGTCGCTTAAAAACTGCTGCGCCAACAACCGAAACAGCATTGCCGTGAGCGAAACGTTGAAAGCAAACTTGACGACCGCATTGCTTTCGGTTTTTCCGAAGCCGCACCAACGCACGAGGGCGTATCCGAGCCCGATTAAGCAAAAAAGCGGAACAGACTTAGCAAACTGGAAGGAAAAGTGAATGAAAAAATCTTGCATACCTTGTATTCGTGGCAAAACTCGGCCACGCAGGATAGCACCCGAAGAGTCCTTCGACCATTTGCTTTGTCGAACGAACTATTTCATTTTTCTGCGTTTTCTCAGGGCAGTCCCCTAAGAAAAAATGCAACAGCAAAACATAGTTTTTTCCGTTCAATCAAGGACTAAACCCCTGTTACGGGACTAAAATGCGCCATCTTCTTTTTTTGCTTTCTTAACCTTCTCCCTCAAGGAAAATATCCATCATGTCTTGGTTTGAAAAACAATTCCGGCTTTCCGAGAATAAGGTGACCGTCCGCTCGGAAATCTCCGCCGGCATTACAACGTTCATGGCAATGGCCTACATCATTGTCGTTAACCCGGGAATTCTTTCCGAAAGCGGTATGCCCTTCGGCTCCGTTTTGGTCGCGACCTGCTTGGGCGCGGCCCTCGGATGTTTTTTGATGGCCTTTTTGGCCAACTACCCGTTTGCTCTGGCTCCGGGCATGGGGTTGAACGCCTTCTTTACGTACTCGGTGTGCCTGACGATGGGCATTTCCTGGCACGTTGCCTTAACGGCTGTCTTCGTCGAAGGCTTAATCTTTATTTTCCTGACAGTCACAAGCATTCGAGAAAAGGTCGTCAACTCCATTCCGACGGCTCTTAAGGTCGGTATCGCTGCCGGTATCGGTCTGTTTATTGCCTTTATCGGTCTGCGCGGCGCCGGAATCATTGTGGACAATCCGGCTACCCTTGTCGGTCTCGGAAAACTCACCAATTGGACGGCGTTCCTGACGATTGTTGGCGTCCTTCTGATGGCCTACCTGCAGTACAAAGGCATCCGCGGCGGCATTCTGATCAGCATGGTCGTCATCACGATTGTCGGCATCCCCTTGGGCGTAACGAAGATTCCCGAGAGTCTTGTTTCCTTGCCTCCGTCTCTCTCTCCGATTTTCTGGAAGATGGACTTCTCGATGCTCTCGAACCTGAATTTCTGGGTCATCGTCTTTGCCTTCTTCTTCGTGGACTTCTTTGATACGATCGGCACCCTCGTCGGATGTTCGGCCCGTGCCGGCTTGCTCGATAAGAACGGCTTCTTGCCCCGTGCCCGTCCTGCCCTACTCTCGGACGCTATCGCCACGAGTGCCGGTGCCGTTCTCGGTACGTCCACTGTGACGACCTTTGTGGAAAGCGCAGCCGGTATCGAACAAGGCGGACGTACGGGTCTGACGGCTTTCACGGTCGGCGTCCTTTTCTTGCTGGCTGTCTTCTTTAGCCCGATCTTCATGATTGTGCCGTCATGCGCGACGTCTGCAGCCCTGATTATGGTCGGTGCCTTCATGATTTCCGGTATCGCCAACCTGGATTGCTCGGATTGGACAGAACTGTTCCCGGCCATGATTGCTCTGATTATGATGCCCTTTGCGTACTCGATTGCCGTCGGTATCGAATTCGGTATCGTCAGTTACGTGGCCCTCAAACTCGTGACCGGTCAATACAAGAAACTCAACTGGCTTATGTACGTCTTAGCCGTTCTGTTTGTTGCGAACCGCATCTTCAACTAACGTAAAGCTTTCCCGAGGAACACCTCGGGAAAAGCCTGTTGAAAAAAGCACCACAACTCAATTGCGGTGCTTTTTTCGTCTCAGGGATTTCTTACACAGGCTTTGCTAGAAAAACACCGGTCCCGTTCCGTCCAAAACAAAACGCGTACGACGGAGAATGCCGGTCTCAAGCATCAGACACACAGGCCAAACCGGATACCGATCGCTTCGAAGTCGAATCTTAACGTCAAGCACCTGAGGTCGGAGAACAAAGCTTCCGGCATCACCGGAAAATTCATTGAGGCGCCGAAAGATTTCCGTACGTAAGTTTTCAACGGACGTTTGGGGGCCGCGGTCCAAAAGTTCTGCCATATTCAAGGGATCGTTCAAACACTCCCGAGCCGTTAAGACAGCATTTTCCACCGTTCCGCCGACTCCGATTCCGAGGACAAACGGAAAACGAATACTCTCGCGCAACTCGTTCATTTGCGCGAGAACACTATCGGCGATGCTCTCTTGTGAGGTCTTCATCAGAAGCCGTGTTTTACTCTCGTCTTCACCGGAACGAGCGGCGACAGTCAGTTGAACCTGCTCGCCGGGAACAAGATCCCAGTGGATAAAGACCGGAACGGAACGACCTACCGTAAATCGTGACGACGGCAAAGCATCATCTCGACTCGGGGAGGAAAGAGAAAACTCCGCACACGCACGTCCGATTCCTTCACGGACGGCCTCCTGAAGACTCCCTGTGAATCCGGCCCAACGCACATCCTGACCGACGCGCATAAATACCACGACCATGTCGGGCTCCGAGTCAATCAGCTCCCCTTCTTTTTTCTCGGAAAGACACTGCATCAGGTACCTCTGAACGGCATCGCGTCGTTTGGGATTTTGTTCCCTCGCAACAGCCATCCTGAGCGCTTGTTCGTAATCGGGCGGGCAGACCCGGTTAATGTGCACAAAGGCCTCGGCCACACTTTCAATCAAATCGTTCTGTTGAATCACACTCACAAAAACACCTCGGAGTTTTCTGCGCTAAGACACTTCGGCCGGCGACGCCACACGTGGCACGCCGGCCGATGTTACTTTACCCAAACCGCCTCATGCGTTGCGTTACTGAACGCACTTGCAGCAGCAACGAGGCTTGAGTTGCTTGAAAAAGTCATTACCCTTATCGTCAACGAGGATAAAGGCCGGGAAGTCCACGACTTCAATCTTGTAGATGGCTTCCATACCGAGCTCCGGATACTCAATGCATTCGATGCTCTTAATGGCCGCTTCGGAAAGCGCAGCAGCGACGCCGCCGATGGTCCCGAGATAAAAACCGCCGTACTTCTTACAGGCCTCGGTCACAACCTGCGTGCGGTTGCCCTTGGCAATCATCACAAACGAGCCACCCGCCGCCATGAAGGGGTCGGCGTACGGATCCATACGGTTGGCCGTTGTCGGCCCCATCGAGCCGCAGGCATAGCCCTTCGGGGTCTTGGCCGGACCCGCATAAAGAATCGGGTGATTCTTGATGTAATCAGGCAGTCCCTCACCCTTGTCGAGGCGTTCCTTCAGGCGAGCATGCGCAATATCGCGACCGACGATGATGGTGCCCGTTAAGGACACGCGCGTGGAAACCGGGTACTTCGACAGTTCGGCACGAATCTTATCCATCGGCATCGACAAGTCAATCTTGACGGTCTTGCCTTCGCTTTCCTTGCGGAATTCTTCCGGAATCAAAGTCGCGGGATTGTCATCGAGTTTTTCAATCCACAAACCTTCGGCATTGATCTTGCACTTGACGTTACGGTCAGCCGAGCAGCTCACGCCGATACCGATCGGGCACGAGGCGCCGTGGCGCGGCAAGCGAATGACGCGCACGTCGTGAGCCAAGTACTTGCCGCCGAACTGGGCGCCAAGTCCGATGTTGTTGGCCGCATCCAGAAGGGCCTTTTCCAATTCCAAATCGCGGAATGCACGACCAGTTTCGTCTCCGGTTGTCGGCAAGTTGTCATAGAACTTCGTCGAAGCGAGTTTGACCGTGAGCATCGTCTTTTCCGCGGAGGTTCCGCCGACGACAACGGCGATATGATACGGCGGACACGCTGCCGTACCAAGGTCCTTGATTTGTTCGATCAGGAAAGGCACCAAGGCAGCCGGATTCAAAATCGCCTTAGTCTTTTGGTACAGATAAGACTTGTTGGCCGACCCGCCGCCCTTGACAACGCAAAGGAACTTGTATTCGTTGCCTTCGGTGGCTTCGATATCAATCTGAGCCGGCAGATTACACTTGGTGTTAACCTCTTTGTACATGCTCAAGGGAGCGTTCTGAGAATACCGCAATGCATCTTCGGTGTAGGTCTTGTAAACGCCCTTGCTGATGGCTTCTTCATCGCAAAAGCCCGTGTACACGTACTGGCCCTTTTCGCCGTGAACGATGGCCGTACCCGTATCCTGGCAAACCGGCAAAATGCCCTTAGCAGCGATTTCGGCATTGCGCAGCATCGTAAGCGCCACGTACTTATCGTTATCCGAACTTTCCGGATCTTTGAGAATCTTTGCAACGCATTCATTGTGCGAACGGCGCAGCATGAAGTTCACATTGTGGAAAGCCGTATTGATGAGCACGGTCAAAGCTTCGGGCTGAACCTTCAAAACCGGGTGGCCCTCGAAATCACCGACACTCACATAGTCCTTGGTAATGAGCGTGTATTCCGTGTCGTCTTTGCCGACCTGAAACATCGGTGCATATTTAAATTCAGGCATTTTGATCTCCTTTCCGGCGGCACTATGCCGTCTGTCCTTGCATTTCGATTAACAAATACCTATGAGGCTTCGATTACCGCAATCGGCGCAATCGACCTAAAACTTCTGATTATTTTACAGAACAACAAAAACGATGGTTTACCGTCCGAAAACCCGCGTTTTTCACGCATCTCCTTCAAACATAAGGACATTTCCCTACTCCTTTCTGGTAGATTTCCCTCAGTCGGTTTCCTCCGACAGAACGAATGTTTTACTTTAATCAAATTTTTGTTATTCTAATATTCACTTTTTGTTACAAATGCGCCATCATGCACTCGTCCTTTTTTACCTAACTACGAAGGGGAAATTTTTATGGAATTAGGACTTGACTTTTGGCTAGAGCTATTCGTACTCTTGGCCTGCTTGTTCTACGCAGCCCCGCGCGGCGGTTTTACTCTCGGTATGATCGGCGGCGTCGGCCTTATCATCTTCATCTTTTTCTTCCACATGAAGCCCGGAAAACCGCCGGTCGACGTGATTCTCACGATTTTGGCTGTGGTGTGCGCCTCGGCGACACTACAGGCATGCGGCGGTTTGGACTGCTTACTGCAGATTGCAGAAAAGCTCCTGCGTAAACATCCGCGCTTTGTTTGCTACTTGGCTCCGTATCTTTGCTGGTTCCTGACGGTTCTGTGCGGTACGGGTCATACCGTTTACACGATGCTCCCGATTATCTACGACGTCGCGATTAAAAACGGTGTGCGTCCGGAACGTCCGATGGCGGCTTCCACGATTGCGGCCCAGATGGGTGTGATTTGCTCACCCGCAGCCGTGGCCTTCGTCTCGATGGTCGGCTTCATGGAAAAGGGCAACTATCTGATTGCCGGTCAGCCCTTTAACATGTTCCACTTGGGCTTTATTGTTTGGCCCGCCGCTATCGTCGGCCTGTTTATGGTCGGCACGTTCTCCGTGTATCGCGGCAAGGATCTGGACAAGGACGAGAAGTTCCAGGCTTTGATTGCCGATCCGGAACAGCGTAAGTACGTTTACGGTGAAACGATGACCTTAATCGGCGTCCACTTCAATAAGAAACAGTGGGGCAGTTTGTGGATTTTCCTGTTTGCCGTCGCGATGGTCGCTCTTCTCGGCGCTGTCAAGGAACTGCGTCCGCTTTTCGGCACGAAACGCCTTTCGATGACTCTTGTCATTCAGATGTTCATGATTACGGCCGCCTTCTTTATGCTTGCGTTCTGCAAGCCGCCTAAGAAGGTGAGCTCCACGTCCGTGTTTATCGCCGGTATGGTCGCCATCGTTTCCGTGTACGGCGTGGCCTGGATGTCCGATACGATGTTCTCGAACCACTTGGCTGCCTTGAAAGAAGGCTTGACCGAATGGGTTAAGGCGGCTCCGTGGACCTTCGGTATCGTGCTGCTACTCGTTTCTAAGTTGGTGAACTCTCAGGCTGCGTCCGTGGCTATTGTCGTCCCGGTTGCCCTGCAGATCGGCACGCCACCGGGAGTCGTTCTGGCGATGGCCTCGGCGGCTTACGGCTACTACATTCTGCCGACCTATCCGTCTGACCTTGCGGCTCTGACGTTTGACCGCTCTGGCACGACGCACATCGGCAAGTTCGTTATTAACCACTCATTCATCGCGCCCGGCCTAATCGGCGTCGGTACGGCTACCGTCGTCGGCTACATGCTCGGCATCCTGTACGGGTACATCTAATCGGTTGCTCAATGATTCCAAGGTACTGAAAGGACATTAAGTACCACTTTTCGAAAAGCAACCCGCAAAGTGACTACGCAAAGACGGAACCGAAATTGGTTCCGTCTTTGTCTTTAGTCCGGTCAAAATCGGATGCGCTGCGGGCAATTCTATAATCTGCCCTATCGGTTTTTTTCTTTTGAGTTTTTTCCTATGCGTAAAGTCGTCATCGGCATGAGCGGCGGGGTTGATAGCGCCGTCTCTGCCTATTTACTCAAACAGGCCGGTTATGAGGTCATCGGCCTATTTATGAAGAATTGGGAGGATGACGATGACTCGGAATACTGCTCGAGCCGGCGTGATTTCATCGATGCGGCAAGCGCGGCCGACGTAATCGGGATTGATTTGGAGGCCGTGAACTTTGCCAAAGAGTACAAAGAACGGGTCTTTTCCAACTTTTTAACCGAATACGCTGCCGGGCGCACGCCCAACCCGGATGTCCTGTGCAATTCGGAAATTAAATTTGCCGCCTTCCTCGACCACGCTATGTCCATGGGGGCCGATTACATCGCCACGGGCCACTATTGTCGCGTACGAGAAAAAGAGGGCCTGTTTGAATTGCTACGCGGCACAGATCCGGGAAAGGACCAAAGTTATTTTCTGCATCGCCTGACTCAAGCACAGCTCTCCAAAGCCATTTTTCCCGTCGGGGATATGTTCAAGCGCGATGTGCGTGCTCTGGCACTTAAAATCGGCCTTCCCGTTGCTCAAAAAAAAGATTCCACCGGAATCTGTTTTATCGGCGAACGACCGTTTCGGGAGTTTCTCAGCCGTTATCTACCGACACAACCCGGTCCGATTAAAAACGAACAGGGAAAGGTCATCGGCAACCATGTGGGATTGAGTTTTTACACGCTCGGTCAGCGCAGGGGCATCGGCATCGGAGGCCGTCGGGACGGTAGCGACGAGCCGTGGTTTGTAGCCCATAAAGACTTAGCGACCAACACGCTATGGGTCGTACAGGGCCACAACAATCCGCATCTTTTAGCCGTGAGCCTAACAGCGGTAAACCCGAGTTGGATTAGCGGCACGGCGCCGAGTCTTACCGATTCCGTCACGGTCAAAACCCGCTACAGAGCCTCGGACGGTCCGTGTCGCATCGTCCGCTCGGAAGGCGGCCTCTTAGAACTCTCCTTCCCGGTCCCGCAATGGGCTCCGACACCGGGACAAAGCGCCGTTTTGTACTCCGGGGATATTTGTCTCGGGGGCGGCTTTATCGACACCGTTTGTCTTCAAAGCGACAAAGGAACGACTCCGTGAAATTATTTGATTCAGCCCGTTTTGTTACCTCGGCCGCCAAGCTCGAGCAGCTCCCGCCCCCGGGTCTACCAGAAATTGCCTTTGCCGGGCGTTCCAATGCCGGCAAATCCACGACGATTAACGTTCTGACGCGGCAAGGCCAATTGGCGTTTGCCTCCAAGACGCCGGGTCGCACGCAACTCATTAACTTTTTCCGCCTCACACAAAAAGAAGACGACGTGGGTTTTCTTGTGGATCTTCCCGGATACGGGTACTCGAAGGCTTCTCCCGACACACGGGCGCAGTGGGCCGATTTAATCGGAGGCTATCTGGACAAGAGGCCCTCGCTTGTCGGCATTGTGCTTGTGATGGACGCCAGGCGCCCGTTCATGCCGGCCGATGACTGGCTCATTGATTTTTTCTCCGGCAAAACTCACATTCGGCAACTGTGGCTTTTAAATAAATGCGACAAACTCAATCGCAGTGAACGTGCCAATACCCTTCGAATCGCTCGCGCTCGGGCTGAGAAAACAGGAGATCACGTTTCGGTACAACTTTTTTCCGGTCTGAAAAAAGAGGGTTCCGAGGAACTGACGCAAACCCTTTTAGGTTGGATTGATCCCGAAGGGAGATTCAACTCCCCCGACAAATTTGAAGAGGTCTAAATGCAAACATTAGGTCAATTTCCGCAAGTACGCATGCGTCGCATGCGCCACGATGATTTTTCTCGCCGTCTGATGCGCGAGAACGTTCTCACCGTCAATGATCTGATTCTTCCCGTGTTCGTCAAAGAAGGAAAAGGCGACAGACAACCGATTCCGACCATGCCCGGCGTTGTGCGCTACACACTCGACGAACTTTTAAAAGTGTGCGGCCAGTGTGTAGACCTCGGGATTCCCATGGTGGCGCTTTTCCCAGCCGTCGACTCGGCGCTCAAGACGGCTGACGGATTGGAAGCGACAAATCCCGACGGACTGATTCCACGTGTCGTTCACGCCATTAAAGAGGCCTATCCGGAACTCGGAGTGATGTGCGACGTGGCTCTTGACCCGTACACGACACACGGTCAAGACGGCTTAATTGACCAGACCGGCTACATCCTTAACGACGAAACCGTACAAATGCTCATCGGACAGGCCTTGGCACAAGCCAAAGCCGGCGCCGACGTCGTTGCCCCGAGCGACATGATGGACGGGCGCATCGGTGCGATACGTCAGGCTTTGGAAAATGAAGGCCTTATCCATACTCGTATCATGGCGTACTCGGCCAAGTACGCATCGGCCTTTTACGGGCCGTTTCGTGATGCCGTCGGCTCGAGTTCAAACCTGGGAAAATCCAACAAAGACGTTTACCAGCAAGACCCGGCCAACAGCAACGAAGCCTTGTGGGAAGTCGGTTTGGATTTGGCCGAAGGGGCCGACATGGTCATGGTCAAACCCGGCCTTCCTTACCTAGATGTCATTCGTCGCGTCAAAGACGAATTTAAGGCGCCGACCTTTGCCTATCACGTCTCAGGCGAATACGCGATGATTAAATGCGCCGCCGCTGCCGGCTGCATCGACGAAAAGAAAATTACCATGGAATCGATGATTGCTTTTAAGCGCGCCGGTGCCGACGGTATTTTGACGTATTGCGCCGTTGATGTCGCACGGTGGATTCGCGAGGGATATAACTACTAAGACTCTGAGTAGAGTATCCACAAAGAACACAATTTAAAAACCGCTCAAACCCTTGTCTGGACTAGGGCAGAGCGGTTTTTTCATCCTCGAAAGTCCGAAACTCTTGCCGGCAAGTCCGCCACGAAACACTTAGCATAGCGTAGCCACGAACAAAAAACGAAAACCGCTTAAGTCCTTGTTTCAATTGGACAAAAACGGTCTTTGCGTCTGTAAAAGTCAGAAATGTCGTCTAAGGCGTCACAAGACAATGCGCCAGGGGCTCGATAGGGCTGCGAACCAACGACAAAAGTCTTTGAGCCGGGCTGAGAATGCGTTCGGAAACTTCAATTTGCACCGAACCCGTGGCCGAAGGAGCGATTGACTTGACGGCAACCAGCAATTTTTCCACCCAATTTCTCACTGTATTGGGAGACTCTTCGTACCAATAAACGGGAGCCGATGCTTTGAGTTTTGCTAGCCTTCGCGCTTCCCGTTCCGCTTTCTCGATACCGCCCAAATCATCAACAAGTCCGAACTTGAAAGCTTGACGCCCCGTATAAACACGCCCTTGCGCTAAAGGCTCGATTTTGGCAATCGGCATTTTACGGGCAACGGAAACTAAACGCAGAAAATCTTCATACGTACGTTCGACGGTCATTTCCATGATGTGCTCGAATCGCGGATCAAGCGCCAGGGCCGGACTCTTAGCTCGAGCAAGCCACTCAGTATATGCGCCTCCCGTCCCGACGGAAAAGCGGTCCAGCGTCTTTTCAAATGTCGGCATCATGCCGAAAACGCCGACCGACCCCGTAATCGTCATCGGATCGGCAACGATTTTGTTGGCGGCAAGACTAATCCAGTAGCCGCCGCTTGCCGCCATATCGCCCATGCTGACGACTACAGGCTTGCCGCTTTTGCGCACCCCTTCGAGTTCCCGTCGAATCATTTCACTGGCAACGGCACTACCTCCGGGGCTATCGATGCGCACGACAAGCGCAGCAATATGGTTATCGCTCTTGGCCTGTCGAATCAGTTCCGTGGCACTACGCGCGCCGATTTGTCCCATGCCGCTTGCGCCGTCACGAATATCGCCTTCAAGCGTTACCACAGCAATGCCCTTCTCGCCGCTTTCTTTGACCGGCGTCGCCGCTAGGTAATCCAGATAGTCCACAACCCGCAGACTCTCATTGTTTTTACGCCCTTGGCGATCCTGCAATAAAACGCGCACTTCATCGGCGCCTCGAACGGCATCGACAAGGTTGGCGTTTAACGCAACGCGACTCATATCGCCCTGGGCCAAGCGCACTTCGCTTTCAAAATTGCGAATGAGGGAGCTGACAGTGCCGGGCATCAGGCCGCGAGAGCGCTCCACCGAATCCGTCACCTGTTTCCAAATATCGTCCATCCAGAAGTGATCGGCCTTAAGAGCCGCTTCGCTCGGAGCATTGCGCACGAAAGTCTCGGGGAACGACTTGTAGGCTCCGGCTTTGAAAACGTGAACCGTCACTCCGAGATTTTTTAACGCCTCCCCCCAATATAGACGTGTATCTCCGATGCCCGTTAAAAGAACTCCGCCCATCGGGTGCAAGAAAACCTCGCTGGCATGAGACGCAATCATGTACTGGCGCTGAGAAAAAGAGCTCGACCAAACCGTCACTTTCTTGCCCGTCGCACGAACTTTGTCCATCGCTTGGCCGATTTCACGCAAGCTTGCAAAACCGGCTGACTGCAAATCCTCGACACGAACCAAAACACTCTCAATCCGTGAATCTTCCCGTGCTAAGTCCAAAGCGCGAATCACATCGCGTAGACGCGTTTCCGGGTCGGCTCCCGAGATGGCGTACGCTAAGGCTGCCTCGCGCGAGCCTAAGGCCGATTGCTCAACAATCTTGCCGGAGATTGGAATCACAAGCGCTGTTTTAGGCTCGATCCGAACCGTATCGGAGCGAAAAACGAGAACACCGATTCCGATTAAAAGCAACAACAAAATAAGATTCCCGATTGCCCGGCGCGTAAAGTCCAGACCTTTCCAGAAACGAGAACCGATCCACTTAACGGCGTTCCACACGGTGCATCTCCTGAGCTGCCGATCTTGGTTTAACCGCTATTTTCGCAAGTTCTGAGACATCATGCACGGCGTAGTCCACAAAAGTCGGACGTCGAGAAAGCCTTCCAGTGACGCGTCCGGCACACCAAAGTGTTTTTATTCCGAGATCTTTGGCCGCTTTCAGATTGTTTAATCCGTCATCGACCAGGGTCGCTCGCGTTGCCGGCACCCGACAGTGCGCCAAAATACGTAAGAACACCCTTTTGTCCGGTTTACAGTACCACGTACCGGCAAACCGCATCTGCTCGGGAGAAAACACCGCTTCAAACGAATCCCGAATCCCGAGCGCGGAAAGAACACGACAAGCATACTCGTGCGGTCCGTTTGTCACAACCACCTTGCGCCCCGAAAGTGCGCTTAAAAGCGCGCGTACGCTGGGTGCAGCAAAAACCGGGATCACAAGATTCGTTAAGTCAAAATCATGCGTAGCATGAAAAAACTCTTCGGGATGGATTCCGCATTGCCGGTAAAGCCCGAGGAACGTCGCACCATACTCACGCCAGTAGGCGTTCTGGATGCGTGTCGCTTCGTCCGAGGAAACGTGAAGACGCTCGGCAATAAACGCCGCCATGCGCCGATGGATTTCATGAAAAACACCACCGGCGGCATCGTAAAGCGTGTTGTCCAAATCAAATAGCCAAAGAGCCGTGTTTTTAAGGCTTCCTACGGAGGACGGCTCTCTTTCGACCCGAACGTGCACTTGAGCAAAATCCCTACAAAACGTACCGTGAAAGATCTTCGTCTTGGGTTAACGGACCGAGTCTTTCCCGCACATAAGCCGCATCGATGTTGAAACTCGATTCGGCGCAATTTCCAGCCGCAAAGCTTGCGTCTTCCAAAAGCTTTTCCATCACGGTATGAAGGCGCCTTGCGCCGATATTTTCCGTGTGCTCGTTCACATCGAAAGCATACTGAGCAATGAGTTTGATGGCCTCGTCATCAAACAAAAGCTTGCAACCGTCGGCCGCAAGAAGCGCCTCGTACTGTTTGACAAGCGAGGCATCGGTCGAGGTGAGGATGCGCTCGAAATCCTGGCTTGTCAGGCTCTTTAGCTCCACGCGAATCGGCAGACGTCCCTGCAACTCAGGCACCAAATCCGAGGGCTTAGAAAGGTGAAATGCACCGGAGGCAATAAAGAGAATATGGTCAGTTTTGACCCACCCGTACTTGGTTTTAACCGTCGTGCCTTCAATAAGCGGCAACAAGTCGCGTTGCACGCCCTCGCGCGAGACATCGGCTCCGTTTACCTCACCCCCGCGAGCAATCTTGTCGATTTCGTCGATAAACACAATCCCGTTGTTTTCAACGTTATCGACGGCCTCGCGAATGCATTCGGACTTATCCACCAGTTTTCCGGCTTCCTCTTCCGTGTAGATTTCTAGCAATTCCTTAACTTTCAGGCGCCGCTTTTCTTTCTGTTGCTGCTGTAGCTTTTCAAAGACGTTTTGAAGCTGGTTTTCCATATCGTCCATGCCTTCGGGCGCAATCATGTTAAAGACAGGTCCCGTGGCCGGAACCTCTGCCTCGACCACTTTTTCGTCGAGGCGTCCGGCGCGCAAATCTTCCCGTAGGCGCCTCCGAGCAACACCTTCGACGGGAGCGACGGGCGTGCCGTCCGGGTTTGTTACCTGGGTTGTCGGCGGGACGAGTAAATTCAAAACACGATTTTCCGCCGCTTCGGCTGCCTGCACGTGCACGCGCCTCTTTTGCTGCTCGCGCATGAGCTTCATGCCGGATTCCATCAAATCGCGAATAATCGATTCGACGTTGCGACCGACGTAGCCCACTTCGGTAAATTTCGTCGCTTCTGTTTTCACAAACGGCGCATCTGTCAGGCGCGCCAGTCGCCGAGCAATCTCCGTTTTTCCGACGCCAGTCGGTCCGATCATCAAAATATTTTTCGGCGTGATTTCCGAATGAAGCGGCTCGGGCACGCGCGCACGACGCCAACGGTTGCGTAGTGCAATCGCGACGGCACGTTTGGCATCGTCTTGACCGACGATGTATTTATCCAGTTCACTGACGATTTCTCGCGGTGTCATAACAGATCCTGCCGTCATGCTTTACTCCTTCGCTTTGATTACTTCGACCGTGACGTTCTGATTGGTGTAAATACACAAATCGCCAGCAATTTTCAGCGCTTCGCGCGCAACGGCTTCAGCATCCATGGTCGTGTGCTCGGCCAGGGCACGTGCCGCACTTAAGGCATAAGAGCCTCCTGAGCCGATGGCGGCAATGCCGTTTTCCGGTTCGATCACATCCCCGTTTCCCGAGACAATCAACGTTGTGGTCGCATCAGCCGTAATCATCATAGCCTCCAGGTGTCGCAAGGCTTTGTCCGTGCGCCACTGTTTCGCGAGTTCAATCGCCGAGCGCATCAGGTTTCCGGAGTGCTTTTCAAGCATACCCTCAAAACGCTCCACCAGCGTAAACGCATCGGCCGTTGCGCCGGCAAAGCCGACAATGACTTTATCGTGATACACGCGACGCACCTTGCGGGCCGTGCCCTTAAAAACCACGTTGCCGAGCGTGACCTGACCGTCTCCGGCCATGGCAACGACGTTGCCGCGACGCACGCAAAGAATGGTTGTTCCGAGTAACTGCTGCATACCGAGTTTTCCTTTTTCGGATTCTGTGGACCTTTTCATTTTTCAAGTCAGCCTTAAGAAAGAAAAAGGAGGCAAAACCCTGCCCCCTCCTTCTCGGCCTATTGCGGTTCGACGGTCCGATTAGTCGCCGTACATCCTCTGGCGAATTTCGCGCCGTTCCTGCGCTTCTAGAGAAAGGGTCGTTGTCGGACGCGCCAAAAGACGCGCAACTCCGATGGGCTCGCCGGTTTCTTCACACCAACCATATTCACCGTTATCGATACGGCGCAAGGCGGCTTGCACCTTCTTTAAAAGCTTGCGTTCGCGATCGCGTGTGCGCAACTCGAATGTGCGCTCCTCTTCCAACGTGGCTCGATCGGCCGGATCGGGAACCACTGTTGTTTCGCGTAAGTTCTCCGTTGTTTGGTTGGCGTTGCTTTGCAACTGAGCTTCCATCATTTGCAAACGGTTGCGGAAAAACTCCACCTGCCGTTCGTTCATGTAGTCCTTCTTGGGCATCGCGAGAAGTTCTTTCTCGGTCAGCAACTTCTTTTTAGCCATAACACATCCTTTCATCTGCCTGGCCTGCAACAACATGCGAAATCCCGACAGGGAGCAAATGAATGAAAGAGCTTGAACACCAAAACGACTTCTCGCGAATGAAAAAACGGTCGGAAAAATCGCTTTCCTTCGGGACGCGACACATTAGCACAGTTTTTCTCTGATGTTTCGGAAAATTTGTAGGAATTTGAACGCAAAGGCCGAAAAAATTGTTACGAGAGCGGTCCGACTGGGCGTCCTATAATCCGAAGGAATTAGGGATGTTCTTTCGGAGGCCGTCATGCATCGCAAACCCATTCGTCGCGGAGGCATTCTCTCGGCCGGATACGACCGAATCGGTCGCGTTCTGGAAATTGAGTTTGATACGCACCGCATCTTGCGTTACGAGGGCGTCGGACAAGCCGTGGCCGACCGCTTTTTAGAATCGGACTCGCCGCTTTCGCATTACAAAGATGAAATCGAAGAAGAGTATCCGTGCCGAGAAATCGGGCAAGATAATAAAAACGCCGAACCCTCTCGCAAGAAGTCCGGCGCTGCCGATGCCTTAAGAGCTCTGTTTGAGCCCAAATAGCATCGACGTCCCTTACCGACAGCGGCGTAAAGTCCCGTCGTTCAGGGCGGGGATATAAGCCGCGCAAGCCAGGCGCAGACTTCATATAATGCCTTCATGTGGA
>UQOW01000006.1 GCA_900542805.1 uncultured Sutterella sp.
CTTGCCCCGTGACTCAGTAGGGAATCCTCGTCCTTCAGGGCGAGGAGGAAGTCAATCGGTTATTTGCGTTAAAAAGAAAATGAGTTTGTCGTTTGCCTCAAAGTCCTTTTCCCCGTGCTGAATCTAAAGCATCCACTCTATGCAGACTGACACGCGTCAGGACTTCTTAGTTAAATATTCCCTCTTTGAGGGTTTGATTCTTGCAAGGGCTACAATCCCTTGTCACGTAGTTTTAAGTGCCTATCATGGAAGATAGGAAGGAGTCAAATATTATGGCATTACCGCTGCGGATTAAATTCAGAGATTGGGACTTTTGGACACCGCTTCTTTTGGGCGATGTGAAAAGCGAAAAACTCGATATCAAGGCCGCGCGTGTGGCCTCCCTTATTGACAATGTTGCCGATGACCCCGAGTGCGATGCCGCCGAGATGAGTTTTTCGCGCTATAACCTACGCGTCGATCAAGGAAAGACCGAGGGAATCGTTGCCGTGCCGTTTTTCATCATGCGCGGATTTCGCACGCGCAACATCGTTACGACCGACGAGAGTCCGTTAGAGAGTCTTTCGGACTTGGCCGGAAAACGCATCGGTCTTTCGGGTTGGCAGGATTCAGGCAACACCTGGACGCGGGCACTCTTGCGCCGCATCGGTGTCGATTGCGATGCAATTGACTGGGTTCTTTCGCGTTGCACGGAAAAAGATCCCGTGGAACCGAATCGCGGGAGGGCATTCTGGAACGGAACGACCGTTGTGCATGAGCCGGAAGAAAAGCCGCTTGTCGAGCTACTTCATGAAGGGAAAATCGATGCGATGTTCCAGGCCTTTATGCCCTACGGGTACTGCTCGGGAGACTTGGGTTTGAGACCGGTTGTCCGCGACTTTAAAGCCGATGAAATCAACTACTACAACGCCGTCGGCTACGTGCCGGGAATTCATATTTTGGCCCTCAAAGAAGCCTATGTGCGTGCCAATCCCTGGGCGGTTCGGGAGCTTTGTGTGACGCTTGATGCCTCAAGGAAGCTTTGGCGTGAAAAGCGCCGTCGCTATGCGGAAACAACACCCTGGATCTTGCAGGATTTAATCGATGAAGGGCAACGCCTTGCTCCCGATTACGATGCCTGGGATCTGGAGAGTAACCGCACGATGATTGATGACTTCGGACGGGAAGCCTACGAGCAGCACTTAACGGTGCATCGCAATACGGCCGACATCCTTTTTCCGGAGCGCTTTTAAATGAATAACTCCGTTTTACGTGTCGCACTCGGGCAGTTTTTCGTGCAGCCCGAAAGCGGCACGAATCTTACGATTGTCAGTGAGTTGATTGACCGA
The DNA here is from genome assembly GCA_900542805.1 of uncultured Sutterella sp. Classification (GTDB taxonomy): domain Bacteria; phylum Pseudomonadota; class Gammaproteobacteria; order Burkholderiales; family Burkholderiaceae_F; genus Duodenibacillus. The sequence continues at coordinate 1,329 of UQOW01000006.1, forward strand.
GCCGATCAGGGCGGTGCCGGGTTGCTTCTTCTTCCCGAAGGCATCATTGCCCGAAAGCCCGGGGATAACACTTGGCCCGTGACGCATCGCGAACCGCTCGACGGCCCCTTTGTGTCCGGTCTATTGAAGGCATCCGTCGGGAAAACCGTCACGGTCGTGTGCACTGCGCAGATTGCCTTGCCGAACGAAAAACGGTACGCCAACGATCTTCTGGTGGTCCGGGACGGCAAGATTCTCCTTTGCTACCGGAAACTCCATTTGTACGATGCCTTCAACGCCCGGGAAAGCGACAATGCCGTTGCCGGCAATGCCGTTCCGGCTCTTGTGGATATCGGACCTTTCCGGTGCGGCTTTATGACGTGCTACGACATTCGGTTCCCGGAACTGGCGCGCTCACTGGCTCTTTCCGGGGCAACGCTTCTTGTGGTTCCGGCGGCTTGGGTGCGCGGTCCCTTAAAGGAAATGCATTGGGACATCAATATTCGCGCGCGTGCCCTGGAAAACACCTGTTATCTTGCGGCGGTCAGCGAATGCGGTCCCGTGAACGTGGGTCAATCGAAAATCGCCGATCCGTACGGCGTTGTCGTTGCTCAATGCGGCACGGCAAATCAATTGCTTTTTGCCGATATCGACGCGAAGACCGTTGAGGCTTGCCGAGGGAGTCTTCCGGTTTTAAAAAATCGCCGTTTTGCGGCACCGCACTTAAAAGTGCTCGGTGAAAACTAAGTTCTTTTGTCTTGTCAGGAATATCAACATGAAAATCTTTCGTAATAAAACCCTTTTAACCTTTGTCGGTGTCTGCTTTGCGGCGATGAGTGCGACGGCTATGGATTTGCCGAGTGAGGCCATTGAGGTTCAGCCTTTTGACAAGGAGCTGGCCTCGCAAGTGCCCGAGGCGATTCGCACCTCCGGGCGCATTCGCAATGCCGTCACCGGATCGTTCTCTCCGTATTCGATTACGCTACCTGACAGAAGCATTGTCGGTGCGGCAACCGATCTTTCGACGGCAATCGGTCAGATGTTGGGTCTTAAGATTGAGTACATTAAGAACCCGTCTTTTTCCGGAACGCTCATGGGCATTAAGGCCGGACGGTACGATGCGAACTTGGAGCCTTCCGGTGACTACCCCGATCGCGAAAAGCTCTACGACTTTGTCGATTATGCTCGTGAATATGTGATTTTTGCCGTCAAGGCCGGAAATCCCAAGAAGGTCAACGACCTTGCCGATACCTGCGGCCTTAAGGTCTCGGTGATGGCAGGCGGCAGTGCCGAGCGCGTCATCAAGACCCAGTCCGAGCGGTGCGTGAAAGAAGGCAAAGCTCCCGTGGAGGTGCTTGCCTTTGAGGGACAGGCCGCGCCTGCCATGGCGCTTTCTTCAGGCCGGGCCGATGCGTTCTTTTCGAGTCAAGCACCCTTAAGTTACTTTGTCAAACAGAGTAACGGACGTCTGGAATTGGCGGCTGTCGGAAAGAGTAACGGCTTCGGAACGATTTACCAAGGAGCCACCGTTAATAAGGGCGACCCCATGGGCCCTGTGCTTTTAAAGTGCTATCAAAAGCTTTTTGCTAACGGCACGTATGAGAAAATCATGCGTAAATGGGGTCTGGAAAATAATCTTCTGAGTGAGCCGGGAATCAACCTGGGCGGCAAAGCCAAGAAATGAGCGTAGGCTTTAGCTTTCCTAAAGCGGGTTCTTGCAACGCTTTTGTAAGAGCCCGGGTGTATTTGTTGACTCACAAAAATTCGCGTAAAACAATAAAAAAGGAACGCTTCTTATGACTGACTGTACTGACGTCGGCATCGATGTACGACAGGCCGTCAAGCTCGGTCATCCCGTTCGGCAAGTTGTCATCGGCATGATTGCTCTTTTGCTTGCCGCCATTGTGTGGCTCTGTGTCGTCAATCCGAACTTCGGTTGGTCGACGGTCGGGCACTATCTGTTTAACCCGAACATTATGACGGGCATCCGGATGACCATCGTTTTGACAATTGTCGCAATGGTTATCGGAACAGTCCTGGGTCTTGTGTGTGCCCTCGGGAAGATGTGCGGCGTTCCTTTTTTTATGCGTCTGACGGATTTGTATCTATGGTTTTTCCGCAGCACGCCGCTTTTGGTGCAACTGCTGTTTTGGTACAACCTCGCGGCGCTTTTCCCGGTTTTGGGGATTCCGGGCATTTACACGGTTTCGACAAATTCGGTAATAACGCCTTTGACGGCGGCCGTTGTGGGCCTGTCGCTTAACGAAGGGGCGTATATGGGTGAGATTATTCGAGCCGGTCTCGAATCGGTCGATGCTGCACAAAGAGAAACGGCGCAGGCCTTCGGCATGAGCCGCTCGCAGATTCTTTTCCGCGTGATGCTCCCGCAGGCCATGCGTGCGATTGTTCCGCCGACGGGCAATCAAGTGATTTCTATGGTCAAGGCCACGGCCATGGTTAGCGTCATCGCGATGGACGACCTTTTGTACTCCGTGCAGACGATTTACAACCAAACGTTCGAGATTATTCCGCTTCTGATTGTGGCGGTGATTTGGTACCTCGTGATGACATCGGTTTTAACGGTGATACAGGCGAGAATCGAGCAGTACTACAGGCGCTCCGATCGTAACGACATCGGTGCGGCAAGCGGCGCTTCCGGTCTTTAGGAGACACACGCAATGGATATTCAAACCGAAGTGAAAGCCGTCAACGAGGCTGATGCCACGCCCCCGGACGTTGTTGTTTTAGCGCGTAATGTGTGTAAGTCCTTTAACGGGAATCCGGTCCTAAAGGGGATTAACCTTGAAGTACACCGCGGAAAGGTTGTTGCCATTATAGGTCCGTCCGGCTCGGGCAAGTCCACGTTCCTGCGGTGTATTAATCACTTGGAAACGATGGATTCGGGTTCGATTACCGTTGACGGCGTGCAAATCGGCTACGTTCGCAAAGGGGGAAAACTCACGGAAGCCTCGTATGCGGAAACGGCGCGACAACGGCACCGTATCGGCATGGTTTTCCAAAGTTTTAATCTTTTTCCGCACATGACGGTCTTGGAAAACGTTATGGAAGTTCCGGTTCGGGTTCACAAAGAAGATCCGGAGACTGTGCGCGATCGAGCATTAAAGCTTCTTGCTAAAGTGGGGCTTGCGGATAAAGCCGACGAATACCCGCGGCGACTTTCAGGCGGGCAGCAACAGCGCGTTTCGATTGCCCGGGCGCTTTGCATTTCACCCGATTTACTGCTTTTTGATGAACCGACATCGGCACTGGACCCGGAACTTGTGGGCGATGTTCTTGCCACGATTCGCGATTTGGCAGACGGCGGATACACGATGATTATCGTCACGCACGAAATCCCGTTTTCTCGTGACGTGGCCGACTGGGTTGTCTTTATGGACGACGGCATTGTGGTCGAAGAGGGAAAGCCCGAAGATATCCTTGTTCAACCCAAACAAAAGCGCACACAGGACTTTTTAAAGCGGTACTTGGCGCAAACGCAGGAAAAAGCCCCGTAGAGTGACCTCAGCGCAATGGTTTTGAGCGGTTGCCATCGGCGGCAAGGCTTTCTGTTGCGTTTTCCGTGGTACGACAGTCGATTGGCGGAAAAAACCCGGTCAAACCGATAAGGAAAACGTGACGCGAGTACAATTTTTGACGTTCGTCGCCGGGCATACATATTGGATTGATCTCGTGCATATGTCGGCGATGGCGGTTCTGCAAAAATACACGGGACTCCGTGTCAATGTACATACGGCACTTCACACTGTTCTCATTGCGGTCGGCATTTCGTCTTAGCCTCTGTCGTGTCATTTTTGCTTTACCTTTTCGGAAAGGCCTCGGTTCGGTGCCTGCACCTTCGATAGCAAAGAGGTATTTGCAATTGTTCTTGCCCAAACCCGCACGTTGCCTGCGACCGAATTCTGCTAGGATGACGAGCATCATTCGGGAATCTTTTCCTTATCGTCGGAATCACAGGCATGCTTCGAGACCGTATTGACGTACTCATCCGAATTGCGTTCGGTGCGATTATTCTTTTAGGGTGCTTCATGGTGCTCCAGCCGTTTTTAACGGCAATTCTTTTTTCGGCTGTCCTTACAGTGGTTTCCTGGCCCTTTTACATGCGGGCAAGAAGTAGTTTTGTCGGGCACAAAACGCTTTCGGCAAGTCTGATGATCGGCATCATGATTATCACGATTCTCATCCCGATTTACATCCTTTGCGCCGTTCTGGCGCAGCAAATTCCGGTTGTCATTCGTTGGGTGAGAAACTGGATTGTCTCGGGCATGCCCATTCCCGATTGGCTGGCCTCACTGCCGTACGTGGGCGAAAGCCTGATGCACCTACATTCCGAAGGCTTTATCAGTGCCGAAACCGTGAACTCGGTTTTCCAGACAGCTGTCGATCCCGTGACGTCCTGGCTTGTTTCCGTCTCTCTCGGTGTCGGAAACGGCCTCTTGCAGATTTTGCTTGTCGCATTTATTTCCTTTTTCTTTTACCGAGACGGTGAGTTCTTAGCGGTCAACATCAAACGCATGCTCGATAAGGTTTCCGGGGGGCTTGCTGACGAATTCAGCTCGATTCTCCTTAATACCACGCGCTCGGTTGTTTTCGGCGTTATCGGTACGGCAATCGGGCAGGGTCTAGTGGCGGCAATCGGCTTTATCATCGTCGATGCGCCGGGTATCGTCCTACTTTCCTTTGCCGTGTGCGTCTTGTCGCTTGTTCCCATGGGGCCGCCCTTAGTGTGGTTTCCCGTCGCACTTTGGCTTTTTGCAACGGGTTCGCCCGGACTGGCCATTTTCCTATGCCTGTGGGGGGTACTGGCCGTTTCCTCGGTCGACAATTTCTTAAAGCCCTTGCTCATTAGTCGAGGAACGAGTCTGCCGCTCGCGCTCGTGTTTTTGGGCGTCTTCGGCGGCTTGCTTTCCTTCGGTTTCTTGGGGCTTGTGCTCGGGCCCGTGTTCCTGGCGGCCAGTATCGCCATGTGCCAAGCGTGGCTCAGACCCGCGGCGCGGCGCGTCCGAAAGTCTCTCAAGGACACAGCCTCGAGTGCTCCGAATCCTTAACGGAGCCCGTAAAGAGCGGGCACCTATTCGATTCGGGAAAACCCCGGACATCGGTACAATGTGATGGCCGATCGGAGGGACTGTCTATGAAACGGATTTTGATTACAAATGACGACGGAGCGATGGCCCCCGGGCTCAGCCGTTTACTGAAGGTGCTTTGCCCGTTAGCCCGTGTGACCGTTGTCGCTCCTGCGCATAACCAAAGTGCGGCGTCTTCGGCTCTTACGCTCGATCGAGCGCTTTGCGTGTCGCGGGAAGGGACGGACTTTTACACGGTTGACGGAACCCCGGCCGACTGCGTCCATGTGGCACTTACAGGCCTTTTGGCGGAAAAGCCCGACCTGATCGTTGCCGGAATTAATCGCGGAAAAAACCTCGGGGAGGATATCGTGTACTCCGGTACCCTCGGTGCGGCAAGGGCAGGGTATTTGTTCGGTGTTCCCTCCCTGGCCGTCAGTCTTGTCTCCGATACGTGGGATAACCCCACTCACGCCCCCAAACTTCGGGGCTGTAGGAGTCTTGTCTCCGATACGTGGGATAACCTTCCGACAGCCGCCTTTGTGAGCGAGCGCTTGGTATTTGCGCTCCTTCATGTGCCGGCGCTTCCCGTTGTACTATTTAATGTCAATGTCCCGGATGTCCCTATCCAAGAACTCCGCGGCATTAAAGAAACGCGTCCGGGCTTGCGAGATATTCCGAGGAGAGCTGCCGTACAACCGACCGTGGACGGAAAGCTTCTTATTCACCTCGGGCCCCAAGGGCAGCCCGTCGATTGTCGAGCCGGGACCGACTTCGAAGCGATTGCATCGGGCTATGTTTCCGTTTCACCCCTTAAAATGAGCCCCGTCAATGCAGACATCGGGATAGACTTTTCCGTCCTGATGAGTAGGAGTAAAGAGAAGTGAAATCGACATTTTGGATTGCGGCCTCGTGTGCCGCTTTGATTCTTTCGGGTTGTTCATCCGTTAAAACCCCGGCACCGATCGAAGATCGCACCGGGACGTACGATGCGGCCTCAAAAGCCGCTCGCGTTCATGCCGAATCCATTCCTGTGGATTCTTCCGGTGTCGTTGAAGTGGCTCCGAGGCACCTGGCAACGGATACAACGCCCGTCGATAGCGGTCGCGTGCACGTCGTCAGTGCCGGTGACACCTTGTATAACATCGGAGTGCGCTACGGCGTCAATCCTCGGGAGCTTCAAAAGTTAAACGACATTACCGATCCGACAACGCTTTCAATCGGACAGGAACTGCGCATCCCGGGAGGCGCTCAAAATCAATCCGAGGAGGCTACTCCTTCTGCATCAAGCGAGTCGGGCGTAACAGCATCGCCGACCGACTCGGCGCCTCTTGTTCAAGAGGCCGTTCGTCCGGCGACGGCCGAAGAAGTGGCCCGTAAAAAAATTGCCGAGCAGGAAGCCATCCGCAAAGCCGCAGCACAAGGCGACATGCACTTTATCTGGCCGGCTAAGGGCGACGTCATTTCCACCTTTAAAGAAAACAAGATGGGAATTGATATCGCAGGGACCCTCGGTGACCCCGTCTACGTGGTCTTAGACGGTACGGTGCAGTACGTAGGTTCCAATGCTCCGGGATACGGAAAGTTTCTCATCGTGCGGCACAACATTCGGCTCCCCGGCAAAGGCAACACACCGCTTATTACCGTCTACGGCAACACCTCCAAGATTTTGGTGCGTGTTAACGAGCGTGTGCGCGCCGGTCAGCAAATTGCCGAAATGGGCAAAACCGATGCCGACCGCGTCAAACTGCGTTTTGAAGTGCGTCAAGGCAAACCCCTTGACCCGATTCCGTATTTAAGTGAATAAGCGGCCTTAAGTGACGTTTTATGGCAAGAACTCCTAAAGAGCGGTTTACGGCCTCTTTGACCGTCGAACGATTAGATAACGAGGGGCGCGGCGTCGGACATCGTGATGGGAAAGTGGTTTTCGTCGAAGGGGCTCTTCCCGGCGAAGTCGTGACCTACGAGCGGTTGCGCAACAAGCCGTCTTTTGAAGTCGGCCGTGTTCTTGAGATTTCCCGTGAGTCTTTCATGCGCTCTGTCCCGAAGTGCCCGAATTTCGGGATGGGACCGGGCTCGTGCGGGGGATGTGCCGTGCAGCACATCGATCATGCAGCGCAGGTGGCCTTCAAAGAGCGAGTACTCCTTGATGCCCTTTGGCACATCGGAAAGGTAAAGCCCGAAAATCTTCTAGCGCCCATCGAGGGCCCGAGTTGGGGCTACCGGCACCGTGCGCGCCTGACGGTTCGGTATGTGGAAAAAAAGGGCGGAGTTTTAGTCGGTTTTCATGAAAAGCATTCCAGTTTTGTTGCCGACATGCACGTTTGCCCGATTTTGCCGACAAACGTTTCCGGGATGCTTCCTGCTCTGCGCGAATTAGTTGCGTCGCTTTCGCAACCGGACCGCGTGCCGCAGATTGAACTGGCCGTAGCTCAGGACGGGCGAACCGCCTTGGTTTTCCGACATTTGGAACCCTTGACGGACGAGGACTTATTAAAACTTAAAGCTGCCTCTGAGGTTCTTCACTTCGATCTTTGGTTGCAGCCGAAGGGACCTGACTCAGCGTACCCCGTGATTCCCGAAAACCGCGAGGCCTTAAAACTTACCCATCGCGAGTTCGGTGTTCAAATCGCCTTTACGCCGACGGACTTTACGCAAGTCAATCCTGCGATGAACGAAGCCATGGTCTCGCGAGCCGTACGGCTTTTGGCTCCGATGCCCGAGAGTCGGGTTGCGGATTTTTTCTGCGGCCTCGGGAACTTTACATTAGCCCTCGCGCGCCGCTCGGGACGTGTTGTCGGATTGGAAGGAAGCGAAGCCCTCGTGGCACGCGCCCGTGCCGGAGCTAAGGAAAATGCTTTGTCGGAAAAGACAACGTTCATCGCGCGCAATCTATTTACATGGGCGCTTTCCGATTGGGACGAGCTCAATGACGCGTTCGGTCCGATCGACCGTGTTTTAATTGATCCGCCGCGGGAAGGTGCCGAAGCTTTAGCGCACGTGCTTTCTCAAACGGAGAAAAAACCGGAGCGTATCGTTTATGTGTCGTGTAATCCGGCGACACTTGCGCGCGATTTGGCGATCCTCGTGCATACGGGCACGTGGCGCGTGCGTCAGGCCGGCATCATGAATATGTTCCCGCACACCTCGCACGTTGAAAGCGTCGCCGTTTTGGAACCCGGACAAGGCAAGGCAGCATAATCGACTACACTCCATCGACCGAGAGAGCTCGTTCTCGGTCAGGCGATTTAGCTCGTCTTTATATCGCTTTTTTCTCGGAGCATCTATAAAAGTATTCGTGACTCTTTCGGTTTAAGAAAAGCTGTTTCCGAAGCAGACACAACGGAAAATTCTCAAAACCTTACGTCGACAAATCGAAAAAACGGACACCTCATCGAGGTTGTCGCCGGTTGCGGTATGATGGCCCATTCGGGCGTAGCCTGCGGTGCGGATTATGGTTTCATGTGATGCTACTTGAATGCCGGGTCCGAGCTAGCCATTGAAAAAGCGACTTTGAAAGTCTTTCCTTCTAAGAATCATTGGAAAGTCTGATATCGCTTCTTAACGTCGCTTTGGCCCCCGCGATTCGTTATTTCTTCGGCAAGCGGGGGCTTTTCTTTGTCGGAATCCCGATAGGACTCGGCTCGTGCACCGGCATTACGCGAATCCCGATAGGACTCGGCTCGTGCACCGGCATTACGCGATTGAAGTTTTTTTCTTAGCCGTAAAACTGATGGTGTAACTTTCTGCCGGATGGTAGGAAACGGAAGCGGTCAGACAGCCGTGTTTCGAATTAAAGTAATTGCGCACGATGACCAAACACGGACTACCGGTTGGCAGATGAAAAAGGTCGGCGACATCTTCGGGCATACGCGAGGCCAGAAAAGTTTGACGCACTTCCGTGCATTCTTCGCCTCGCTTTTTTTCCAGCAAGGTGACAATGAGTTCGTACGGTCTCTCAAGAGCCTGTTTGTAAATGTTGGCATCGTTCGTGTCCACATAGACGAATGTGGCAACAACGACTTCGTTGTTTCTGTGCGGCGCCGTTCGGATATTACAAAAGCAAAATTTTGTTGCTCCTATCGGCAGCCCCAGACGATGTGCTGTGGTTTCATCAAGTGTTTCGATACGGCTACGAAGAATATGCCGCGGGAAAGTGTTGCCGAATTCGTCGATGGCGCGAATGCTTGAGAGTTCTAAGGAAAAGCCTGTTTGATCCGTGCCGTGAACAACACGAGTTCCCGTACGCGGAGTGCGTTCGAGGAATCCTTGTTTGACCATCTCGCCGAGGGCTTTTCGCATCGTGTCTCGACTGACTTTGTACGTTTTAACAAGGTCTGTTTCAGGCGGAATTGTTGTTCCGACCGGCCACTGACCGGTTGCGATATTGCGTACGAGCAGGCGGTATATTTTTTTCCAAAGGACGGCTTTCACGGATGCTCTCTTAAGTTCGGTGGGGAAAAGCGACGTTTCTTCTGAAAAAATTGTATACGTACTCACTTAAAAAGTCGCAACGTTCGGAATCGAAGCGCTGCGACTTTTCCTCAAGGCAACAGGACGGATTCTGTTAGTACAAGCCGATGGCTTTCCACCAGAGCATGCCCGTGGCAAACACAATGACAACGTTCATGGTTACGATAAAGAAATTAATCTTGTAAAAGCGCGGCCGTTCGAAGTACCCGGCCCCGAAGTAAAGCGGACCGGGACCCCCTGCGTATTCGGTAATCGCCCACATAAAGTTTGTGAAAATCGAAAAGCACAGAGCCACCATCATCGGAGGTGCACCGGCACCGATGGCGACCAGACCGAAGGGAACGAACATAGCGGCCACGTGCCCGGTTGCCGTCGCAAAAGCGTAGTGCAGGTAAATGTAGCCGAAGCCCAAAATGATAAAAGCCGTAATCCAGTCGACACCGGCAAGACTTGAGGCAAAGCCGGTCGCCATCCATTTGATAAAGCCGAGTTTTGTCAGGCCTCCGGCTAAAGAAATAATGGCCGAGAACCAGATGACAGTATCCCAAGCCGATTTTTCTGCCAGTACATCATTCCAGTCAATCGCTTTCGAGATGAGTAGGTAAGCGGCCAGGCCGATACCGATTGCGTTGGCATTGAGACCTGTCCACATGGTTGTTGCCCAGCCAATCAAAGCCAGAACGAAACCGAGGGTTACGAGTTTTTCCTGGCGACTCATCGGTCCCATGTTCTCCAGCTCTCTTCGTCCCATTTCTTTGGCTTCCGGTGTTTTTTTCATGTCCGGATTCATGAATTTAAAGGTTACGAGCGGAAGAAGGAAAAAACAGATTAACGCGGGAACGAGCGCGGCCCAAAGCCAGCCGCCCCATGTGATGTCGACGTTAAAGCCGTCTTTAGCCAAGGTGACGCAAAGCGGGTTGGCCGCCATGCCTGTCATGAAGAGGGCGCCGGTAATCGGAGTGAAGTGAAAACACGTCATCACGAGGAAATCACCGATTTTTTTACCGGTTTTTCCGGGACCTGAACCTAAAACACCGTTAATGGCTTTAACGACGGGAAGGATAATGCCCCCGGAACGGGCCGTTACCGAAGGCATGGCCGGAGCCATGATGAGATCGGCCGTCCCCAATGCATAGGCAACACCTAACGAAGAGCCGCCGAATTTCGAGAGCATGCTATAGGCAATACGACGTCCCAGACCGGATTTAACAAATCCGATGGAAAGGATGCAAGCTGACCAAATCATCCACACGGCGCCTGAGGAAAACCCGGCTAAAGTTTGTCCGAACGAGAGGGTTCCCGTGAAATAGGAAAGAGCCAGCGCAATGATCATAAGTGATCCCGAAGCGAGCGGAGCGGTAAGAATTCCGCAAATCGTGCCGGCAAAAACAGCAAACATATGCCAGGCTTGCGGCTTTAGCCCGTTTGGGCAGGGGCTGAACCAAATGAGAAGGCCTAAGATCAGGGGGACACCCCAGCGCCACAGTTCGTTTTGTTTGGGTTTCATACAAATTCTCCTTGACTGATTTCCTGTTATTTCACGGCACGCCATTTGGCTAATACGCGATCGACGAAGATCGGAGCCAGACCGATATAGCTATGCGGATCGAGCATCTTGTCGATTTCCGCTTCGGTAAAGGCTGCCTTGACTTGCGGTGTACGCATCAGAACTTCTTTAAAAGGAATTTCTTTTTCGTAGGTTTCCATCGCTCCTTTGTAGACGATTTCATGAGCCGTCATGCGACCGAGTTTGGGGGCCAGATGCATCATCACGCATTCGCTCATCATGAGTCCCTTCTGCAAGAAAAGGTTGCGCTCCATATGCTTGGGATAAACGATTAGGTTCTTGAGGATGTTTTTGCTCTTTTCCAAGGCACATCCGAGTAAGTGGCAAGCACGGGGAATAGCCTCCCATTCGGAAAGCAGGCACCCCCAATCACGTTCCATTTCGGAGACTTGGCATTCAAGCAAGACGGGAGCAATGGCGCGCACGTTGCGGCACAATGCCAAAACATTTTCCAGTACGGCCGGATTGCGTTTGTGCGGCATGGTGGAGGAGCCGATTTTCCCCATGAAGAAAGGTTCTTCTAACTCGAGAATTTCCGTGCGCTGCAGTGTCAGAATCTCGTGATTGATTCGGCCCAAAGTTCCGGCACATAGGGCCAGAACACAGATGAACTCGGCCTGACTGTCGCGGGCAACATGCCAGGCAATTGTCGGAACGTTCAGCCCCAAAATCTCAAACATCCGTTTTTGTGTTTCCAGACCATGCTCCGGTTGGGAGGCTAATGTCCCGACGGCTCCTGCCATTTGTCCGACGAAAACGCGATCGACCAGTGCTTCTAACCGTTCGATGTCGCGTCCGAGTTCATCGGCCCAGACGGCAGCTTTGTACCCGAAGGTGATCGGAATGGCATGAACGACGTGCGTTCTTCCGGCCTGTGCGGTATTTCGATACTTCTGCGCTAGATCCAGACAGTACTGAAGGCATAGCTTCATGTCTCGGATGATGACCTTGTAGGCATCCCGTTGCAGCAGCACGAGTCCTGTGTCAACAATGTCTTGACTCGTGGCACCCCAGTGAACGAATTCACCGGCATTGTCCGGAAGAACGGCCTTAAATGCTTTGAGTAGGGGAACAATCGTGATGGAGCTTTTGTAGTATTGGCCGATTGACGGGATGTCCAGGAGGGAGGCATCTGCGTATTGATTGATGATCTCGGCTTTTTCTTTCGGAATGATCCCCAGTTCGCCCTGAGCTTTGGCTAAGGCGGCTTCGGTATCGAGCCACTTTTGTGCCAAGGAACGGTCGCTGAAAATACTCCTCATTTCATCGGTGGAGAATAGACATCCGTGAATTTGACTGTCAATCACTGTAGAAGGCATAGACATATCCTTTGGTTTTTGATTTAACGAACACTCAAATCTCCCCTGCGGCGATTTGATGCAACCCACTATAGGTTGGGTAAAGCCCTTAAGATCATGAACCGATACATTTGTATTGATAATAGATAAAAATTTTTCAAGTTACAGAAGAAAACATAATGTATATCAAAGAGATATCAATTGTCTGCCTACAAACAAAGGCAATAAATAAGCAGACAAATAGGGTTTCTCATTGAAATTAAACAATAGTCGAATACAACAAATCAGGGTAAGCCCCTGATAAACGGCAACAAATGTAGGAAGTGTTTCTCTCGAAAACCGGACAAGAAGTCGTTATCTGCGGGCAAGGCCGGTGCGCCGCTTGGGAGGCCGATGGCCGAGAAGAGTAATTGCCGTTAAGACGATTTTTGTAGGCGCCACGAGATGACAGGAAGGCAATCAAGCTTGTCCGAGGAGCCGTCGGTTAATAGACCGAAAAAGTGATTTAAGTTCGGAACAAACTCAAATCAGAGACACCCTGCGAAGATGTCGGCGTCTCCTTCGGAATGTGTTCTAAAACACGTTCAATCTCGCTAGGCTCAGCCCCTTGCAAACAACTGCGAGGCGCTTGAGGTTGGCCATACCTTTAACGATTTCTCCCTGGCATATCGGTCGGCTTGCTCTTCTGTCTCGGCAAGGGCCTTTTGTACGGCCTCATCCCTGGCATTAGTTTTAAGGTGATTTAACTCGATGGCGTAACTCGGACGCGAGGTGTTGTGTTTTGGGGTTAGGAGCAAATCAATAAAGCCCGAGTTTCCATCGCGTGATTCAGTTTCAAGTATTCCGGAGTGCTCGCTTGAGCCCAAAAGCCTCGAAGAGAGTATCCCTGGGAGGGTTGTTTTTTTAGCATGTGTCGCCAAGCGTAGGGCGCTTGTTTCCGCAAAGCGCTTGTCGGAAAGGTCAGGCCACGGCTTGGGGTTTCCGTCGTTTCAAGGTTCGTATTTTGCACTCTTGTGACCTGGATGTTTTCGACTCTGAGAAGACTCACCGGCAATGAAGATGCAAAGGGTAATTTCCCGGAATCTGAATCTCGAAAAAGCCCTGCCGCATCGGATAATCGCCCCTTTTCGCTTTCATTTTTTGAAAGAAGAGCTTCGGTCTTTTTCGGCGTTGCCCCTGTTGCAACATGCTAAAATCGCGCACGATTTCCGGACCCGAAGCTCGTTCGGGGTCGGTCTGTTGTGTTTGTATTTCTTAGTCTCCGGATTGTCCGAGGTTAAGACGTGTTTTTCATGCGCTGTTGTCCAGCGTTTTTTCCATAAAAGAGAGTCAAAATGGCTGTTGAACGTACCCTTTCGATCATTAAACCCGATGCCGTAGCCAAGAATGTCATCGGCAAGATTTATTCGCGTTTTGAAGACGCGGGCCTGAAAATTGTTGCGGCCCAGATGCGCCTTTTATCCAAGAGCGAAGCCGAAGGCTTTTATGCCGTACACCGCGAGCGTCCTTTCTTTGCCGACCTTGTTAAATTCATGACTTCGGGCCCGGTGATGATTCAGGTGCTCGAAGGTGAAAACGCCATTGCCAAGAATCGCGAACTTATGGGTGCGACCGACCCGAAGAAGGCCAACCCGGGCACGATTCGCGCGGATTTTGCATCCTCGATTGACGCTAACGCCGTTCACGGATCGGATGCTCCGGCCACGGCTGCCGTGGAAATTGCCTACTTCTTCCCGACACTTGCCGTTCATTCCCGCTAATCGGTCCGAAGGTTTGACTGTTTCGTCTGTGCCCGAAGTCGATTCGCCTGTCAATCTCCTGGGACTTGACCCGGAAGGCGTCAAGTCCTGGTGCGCCGCGATGGGAGAAAAACCCTATCGCGCCGTTCAGCTCGTGCGCTGGATTCACAGGTTTTGCGAAGACGATTTCGAGCAAATGACGAATCTTGCCAAGTCCTTTCGCGCCAAACTGGCCGAAACGGCACAAATTCGGGCACCGGCTGTTTTGGATTGTCGGTACGCCGCCGACGGTACCCGTAAGTGGCTCTTTGACGTCGGGAACGGCAACGCTGTCGAAACCGTTTTTATCCCCTCGGAAAACCGCGGGACGCTCTGTATTTCCTCGCAGGCCGGATGCGCAATGGGGTGCCTTTTTTGCTCAACGGGCAAGCAAGGGTTTAATCGCAATCTCACAACAGCGGAAATCGTCGGTCAGGTTTGGACGGCAGAGCGAACACTTCGGCGTGAAGCCGGGATAACCGACCCCAACGACCGCGTCATCAGTAACGTCGTGTTAATGGGCATGGGCGAGCCCCTGCAAAACCTCGATGCCGTTTTGCCGGCCTTGCGTCTGTTTTTAGACGATAACGCCTACGGCCTTTCGCGCCGTCGCGTGACGGTATCCACATGCGGGCTCGTGCGACAAATCGACAAACTGGCCGCCTCGGTTCCCGTGGCCTTGGCCGTGAGTTTACATGCGCCCGACGATGCGCTGCGCGACAAAATCATGCCCGTCAACAAAAAGCATCCGCTTGCCGACCTCATGGCTGCATGCCGACGCTATTTAGCCGTCGCGCCCCGGGACTTTATTACCTTTGAGTATTTGCTCCTGGGCGGTGTGAACGACACCGATGCGATGGCGTATCGATTGATTGACCTGGTACGGGACGTCCCTTGTAAGTTCAATCTCATTCCCTTTAACGCTTTTCCCGATTCGGGTCTTAAGGCGCCCGATGAGGACCGCATCACGGCGTTCGCGCAGATTCTGAACGGCGCGGGCATTGTGACGACCGTGCGGCGTCGCCGGGGCGATGACATTGCCGCGGCGTGCGGGCAGCTCGCCGGGGAAGTCAAAGACAGAACACGCCGGGCCGAGCGCTTGGTGATTCAAAAAGAAGAGGCGGCTGACCTATTTGCCGCGACGAAAAAAGGGAGTCGGCAATGAGGGCAATCTTTTTGCCGCGCCGCAAAACCGCTCTTGTTCGTGTCGGCGACGGGGACAAAGCGGTTCGAATCGGCGGTCTCTCACCGATTCTGTTGCAGTCGATGACAAACACACCCACTGAGGATGTTTCCGAGACGGTAAGGCAAGTCACGGAGCTTGCTCGTGCCGGAAGTGAGCTTGTGCGCATGACGGTCAATACGCCGGCTGCCGCGCGCGCCGTTCCGTTGATTCGTGAGGCGCTTGAAAAAGCCGGGTGCTTCGTGCCTTTAGTGGGCGACTTTCACTATAACGGGCATAAGCTGCTCAGAGCAGAGCCCGCGTGTGCGCAGGCCCTGAGTAAATACCGCATCAACCCGGGTAACGTCGGTAAAGGTGCCTTACACGAAGAAAACTTTGCAACGATGATCGAGACGGCCTGCCGGTATGGGAAAGCCGTGCGCATCGGCGTTAACGGCGGGTCGCTTGATAAGGAACTTTTGGAAAAGCGCATTGCCGAGGGACGCGAAACCGGGAAAGAGGCCCGAGATGTTTTCCTCGATTGCGTTGTCGAAAGCACTTTGGCAAGTGCCCGCGAGGCGCTTTCGCTCGGACTCAAAGAAAGCCAACTTGTGCTTTCGGCTAAGGTAAGCGACGTTCCCGATTTGCTTTACGTGTACCGAAAGCTTGCTGATGCTTCGACCGTTCCCTTACACGTGGGCCTTACGGAAGCGGGAATCGGCACCAAAGGGTTAGTCGCAAGTACGGCAGCGCTTTCAATCCTTCTTTCTGAAGGAATCGGCGATACGATTCGTGTGTCGATTACGCCGGAACCCGGAAAATCGCGCACCGAAGAGGTCCTCGTCGCGCGTGAAGTCTTACAAAGCCTCGGGATGCGGCGCTTTTGTCCGCTTGTCACTTCGTGCCCGGGATGCGGAAGAACCAATAATGCGCTCTTTGAGCGTTTGGCTCAGGCAACGCAAGAGTTTGTCGCGCGCCGGGGACCGGCGTGGAAAGAGTCGGCTCCCGGGTCCGAGAGCATGCGTATTGCCGTCATGGGCTGCGTCGTTAACGGCCCGGGGGAGGCGAGTAACGCCGATATGGGCCTTAGCCTCCCGGGACGCGGCGAAGCGCCCGTGGCGCCCGTTTTTGCCGACGGGAAAAAGATTGCTGCATTAAAAGGCGAGAATATAGAGGCCGATTTTCAAGCGCTTATCGAGCAGTACGTCGCGAAACGCTGGTCCAAGAAAGCTTAAATAAGTGGTGGTAAACGATGGGAAACGCCAAAATTACCGGTATCAAGGGCATGAACGACATGCTCCCCGATCAGACTCCCGTTTGGGAGCGCTTTGAAGCGGCGGCGCGCCAAGCGGCCGCAAGCTACGGGTACCGACAGATTCGCACGCCGATTTTGGAGTCGACGGCGCTCTTTTGCCGCGGCATCGGAGAGGTGACCGATATTGTCGAAAAGGAGATGTACTCTTTTGAAGATAGTTTGAACGGGGAAAAGCTCACGCTTCGGCCCGAAGGGACGAGTGCCGTCGTGCGCTCGGCCATCGAGCACAACTTAACCTATAACGCTCCGCAACGCCTGTGGTACTTCGGACCGATGTTCCGGCACGAGCGTCCGCAGCGCGGCAGGTACCGTCAGTTCTACCAATTCGGGTGCGAGGCCTTGGGGTTTGCAGGGCCCGATATCGACATAGAGCTCCTTGCGATGACGCATCGCTTGTGGAAGATGCTCGGCATTGACGCCGCACTTGAGCTTAATAGCCTCGGAGCCGCTCCCGAGCGCGCCGAGCATCGCAAGGCCTTGATTGCCTATTTAACAGAGCACATCGACCTTTTAGACGAAGACGCGAAGCGGCGCTTGACGACTAACCCCCTTCGCATTCTCGATACGAAAAATCCGGCGATGCAGGACCTGGTGGCACAGGCTCCGAAACTCATTGACTTTTTGGGTCCGGACTCCTTGACGTTTTTAAAAAATCTGGAAAAAGGGCTTTCGTCTTTAGGGATTGACTACACAATCAATCCCCGCCTTGTACGCGGTCTTGATTACTACAACCACACGGTTTTCGAATGGACAACCGATAAGCTCGGAGCCCAAGGGACGATTTGCGGGGGCGGGCGGTATGACTCCTTAATCGGAATCCTCGGCGGGCGCGAGACGCCTGCGGCCGGTTTTGCCATGGGAGCCGAGCGTGTCATTGAACTCATGCAAGAGGGCGGAAAAACCTATGAGACGCCCTTGTGTCGCGTGTACATCGCACATCAGGGAGGGGAAACGGAACTTGTTGCCCGCGCAATCGGCGAGCGCTTGCGCGATGCCGGGATTTCGACCGTCGTGCACGCGGGAAGTACGTCCTTTAAGTCGCAGATGAAGCGAGCCGATGCGTCGATGGCCACCTGGGTTGTCATCGCCGGACAAGAGGAACTGGCGAGTCACGCCGTTTCCGTCAAACGCTTGCGTGATGAGGTCGGAGGGCAGGTTTTCGATGAACAAAAACGCATTTTGATTGACGAAATTGAAACAATTGTGCGTTCGGATACCTTCTAGAGCGCTTTCCTACGGTAGGATACGTTCGTTTTAGGAAAAGACACTATGGCATACGATTTAGAAGAACAAGAGTCACTGGACCAACTTAAGGCGTGGTGGGAAAAATGGGGCACACCCATTACGGCGGTCATCACCGTGGCCTGCCTGGCATTTGCCGGCTACAACGGCTATCGGTACTATGAAAAAAATCAGGGCGCCAAAGCAACGGCTGCCTACGTGCAACTGCAAAACGCCGTTGTCATGGACGAAAAGAAAAACATCAAGTCCTTGTCCGAGGGCCTGATGAAAGAGTACCCCAAGCACGTGTTTGCCTCGCTTGCGGCGTTTTCTCGCGCGGCAGCAGCGGTCAATGAGGGGGACTTAGAAGGGGCGAAAAAAGCCTTAACCTGGGTCATCGAAACCGGGAAACGTCCCGAATACGCGACGCTCGCGCGGGTGCGGTTGGCCGGGGTTGATTTAGATCTCGGTAAGCCCGAAGAGGCTCTTTCCGTCTTAAAGGGCATCGAGCCCCCCGAAGGCGATGTTGTGATCTATCAGGACCGCCTCGGAGACGTTTACTACGCGTTGGGCGACAGGGAAAACGCCCGCAAGGCTTGGAAGGCCTCTATTGAAGCCGATAAACGCGTCAATATCCTCACGCCTTTCGTGACGATTAAACTCGAGTCCTTGCCCGCCGAATAACGGGGGCAAAGACTCATCGGGAGATGGGTATGACAACACTGCGACACGGTCTCGGACCGGTTCTTTGCGCGGCAGCCGCATTCGTCCTGACGGCGTGCTCCTCGACAAGTACGAGAGAGCCCGCGGAACTGACGAAAGTGACGCCTCAATTTCAAGTAGAAAAGGTTTGGAGCGTTTCTCTCGGAGATAATCGTGCGGGGTTGCTCACACCGTCTTTAACGTCGACGGGAATTTACGCCGCCGGCGCCTCGTCGCTTTACAGGATTGATCCGGTAACCGGAAAAACCCTCTGGGAAGTTCCCGTTCACTCAACCGTGACGGCCGGGGTCGGGAGCGACGGCCACACGGTGGCGCTCGGAACGGCCTCGGGCCTGCTTGCGGTTTACGATGAAACCGGTAACGCTTTGTGGTCGGCCAAATTAAGTGCCGAGATGGTCACGCCCCCGCTCGTCGGTGCCGGGGTTGTTCTCGTGCGCACGTCCGATACGCGCATCTCGTGCTATGACGCCGTCTCGGGCGAGCGTCGCTGGCGTTATCAGACGCAATCGCCGGCTTTGTCGCTTCGCGTGGCCCGCGAGATGCGGTTTTCGCCCGCCGGGGTCCTTGTCGGAGAAAATTCTGGGCGTCTACTAGCTTTAGATGCGACCGGGAAACCTGTTTTTGAAATCCCTGTCTCGGAACCTAAAGGGACAACGGAAGTCGATCGCCTCTCGGATGTTGTCGGAGCTCCGATGGTCGATGCTACGCTCATGTGCGCGGCCTCCTACCAAGGGCGCGTCTTGTGCGTCAGCGCCGAAGACGGACATATGGTCTGGACGCGGCCTGTGGATGCCGTTTCAGGACCTGTGACCGACGGCTCTTACGTGTATGTGACGGCGTCTGACGGTGCGCTTTACGCCTTCGATCACGATACGGGAACGCCTGCTTGGACCAATTCCGAGTATCGATGGCGGTCCGTGAGTGCCCCGGTTGTCACAAGCGGGGGCCTGGCGTTCGGCGACTACGACGGAATCGTCAGTTTCCTTGACCCGACAACCGGCCGAACCGTCGCACGCTCGCAGATTCCCGGCGCCAGTGTCAGTGCGCCGGTTCCTTACGACGGCGGTGCGCTTTTTCAAACCAATGAGGGCAAACTCGTGTTCCTGCGGCCTGCGTTGCCGCAAAATGCTTTGAAGTAAAACGGTACGGTATGCTTCCGGTCATTGCTCTTGTCGGCCGACCCAATGTCGGCAAGTCGACGCTTTTTAATCGCTTAACGCGCACGCGCGATGCCATCGTGGCAGACTTCTCCGGTCTGACGCGCGACCGCCAATACGGGGAAGGTCGCGTGGGTCCTTGCCCGTACATTGTCATCGACACAGGGGGCTTTGAACCCGTAAAGGGCGAGGGGATTGTGCGCGAGATGGCCCGGCAGGCCGAAGCGGCCATTGCCGAGGCCGATATCGTCCTTTTTCTCTGCGATGCCCGGGCGGGCTTAACGCCCCAAGACGAGCGCATCGCACGGCGCTTGAGAACGACCGGGCGAGAAATTCACCTTGTTGTCAACAAAGCCGAAGGCCTTGATGAGCGCCATACGGCTGAATTTCATGAATTGGGCCTTTCAGATCCCGTCCGAATTTCCGCGAGTCACGGGGGAGGCGTTGCCGCCCTCATGAATGCGGTATTAACGCCCTTTGTCAGTCGCGAGCCTGAAGAGGAGGCCGAGGAGGACGGCCGCATTAAGGTCGCCGTGGCCGGGCGTCCCAATGTCGGAAAATCCACGCTCATTAATGCCCTGATCGGTGAGGAGCGCCTGATTGCCTACGACATGCCCGGCACCACGCGCGATGCCGTTCGGGTGGATTTTGAATCGGGAGAGAACCGATTTACTCTCATTGATACGGCGGGCTTAAGAAAGAAAAACAAGGTCTTTGAGACGGTCGAAAAGTTTTCGGTCGTCAAAACCCTTCAGGCCATCGCCGAGGCCAACGTCGTGATTTTGGTTCTCGATGCCGTCGACGGCATTACGGCTCACGATGCGCACATCGCCGCCTATGCCTTAGATTCCGGGCGGGCTCTTGTGGTGGCCGTCAATAAGTGGGACGGCCTCGATTCGTACGAGCGGTCGCGAGCCGATATCGACATCGAGCGCAAGTTCCGTTTCTTAAGTTGGGCG
Organism: uncultured Sutterella sp.; assembly: GCA_900542805.1. Taxonomy (GTDB): domain Bacteria; phylum Pseudomonadota; class Gammaproteobacteria; order Burkholderiales; family Burkholderiaceae_F; genus Duodenibacillus. Next base: position 22,045 of record UQOW01000006.1, read on the forward strand.
CGCTTTGTCCATATTTCGGCCAAAAAGAAAAACGGATTAAATCACCTGATGCGCGCTGTGCGCGAGGCGTACGATGCAAGCTTTGCTAAGCTGCCGACTCCCAAGCTCACACGGGCGCTTTTGGAGGCAACGGCCCAGCAACTGCCGGCCCGTGCCGGTCGTGTGAGACCGAAACTCCGATATGCCCATCAGGGCGGACAAAATCCACCGGTGATTGTCATTCACGGGAACAGTCTGGAAGCGGTATCTGAAAGCTACAAGCGGTACTTGGAAGGGTTTTTCCGTGATAAGTTCAATTTGGCGGGAACGCCCTTAAGGCTTGAGATGAAAACCTCCAAGAACCCGTATGCTAAGAAGGTTAGTTAATCGGGTACCGGACGTCTTCTTTCAGGTAACTGAAGACCGCCTCCTCAAAATGCTTCGGGGTCGTGCCGTTATCTAAGCTCAATCCCTTTTTACCGTTCGAATCGGTGAAAGTTTCGAACGCCGCTTCGGGCACAAAGAATCCCGAGAATAAGTAAACCTTGCGCCGACGGGACTGCTAGGCCCAGCGGAAGAGTAAGCGTCGCTACAAAGGCCGCCGAGAGAAAAATCGCAAGCCTTACGGCAATCGAATAGCGATTGGGGGAATACGCTTCGTAGCGATCAATGGCTTCGCAGCGCGCGAGCAACCCGTCGGCAAGGACCGCGGCAAACGCTAAGGCATAAAAGCACCAAAGGCTTTCATAGACCGTCAGGCGCGCAAGAAATAGGCGGTAGGAAAGCGTGAGCTTTAAGAAAACGTCATCGAAGGGAAGTGTATTCAAAAGACTTTTGACAAGGCGTGCGAGTTCGGCCTGACCGAGCCAGGCGGCCAGGGCCTCTGAGGGGAGAACGCTTTGTAAGGGCCCCATACTCCGAAGGGCTGCAAGCGAGGCCCCGTAGGCGCCTACCTCGAAGGTGCACGCGGCGGCAAGAACACATCCGGTAAGAAAAAGGACACTGACCGTTACAACGCGAGCGATGCTCATGGGGACCTCCTTAAATCGGGAATCGATCCTCACCCGTTAAAACCGGAACGCGCCCCTTGACGATCGTTGCTCCGGCAAGCGAAGCAAAGTATTCGGTATTGGGAAGGCGTCCGAGCCAAGAGGCCTCCAAAAGGGGTTCACGCTCGCTCGTTTCGCGACGCGTAAAGCCGGAAGAAAACCGCCCGGGGGCATCTGAGGCACTTTGGCTCACGAGCCCTGTTGTCGTTGAAGCAATCTTCGTGCGCCCGAAGGTTTCGATGGCAAAGCGCGCCGTCTCAAGGTCCTTCGTGCGAAGCGCAATGAGATTATTGAAGTTTCCGAGAGCCATGCGTGCGGCAGCCTCGCTTTTAAGACGCGCCGTCAGGTCGCTCACGGTTTGCATCGCACAGGTCGTGCGAATGCCTGCTTCCGCGCCTTTATTGAGGATTTCGATTAACGCCTCGCTCATGGCGTTCGAAGCCTCATCGATAAATAGGTGAATGCGCGTGGGCGTTTCGCGCGTGTTGTAGCGGGCGGCGGCAAGACCTGCGAGGTCGGCCAAAAGAAGCGTTGCGACGGAGCTTGCCGTAAAGGAATCGGCCAAGGCGTCGGTCGCAACGTACAAAACGCCCCGGGTCTTAATCAGGTGATTTAAGCTTGTGATCGGTCGCAAGGGGTCATCGGCGGTCGGGGAAAGGCTTTCTCCTAAGGGCCCTGCCGTCAGGCTCGTTAAAAGCGGCAGGAGACCTGCAATTAATTTGGCTTCATGGTCAGGGTCGGCCGCCAAAAGCGAGAGCGCCTCTTTAAAGGGAAAAGCAGAAGCTTTATCCTCCGTCAGAAGCGACTCAAGAACGCTTTGAAGTTGTTCGCGTTCACTGCGTTTCCCGGTCAGGGTCATTTGTTCGAGTAAGTAACTTCGGCCGAAGTGGTAAGAAGCCGTTCGGAAAACCAGATCTTGCGGGCCGCTCGCAAGGGCCTCGGATAGGGTCACTAAGGTAATGGGTTTCCCGGAAACGCGTAGTAGGGACGATGCCGTATAGACGGCCTTCCACGCAAAGGCAACGAAGGGCCCGGTTTCGTTCAGGCACCACGTGATGCGGCTCGCAATTTCCGAAAGGCGCCCGTAGTTGGCTAAAAGATTCATGCGCACTCCCACGTCGGACGCCGGGTGAAAGACTAGGGGCGGCGCGCGCCCTGCAAGGTCCGTCGCTCTTTGTAGGGCAGCGAGTGTTCGGGGACTGTTTTTCGGATCGATAATAAGAACCGTCTCGCCCCGAAAAATCGCTTCGCTGATAAGAAGCGTTAATAAGACCCCTTTACCTGATTGCGTGGTCCCGACAATGAGCGTGCCGCCGTCGGCCGCTTTCTCCGTCAATAGGACGGGCGTCTCGCTCGGGCCGATGCCGTGCAACCACCCTTGACCGATGGCGTTCGCTTTTTTGCCGCGGGTGCCGGTCAAAAGGGCACGCAAAAAGGTAGGAATCTTGTAAGGGTCTAAGGGCGCGTCCGTGAGGCGATAGGCGGTGTTGGCAAGTTCCGGTGTCCAGACAAAGCCGCGCCCGAGATAAACAGAGCCGGCCGGGATGCGCTTCACAAGCCTAAAAAGACGCACGGAGCTTAAAAACTGCACAGGAAAACCGGCAAGGGCGGCCCGTGCACGAAGCCGCGAGAGTGCCTGAGTTGCACGAATCAAAGCGAGAAGAAAAAGAAGGAGGACGGCAATTACCACGGGAAGCGCCTCCTCAGGCGGTACGGGAAGAGCAAGAAAAGAGGAAAAATCAAGTGCCGGAAGATTTTCTTGCAAGGCAAAGGCGACCGGAATCGTCAAAAAAAAGGCCGCTAAGAGGGGTCCGGTCGGGCTTAAGAAAAGGGAATTTTCCGAGGGGTTTTTCATCGGTAGTCCTTAAGGGAGGATTTTCTCTTGTTGCGTCAGTACCGCGTCTAAGGCACGTTTGGCTTCGTGGATTCGGCCTTTGGGGGCATCGGGTGTCAGGATGCCGTCTTTCATGAGTTTTCTTCGCTCCATGGTAAGAAGGCGCGTAATGTCGCCTGTTGCACAATCGCGGCGCCCTCGGGCTTGATTGATAAAAAGGATGCCGCTTACGGGTGCCGCTTCATAGGGCAGGGCGCAGCCCTCGGTTTTCGGGCCGATTCGGTAACGCACGACAACGCCTTCGGATGAGGCTTCGGACCCCGAGTAGATGCAATAATTTTCTGCAAGTTCCCGTAAGAGGGTATCGTCTGTCAAAGACACATCCGCGAGGGTCTTTAACGGAACAAAAAGGGCTACGGGACCTGTGTGAGGCGTGCTGTCGGGGCGATTGATGCGCCGTGTGTCGACAAAGTAAAAGGCCTTCTCGCGCGAAGATGACCCGGCAAGTGTCAGTGTCTTAGCAAGAATCTCGGCAAAGTTGCTTGATTGCGATGTGGCCAAGGTTGCGGGAAGTCGAAACACGCAAGCACCGATTTTTAGGTTGACTTTGGCCCGTAGCGCCCCGTCGTCTTGTAGGTAGAGCTTTTCGCGGTGCAAAAGATCGGCATTTCGACCGGCAAAAAGAGTCAGAATCGAGGACTTAATCGGCGCAAAGATTTCAAACATCGGCTCGTAGGGAACGCCGGTTTTGCTGCATTTGACGCGCTTGACGACAGATACAAGAGAAACTGACGTGAGTTTCTTAATCGCCTGATCAAACAGTGGGTCCGTTACGACGCGCGTTCTTAAAAAGAGGCGTTCGCGCGCATACGTAAACTCGGTCGGTGCGACGCGTGATGCGGATATAAGAAACGTTGCCTGAGCGCGCCAGAGGGACGAAGGGGACAGGGAAAGGAAGGCCTTAAGAAGCGCAAAAAAGTCCTTTTCCTCAAGGGCTTGATCAAAGCTCAGGAGTTTTAAGGTCGAAAGACGCCGCACCGTGAGTAAAAAGTCGGATCGTGTCAGGTGGTCCTTAAGAGACAAAAACGCTTTCGGACCCTCCAAAAGGGCCAACGCGGCGCCGTAGGCTGTTAAAAAGACGGCCAGGGTTTTGGTTTCCAAAAAAACGCGCAGAGCCACTTGCGTGCTCTTCTCGGAGACAAAGGGAAGCACTCGGCAGAGCGCTGCAACGCGCGAGACTTCGTCTGCCTCGGGAGTCGGGAGTGTGCCGATCAGGCGCTCTAAAAGAGCCCCAAGGCGTTGTCCTGCCACAGGAGCATCAAATAGGACGCGTTGCCGTTTTTTTCGAAAAAAGAACATAAAGAGTCCTTCGGAAATCTTCACAGCAAAAGAAAAAAGTGTCTTTTCCTGTCAGGGTTCCCCGACTGAAAACCCCGAGCAAACGGCGCAGCGCCGGTCGGACAAGTCCGTGGGCGTGCGACGTTTGTGTGCGGGGAACCTGATTTCAAAACAAACTCTTAGAACCCGCCGAGCGAAGACAAAAAGTCTTAATCAGCGAGCAAGAAAAAAGAATCGGGAAAGGAAAGGGCGGGGAATCAGGCGGGGCGTTACGGGCAAAGAGCGGCGAACTCGAAATGCGCGAGTTGCTGCAAATAGGCCGTATCGTCTTGACCGAGCCCGGCTGTAAGAGCCAAGGAAAGCGCCTTTTCCAAAACGTCCGAGGACGGGTTCGCTGTTGCTGTTTTCATCCGGAAAAGAATCCCTAAAAAGCGCTCGAGAACCCGGCAGGAAACCGGGTGCGAGCACTTTAGGGACGCGCTTTCTCGGGACTTACGAGCAAAGCGCACGGCAGCACGAACGGCCTTGGCCTCAAACGGACCGAACGAATCGGTGTACGGTCGAAGTTTGGCTTCGAGCATGGCTGCCTCGGCGGCGGCATCCGGGTAGTTAAGCCGAATGTGCCAGCATCGGTCGATCACGCTTGCATCCTGGTTGTTACGCGCAAGGTAGTCCGTCGCATCGCCCCCGGGGGCCGTGTTATCGGTGATGATGACACGGGTATTGGGGTGACGCGCCAGGACTTCGCCCGTGCGGTCGTTGACAAGGGCATCGCCTTCGAGAATGTCGTTGGCTGAGACCCAAACTTCCGGGGGCGCCAACGTGAACTCGTTAATGACGAGCACCAAGCCGTGCCGCCAAGCCGCCGATGCCGGGCCGTCTTGCCAGATAAAACCGCCTTGCTCACAGACCGTGTACGATCCGATCAAGTCGTTTTTATCCATGCGAGCGCGGCAGGTAACGGTGCTTGCGCGTGCGCCGACACGTGCGAGAAACTGCATGACACCGCTCGTCTTTCCGCATCCTGTGGGACCGGAAATATAAAGCGGAGCGCGCGTGTCGTTCCATTCCCACCAAAGCCGCAAGGCTTCGAAAAAATCCGGGTCGAAGCTATGGGCCGGGTCGATGGGAACGATTCTCCCGATTCGGGAGGAGTCTGATTTGAAACCGAGGACCGTTTTGTCCGAATCCAATCCGAACGCTCGGGCCGAAATACAATCGGTAAATTGCATCATGGTCATGCTCCTAATCAATACGGGGAAAAAGAAAACCCCGCACGAAGAAAAGCGCAACCCCCGATGCAGTACCGATGCATATCCGCGGGGCAACGCCCGCGAGGGGTCAGGTTGTGTCTTTTTCGGGTATCCGGCGAAAAGAATAAAACCGGTGAAACTGACGGGAGTATGCCTCGCGTTCTCGGAATTTTCAAGAAAAACGCGGATTGATCGAGCGCAGGCGACCGATACGTGCCAAGCCGTTGACACAATCGTCGTGCCGGGTGATAAAAGGTTCGTTTTTAAGGTTTCGGTGCCGCTTTATTGCGCCCGATGAAGGACTACCGGAGTACTGATCGCCTGACGCTCTCGGCACGCCAAGGTGCATTGTTAGCGGACGCGGACATAGAGCGACCATCGGATGCCCACCTGTGTGTCGGTCCGTGTGAGGCGATGCGTTTGTCGAGAAAGTGCTTTTTACCAACTGAGCTAAAGCCTTTTCCCTATTGCCGAGGGCAAACAAATGCCTAAAATGCCACCCCTTTGAGGAGGGAGGGAACGTTTTTGGCGGGGTCGTTTATGACACGCACCATAGGGAAAACACCACCGACTCAGTCGTGGCTACCGATTATCGGTCTGGCGTTTGCGGCTTTTGTTTTCAATACGTCGGAATTCTTACCGGTGGGTCTGCTCCCGGAAATTGCCGCATGTCTGAATGAATCGGTTTCGTTTACCGGCCTAATCATTACGGGATATGCTTGGGTTGTCGCCTTGATGTCCCTTCCGCTCACATTGGCAACCGCCTCGCTTGAGCGAAAAAAGCTCTTGTTGTTTCTAATCGCCTGCTTTGCCGCTTCGCACATTGCCGTGCTGTGGGCAACCACGTTCGAGTATCTTCTCGTGGCGCGTGTTGCCGTCGCCCTGACGCACTCGGTCTTTTGGTCGATTATGACGCCTCTTGCTGCCCGTATGGCACCCGAAGGGCGTTACGGCTTGGGTCTTGCCGTCGTCATGTGCGGGACGGTCGTTGCAACGGTCATGGGCTTACCGATCGGCACGAAACTCGGCCATTTGTTCGGCTGGCAAGAGGCTTTTGCCGTCATCGGACTTGCCGCTGTGCTGTTGATGGGATTTATTGCCCTCTTTTTGCCGCCTTGCCCTGCAACGTCGGCGGGCTCGGTTAAGAGCCTCCCTGTGATTCTCAAGCGTCCGCCCCTGTTGCAACTTTATGGGTTAACGGCAGTTGCCGTGCTCGGGAACTACACGGTTTATAGTTTTATTGCCCCGATTTTGCAGACGGTCGGAAGCTTTACTGCGTCCGATACGGTGGTTTTCCTGTTTGTCTTCGGGGCCTCGGGCATCATCGGCACAACGATTGCGACAAAGTACGCCGGCCGTCACGTATCGTCATCTTTAGTCGTCCCGCTCGGTGTTTTAGCGACATGTCTGGTTTTGATTGTTCCCGCTTGCGGCTCGTATGCCTCGGTTATGTTTCTTTTTGTTGTTTGGGGAGCAGCTATCACGGCTCTGATGATTGGGTTTCAGACTGTTCTTTTGTCAGTAGCCTCCGATGCGGCTGATGTGGCAACGTCCCTTTACTCCGGCATTTTTAATGTCGGAATCGGAGGAGGAGCATTTTTAGGGAGCCTGATTTCCGAGCATGCCGGTTTTGTTCCCCTTTCGTTTGCCGGAGCCTCTTTGGTCGGGGTGGCGACACTCTTTTGCATCGCCGTGTGGATTAAAACAGGGTGTGCCGTGCTTGCAGGAGCCAAAGGCGCCTCACGTTCGTCCGTTTGAACGTAAGCACTTATTGCGTCGAAATAATCGTTATGACGCGGACAAGACAGCTTTTATCAAACGGGCTCTTGTCGATGACTCTGCCGATGTCCTTCTGATTACGCGGCCGAGGTTGTGGATAATTCTTCTGGCAGGGTCACTACAGACGCATGTGTTATAGAGACGATTGGGAAGAGACATCGCCGTAATTGCTAATCGTGCGACGCCGTAAATGTTTGCCTCAATAATTAGGATTCCCGGCGCCTCAATAGATAGGAATCAGTGGCTCAATGCGTCATGTTTTCCACTGCTTTATGCGAGTTTTCTCTCGGATAGCAAATCATCAGGGCCAATATAGTTAAAGAACAAAACGTGATTGCATAGCCCTTATGTGTAAAGAAGGTATGGATAATTGAGTGGTTTTTAATGACAGCAGCCCAACCCATCGGCATTAAACTTGTCAGGATAAGTCCGAAAGCAAGACCTTTCTCTTTTATGAGAACAACTTTCATCTGAGACCGGTTCTTAAGCGCTCCTACCCCGAGGAATGCCATAAAGGCAAGTATCAGAATCAGCATCGCCTTAAAATTAAATACGCCCAGTTGGAATCGAAGCACACGCAAGACGGTAATCTCTTGCCCCTGCATCCCAGGGATTTCTCCGTCTAGCCTATATTGAATAGCGTTGTAGGCATTGAGAAAAACGTTTTGGTCGGTGATGAGTGTGGCCATAACCCATTTGCCGAACCACATCCCGAAATATCCGATGGCCCAAAGTACAGAGGCTCCTAGGACAAGTGACAAAGACCTCTTAATGCTCAAGGTGTTTTCCATATTCCGAGAGCACAGAAACAAGCAAAACGGTAGTCCGAGACTGACGATTGGATAGGTCAGGAGATCAAAAAACGAGGAGCAAATTCCTGATAACAAAAAGAGAAGGCAGGGAAAACTCTCCTGACGTTGTGTTTTTAGGCACAGGAGGCAGGCTATGACTGTCGTGTAGAAAATTGGCGCAAACTGCAGGGATAAGGCAGCCGATTCTGGATTAAGGACAAGGACTCCGAACCCCAACCCAACGAGACCGCGCCAACCAAACTTCTCATTGACGCGAACAAATAGGAATATGAGCAGGCCGAACTGCAACATATAGTTCAGGCATCGGATGTTGCTAAAGCTCATCGCAAGGAGTAGGGGTTTGAGAACGACGTTATAACCGTGCCAGTAACGTTCGTAGGAGCTGGCCTGGAGCTCGTCGAATTGACCGTTCACTTGATGGACCAATGCACCGGCAGGACCAGATCCGTCTTTAGCGCTGGCATAGTTGTAATTTTTCATGGCCATAACGAACGTAGAATCTTTTTTGGGAAAAATGGCCGTCGAAAGCATTAAAGCGTCTGTGAAGTTATCTTGTTGGGTGAACGTAATCCCTTTCGCCCACTGAGGATAGTTTCCTTCTTGTTCGAAGGTTGCGATGGAGGCTTTGACGTGTTGCTCCATCGGGGCCGTCGGGAGTGTGTAAACAAATACCATGGAAAGGAATCCGACTAGCCAGGCATAGAGGAGCGTGATTGCTACGGGATAGAAGCGACATTTAAGGATATCAGCAAGTTTTTTCATTTTTTTGAAATAGAAGTTTGCTTGTCAGAAAGTTCACAATGAGTCCTGCAATCGACCCTAAGGCGATACCGGCAACCGGGTAGGTCTTAACAAAAGGAGAGAGCACGAAGGCGACATAGAAAACGCCGATATTGACAGCGCCGCCCAAAACCATATTGGCGTAATACCGACAAAACTCGGATGCGTGCGCTCGATCGGTAACGTGAAATGTCAATCGGCGGTTCAAAACATAGGTAAAGAGCACGGCTGCGGAAAACGAGAGAAAACGGCTTAAAAGCGTCGGAAAAATCGTTGCTGCAGCAATAAAAACGCCCGAGTCAACAAGAAACCCTCCGGTCCCGACCGCACAAAACAGGAAAAAGCGCATCATGGACGGCGCTCAAGAAGGTTTAAGAGCAGTTCGAACTGTTTGCGAGCCGTTCGAGCTTGCCCGTCCAAAACAAGGCCGCACACAAAGAGCATCAGGGACACAACGAAGGCAATCCCCGAGGCAATGAACGTCGGGAGGCGATCGACAAGACCCGTTTGCAGATACTCAAAGAAAACCGGGCAAAAAAGCGTAAGCGCAACAAGGAAAAAGAGACCGGCCCAGGCAACCGAAAAAAACTGCAAGGGTTTGTATTCGCGAAACAGATTAAAGATGGTCAAAAGAACGCGTATGCCGTCTTTGACGGTACTTAACTTGGAAAAAGATCCGTTGGGTCTGTCGCGATAGGAAATCGGGATGCTCGTTAAAAGCAGGTTCTTGTCGAGTGCGTGAATCGTCATCTCGGTTTCGATTTCAAACCCCTGTGAGATGACAGGAAAGGATTTAACAAAACGCCGGGAAAAGGCTCTGTAGCCTGTCATGACGTCGACAATCGGATCGTCTTTACGGGGCCAGAATGTATTAATAAAAAGGCGGACAAGACGATTCCCGAAATTGTGCCCGGCGCGTTTGTTTTTCTGAAAGTAGGTGGTCGAAAGCCGGTCGCCGATGACCATATCGGCATCGCCCCGAATCACCGGGGCAATCATCTCGGGCGCCGCATCGGCCGGATACGTATCGTCGCCGTCAGCCATAAGGTACACATCCGCCTCGATGTCGCGAAACATGGAGCGAACGACGTTCCCCTTTCCTTGTCGCCGTTCTCGAATAACGTGTGCTCCGGCACGCCGTGCAATGGCCGAAGTATCGTCCTTTGAGTTGTTGTCGTACACGAAAATCTCGGCCGTCGGGAGTGCATGCCGAAAATCCGTGACAACTTTTTCAATGGTTATCGCCTCGTTGTAGCAGGGGATAAGGACAGCGATTTTTAACGGCTTAAGGGACGCGTCTTTTAGGGCAGTTTTTGAGAGCTGCCCATATGATTTTAAATCAGAATCTAAATTCTTCGTGGGGGGGTAATGGAGCCATTTTCGTTATCCGGGAAGGGATTTTCGACATTATAAGCCGAGGGGATTTCCCGGTGCGGGGTTGATGGCTTTTGGAAAGAGCGCCTTCCGAAAACGACGTGTATGCGCCGGCTCGTTCGGAGGCGACGATTTCCGACCTCTTTTTCCGTTCTCAGAACTAATGCGGCGTTTTTTGCCAAAGGACAGCAACCTTTTTGTTGCTTTGATGCAACAAAAAACACGTAATTTTTCTCATGTTTTTAGCTCAAAAAAGCCTTGTTCCTTATGCGAAATAAATGTCCGTAAATGACTTTACATGTCATTATCAATAATATTTATAATGTAGAAAAATATATGAATCATTGTCAATTATAAAAACAGTTAAAATCAAAAGGTTAAGTATATTCTGATTTTAACTTCTTTTTCGGTAATTATTATCATTTCGTTATAAATATTATTACATTGCTACACTGATATAAATACCCTTTTAAAACAAAGATATCAAGTTTTTGAATTATCCGATAGGAGCCGGGTTGGGATCCGTATTCGGGAAATCCCTCGTGTAAAAAAGTAGAGAAAGTTTGCATTCTATGGGAAAGTGAGCCTTGCGCAATGAATGGGTTGTTGCGCATTGATTTTTCCAATTAATGGAGATTTTTTATGGAAGCTATGCCTTTCTACGGCGCTCGATATGCGCGTTTTCTTTGGGTTCCGATTGCAGCCCTGGCTGTTTTAGTCCTCGCAGATCCGGCCCTTGCGGCCGAAACCGGAAGTGAGTTTTCCGAGCTCTGGACACTTTTGAGCGGCTGGTGTTCGGGCTTTCTCGGAAAGTCCTTGGCCATTGCCTTTTTGCTTGTTGGCTTGGCGATGGGGGTCGTGCGCGGTTCGATTGTGGCCGCCGCAGCCTGTGTCGGCGCTGCTGTGTGCCTTCTGATGGCACCGGGCATCATCGACTCGATGTTTGCCACGGGAGGTTAGTGCCGTGAAACCCGTACCCGTACCGCTCACACTCGATGCCCCGCCGCGTTTTCTATTTTTCGATATCGACTATGTGCTTGTGGCCTCGGTGGGTCTGACACTCGGAATCGTTTTGCACGGTGTCGGATTCGGCATGGTTCTGTCCTGTCTTCTTTGCTGGGGCTGGAGCCGAGCGCGGTCGGGACGGGGAGTGAATCGCGCCTTGGCCTTGTGCTTTTGGCATCTGCCGTTCGATGTTTTCAAACGCGTGCCCGCAAGCGCCAGGCGCCATTTTTTAGGATAAATGTCATGGATGTGTACACACGCCTTACCGAGCAAGCGGCCGTTCTTTTGGGATTAAAGCGCTTCATTCTCTTTGCCTTGGCTGCCAGTATTCTCACTAATGCCGTTTTAGCGTTTTGGATCCTCACACGAAGCGACCAAAGTCGCACCGTCATCTTAAGTCCCGGTGCAACGGAAACCTACGTGGCAACCGATTCGGCTGTAAGTCCCAATCTTTTGGAACGCTTTGCCGTTCAAAGCCTGAACCTTATCCTCAATCTCACGCCGGCAACGGCCACCTACCAAACGGATCTTTTCTTAAAGGAAGTTGCCCCGGATAGTTACGGCTCCTTAGCCTCGTCCTTGCGCCTTGCGGCCCAAGATCTTGAGCGTAATCAAGCCTCCACGGCCTTTTACCCCTTGGCCGCCTCGGTCGAGGCGGATGCCAATCGCGTTTGCGTGCAGGGAACCCGAAAGACCCTGATCGGCAAAGCCGTCACATCGTCCGAAACCGTCAACGCCTGCCTTGCGCTTGCCGTGCGAGGCGGGCGCCTATGGATTGTCAGTCTCACGCAAGGCCCCAAGCGTCCGAACGAGAAAAAGAACACAACAAACGAGGAGCCCCAATGAAACGCATGGTCTTAGGCTGTTTTTTGCTCGGTGCAGCACTTACAAGTTTTGCCGATGCCCTGGAAATTCCCGAGCCGATTGTGCCGGGAGCCGCTTCGCCCGAAGTTGCTCCCGTTCAAAGGAGCAAGGCGAGCCTTACCGACACGAGAACGATTTCTTCCGAACACGTCAATCTCGTGCGCGTGGAGGGCGAAGCCATTGTCGACGTGGTCTATGACTCCGAGGCGCTGGAGATCGAACCCGATAAGAGCCACGGGACGGTCTTTTTACGCGTCAAACCCACGTGGAAAGCCGCGGGCAAAGAGGAAACGGCCGTGTACTTGAATACCCCGGAAGAATCCTACGGCTTGATGCTAAGACCCGAGGATGTTCCTTCGCAGACTCTCGTGATTGCCTCGCGCGTGCCGCCCCAAACTCCCGACGCTTCCCCGCATGCACCCGAAGCCTCGCGCATGGGAAAACTTACAGCCGCCAGCTACGTCAGTCAACTTAAAGAATGCCTTTTGCGTGCCGTGCGCGAGGAGGCGTTTCCGACACACCCCGTCGCAACGACGTTTTCTCGTAAAGAGCGTACGTTCGAGGCGCTTGACTTTGCGCAACGTGAAAAAAGCTGCAACGGCTTTCTTTTAAGCCAAAGTCGCGCCTACGCCACACGCGACTACGCCGTCGATGTGGTTTCCGTGCGCAACCTCATGCTCGGGGTAAGAGCGATTCCGATCGGTCGCTTTGCTCGAGAAACCGACGGCATTTTGGCGCTTGCTCGCGAAGCGTCGCTTTTGAAACCCGGGGACCTCACTGATCTTATTTTCATCAGTCGCCGGGCCCTGCGCGAAAAGGACGGCCAAATCACCTTGGCTATTGATTCGATTTGTCGGAAAAAAGACCATATCGGAGCGCCATGATGACAGAGCAATCTACAAATAACCCTGTTCCCGAGGCAGGAAATACCGATTCCTCGAAGGCATCGTATGCCGCCGAGTGTGAGGAACGTGCCGCGCGCGAGCGCCTTAAAGCGCTTTACCGCAAAGAGAAAGAAGAAAAAGAGCGAGCCCAAGCCGACTACGAGCGGCGACTTAACCGCGTTTACGAAGGCCCTGAAAAAGTCGGGCGCCTTGAGGGCCTAAAAAATGCCGTTACGAATCGCCTTACGCGTTGGCGCCTTTTTATGGGCGAGCGGGCTCGAAGGCGGGATCTTTCGCAAACCGAAGGCCAAGCCGGAGAAAAGCGGCGGCAGAAAAAGAATTTATTGCTTTTGACGCTCCTACTTGTGACGGCCTCGTCCCTCATTGTATGGATCGGCACCCAAAGTCGTCCGACAAAAAAGCCGGAATTTAAAGTCGTTAAGAGCGACTTTCGCCTTGCGCCCGCTACCTTAGATAAGCAAAGTTTTCAGCGCCAGTACGAAGAAAAGTTCGAGCGCATGGACGAAGACGTGCGAGCCCTCAAAGCCACCATCGAGCAACTCAATACTCGACTAAAACGCGAAAAAGCTAAAAAAGATTCGACCTCGATGCGCCTCGTTCCCCCGATATCCGGCACGGGTGGCGAGACAGCCGAAGTTCTTTTAAATGCCGGCAAAGCCCGCGCAAAAGAAACGGCTCCCTTACGCCTTGCGCGCCTTAAAGTGAGCGATGCCAAACCGGAAGGAAAGAAAAAGGCAGCAAAACCCTTTGTCCGTCAGGCCGTTGCCCCGCGTTTGACGGAAGAACCTTTAGCTGTCAATCGCGCCTACGGGCAAGCTTCGTACTTACCTGCCGGAAGCTTTGCAACCGCCGTTGTCTTAAGCGGTGTGACAGCGCCGACGGGGGCGGCAGCGACGAGTAACCCCGTCCCGATGCTCCTTGAGATTACGGACTTAGCGAGGCTTCCCAATGATTTCGCGGCAAGCGTCAATCGCTGCTTTGTGACGGCCGATGCGACCGGGGACCTATCGAGTGAACGCGTCTGGATTCGTTTGGACCGCCTAAGTTGCATGAGAAACGACGGTCGCGCCGTCGACGTCAAAGTGCGCGGGTATGTCACGGGAGAGGATGGAAAAACGGGTGTTCGGGCACGCGTTGTGACGCGCTCGGGTCAAGCGATTGCCAATGCCTTGCTACTCGGGTCCCTTTCAGGCTTCGGAAAGGCTCTTGCGTCCTCGGCCTCTGAAACAACGACCTACACGAGCGGAAGCGTCGGTACGGTTGTCAGTAACCCTGTCCGAGCCGGACTCGGCACGGCGATTTCCGATGCGACCGACCGCATTGTCGATTACTACATACGCCTCGCGGACAAAATCTTCCCGGTCTTGGAACTTGATAGCGGACGCACGGTCGACGTGGTGTTAAGTCAGGGCGTGCGGCTCGGCGAAGAGGGGACGACGTCCGACATCCACCTCGAGGGGCCCGTCAACAGTGCTCAAGTCTTCGGAAAAACCTTGCAGCAAAAGCGCCTTACGGGCGCGCCGTAACAGGAGATCCCTATGAACGTTCGATTCACTTTGTTAACTTTTCTTAGTTTTGCCGTATCCGGGTGCTCATCGATTACGGGACTTGTGGATGCAAGCGACAAATTCGGGTGCCCGATTGAAAACGGCGTGAGGTGCTCCTCGCTTTCTCAAACCCACGAGCGGCTGCACGAGGAGCGTCGCGGGAAAGAGAGCCTCAAAGTCGCACCGAGTGCGGCAACCCCGTCTGTTGCCCCAGCGGAAAAGAGCCCTTTGAGCGAAACGCCGGAAACGGCGGTAAAGCCCGTTTCACAAAGCGTAGCCGCAGATCAGGCGCGCTCAGGTAATCCTCCTAAAGAGGAAAAGACACAAGAAACGCCGAACCCGAAACCTGAGTCACCGGCTATGCGTCACACCTCGCGCGTTGCCGAGCGCGTCATGGAGCTTTGGGTTCTTCCCTGGGTCGATGAAGACGGGGACTTAAATAGTGAAATGCGCCTTTGGGTGCGCGTGTGCGATGCGCGTTGGGG
Source organism: uncultured Sutterella sp. (assembly GCA_900542805.1). Lineage (GTDB taxonomy): Bacteria > Pseudomonadota > Gammaproteobacteria > Burkholderiales > Burkholderiaceae_F > Duodenibacillus. Next base: position 37,049 of record UQOW01000006.1, read on the forward strand.
CATCGAACGCTTACGCGATGCGGCCATGCGGCACTACTCGGGAAGTGATGCGCTATGAAAGAAGAAAAGTCCCTCATGAGCACGATTTTCGGGAAGGTTTTTCCGATAGCTCAAAACGCACAGGGTCTTACGGACCCGCGCAGAAGCGGGCGCCCGGAGATTGACCGCTTTGCCGGCGTGTTAAGTGTGCTTGCCTACGATTCCCTTAAGGGTGTGTTTCTTTTAAATGCTGGGGGCGAGACGCCGCCTTGTGCCCTCGGGCGCGTCTTGGAAATCAATCCCGTACTCTGGGCCGACGACTCGCTTGCTTCTGTTTTCGAGAGACTGCTTCGCATTGAGTATCCGGCATCCACCACTCTGGCGTTTTCGCTTTACGCGTCGCCTAGCATCGAAAAGACGCTTGATACGTACGTTGACGCCCGCAATCGGTGTTTAGGTAAGGTCTCAAGTAAAGCGCACGAACTTTTGGTGACGATGGCTCGTGAGCGTAAGGCGCTTTTTGAATCGATGGCGCGTGGGGAAAACGCACGCGGGTTTCCCGCGAGGCACTTTCGGGTGTGGATGAGTCTAGTCTCGACAATCGGATCCGATGCGTTAAATCCCGAAAGCGGTGCCTTTAGTGCATTTGTCACGGCCGCCGATGCCGCCGAGGCCTCTCTTGCCGCAACAAGTCTTTTGTCGCACGCGTGGAAGGGGGCCGATTATGTCGCTTCTGTGCGTGAACTCATCAATCCCCAAAGAACTCGCGCAACGCTTAGGGAAAATGCCGCCTACGACGCCGATAGGCCCTTACGCGATGTGGTAGTTTCGCACGAAACGGCCCTTGATATCGAGCGCGATGACATGGTCTTTACCGATACGGGAGATAGGGGGCTTGAGCCAGTCTTCGCGCAGGCCTTAGGTGTCGCTTCGTACCCATCCATGACAACGATTAACGCCATGCATGCCCTCTTAGGGGGCGATAAGCGCACCCTCTCCCCGATCGAAGACCCGTATATCGTCACCTGCACCGTCGAACCGACGTCGCGCACGGATGACCGGACGACAACGGCCGTGAAACTTGCGCGCGTTAAGCAACTGACGCAAACCGAAATCGGGATGTTTTTAACGGACTTAAAGGAGCGCGCACGGGACCTGGAGATTGCATCGAACGCCTGCCGGGACGGCGCAGGTTTGGCGCGTATCACGCACGAAGTCGTGGTGTTTTCACATGAGGCAAGTGCCGCACGAGCCCGGGAAGCGGCTAAAGCCCTTTTAGCCGAAGCCGGTCTTGAAGCGGAAGTGGATTCCGGTCTACAGATGATGGGGCTCCTTCTGTCTCTTCCGATGGAGGCCTCCACCGCCCTCATGCAAGACGCGAAGGCCGCTCGCCACACGTCAACCAAAACGCGGGAAGCGGCTTCCCAGATGCTCCCGCTTTTAGCCGAAGCGCGCGGGGGGACGGTTAGGCCCGGGGAGTCGGTCCCGGTTCCGATGACGCTTCTTACGACTCGCGCAGGGGAACTTGTGACACTCGATTTATTTGCCAACCGCAACGGCAACAACAACGCCGTTGTCGCCGCGAACTCGGGCGCCGGGAAATCGGTTTTTATCGAAGACGTGGTCCTTGCGATGCTCGCGACGGGCGGTCGCGTCTGGGTCTTTGATATCGGCAAAAGCTACCGGCATTGCGTGGATTTGGTTGCCGGCCAGTGGATTGATTTTGAAAGCGACACGGGTCTTTGCATTAACCCTTTGGACGGCTTTACCGATGAGGATCCCCCGATTGACGAAATTGCCGACATCGTCGTGGCACTGGCAAACGGAAACGTCCCCTTGGAGATGACAGCCCTTGAAAAACTCAAAGGGATTCTGGAGGCGCTTTTGCGACGCGCGAAAGACGAGGCGCGCCTAATCACAATCACCGACCTTGTGGCCGATTTGATGGTTTCCGACGATTCAATTCTTCGGGACTTAAGTATCCGGCTTCGCCCTTATGCTGCGGGCGGTCGCTATGCCCGGTGGTTCGAAGGGAAAAACACCGTCAATTTTTTAAGTCCCTTGGTCGTTCTTGAGATGCAGGCCTTAGCCTCAAAGCCCGTCCTACAAAACGCGGTGCTTCTCATTTTAATTTTGACGATTGTCTCACAAATACGAAAGTTGCCGCGCTCGGAGAAAAAACTCATTGTCATTGACGAGGCCTGGCGACTTTTGACGGGAAACGCCGGGGCCTTTATCGAATGGGCGTGTCGGACGCTTCGTAAATACGGGGCGGGCATTGTCTGTATTTCGCAATCGTTGGAGGACTTTGAAGCGGGGTCGGCCGCGCGTGCCGTGCGTGCCAATGCCGATAACGTCTTTTTGTTGCGGCAAAAGAAAAGTTCCATCGACCTATTTACCGACGACCCCTACACGCGCGAAGTCATTGCGTCGCTTACAACCGAAGCGGGCGTCATGAGCGAAATGTATATGAAGCTCGGAGACAGGCCGGGAGTTGTCGTGCGGCTTTTCTTAGATCCTTTCTCCATGACCGCATACTCGACGCGCTCGGATGTGTTCGAGGCTGTCGAAAAGGAAAAGGCAAGCGGCAAGTCCGTCGTTGAAGCGATTCGGACGGTTCTTGCCAAACGCCAGGGAGAGGGGCTATGAAAGCGGCACTGGCCTTCCTTCTTTTATCGCTCGTTGCCGCAGGCCCTGCCGCATCGCAATGCATGGGAAATGCAAGCGCAACTCAACGAGGCGTTCTTAAGGCTCAAAAGCCGGTGCTGCTTTTAGCTCAATCAGTCGGCCCGGCGGTTGTCGCCACGGAAATGGATTTATCCGACCTTTTGATGCAGCGCGTGCGCGAAGCGGCACGCTTGGGACTCTTTACCCGGGAAATCAACAAAACACGCACGAGAATCAAAGAGATTGCCCGGGAGCCGGTATCCCTGTCGCTTCCGCCCGCAATCAAAGAGAAAACGCACCGTGTGCCCATGATGAGTGAGGAAAATCTTAAAGAACTTTCCCCCGAACTACGTGAGCACCTATTGCGTGAGTCCCGTCGCTACGTCTTTTTCGATGCCTCTCGGGAAGAAGAGGCAGCGTGGGCCGCGACCTTAGCGAGCGAAAACCCAAGCGCTCCCGTGCGCCTTATTGCCACACGGGGCGATCGCATCGCTTTTGAAAAGCGCTACGGACTTGCCCTTTTTGCCGACCAAGGGGGCGTGTATGTGCGCCGCTTTGCCATTGACGCTCTGCCGAGTGTCGTCACGCTCACGGCGCGCGAAGCTCTGGTGACAACGTATCCGATCGGAGGCGCTCTATGACGCGATTTGTCAACGCTTCGGCTCGCCAAACGGGCGAAGCCAAACTTAAAGCCCTCAAAGGCATCGATCCCTTTCTCTTTGAATCTTTTGCCCGCGAAGCCCTCATTTACCCTGATGCTCTTCCGAGCCGGCAGCATGCGACCCTATTGGGGCGCCTGGTGCTCCTTGCAGCCCTGCGGTGGATCAAAGAAAAGAACCTATCCCTAACCGATGACGCCGCACTTTTAACGGCCTTAGTGCCGCTTTCGGAAAACCTTCGTGAAACACACGCGACCTTACGCGCGTTTTCTCGAGCAACCGATGCGCTTTTATCTCGCGTCAGCCGTCGCGAAGCTGCTCGTGCAACGCGCTTTGAAATCGGCTCGGACGGCCACGCCGTAACGCGTGAGGCCTGTGCAAGGCTTAACCTCGCGCGGCACTATGAGAGAGCTTCCGGAGAATTTGCAGATCTTATCGAGCGCATCGTCCAAGCCCTGGCATCTTGGGGACCTGCCTATGGGCTCTGGGAAGCACGCACGCCGCTTCTTTTTTGCAATGCGAATTTATCCTCGCATCGACGGGTAGCCCGGGAGATGGCGCGCCTGGAAGCAGGAGGTGTCGCACTTGTGACGCCCCCGCTTTTAGAAAAGGCGCAAAAAGACATGGCCGGTGATGCGGCGCTCAAGAACTTACCGGTTTTAATTGATCGCGAGGGCCTCTTACATGAACTCCTAGCACCGGGCAATCCCCCGATTTTTCTTTTAGAGCGGCGCCTTGCCGGCTGGACTCTCACATACCCCTTAGGAGGCGCCGACCCCCGTGAGGCCCGCAATCGGAAACTTCCTGCTTGGGCCAGGGCTCTTGCGTTTGCCGATGTCGGGGAGAGCGGGACCGAGGAGCCGACCCGATGAAAGAGCGACTTTTGCTTTTCTTCGTTCTTTGGGTCGCGGGAAGTGAGGCCCTTGCCGCCTGTTACGGCCGCGTGCTAAATCCCGTGACGGACATTCCCTGGGACGGCGTCTTTCCGATTACGGTCGCAGGCGCGAGGCTTTCCAAGGCCGGAATCAATTCCCCGACAACCGATGCCGCCCCCGTCTGTGCCTGTCAAAAGGGGCCGATTTTGAAGGCGGGGGTGAATCTGTCGTTTTTCGAGCCCATTCGTACGGCCGAGGTTGTGCGCGAGCCCTTTTGTTTCCCAAGTCTCGGGGGTATCTCGATCGATTCGGGCCTTCGGGCACCGGCCCACGGCCGCAGTGCTTCAAGGGGGCGCGAGACCGAAGCCCGACACACGGCCTTTTACCAAGCGCACTGGTATGTAAGTCCCTGGCTTTTCGTGCTCGAGACGATTTTAGATACCGAGTGCCTTGAGCAAAGTCCGTGGGATATGGCCTACATGACCGAAGTCGATCCGATGTGGGATGACGCGTGGGCTAGTTTCGTTTTGGCTCCCGAATCGGCGCTTTTTGCCAATCCCGCAGCTGTTGCGGCCTGTGCGGCCGATTGCGTGGCCTCAACGAGCGGGAGCCCGAGGCCGGAACTATTTTGGTGCGCAGGCTGTCAGGGAAGCCTTTATCCGCTTTCAGGCTGGATGGCCGCAATGACGAACCCCGTCTCATCTTGGCATTTACTCGCCGAGCGCCTCGCGGTGAAACTTGCGCGGGAAGGAGTTTTGTGGGCGGCCTACGGAAAACGCGGGCAGTGCGGCCCGTACTTTGAGCCCATCCCCCGCAAAGATGTTTGGCGCACGAGTTTGGTTTATCCGGTAAGCGACAGGCGCGTTCGCGCCCTCGGAGCGAGTGTCCTCTCCGGGGGCCCTGGACAAACCTTTCCCGTTAAGGGTGAAGACGGTGCGATTTTGCTCTGGCGCCTTCGGGATTGTTGTGCGGGATATGCCCCGTAAAGGAGAATAACATGCAATCGAAGTGGGACCTACTGGCGCTCATTGCCACAGGCTGCGTTTTAGTGACGTCGGCATTGGTCAAGACCGATGAGGCCCATGCCGAACCCCTGCGCGTGACAGTGGCAGTTAGTTGCGCCCTTCCTGACGAAACCCTTCTTTCGCTTGCAAGGCAAAGTGATGCCGCGTTGGCCCGTCTTGTCGTCAAGGGTCTTCCGTTAACCGATGAAGAAAAGGCGGTTCTTTCCTCGCGCGGGTATTTTGCAGTCTCTCAAAAGATTCAAGAGCAAAACAGATTTCTCGTGCGGACCGGCTTTGCACGCTTAGCTGACTATGCACAAAAGGGGATTCATTTAACGATTGACCCCGTCTTTTTTAGGGAACGGGCGATTGCTTTCGTGCCGACTGTGGTTTTTGCCTTAGAGGGGAAAGAAGTGCGCTTGACTGGCTTTACGAATCTAAAACACGCGGCGCGGTACGGGGCGAAGAAAACAGATGATGCGGCGATGCGGCAAGCTCTTAAGACGTTTGCAGGAGATGCGCCGTGATTAAGGGGCTCCTTTTTGCAAGTGTCCTTTGTTTCGGGTCCGCGGCGTTTTCTCAAACCATGCCCGATGCGGCAACGCTTTTTGAGAACACAGCCGTGAAAGCCGCTTTAGAAAATAATACCGGCGCAACCGACTCCTTAAAAGCCCTACGGCAAACGGGCAGCGAATCGCTTTTTGAGCCCGGGCGCCGAGGCGTGGATGCGGCGTACACAAAGTCTGACCCGACATCGGCGGCCGTCGTCATTGTCGATAAAGGGGCCGGGAATCGTCCGACCGTCGAGCCGGACCCGACCGGGGATATCGGAAAGGACTTGGCGCTCGTTAAAGGGAAGGCACAAGAACTTCTTCCCGGGCTTGAGAACCTTAGTACCGTCGGCGCCTGCCGGCCGGTGACAACGACCGTGGCAGGCGACATCATCACACGCACGTGCGACATTCGGTCGTTTGAAAGTGCAGGCGGCTATAGCGAAAAGCATTGCTCCATTTCTTTGGAAATTCTTTCGCGATATCAAAGCCGTTTTCGGTGCACGAATGAAGCGTTCCGAGAGCAGGTTTTTGAACTTGCTGTCCCGGTGGTGCCCACCTACACAACGACCACGACGATGACGTGCCTGGAAGGTAAGCGAAACGCCGAGATTAAAACCTGCACCGTGATGTTCGAAGATAAAGAGCAAACCCGCGAAGAAGCCTATTGCGTAAGGCCCGTTTACACCACGTCCCGCAAGGTCTGCACCAAGCGTCTTAAGATCAAGCCGACGGCAACCTGTGTGCCCGGGGCCTTGGTTCGCGCACGAGCGCACGATGCGGGCAACCTTACGGAGGACTCGGTTCCCGGGGCCGATACCTTGGAAGTTGCTTATGCGTGCGGCAATGCAACGCGTCCTGTCATCCGGTTAGGTGTCAACACGAAAACGGGAAAGGACGTCGACTATTTTGTTGAGACGGCCGATACGGCCATCGACATCGTGCGCATTGTGGGAGGCAATACCTTGCGCTTTACCGGGTCCATTGCGTGTGATGAAGCCGCGTGTTCAGCGCCTGTGACGCTTACGGTCTTTCGGTCAAGTGGCGAAGACCGTGTGATTGCCGGGACCCTTAAAACCACGCTTTTCTTTAGCCCGTTTGCTGTCACAAGCGAAACCGAATACTGGGAGGAATCGTGCCAAGTGCTTTAAGACACCTCCTTCCGGCGCTCCTTTTCTTCGTTGCGGTTACTTCCCACGCCGGGTGCCTTGTGACGAAGAAAACCTGCATCGACCCGGGCGCAACGCGCGTGATTGACGGTATTGCTGTGACGCGGGATTGCTGGGGCTACGAAGAAGAAAAGACGTGTTTGAAACCCGATACCGGGACAAACGGCTGCGAGACCCTCTCCGATGATCAAGAAACAGGCGGCCAAGGCCGTTGCGAGCGCGTGTCGCTTACGTGTGAGGCAAGTGTCACCGATGTTGACGGTAAGGCCGTGTGCCTTAAAGAGTCGGCGGTTTACCGGTGCGACACCAAAATTCCTCTGCCGCCCGTGAATGCCGCATGGAAGGGGACGGTCACCGAAACCGTCAAACACATTAAAGACAACACCTGCACGGTGCTCGAAAGCAATAGTGCCTGCACGAAAACAGGCTCCGAAGACAAGGGAAACACACGGATTGACACCTATGCGTGTTCGGACGAGACCCTCGCAGCGTGCACGGAACTCATTGACAAAGGCTGTACGCGCCTTAGGAAACCTGCGTGTGACGCAGCGGTCGATCCCACGTGCGCCCTTAAAGTCGGGCGCGTGCGCTGCAGTAACGGCGCACATTTGCCGTACCTAGAAAATGGGTCGGTGACACTTCAAAGCTCAACAAATCGCGCCGATTCGGAAGGAAAGAAAGACGCGACGCCCCTTCGAAATCTCGAGAACGCCACAACATCGTGTCGCGTTCTTTCCAGTGTTTGCACGGACGACAAAGCGGGTTGGCGCGTTGTAAACGGCGCGCGCATTTATGCGACGTGCTGGGCGTACAAAGATACGGTCGTCTGTCGCGATACACGTTCGAAGTCAACCTGCGAAAGCCTGGAAGAAAATAGCCGCTGCCGCATCACAAGCTCCGAGTGCGAAGAAACAATCGAGGGGGTCTGTGCCAAAGAGACGCGTCACTACACGTGCGAGAGTCCGAGGGACTCGGTTTTAGAAGGCGAGGGAGAGGCGGTCGATGAAACTGAAATTTCCGAAGGCGTTGTTTCTTACTCAATGTGTTCGGAAATCGAGGGCGATGCAGCCTGTCGCAAAGTATCGGAGACCTGTGAAGAGAACGGCCGCGACGGTTGCAAAAAGCGGGTTCTTACTTACGCGTGCGGTAACGCCGGGGAATCGATTCAAACAAACGACTGCACCGAGCTCGAAGGCAACACCGCGTGCCGCCTTGAGGGCACGGAGTGCACGGGCGTTGACGCAAGCGGCGCCTGTACGATGCTTACGCGTCGCTATGTGTGTGAGGAAGACCGAAAAACCCTCACGTTGGGCGAATCGTGTGACGACACGGTCTGTGTTGCCGGTCACTGTCAAAAGCGGGAAGAAACCGACACGAAGGCCTTTTTACAAAGTGCGGCTCTCCTTGAGATTGCACGCGAAGCGGCTACCTACGCCGATGCAGGGAAAGGAACGATTTTCGAAGGGACGGCCTCGCACTGCTCCGTCAAAGCCGCCGGTTTTTCATGCTGCCGTAGGGCCAATGCGGCCGATGCGGCGCAGTTTTCCAACACCGGTTTTGAAGTGGCCGTGACGGTAGGGGCGGATGCAGGCTTTGAGCTCATTAAAACCGTCGGGAGCCCCTATGTCTACGATCTTTTAAGTTCGCACGAGGCGTTAAGCCCCGTGTTAACGCATCTTTATGGTGAGGCGGGAAGCGGGGTTTACCATCCTGACTTTTCGTTTTACGGGGTATCGGTAGGTGCCGACGCCGCCGGGTCTCTTACGCTTAACTTTTCCCCGGCGGGCTTTTTTGCAGCCGTCGCGATGCAGGTGTTAACCGATTATTTTTCCTGCACGCAAGAAGATCAACTGCATGCGCTTCGGGAAGCGGCAGGACTATGTCGTTACGTCGGTTCTTTTTGTGCTCAAAAGTCCGGGCTCGGGTGTCTTGAGAAAAAAGAAACTTGGGTGTGCTTTAACTCGCGCTTGGCGCGCCTTGTGCAAGAGGGGGCGAGGCGGGAACTTAATCTCGGGTGGGGCACGCCCGAAGATCCCTTAACGCGCGGCATTACGCTTGAAGAGCTGCAAGGCCTTGACTTTACAAAGATTGACCTTACGGCCGCGGTGGGGGAAGTCGCTCGCGTGAATGAAAAACAACTGACCGGGAAAGCCAAAGACTCCGAAGCAACCACAGCCCGCGCTCAAGCGCGCGTCACTCAATTAACCGGAGCAGAGGAATCCCCTTACGGGACCTACAGCACCGTCACAGGGAAGTGCTACACGGCTCGAGGGACTCCGACGCATTGCGCCTCGATTACGGCGGCGCCTTAAGTTAGGAAAAAAATATGGCTCTTTTCCTTTCTTTTCTTTTTAGATGTATTTCGGTGATGCTCTTAACCGTAACTGTGGCTTTAGGGGCCTTGAACAGTTCGAAGCCTTACTTTGAGGCCGATGTGTGGGCCGATCCCGCGCGCCCCTTCCTTTTTTACGGTCAGGGTAAGGTTTCAGAGACTCCTTTAAAGAAAAAGGAAGCACCCCGAAAACCCTTGAGCATCGCGGATCTTAAAAGTGAGGTTCAGGCAAGACTTGAAGCGGCTGTGATGGACCCGACCGATGAGAATATCGCGGCGTACCTGAAAATGAACGCTTTTTTGTTTGAAAAAGCCGGCCGCTTTGCCGAGCGCTGGCGAGATGTGCTGATTCGCTACCCTGAGTACGACTGGACGGCCGGTCACCCGGTTGTCAATTCCGCATCAACGACGCTATCGCGGGAGCGGGACAAAGCCAGGAGTGCGAAGCTTGTGACCCTGTCAGAGACCTGGGGCTTGGTGTTTTTCGGGGATGCGGGGCGTTTAACCGGCCTGATGCGCCCCCTTGTCGATCGCTTTGCAGGCATTACGGGAATGGAGCTGATTCAGGTTGCCGTCGATGGTCCCTCGCCGTATCTATCCCGTGCGTACCCGGATAACGGAATGAGTCGCCGGGCGTGCGGGGGCATTAAAAAGCTTCCGGCTCTCGTTCTCATGCACAGGGACGACTCGGATATTGCGCACGCGAGACTTGTTGCCACGGGCGTTGTCGATATTGCCGAACTCGGACGGCGCGTCGTGCGGCTTGTCGAAGCGCATGAAAGGCAAACGCCCTTTCCCCCGGCGCATGTGAAACACCCCAAAGACCTCGGAGAAATCCCATGATCAAAATGCTTTTTGTTGTTGTCCCGACGTTTTTATGTGTGCAAACGGCCGGGGCAGGCTTTGTCAAAGACTACTTTGATGCCACGCAGGCGATGAGTAACGTTACCGAGGCCGGGGTGCGCGAAGCCGGAGCCGTAAGTACCGTCACGGGCGGGGGGTTTGTGTATCGTACGCCGCGCACGGACTTTGTGCCCTTTTCCGTGACGCCTCCGTCGCTTAAAGCCGGGTGCGGAGGCATTGATCTCTTTTTAGGCGCCTTTTCCATCCCTTCGCGCGAAGAGTTCGTCTCGTTTTTAAAAAGCGTCGGAACGTCGTTGCCCGGGCTTGCATTTCAGCTCGCCTTACAAACTATGGCCCCCGACTTAAACGAACAAGTCGGGCGGTACGCCGATCTTATTCGTTCGTACACCAATCGCTACACCGATAGCTGTGAGGCGGCACGAGCGCTACTTGACAACACGGGAGCTACCGAACACTTAACACGCGTGGTCGAAGGCGCCAAAAACGCCTTGCGAAGCGACGGGTCAGTCGCCGATCAATCGGAAGCCGACCGTCGTGTGCGTGATAACGGAGAAAAAGCGATTGCCGCAAGTCCGATACGTAAGGACTCGGGCGGAAACGTCGTCGATGCCCCGGAAATTAACCTTACGTGGGCGCTGCTTTCAGGCGGAAAACTCGGAGCCGCGGACTTTGATTCCGTGTCGCTCAGGGAAACGATGATGACGCTACTCGGGACGACGGTTTTTACGCAAGAAGGCAAGGGAGAAAACGCTGTCCTTGTCGCCCGCGAAATCGCAGGCGTCGATTTGCTTCCCGTTCTCTTTAACGAAACCGGCAAGGACACCTCCCTTGTGAAACTCACGTGTGATGAAGCCAAGCGCTGTCTTTCTCCCGAAAGAAAGCCCATGTATGACACAGATCTTGTAGCTGAACTGAAAGAAGCGGCAGACCATTATCTTACGGCACTTAAAAGCCGCGATGCCTCTCTTGTGACCGATGATGAGATGCTTTTTTTAGCCTCGGTTTCCTCGGTGCCGCTTTTGAGAATTCTCAATCTTGCTTCAGTTGCACGCTACGAGGGGCTGGCTGCCGACATTGTCAATACGTACGTTGAGGCCGCCGCGTACGAAGCGCTCGTCGGAGCTTTAGAGGCATTAACGAGTGACATTCGTCGCGTGATGGGATCGTCCTCGGCGACAACCTTAAGCGCAGAACACGCCAAACATGTCAAAGCCCTTGTGCTACGCATCAGTGACGTGGAAGAGAGCCTTGCCTTACGTCGCGACAAAGTCGTGCAGGCCATGAATCGCGCCGCTGCGTTTGTCACACAACTCGAGCACATCGAAAGGAGTCTGAAAAGTAATGCGGCCCTCGATGAGACGGAGCTTACGCAAGGAGGACTTCGGTGACAGACGTCTTTTATTACGCCTATTGGAACGGCGAGGCGCTTTCGGACGTTTTTAATGCGACAGCCTCCGTGTTCGCGACGGGAGACTTTGCACGTATCACTTCCGTTGTCGTGTTGGCTTCGCTGTTGTGTGTCATTGCTTTCGGTGCAATCAAAAACGAAGGCAGGGCCGTGATTCACTTCGTGGCAGCAGCCGTTCTCATTTGGTTTGTCCTTATTGTCCCGAAGGCTTCGGTCGTCATCTACGACGTGCGAGGAGAAACGACGCACGTTGTCGACAATGTTCCGATCGGGATTGCGTTTCCTGCAAGCCTAGTCAATCGCTTAGGGTACTTTCTTGCGACAACCTATGAGGCAGTCTTTAGCCCCGTTGATGCCGCGCGCTTTACCAGGTTCGGTGCCGTGTATCCTGAGCGTATTCTCGAAGCGCTAGCCGCAACAGGCCCCGTGACGCGCAGCACACGCGCGGCTTTAAAGACCGTGATCGAAGGATGTATTTTGCCCGAGGCCCTCACGGATTCGGCGAAAGCAAACGCGCTCGCGCAAAGCCCCTCTTTGTGGGAAACCGTCACTCAAGACGGGTGGGTTAATCCTGCGCGACGCGTGGTTTTAAACGGAAAGGGTGTGCTTTCCTGTCCGAAGGCCGTTGCCGAACTGACAACGCTTTTGGAAACGGAAGAACTCCCGACACTAAAGCGCATTCTCGGCGCGAAACTGATGCCTGAGGCCGCGGACCCTGCGTCGGCCTTAGCTACTGCTCTCCCGCAAGCCGAAACTCTTCTTTACGGGCTTTCACGCTCAATGGATGAAAGCCTGCGACAAAGCGTTCTTTTGGCGAGCCTTCCGGCTGCGGCATCCTCGTTTACGGCGCGCGCCGATGCTCCGGTCGCATTAGCCGTCGCGCTTTCACGCGCACAGGGAGATCTTGCAAGCGAAATCAACTATCGCACCATGGCCTCGATTGCCCGCGATGCGCTTCCGAAGATTCGCAATGCCGTTGAATTCGTGGTCATTTCCCTGTTTCCCGTGTTGGCGCTTTTGTCCCTTGCCTCCGGTGCAGCGGCCGGCGTTCTTTTGCGCGGGTATGTCTCGCTGCAACTTACCGTGCAACTCTGGCCGGCTGTAGCCAGTGTTGTCAATCACCTCATGATCGCGGCCGATACGGGCCCCTTCGGGGCTCTGGCCCGTGAGTTCGGAGGCAATACCCTTGCGTCGCTCGCTTTAATTCGAGAGACCGGGGCCACAAGTCAGGCTATCGCCGGTGCCCTCATGTGCATGGTTCCTGTGATTACCTATGCCCTTGTCCGGGCCGGGGACGTTGCCGTCTCATCGCTCGTTTCGGGGTTAATGGCACCTGCGCAAAGTGCGGCAGCCTCACAAGGCGCACGCCTAGCAGCCGGAAATCTCGAGCAGGGAAATGTTCGCATGGGTAACCGTACGGTTAATACCGTTTCTGCCAATAAACGGGCTGTGGCCTCGGTGTCCGATTCGCCTGATGCTGTGGTGACGACAAGCGCCTACGGAACCGTCACACGCGACGGAGAGGGGGCTGTAACAGGATTAACACGAACGAAGATCGATTTCGGGGTTCGTCAGGATGCCACACAATCGGTGATGCGAACCTCAGGCTCGACACTCACACGCAAGGAAGCGCTGACGCAAACACGCACGTCGCGTTACATCTATGCCGATGCCCTTGTCAGTAGCGACGCCTCCGAGCGCGGCTTTGCCTCGGCGCTTCGCGATGCGGTGCAGGAGGGTAGGTCAGTGACGCAAGAGGCCAGCGGCGGCAGGTCCTCTGCCACCGGAATCGGGGCGATGTCCCAGGTCGGAACGAGTCGGACAGACACGGTCGGGGAGACTTCAACTGTTCAATCGAATCTCGGTGTTTCGCTCAATGTCGGTAGGTTTGATCCGAAGCCTCTGGGCGTCCCCGAGGCATTGCCGTATGCTCAGCAGAATCGAGAAGGGGCGCAGATTGCCGCACCTCAAAATGCCGGTCCCGCTCCCGTGTTACACGACGCAAACGTCAACAATTCCAAACTCGTATCAACGCTTTTTCCTAAGACGCAACTCGGCTCACGATTCAATGCACAAGATATGCAATCGCTCATTGATACGGCAACAGCGGGTGGGTCAGCCTCGCGTTCCGTGCAAGCGAGTGAAGCAAGGGCAGAGCTCACGCGAGCAGCAGAGCACGTTTCTCGGACGCATAGCGATGAAGGCGTTCGCAGTGCCGCCCGTCGCTTTATCCGGAACCTTTCGGCAACCGATGCCCATAGTCTTGAAGAGGGAACGACACTTGCTCGTGGGATCGAGACGGCAGGGGCTTTGTCGCAACACCGAAGCGGAGCAACGCTCACAACGGTCGATGAGAGCGTCCCCGTAATGCAAAGCGCAATCGAAGGGCACGGATCGGCAGAAGGTGTGCTCCGAGGAGCCTACGCCGAAGGCTTGCATCCTGTGGCGCATACGGCAGATGACAGAGCTTCACGAAATGTTGATAGACCCGAGATGTTCGGGGTCGGTTCCGTGCCTCCCGTTATGCCGCAAGTGGCTGATGCATACGAGACCTCGGAAGCGACGCTACAAAAAGCATCCGCTTCACACGATGCTCGTTTGGAGGCGGAAGCGACCAATATGCCTACACCGGTTACGCCTGAAGAGGTGAGGCATCCTGAAAGACAGTCTTCTTTTGAAAAGGAATTTGCCGTAACGCAAGGCGCCTTAACCGGGGCACTTCATTCGAATCTGTCTGATGCCGCTTTTGAGCGCGGGCTCTTGCTACTGACGCGTGAGTCTTATCGGCGAGAGAACTGCGATAAGAACTACGCCCTTCGCAATGCGTTTTTCTTCGGGCTGGGGTACTCAGCGCCATCTGAAATAGCTGCCGAACTTCGAGAAAAGGCCGAACGCAATCCGGATCTCGCTCGAAGCATTGCCGATTTAGGGGCGACATCACGCGGAAACATCTCAAGCTATGATTGGGGAACGCTTCGGAATCTGCTTGGAAAGAAACGATAAAGATGCCCTAGAAAAAATCATCTGTGAAATAAAAGTAGATGAGAAATTTCTTTTGTAATGCCGGAGGCAAATCTCCGATATGAGGAATTCGTTCGATACGTTCAGTAACAAAGAAAATTGGTTTAAAGAGGATTGAGATGAGGAAAAAGATGAACTCAATAAAATAAAGAAATGCAATGAGAAGTTTTTTCAGAATTTTCATTATACCCACTCAGACGCTAAGCAACCAAAAATAAATTTAACTTATAGAGATATTATATATGATTCAAGGAAAAATAAACTCTTTAGAGGAAGAAAACTTAAATTCCTTTGATTTTCATCAAACTACGAATGTCTTTCTTGAGTTTTTGAACGACCAGCATTGTGAATGTATTTTCGACTCGGTCGATATTATGGAGAAAAATCGCTATTTGAAGTATTTCGGACCGGCCGTCTATATTCAATTACGAACAAACGGATTTGTTTATGTCGGTGAAACATTTAATCTCTTTGCTCGGACGATGCAGCACATTCGAAACGGCGTCAAGATTGTCTACATGGGAGCAATTTCCGTCTGGCCTCTTACCAATGACGAGAGAAAAGACACCGAGACTTTTATCATGGGCCGGGCTATGGAAGCCGGGTTTCCGCTTGAAAACACCGACAAGCTCGATGATGCAATGGAAAGCGCACGAAAAGTCCGGGAGCTTAAAAAGAAACTTCTTGACTCAATAGAGTGGATTGCAGAGGCGCCAGATTCTCCTGGGTAAAAATGCTTCCTTTCCGCTTGTCCTCAGTAAAACTTAAGCGCAAAGCCCGATTTTTGGCACGGTGTCCGTTGGTGCTGGGTAAAGTTCGGTAAGCGGACTTTACGGGAAATCCGAGGAGCTTCAAACCTCTTGGTGCATTTGGGGCAGCTGTATAATTTGCTACACAAAGAAAGAAGCGGAATTTGATTTAGTTTTCGACACTTTAAGTCCATCGAAAAGGCTTTTTTCTTACACGGTTATTGAACTATTTCAATTAATAGCAACACGACGGATTCTTGACAAGTCATGCATAGTGATGCGAAGACGCGGGCACTGATGTCCGGTCTCATTCTCGGGTACTTAGCGATTACCGGCCTTCTTTTTGTTTTTGCCTGGTTAGCATTTCTCAATAATAACGGGGTTGTTGTTCATGAAAAGTACAACTGGTACGTAACGGCTTTGTATCTTTTTCTGACTATCTTTTTAGATCGGACCTACAGCGCCTTTTGGGTCTCGTGCTTAAAACCGAGGCACCTGATTTTCTCGCAGCAGGTTGTGTCTTTCGTAGCGGTTTTCCTCGTTTATGCAATCGTCTCGGCGGTTTGGGAGGTTCTCTTAAGCCCGGTGCCGTTTATTGTGCTCCTTTTAGCCCAAACGCTTGTCAATGTCCTTTGGTCCTATACGGCCGATGCCCTGTGGTTTTACTTTCATTCCCCCCTTAGGACCTATATTCTTTATGGGAACAAAGACAACCTCGTGCGGCTCTCGGAGGTTTATCGCTTCACGCGTAAGTTTCATGTGGTTAAAGAACTTGCCGTAACGCCCGATACCGTCACGCAAGTCTTAGGCGAGACACCCGATGCCCAAGCGCTTTTTGTCGTCGGGGCGTCCGAAGAGATTCGCAATCGCCTGATGATGTATTGCCTGGAGCATTCAATCGAAGGCTTTTTCCAACTGGAGATTCAAGACATCATTCACGCGGGCGCCAAGCAAGTTCACTCGTTCGTAATGCCCTTGATGGGAGTCGGTGTCCCGATGCCGGACCCCTTTTACATGATTGTCAAGCGCATCCTCGCGTTTTTCCTTGCTCTGATTTTTCTGCTTCTTGTGAGTCCGATATTAATCGGAGCGGCTCTTGCAATTCGTATCTTTGACCCGACGGGCCCGGTAATCTTTACGCAGCAACGCATGGGACGAAATTTAAAGCCCTTTACGTGCTACAAGTTCCGGACGATGTCTGTCAAGGCTCCGCACGACTGCCATCCGCGCGATTTTGATGCCAAAGCCTTTTTGACGCCCTTAGGGTCGTTCTTGCGGGAATCGTCCATCGATGAGTTGCCGCAAATTTTTAATATTCTTAAAGGCGACATGTGCTTTATCGGTCCGAGACCGGTACCGCTTACGGAAAAGGAACTTATCGCGCATCGAGCCACAATCGGGATTTATCAGCTTTATCCGGGCATTTCAGGACTCGCTCAAGTCTCGGGGCGCAATGCCGTGAACGATGCAGAAAAACTTCTTTTCGATTACGAGTATCTGGAGAAGTTTTCGCTGCTCCTGGATATTAAGGTTTTCTTTAAGACCGTGCTGTTTGTGCTGATGCGAAACGGCGTGTATGTGAAGAAAACCGGGAAGAAGGAATGATGAAAGTCATCGGTTTTACGGTCTTGGAATCTGTGTATGCTAAAGATGATCCTGTAGCGCTCGATGCTGCTTTAGAGAGTATTGCACGTAGTACGTGTCTTCCCGAAGCCGTTGTTCTTGTCAAAGACGGGACAATTCCTGATTCCCTAGAGGGCATTATTGGCAAATGGCAGAGTGGGGAGAGACTTCGGTTAATCGTAGTCGGCTACGCGCAAAATAAGGGGCTTGCGCACGCACTTTCCTACGGCTTGCAGTTCGTTCGGACTGAACTTGTCGCGAGGATGGATAGCGACGATATCTGCGCGAAAGATCGCTTTGAAAGGCAAGTTGCCTTCATGGACAGCCACCCCAAGATTGCGATTAGCTCGGGGTACATTGAAGAATTTGAAACCAATCCTCGTCAGCCTGTCTCCACGCGACGAGTTCCCTTAACCAGCGACGCGATTCATCGGTACTTAAAGCGGCGCTCGCCATTTAATCACGTGGCCGTGATGTTTCGTAAAAGTGCGGTTCTTGCGGCCGGCAACTATCAGAGCGTTCCGTATTTTGAAGATTACGACCTTTGGGTTCGGATGGACCAAAAGGGGTTTCTCGGAGCCAATCTTCCGATTACTCTTGTGTATGTCCGTATCGGAAACGATATGATCGGGCGCCGTCAGGGATTGTCGTACTGTCGTCACGAACTTTTCTTTTTGCGCAGGACTCGGGAAAGCGGTTTTTTAAGTTTTTCTGAGTACCTTATAGCCCTTGCTGTTCGGATTCCCGTGAGGCTCCTGCCGAAACCGGTCCTTGCTCTTGTTTATAGAATCGTCAGAATGCCGTCTACAAGCCTTGTAGAGCGCGTCCGCGCGATTTTACAAGGGGGGGGCGAAAGCTAAGCTATTTCCCGCGTGTAGGGGCTTTTTACGGCCTTTGCGCGCAGACGTCGCCTTCGGGGTTTGACATGCGACGCAGGGAATCCTCAAGCACCTTCGCTCGTTTTAACCGGTCTTTTTCCGCAAGTATGGAAAAAGGCTGCATCGCCGCTTTTGCCTCTTGCTCTCGGTCGTTTGCGATGCCGAAGGCTGTGCCCCCAAGTTCCTTTGTTCTGCCTTCTTACGCCCGAAAGGTGCGTTTTCTTTTTTGCCTCCCCTTGACCCTGTTTGGGGCGTTTGAATCGTGTGCGTTGAGCAATCGAAATACGTACGCGGCGTTTTCTGACCCTTTCCTCGGAGTGCCCCATGAAGCCTTTTGACTATCTGATTGTCGGTGCGGGACTATTCGGTGCCGTATTTGCCAATCGCGCGAGGGCCGCAGGAAAGACGTGTCTTGTCATAGATAAGCGACCCCACATTGGGGGCAATATTTATACCGAAGTCGTGGAAGGAATCGACGTACACCGGTACGGCGCCCACATCTTTCACACCAATAACGAGGCAGTCTGGAAGTTTGTGACATCGTTTGGCGACTTTAACAACTTTGTGAATTCCCCGGTGGCCAACTACAAGGGGCGACTGTTTAACCTGCCCTTTAACATGAACACCTTTTACGCGATGTGGGGCGTTACGACACCGCGCCAGGCTCAGGAAAAGATTGCCGCGCAGCGACAAGAGGTCGGCATCGAGCACCCGCGTAACTTAGAAGAGCAAGCCATTAGCCTCGTCGGGCGCGATATCTACGAGGCCCTGATTAAGGGCTACACGGAAAAGCAGTGGGGACGCGATTGCCGGGATTTGCCGCCCTCAATCATTCGCCGCCTTCCCGTGCGGTTTTTGTTTGATAACAACTACTTTAATGCCAAGTTTCAAGGGATTCCCGTTTCTGGCTACACAGAGCTTGTCAAAAAGCTACTTCAAGGCATTCCCGTGCGTCTAAATACGGACTACTTTGAAGGGAAAGCGGCGCTCGATGCCTTGGTGCACACCGTGGTCTACACAGGGGCCATCGATCGGTACTTTGACTACTGCGAGGGTGCTCTTGAGTACCGGCGTGTGCGCTTTGAAACCGAAGTTCTTGAGATACCCAACTACCAGGGCGTTGCCGTCGTGAACTACACCGACAGGACCGTTCCTTACACGCGCATCATCGAGCACAAGCACTTTGCCTTCGGAAGGCAGGAGAAAACCGTCATCAGCCGGGAGTATTCAGCCAAGTGGAAGGTGGGCGAAGACCCTTACTACCCGATCGGGGATGAAAAGAATCAAGCGCTTTACCGCAAGTACCGCGAAAGGGCCGAGGCACTGACAAACGTATATTTCGGGGGAAGGCTCGGCACCTACCAGTATTTGGACATGGACAAAGTCATCGAAGAGGCCCTTGAGGCAACGGAGCACCTTGTTTAGGAAGAACTTCCATGAAGAAAATTGCCATTGTGACGTTTAGCACGGCGCTCGCCGGAGAAAAAGGCTTAGAGCGCTTGTATTTTCTTGCTGACATTTTCAGTCGACACGGGTGGGAGGTGGAACTTATTACGAGCCGCTTTCACCACTGGACCAAGAGCTTTCGACCGAAGGATGCGTGTTACGACAAAGAGCACCTTAAAGTGGTCCTATGCGACGAACTCGGATACGAAAAGAATATTCAAATCAAACGCATCCTCAGCCACCGAATCCTCGCGCGCAATATCCTTACCTACCTAAAGCGTGAGACCTACGACATCGTCTATTGCCACATTCCGGACAATCACCTCGCGGCGCTCGTCGGCACGTATGCCAAGGCACGGGGCATTCCTTTCATTGTCGACATCGAGGACTTGTGGCCAGAGGCGATGCGCATGGTCTTTAATGTCCCCGTCATAAGCGACATTCTTTTTTATCCGTTTGCGCGCGATGCCCGGATTGCCTTTCGTGCGGCGTCGGCCGTTATCGGGTCGTCCGATGAATACCGTGACCACCCGGAAAAGTACGGCATTACAATCCCCGAGGCTTTGACGGTCTACGTCGGTAACGACTTGGCGCGGTTCGATGCCGGTGTGCGGCAGTATGCCGATTCCATTCATAAGACGCCGGGGGAGTTTTGGGTCACCTACGCCGGTACACTCGGGCAAAGTTACGATATCGCAACACTTGTGCGGGCTGCGCAGCAAATTAAAGAAACGGGAATTGAGGATGTTGCTTTTAAGATTCTCGGGGACGGACCCAATCGTACGGCCCTAACGGAGCTTGCCGGCAATAGATCTTGCAACGTTGAATTTCTCGGCTATCAGCCCTATGAAAAGATGGCAGCATTTCTCACCAAGTCCGATGTCAACGTCAATTCCCTAGTCACAAAAGCGCCTCAGGGATTTGTCTCGAAAATCGGGGATTACCTTGCGTCGGGAAAACCTATGATTAATACTGGCAGTAACGGTGAGTTTCGGCGAGCGGCTGAGCGTGAAGGGTGGGGCGTGAATGTTCCGGCGGAGAATGCGGATTTGCTTTCCCAGGCGATTTTGAAACTTAAAGCCAATCCGGCGCAGTGTCTTGCGATGGGGAAAAAAGCGCGGGCGGTCGCTGAGGAAAAGTACGATAGGAAAACGTCGTACCTTGGGATTATTCAATTGGCAGATCGGTTGCTGGAAAAAGCCCATTGCCAGGAGAAAACTCTCAGATGAAAGTCTCCGTGATTATTCCGGTTTATAACGCCGAGTTGTATCTAGACCGCTGCATTGCATCTGTCATCGGGCAAAGCCATCGCTATTGGGAAATGATTTTGGTCGATGACGGCTCGACAGACCGAAGTCCGCACATCGCTCAGCGGTGGGTTAAGAGTGATTGTCGGATACGGTACGTTCGAAAAGAAAACGGCGGGCCGAGTTCAGCGCGTAACCTCGGACTTACCATGGCTACGGGCGACTACATTCACTTTCTGGATTCAGACGATTGGATTGATCCACAAACGTACGCACGCTGTGCCGAGTTAATTGACCGGTACGAGGCGCCCGATTTGGTTGCCTTTAGTGCGGTGATAACGGATTTTCAAAGACGTGTCACGGCGCAAAGCGAAAACGTTCGGGTACTCAATAAATCCGAGATGTTTGGTTATTTTTTCCGCATCCACGGCGAGCTGTCGAACTACTCTATCTGGGATAAATTGATTCGACGGCCTGTTTTAAAAGGCTTTTCTTTTCCCGATACGATGTTCGAGGATGTTGAAGCCTCCTATGAGTTCTACTCACGCGCCGCATCCATGGTTAAGACCTCGGCCGTGTTTTACTACTACTTTAAAAACACGAGCAGTATCACGAACTCGGCGGTTAAAGCTAAAGATTTGGATTTACTTAAAGTCTGGAATCGCCTGGTTCAGCGGACAAAAACGGAGTACCCCGAATTTTATTCAGCTGCGGTTTTCAATCGCAAACGGGCAGATTTTACCGTGCTTGCCAAGATGCTCCTTAAGGGCTACGACAAAGCGAGCCCCGAACTATGCGCCATGCGGCCCGTATTAAAGAAGGCTGTTAGGGAAAACTTTTGGGCGCTTCTTTTTGGGAAAATGCCGATTTCAAGGAAAGTTTTGCTCATCCTTGTTGCGTTGTAGTCGGCTGAGCGAAGGGAACGGGAGGCGCACGAGTTCTTGCTAAATCCGTACAGGAGGTTTTTTGCTGCGAGTATGATGCTTTGGGTAAACTACCTGCGATTCTTCATTCGCTACAAATCATGAAAACTCTGAGTGTCATCATTCCGTGTTACAACGCCGAAAAAACGGTCGGAAGCTTAATTAAATCGTTCGGTTCAGGGCTCCCTTGGGTAAAGCTCATTTTTGTCGATGATTGCTCGAAAGACGGAACTATCGGAACGATTGACAAGTTTGCTCAGGAAAGCGGGTTTGATTACTCCATCCTTGTAAACGAAAAGAATTCCGGCGTAAGTTTTTCCAGAAATCGAGGTCTTTCCGTCGCCCATTCCGAATTTGTTCTTTTTGCAGATAGTGACGATTTTTTTGCTCCTGGCGCCTTTGAGATAATAAACAAGGCGCTTGAAACGGAGGCGGACGTCTATCTTTTTGACACGCTGTACGTTCTCGGAAAATTGAAACGGACGATACAAGGGTGTGCAGGGGCACTGGCCGGAGGCATCAAGCCCCAGGAGGCCATCCTTTCCATGAATTATGCTGTCTGGTCCAAGGTCTATAACCTCAGGACCATCGCAGAAAATAAAATTCTCTTTCCTCCCATGAAGATTAAAGAGGATTTTGTGTTTAATGTCGCTCTCCTTTCTTTTTGTACGAGGATTCGTTACGTTTCCGATTTTTTTTACGTCTATGTGAATAACAGCTCTTCGGCGATGAACACAACGCCGATGACCGAAGACATCCAAAGGACGGCTTTTAAAGTTCTCAGAGAGCGGATTCCGGAAAATGCCTTGCCACTTTTACCTGTGTTGGCTCTGAAGGATTTTTTGTACGAAGGAGCTAAAAATGCAGCGTTAGCTTCCGAGGGTACCGAAAGGATACGATGCATCGTTTCGGAGTTTGAAAAGGAATTCGGCTCTCAATCCGTAAACCTAACGCAATTGCATTACGGGTTTTACTACAAAGCGATGATTGCTTTGCTACTGGCGCATTCTTTTTGCTTGTTTCGACTGTGTGTTCGAATTCGAGCCTTGCTCATTCGCGGTGTCTGTCAAGGTAGTTTTCCACAAGTTTCACAAGAATAACTACTCCGTTGTTTCCTAATTAAGGGGCTCTGCCCCTCGCTTGCTCCGGGCGCTTCACCCCGCGGTTTTCTTTCCCGGAAAAGAGGCCTGCTTCTGCTGGCCGCAAGGTCACATTTCCCGATATACTCTGCGTGCACAGATAGGAGCGGTCCGATTCTGTGTCCCGGTGAAGAGGACTCTTCGCATTACCGCCTCGTTGGTTGGCTCCGAGAGGTGGTTTCTCTTCTAGGTGCCCATTCTCTGGATTAATCCATACGCCCCCGCTAGGAGCACAGCACAAGGTTCTCCCTTGAATCCACCTTTCCGGGTGCTCACGGCGTGCTTTTCTGATAACCCTTTCGCGCCGACGAAGAATCACCTTATCCTCCCCGCGGAACCGTGCTCCGGGCGTAACTATACGAATTCCGCTATGACGGTGCTCCTCGTTGTAATGCGCCACAAAGCCCGTAAGCCATTCCTGGGCCTTCTCAAGGCTCTCGAAGCCATACGTTGGGTACAGATAGTCGCCGCTGTATTTGAGCGTCCTAAAGAACGACTCCGAATACGGGTTATCGTTACTCACGCGCGGACGGCTATGGGAGAACTTGACGCCGCAATCCTTCAGGAGCGTCTGTGTGCTAGCGGCCTTCATTAAGGAGCCGTTATCTGAATGAATAGCGAGCGTTCCGGGACGTACACCGTGACCGACAAAAAGGCCCGGGCGCACTCGTCGTTATCCGCTTCATAAACGCGAGCGGAGATGATGTAACGGCTGTCAATTCAATGATGACGTAGCCGCAGTAAAAGCGCCCCGTATATTGGCTCGTGCGAAAGTACGTGATGTCCCACGTCCAGATTCGGTTGGGGCCTGATGCCTGATACGACGCCGGCTTATAGCGCCCCCGCGCATCGGTGCACGTCTCTTGTTCAAGCCTTTTGCCGCGAAGATCCGATATCACGTCGAAAGCGAGCAGTGGTATGCCTGCTTCTCGTCGAGCAATTTGTATACGGTCTGCGGGAGACTTAAATCGGAAACGTCTGCCATGCACAAGCGCTCTACGATTGCTTTCCCGGCTACTTCGGCAATTATCCGAACGCTATGGAAAGCCGCTCGCTTCGTGTGCCCATCTTCATCGCCGAGTCTTTTCCAATTCCGATAAGTCCTATCCGTTATCCCGACGGCGTCACACACTTCCTGCGCTGTGACGCCCATCGGCGCACCCCTTTTCAATCAGCTTCATGATTTCGCGGCAGTCTTGAGCGCTGATTAATCGTCCTTTTTCTCGAGAATCGCCTGCGCTTTTTTCGGTAACAGTAGCCTAGTTGCCGTTTTCGATAATGCTGTTTTTTATTTTTCCGGCTCTCGGCTCATTTGGGCTTTTTCCCGTATCTGCCAACGAATCCGGTCTTTCGTGGCCGTCAATTCCTCGCGGTTACAAGCTTCGGGATGTGCCTCAAACCACTGTTGCCCCTGGGTTACCTGCTCCGTTGTAATCCCCGCCTTACGGCAGTGCTTGCCGAACACAACTACCCCGAGTACGCGCTTTAATACGACAGCTTCATAGGACTTCCGGCAAGGGACGCTTTTTAGCAATATCAGTCAGTTCATCCGATTCCTTTGCGAGGTTAAAGCTGCCGGCATGTTATCGGCAAGAGCTCTGTCGCGCCATGTCCTGACCGTGACAACGGAAAACTTGTACGTCTGAGCCGCATCGCGCAAACTGATTTCTCCGGACAAGACACACTCAAGAGCCGCCTCTTTAAATGTGCTCGATTAGGGTTGCATTTTCCACTTTTCCTTCCTTCTTGAGACCTGAAAACTATTATGACAATTAATGATTCGCATGGTCTCGGGTTAAACGATGTGAGGGCGGAGATTCCTGAAATGAACACATTGTGATGAGGGTCTGCATTTTTCTCCCATAAATACTCTCGAAATCAATATAGACGTTCTAAAATTCAGGTACGTTTGTCATCCGCTCATATATGTAAAAGCCTTGCTTTGCGAAAGACAAAGGCGTCTTCTTTGAGTGGCAGAACCACAGTTACTTTTTTCCATGGAGTGATAGTCGATTCCATTATGTTTAGTGTCGTCATTCCGGCTTATAACTGCGCAAAAACCATTATTCCGGCTATCGAATCGGTCTTAACTCAAACGCGCTTGGAGTTGATTGACGAAATTCTCGTTATTAACGACGGATCAACGGATGACACGGATACGGTACTTCAAAGATACTTAACGCAGTCGCATGCCGTTCCGATTCGGTATTTCTCACAGACCAATCACGGCGTCTCGGCAACGCGCAATTTCGGCATTCACAGGGCAGTGGCGCCCTGGATTGCGCTTTTAGATGCTGATGACATGTGGCGACCTGAGAAGATTGAGCGACAGTACGAGGCGATACTATCTGAGCCGAAAATTAAGCTCTTGGGGACAAAGTACCCCTTAAAAATCTTTTTGCGCAAAAAAACAGGACTTGTGAAGATTTCTACTGTGGACATGTGTCTGCGGTCGATTTTTATTCTAACGAGCGTTGTCTTTGATAAAGAGTGCGCATTGAAATTAAAGCTATTTAATGAATCGATGCAATATAGTGAGGACTTAAACTTTTTTTCTTAAATTTCTTACCCTTGACGGGTGCTATGTTTTAGTTGAGGATTTAATTCGCAATGATTGTTGGAAATCTTTTTCTGGAGAAACGGGACTTTCTAGTCACTTAAAGGAAATGAACCAAGGACGAAATGATAGTTTGAAAGAAATTTGCTCGATGGGTTTGATATCTGTTCCATTCCTTCGGTTTCTCTTAGTTTTTAATGAATTAAAGTATTGGAGAAAAAAGTGTATCTGCTTTTTTAACCGGATGCGCAAATCAAGGTAATGTGCTATGAAAGTATCTGTTGTTATGGCTGTCTACAACGGCGAAAAGTATCTTCTCGAGCAATTGGATTCAATCAAGAATCAAACACGAACCCCTGATGAGGTTCTAATTGGCGATGATGGGTCTACTGATTCATCGGTAGCACTAATAAAAGACTATATTAAAAATAACAACCTGTCATGGCAAATTTCAGTTAATTCGAAACGAAAGGGATTTGGTAGAAACTTCTTTTCGCTCATGAATAGGTGCACAGGGGATGCCATTTTTCCTTCCGACCAAGATGATGTCTGGAGACTAGATAAGATTGAAAAAATGGTTGAAATACTCGAAAAAAACGATAATATTGCTCTTTTAATATCAACATATCAAATGGTTTCCATGGATTTTTCGTGTAGAGATTTCAATACTCGAAATAATCCTCTGAATCCAGAAAAATGTGGAATTGTAAGATTAAGTTTGCACGACGTGATTTCTCAGAAAGACAAGACTTGTCCGTATGCCGGAATGGCGCAGTGTATTCGTGCAAGTTTTTATTTTAATACATTTCAAAACATGAATCACTTTCCGCTTGTCCATGATCGGATTATGGTTTTATTGGCAGCTGATGCAGGGGCGTTTTATAAGCTTAATGATTTTACAGTTTTTCATAGAGTACACGTTAAAAACACAAGCGGCGTAAATAGAAGCGTCTTAGACAAAATCTTCAGAATTTCTGTGTCTGAAAGACTAAAGTTTTTGGAAAATTTTAAAAACGAAGATCAGAGCTATTTGGATTCTCAAGTTTACATGTCTAATACTCTTAGGGAGTACTTGGTCGCGAGATCGAAGTATCAAAATGAAAGAGTTAGGGCTATACGTTCTGGAGATGCTTCTCGGATTTTTAGAGTTTTTTTGCAAAATCGAAAGAAGGGACACATAAGTGTTCTTTCTCTTTTGAGCGATTGCAAATATATCTTAGCCAAGAACGTTTTTGGTTAGTCGAGTATTAGGACTTATATCCTATGAAAATACTATCATGTGCAAGTTTCTATGGGAGTGGATCTAGTGCGGTCCTGGACTTGCTGTCTGAATACTCTGAAGTCAAGTCAACGAATAATTTTGAGTTTCGTTTGTTGCATGATCCAGATGGCATTTCTGATTTAGAGTTTCATCTGGTGCAATGTCATAATCGACATAATTCTGGATTTGCCTTGAAGCGCTTTTTAAAACTTTCAAAATTTTACAAGGAGGATCCTAAAAATAGATATGAAACTTGCTTTAATGGTAAGTTTTACTCCCTAGTTGAACAATACATAAGTAGAATCACAGATTTTAAGTATCGGGGTTGGTGGTTCTATGATGCTTATGATGGGCGTGCTTTTTTTGAGTATTACTCGCTCATGTTGTTTCGAAAACTCCTCCGTATGATTACCAAAGGAAGATTTGATATATTCCCTTCGGAAGTTACCTATTGCCCTCATCCTTCTGCTGAAAAGTTTCTAAAGGAAACACAGTTTTTTATTCGAGAACTATGTCAGGCAGCAAATCCGGAACATTACCCTTATCTTATCTTTGACCAAGTTGTTCCATCTCAAAATATCTCTCGGATTCTTCGCTATTTTCTTGATGAGGTATTTGTATTTGTTGTCCATCGAGATCCGCGGGATGTTTTTCTATGCAACAAGTTTTTTTGGAAAGAGCACTTGTTGCCTGTTAAGAGTCCAGTGGATTTTTGCAAATGGTATCGCTATACACTCGAGAGTGGCTCACCAGAAACGGTGGACTTGTCACATGTAAAGAGCATTCATTTTGAAGACTTAATTTACCGATATGATACCCTAGTCAAGGAAATTGAGAATTTTGTTGGTCTGAAAACGATTAGTCATATAAAGAAATTCAGCTTGTTTAATCCCTTAAGATCTGTCGTCAATACACGTCTTTGGGAAAGGTACGGCACCCCGGAAGAGATGGCGATTATCGAATCAGAACTTTCGGAGTACCTTTACGATTTTGATGCCGTTAAGTCCAACAAGATTTCGGGTATTCCCATGGCAAAGTGTAGCGTGTTCTGACCTTAGTTCGGCAAATCTGTTTTCTTGCTCATGGCTAGCTCTTTCCAATCGGTCGCAGCTAGGACGGTACTCACGATAATGACGAGGCAGTAAACGACTTCGAGAGCCGTCGGAGTTTGGTCGAGTAGTATAAACCCCAGGAAAACGGCCCAGGCCGAATAGGAGATGTTCAGTGCCATTCCTTTGGCTGCTCCAATTTTTGCAATTGCCTTGTAGTAGAACAAATACGATGCCGTTCCTGCCAGGGCCGCACAGGCAAGGGTCGTATTAGCGGATGTCGGAACAACCGTGGTAAGAAAACTGTAAGCCCCGAAAGCAGGGAGGACTACAAGGGCATACACGATTCCGGAGGTTGTTTCTCGGATTTGTAAAGCAATCTCATTGTCAATGGCAGCATCTCGCATCCCACAAGCACATAAAACAGCTTCAGATCCCCAGCCGATGACGCACAAAAGCGCACAGAGGACACCAAGTTGTGCATTTCCGGTTCCTCCTTTTATATCAAGCGCATCTAAGCTCATTCCGATGATTGCCAAAAGTGCAACGCCAAGAGAGATAAGCCGAAGAACGGACAACCTTTCTTTGAGCAGGATGACGGCGAGTAGGGTTCCGAACGCCGGATAGAAAGCCGAAATAATCGCGGTGTAAGCCGGTCCGATGTTATTGATTGCAATGACGTATCCAGTCATTCCGATTGGGCCGCCGAGGAGGGCGCCGAGCAAAACGACTTTTCCGCTTTTTGTTCTAACAGCGGAAAGGGTTTCTCTGAGCCTCCCTTTCAATCCCATATAAAGGGCCATCCAAAAAGCACACAAAACATCGTGCAACGCCGAGCTTGTTATTGCCGCAAACGCAATTGTCTGAGCCGTGTTGTCCGAAAATGGAGCCAGAGAGAGGGCAATTGAAAGAATCGTTGTGTCAAGGGCCCAAAGAATTCCGCTGAGGATGCCGAATAGCATCAGTTATCTCCTTTCTCAGTTATCTGAGAGGATGGCGTTAGAGGCATTTTGTATAGATTTAAAGCCTCCTTTAAGTAGCGTTTGGCGTACCGGTAGTAGATATGTAGCCACGGTCCGACGCAGTCGCCTTTCTTTTCTTTAACAAGAGACCAGGCAAACCAGCACCAGCCGGCCATGCCGACTTGCCCGAGGTTATGCCGCAGTTCTTGTTCCGTCGGTTTGCGACCGAAATAGTGTTCAAGAGCTCGTAGCATCTTACTTCTATCTAATTGTTCACAGACGCTAAAAGTTCCGAAATCATTGGCGTAATCGCTCATTCCAGCATATTCCCAGTCGATTAAGTCTATGTGACCGTCGGGTGCTATGAGGAAATTCAGTCCGAAAAAATCATTGTGGCAAAGGACGGGAGAGCCCTCATCGCCTAGCAGGAAGGTATTTAATTCCGTTGCTTCGCGTTCCATCTCGGTCCAATCGGGAATATCAATTTCTCCGAAACACGAAAGAAGGGTCTTCTCATATTTTTTTCCTTCCTCGTAGAAACTAAAACAGCGATCGACTTTGGTCGAACACCGGTGGAGACGCCGAGCCATTTGCATGGCTAGTTGGAGTTGGGAGTCGTTGTGCGAGTCAAGGTTTTTGCAATCACGCACAAATCGTGAAATTTTCCATCCTCGTTTTGGGTCGGCAGCAATAAATGTCGAGTCAAGTTTCAAATTGCGCGCCGCGTTAAGCGCCGCACACTCGGCTTTGCGGTCGATAAGGAGTTCCGATCCGACCCCGGGATGCCGATAGACCCATTCGCCTCTGTCGGTCGAAAAATGGCAGGAAAGGTTTGTCAGACCTTGTTTTAAAGGGTAAATATTTCGAATTTCTGTCCTCTTGCACCCAAGAACGGAACAGATGTTGTCAAATATCTCGGAGTCTAGATTTTCGAGGAACTGCGGATCGAAATCTCGAAGGTCATCGAGTGAATCAAATTCCCAAATGAAGGGAGGGTCATACTTTCGCACAAACATTTCGAGCTCTTGAACGTGCTCTAGAAAAAGACTCTCCCAGAGTTTGTTGGCTGTTTGTGGTAGGTCGTATTCGGCTTCTAATATGCGACGAAACGCTTGAGAGAACTTGCGGTCAAAATAGGCATGTCCAATCATGTACCAGGCATCATGACCGCCGATTTCGGCGCCTGTGATGCGACCGTCGGCATCTACTTTCAAGCACCATTCTGTTGTTGGACCTTGCGCGTATTCGGCGGAGTAGTAGGCACGCCGGACATATTTCTCGAATGGGTTTTTCTCGAAGTAGTTATCGGAAGAGCAAACATAGGTATTCCCTAAATGCTCCCGAAGCAACATGAGGGAGGCATTGTTGTTGCGAGTGGAATAATCTTTGTTGATAACAAGATGCACTCCGAATTTTTCTTCAAGGTAGTAGAAGGACTCTTGTTTATAACCGACGACAACAAAGATTTCATTAATTCCCGTCGCTTGTAGTTGTTTTATTTGGCGCTCGATTAAAATTTCACCTCGGACTTTGAGTAAGCCTTTGGGGCGCTCATAAGAAATCGGAACGAAGCGGCTCGACAGACCAGCGGCAAGAATAACAGCGTTATCAACACGGTAGTTCTCGATCTCTTCGAGACCTTGGTCTGTGAGTTGTCCATGACAAGTTAGGCCCTTTGCTTCAAGCTCGTTGGAAAGGCCAGGGTCAATATTTTTAGGGGGGGGGCAAGAGTAGAAACTTGATAGCAACTGGAATTCTTGTTTATTTAGCATCTCAGTAGTTTTTATAATTGCTACAATTTTCGGAACAAAAGAATCTTTTCAAGTTGACTAGGCCCTTGACTGCCAGAAACCCAAGTTAGATTCGTGGCATTTTAGACCGTTTGGTTCTGAAAGCAAGACAGCTCCCAGGGAGAACGCACGGAAATTACTTATTGACAAAGACGAAAGCGGCAACTATTGAGACTGTAAACAAGTTTGTGTAAATCCAATATTTGTTAATCTCTTAGGAAGGAACAAAAATGGATTTACCCATGCATCAGGACAAACTAAAAAAAATAATTGCCAGCATTCCAACCGGACAGTTGCAAAGCGCTGAAAGCGAACCCTTCATCCAACAGATGCGCAAATATCTGATAGAACAAGCTCTACAGGGTGAAAGGGACGCCCATCTTGGTTATGACCGATATGAGCGTCACAGAGGTTCTAACAACCGAAATGGCTCCGGTCGGAAGACGTTAAAAACCGAAAAAGGTCCGATTGCAATTGCTGTTCCCCGAGATCGTGACGGGAGTTTTGACCCGTAAATTGTCCCCAAAGGACAAACACGAACCGGGGTGCTCGATGACAAAATTATCGCCCTTTACAGCAAAGGGATGAGTACTCGAGAAATCCGTGAAACGATTAAGGAACTTTATGATATTGATGCGTCGCCCACGCTCATTAGCAACGTGACAGGTCGAATCATTCATGAAGTCATCCAATGGCAAAATCGCCCCTTGGATTCGGTCTATCCGGTTGTTTTTATGGGCTGTATTGTTGTCAAAGTCCGAGACAATCAACGCATTGTTAACAAAGCCATCTATGTTGCATTAGGAATTAATCTGTCCGGTAACAAATAACTTCTAGGCCTCTAGTTAGCGGAAAACGAAAGAGCAAAATTCTGGTTGTCGGTTTTAACCGAGCTCAAGAATCGAGGCCTCGAAGATATTTTGATTGCCGGCATTGATGGTCTTAAGGGCTTCCCTGAGGCGATAGAGGCTGTTTATCCGAACACCCAGGTACAACTCTGCGTCGTTCACATGGTTCGCAACAGTCTGTGCTTTGTCAGTTGGAAAGACTACAAGCGTGTCGCAACACAATTAAAATGTTAGGCGAACGCATAAAGTACCCCCTTGACGAACTTTAATTTGACCCCCTCAGGAGTCAAAAAGTGAAGGAATCAAGAGGGAAAAAACATAATGAGGGTTTCCGTTTTCAAAGGAGACCCGACATGCTTGCAACTGAAGCAATCGAAAGGATTCGGATTTTGTCTGAGCGAGGACTAGAATCCAAAGCGATTGCCAAGAGTACGGAGATTACAAGGAACACCGTTCGCAAATACTTGACGCACATTCAACAAAAAACACCCATTGCCACAAGCGTCCGACGACCAAGCAAACTCGATGCTTACCGAGACAGAATTCGTGTCTGGTTTGCATCCTGTCGCGAGCACTGTCCGGTACTGCAACGTAAGCTACGCGAAGAACTCAACATATCAATTGGTCTGAGACAGCTGCAGAAGTATTGCCGGAAATGGCGTAGCAAAGAACTTAAAGGGAATGACATGACCGAGCGGTACGAGGTACCGCCCGGTGATGAAATGCAGATTGATTTTGGATTTGATGAGGTTTTGATTTCCGGGGTCAAGACACGGATCTGCATTTTTGTTGCGGTTTTGAGCTACTCCAGACGAGTCTTTGCCAAGGTTTATCCGAGAGAAAACCAAACCGCTTGGCTCGATGGCATCGAATCAGCCTTCAAACATTTCAATGGTGTTCCCGTTGCCGTCGTGTCGGATAACACACGCTGTCTGGTCGATAGCCGGGCCGAAAAGGGGAGAACCATTTTCAATCGACGCTATCTGCAATTAGCTCGATATTGGCAATTTGTTCCTGTCAATTGCAGGCCCTATCGAGCCAAGACCAAAGGCAAGGTAGAGCGGATGGTCGGTTACGTTAAGACAAGTTGCTTAGCGGGGCTGGAAGCGAATGATCTGCAGGACGTACAAAGGCAGATTAACGTTTGGATTGAAGTCGTGGCGGATATACGCAAGATAGACGGACTGTCAGGCAATCCGATTGAACGATATGCGACAGAGATTACGGCGTTAAAGCCGTACATGGGGCCCAATCTAACACAGCTCAGGTTGGAAACGAGAAAGCTCAACGTCAGCGGTTGCATTCAGATTGACGGAATTCAGTACCGAATCCCTGGAACAGACGCAGGTACTGATGTGGATGTTCTCATTGAGCAAGAAAGGATTGCAGTGTTTCTTCACGGGCAATGCATCACAGAATTGAACAGAACCGCTGACGCCTATGAAGCTAGCACATTTAAGCATCGACAGAAAGATATCTGGGAGCCGGGTAACGTCCGCAGTAGCTCATTAGATCGTTCATTATCCGAATACGACAGTTTTATCTAGGAGCACAGCCATGTCAGTTGTTAAGGCAATTTCCAACTCGGAGCTTGCAGCTTTGGCCAACAGATTGCGCTTGACTCTGATACGTGATCGAATGGAAGAAATGCTCGGTCTAGCCGCTGAAAAAAGACTCTCGCCTCGTGAGACTTTGGAATTTTTCTTTCGACAGGAAATTGTGCGCAGAGAAGAAAACCGAATCCGACAGGGAATCATGGGGGCTCATTTTCCAGCCGTGAGGTCATTGGATGATTTTGATTTCGAAGCACAGCCGTCTATTGATGCGAGACAAATTAGGGAACTATCTCAATTGGAATGGATCAGACAAGCTAAAAACTTACTGTTTTTGGGACCTCCCGGTGTCGGAAAGACTCATCTTGCGATTGCTTTTGGACGATTAGCTATTGAAAAAGGAATCAGTGTTGCCTTCTATTCGGCCGAGGAACTCGGGTTGCTCTTGGACAGCGCAATGACTGATGGCACAATCAAGCACAAACTGCTCCGACTTTCAAAACCTAAACTGCTGATTATTGATGAGTTCGGTTATACGCCGTTTTCGCCTGCGAGTGCCCCGTTGCTGTTTCGCTTAATCAATAGCCGTTATGAACAAAAGAGCATCTTGATTACAAGCAACAAACCGGTATCCGAGTGGGCTGCTGTCCTAGGAGATGCAACACTAACGACAGCAATGCTCGACAGACTACTCCACCACAGTGAGGTGGTTGTCATTCGAGGCGATAGCTATCGCTTGTTGGAGAAAAGAAAAGAGGGACTTTTAACATCAGTTCGCGCTGCTGGAACGTCTCTAACCGAGTAACAAACGGGGGTCATTTTAAAAGACGTTTTTGGGGGTCAAATTAAAGTTTGTTTGACAGTTCTCACTCAGTTCGGGAATAATACAGACACATTCACTCGAGAGGCTTTAGCTCTGATAATTACGACGGATATGGATATCTATAAGGAGTTAGAGAAGGTAATATTTGGTGAAAACACGGGGAATGAGACGTCGCAGATAAATACATAATAAAATTGCATAATTGTAATGGAAACAATGATTGAACTAGCTTGTAGACGACGGCATTCTCTTTTTACAGTTGCCTTATTTTTATTTATTATTGGAGCGGTTTTCTCTGAGGCGAATGGCATCGGGGACTATCTATGTCAGAGTTTTACTCTGAATGTTGGAGAACTATTAATTCAGAAGAGCCCGATTTCCTATTATCGGGCTGGCATTTTAGGACTCCTTCTCATTAAAATTGCTTTGGACTTGCTAGACCATTATAAGCTTTCTTTTTTTCAGATTCTAATTCTTGTTTTAGTTGTAGCCCAGGCTCTGATTAGTCATGGTCGCGGTCTTTTATTCTTATTTGTATTTGCGATTGCGGCACATGATGTTGATATTAAATTAATCTCAAAAGTTTTACTTTTGACTTTATCTGCTTCAATCGGCATCGTCGCTTTTTTAGCTCTTGGAGGATTTATTGAAGAAATTATTTCCGAGGGGGGGCAATGGTATAGAACAGTAAGGCGGTCACTTGGATTTGTTAATCAAAATACTTTGGCACTGTATCTATTGTCTCTAATATACGCTTGTTTTGTTTTATTTGAGCCAAAATTGAAAACTTTCCTTGGCCTAATACTGATTGCTGCTGTTGGCTTCTTTCTATCGGGAAGTCGAGGATTGGTTCTCGGTCTTTTTAGCCTCATTTCAACGTTTTATATTTTCAAAGCGAGTAACCCTACGTTCAGGCGCTTTATCGTGTTTCTTTTTCCGCTGATTGTTATTTGCGACCTCGTGTTTCTTTACCAATTCTCGTATGGACCGATTGAAGCGTATTTCGATAAATTATCGAGTTATCGATTTAGCTATGTGTGCCGTGTCATACAAGAGTTACCGATAACGTTCTTCGGAGATCCATCTTTCTTTACGGAAGATTCCGATCCGTTTGACAATTGTTATGCTTGGTGCCTTTTGGTATTTGGCATTGTTGGAACGACGGTTTTCCTTTTGTCCGTTTTCTTGGGGCTCCTCAAACATGTTGACAATATTACCCTATTGTCCATTTGCTCAACCATTTGTCTTATTGGGTTCATTGAATCTCGGATGTCTGACCCTGTGATGTCTTTCCCAATCATAAAAATTCTTCTTGACGGATGGGATACTCAGTTTCTTAAAAATGAGTTTGCTCAGATTGCCAAGACGTAATCTGTGAGCGATTTCGGCACCGATGACTCAAAGAAGGTGATTTTTCCAATCGTAAGAGCTTATTTGAACTTTAGAGTGGAAGGCCCTTTTCCCTAAGAACAATGATTGTGAGTGACCGAGCAAAATTGAAATAAAACGAACAGAACTTAAGATGAAAGACATCCGTCGCTATTTGGAACACGATAAATATATTTTGGTTATTGAAGGGTTTGATTACCTAAAAAATAGTTCAGGCACGAGTAAGGCCGTCAAATCTCACGAGCTTCTTTTTCGTGAACATGGATTTGATTACGTGTGCATCTATCCGTTCAATTTGAGCTATCACATCGGCATGAAGCACACGGGAATCTACGGGGTTTCCGTAAACGGCAAGGCCTGTGGCTATACTACTCTCAATAACCTAAAGTTCCTTTTGGCTCAGTGTGAAAGGAAGGGTCACGGTCTTTCAGGGATTCTGATTCATCATGCGATTAATAACCCGTTGAATCTGCTCGGAAGGTTCCTGGCAAGCTTTAAAGGCGTCCGCAAAGTCTTTTATTTGCATGACTATTGGACGTGTTGCCTTTCCATTGATATGATGCCCAATAGGGCAAAGAACACGTGGTGTCATAGCGATATGAAAGCCGGGTGCGACGGTTGCATTTGGGAGAAACGCAACGAGGCACATCGAGCGGTAATGAAGCGTTTTTTTGAGCGAATTGGTCCATGCGAATTCGTTGCTCCGTCTAAGTCGGTTGCGACCGAATGGATTAGAAGGAATCCTTCGGGATTTACGGATGTCCACGTCATCGGACACTTGAAGGCGAGAACTTTTAGTTTGCGAAAGGAGGATGCTTCGGAAGGGCCAGTTCGTGTGGCTTTTGTGGGAGCCGCTGCAGTACATAAAGGATGGCTGGAATTCCAATCCGTTGCCAAGCACTGTCATCGGAATGTTCGACTCTATCATATGGGACACACGGATCTTCGCCTGCTCGGCGTTCAAAAAGTGGATGTCCAAATTCACAAACAGGGACTTGACGCCATGATTCGGGCGTTAAGAGAGCATAGAATTTGCATTTCTCTCCTGTTGTCAGGATGTCTCGAGACCTATTCGTATACGCTTTTTGAGAGCCTGCAGGCCAAGTCCTTGGTCTGTTGCTTTGAAGGTAGCGGTAATGTAGCCGATGTCATCCATGAGACGGGGCTTGGCTGGTGCTTTAAGGATCTAGATGCACTACAGGAGTTTTTAAATTCAAAGGATTTGGGTTCGATTGTACGCGAGAAACAAAAGACGGCTGTGTTTCCAGAGGCGATGGTGACAAACGATGAAATCGTTGCTTATTTTGACGGAAAACCTATGGGAGACGGAAGGGAAGCTCTTTCGGCGCAGTTTAGCCTCTCGGAAGCGGTAAAGGCAGCTTTGATAGCAACAGCTATCTTGGCTTTTAATCGATTGAAGAGATTCGTTAAGGGTCTACTTAGAAAAATTCAAGGATAGGCACCTCCCCTTTTGTAACTCGGACTGCGCTCCTTAGTGCGCCCGTTGGCGTAAGGCGGTGATTTTTTCGCGAGCAAACCGAAGTGCAGTCTGACGGCCTTCGTCATTTAAGACAAAGAAAAAGCCAACTAAACAGAACGTGATTACAGAACACGTTCCGACAGCCAAAAACCTGATAAAACCATCTTGGGGCATGACAAAGGTAATCAAATAAGGAATCGCCAGTAATACCGCACCGTAAGCCAGAATTCTCAGGTAGGTATGTATAAAGAAGCGGCGTACTGAAAAGTGCAATACCGAGTGAATGATCCAAGAGTCGATGACACACTCTAAAACCCAAGGAATGATGTTAATTAGAAGAACGGTGTTGAGCGGGACGTCTATCCTGAGTAAAAGATAGGATACGGGAAGAATCAATATCACAATGGAACTTGATGCCATATTGTGCAGTTTTACAAGACCGATGGCATGAACGGCTGTCACAATAGAGCGTGAAATCGCAAAGATGACCGATTGAACTAAAAAGATTCGAATGAATGCTTCGGCATACTGGGGATAGTCGCCAAGCCAAATGGATAAGACGAATTCAACTTCAATGAAAAGCGGGACAGCAAAAAACATCAAAAGGAATGCGGCGAGATAGGAGCTTAACCGCATCATCCGAATCATTTCTTCGTGACGACCGGCATGGTAAAGCTTCATAATCTGCGGGTTGACTGCCGTCAGGAAGTTCCAGACAAACTGATTGACTGCCGCGATGACTTGGTTGGCGATTCCATAGGCAGCGTTGTAAATCAGTCCGAAAAAGGCATTGATGAGCAGATTAAGCCCTTGTTGTTGAGCAATTACCGTCAGGGAGCCCAATGCATCCCAGCCGGCGTATTTTCCTATGTTTTTTATGCGATGCCAATCAATGAGGTGAGGGTCTCGACAAACGCCATAATGTTTGAAACAGTAAATCACTGAAATAACGGTGATGATTACACTGACGCACGCAAGCAAACAGGCATAGGTCGGTAATTTATCCCAAGGAGAGAATGCTAAAAGTGCGGCAACGGAGAATTTCAAGACATCCCCCAAAAGCGTAATGGAAGCAAATGTTTTGATATTCTCCGTCGCAATAATCAAGGCCTGAAAGGGCATTGCGAGAACAAGGATTACCGCACTTGCTAGCGAGAAGTGAAATGCGGCATAGGCTGCCGAAAGCCGTTCAGGCGAAATCACCAAACAATTGGTGATGTACCAATAGCCGACAACTTCCACTAGACCGAAGATAAATACGGCGAGCGTGAGCATCAAAACACAGGAAGCTTTAAACACACCGGAAACTCCGATTGGATCTGAGTGACCGAGCTCCGCACACAGGAAACGGGATATTGCCCCATTCATAGCGGCCGAGATAAAGGAAAATGAAGCAATAATGCTTGCCACGACCGAGAAGGCTCCGAAATCCGAAACCCCAAGGGTTTTCAAAATTAATCGGGAAGCGTAAAGATTCAGAATCAAAGAGATTGCAGTGCGGATGTAAAGAAACATCGTGTTTTTTGCTACTTGTCTTTTGCTCCCTAATTTATTCGTCTGAATCATGTCATCTCTCTTAGCCCACAAAACATCTAGGGCTCCCAGATGCTTACTGTATTCGTCAATTTTTCTTTAATATGCCCACAATCTTTTGTATTGTAGCCCAATCTCATTTACGAAAAATCAAAATTGCATTGAATTATTTTAAACGAGGTTCTCTCTAGAATTTTGTTTTGCGCTCAAGAAAGAATAAATAGAAGTCAATTTGTTTCTTGTTTTCTTAATTTGTCTTTTTGTTGCTGGAAATACGAATGAGCGATTCTTCGCATTTCATTTATTGAATGCTTTAACTCATCATTCGTATATTTTTTATTGTTCTCGTTTTCTGGGTGATGAATAAAATTTCTTATATATGTTTCCACTGTCACAGAGAATATAGAAAGCGAATCGGAATTCTTTGGCTTCGACCACTGCTTGTTTTGACGGCACCCCTTTGCGACTAACCATTTGTCAAAATTTTTTTCTTTGGAATTATCGGAAGCTTCTTTAATTGCCTGGTCTTGTAAAAAACCATATAGTTCATTGTGGTACTCTTCGGATATATCACCGAAAGCTAAGTAGTTAACTTCATTGAGAGAACGATAGGGAAGATAGTCCTCTGGGATTGGGACTACTCTTTTCCCTCCATCTACTTCGGAGACGAGTCTGATTTGATTGAGTTGAAGTTGCTTTACTATGTCTGAACTGTGGGTTGTTAGAATCACTTGCGCCCCGACTTTTTCGGACAGAGTCTTTAATGTGTCTATCAGCATTCTTTGATACTGTTTATGTTGTGACGTTTCTGGTTCTTCGATAGCATAAATGATGCCTTTGAATCCTGAGAGTTTCTGTTTTCTTTCCGCTTCAGCCCTAAAGAAATTCAATAAGATAAGCCGTTTAACCCCGCTTCCTCGCTTGTTAATCGGAATATCATCATCGCCAGTAATGGAGAGCCCCTTAAAGACATCGGCCCATCTTAAATCTTTGGTCAAGGGAATTCTTGGATGAAGTGTATCTGCAATTTCTCGATCCATTTTTTTAATTTTGTCTAGAGTTAAATTAGCGACCTCTTGTATTTTATTCCTTACTTCTTCGGCAACCTTGTCAAGTTGTTCCTGTAAATGAGGCTCGTTGATAATTTGCTTAACTGCTTCCTTCAAAGGGTCTTGAATTTCACTGTCTTCATCAGAATTCTCGCGATCTGATTTGAATAAACTATAACAAGGTAGGTGACTTTGTAGTTTGCTCCATATTTCTTTTATATCACCGTCTTTCGAATTAACATCAATTTCAATGTCTTTTAGTTGCAGGGAATTAGATTGTTTAAATTTATCCCAGATTGCTGTTCGCAGACAAGCATTCTTGCGTTTATCTTCACAAGGTAAATTATATTGATTTAGAATTTCAAGTAATGATTCTTGTTTCTTTAAAAGTAAGTTGGCGCAGTTAGGATTGGTCGGATGGTAGGCTCTGATTGAAATTTTGATATTGGAGAGAGTAGTTGAAGCGTTTTTGAATGTTTTAGAAATTACCAAATCTTTGTCATGGCTGAGAAGGTACTCATCCGAAAGTTTTGTTTCATTGGATGTGTCAATGAAAATTTTTTCAGGTAGTTCGTCAAAGCAAACGGAAATCTTTATATCATGCTTTCCTAATATTTTATTTTCAATATTAATGTCATCCGAAGTTAGTTTTGACCGCCCTTTCCCGTCACTGAAGAACACATCTAACGCTTCAAGTATTGTAGTTTTTCCGCTGTCATTGCGCCCAACAAGCGCTGTTAATCTTTCAAAGCTTATCGTGGTTTTATTGCGGTAGCCTCTGAAATTTTCTATGACTATTGATTTTATTTTCATAGTATTTCTTGGTTTTGTAAGGTAAAAGCAAGATAGTCTGAGAGTAATACGTGACTATTCAAAATATTGTCTTATTAACTGTCCTAGTAATGAATCGAACCCGTATGATTTAAAAATTGAACGTATCTCATCCGCAGAAATGTAGGGCTTCCAGTCTACTGGATCTACATAATTCAGAACGAGTTTTATTAGCGCATGTCTCTCAAAAACTAGCCGAGGATGGTTAAGATTTGTTTTGCAAATAGTACCCTTTGCTAACTCTCTTAACCTGTTTGTTAAAGAGTCTATCGGACGAAGAACTCCATCTTCACATTCAAAACAGTTCTCAATCCTCAGTTCCGGAGTATC
Source organism: uncultured Sutterella sp. (assembly GCA_900542805.1). Taxonomy (GTDB): domain Bacteria; phylum Pseudomonadota; class Gammaproteobacteria; order Burkholderiales; family Burkholderiaceae_F; genus Duodenibacillus. The sequence goes on from UQOW01000006.1 coordinate 77,038, forward strand.
CGGTCGAAACATCTGCGCCAGTTTTATCTTCTTTCCTTGGGGCCCGTCTTTGTAATGACCGCAACTGTCAGCGGAATCGCAGCTAATAAAAAGGTTATTCCAGTCAAACGTCAATTTATCATTTTCGCCACGCGGTACAAAGTGTTCAATTGTGGCGTTTTTCTCAGTTACGACTCTTTCGCAGTACACGCAACGATACCCTTGTAAATCAAGCAATGTTTTTCGTAACGTTTCTTTTTCTTTGGTGTATCTGCAGTTCTTCCCGTTTGAAAAAACGCTCCAAGTTGCTCTCTGCCTGGTCAACTTCGGCAAAAAAGAGCAAGAAGAAGGGCAAGGTCCCTTACAAATACTCTTCATACAAGTCTCTCTTGTTCTCGTTTTCTTTTTTTAAAAACTTCGAGCATTCCTGTAAGAATTCTTGCTTCGTTCGAGTTTTCGCCAAAATGTTTTTTTATTTTAGTCAGTAATTCATGAGCTTCAGAAAATCTGTAGTCAGCGATGGCGTTTCTACAGCGCGAAAACCACTTGCCTTCCTCAATTTTCATCGGAGGCGTTGGGGTTTCCATGACCATCCCTAGTACATCATTGCTTGAGAGGCCTCGGGTTTGTAGTCTGGAGGACTTTAACTGTTCTTCCGGACGAGGTGTTTCAGGTAAATTAATTAACGATTCTCGGAAAACACACGATAACACCTGAGGACTGTGTGTTGTCACAATAAACTGTAGGTTCGGAAAGGCGTGCCTTAAGTTGTCGATAATTTGCACTTGCCATTGCGGATGTAAATGTAATTCAATTTCGTCAATAAGAACAATGCCGTTTCCATCTAATGGGTTCTCTCGAGATGGGTTAAGTAGTGTCAGCCGCCACACTATCTCTCCGAAGAGAAAGAAAGTAAGTCGCTGCCCGTCTGAGAGTTGCGCTACCGTTACGGGCTGTCCTTTCACAACAACCTGCAGCTCGTCAAAGCCACTGGACTGGTCAAGTTGTAAGGTTTCAAATTCTGACCAGAAAGATTGAAGAGCTTGAAAAAACGCATCGAGCTGTTTTCTTGCTTGCGCAGCAATATCAGTTGATCCTTCTTTACTTCTTTTTAAATTGGCCGTCAACCATGCGAGGAAAAAACGAGAATCTTTGTTATCTTTTAACGCATCTTCATACGCTACCGATCCATAAGCATCGGACAATACACTTCTGGCTTTTTTTTCAATTTCGCCAGGTTTAGTGCTTTTGGCGTAGGACGCTCCTCGATGTGCAGAAAAAAACAGAATTAGTGGGCAGTCGATTCTGCTTGTCGCATTCAAAACGCGAAACATTATCCCGAGCTCGCGTAAGCCTTGTACATCACTTCTCTTGGGAGTCAAAACACTCCTGAAACTTTTAGCTAGCTTAATGGCAATCTTTGAATTGCCACAAGAAAATGTTCCCTCTGTCTCAGTCCCATCGGCATCAGGTTCATCCTGTGCCTTATTCCTGACACGGATATCCGTTGTCTTTAGGGTTTGACCTGCGCCGTCGTCACTCCAAAAGCCAGTGATGAACCAACTTAAGAGGGACGCAATTGCCTCCAAAATAGTACTTTTCCCACGTCCATTTATGCCATGGAAAACAGTCAGATTCTCATTGAATCGAATGGATACTTTCGGAAAGCAACGGAAATCCGACATCTGCAATTTCACTAACTTAAACTTCATGCTTTCTGATGTGGTCTGCAGTGATTCAGCCATCTTACGTATTTCGTCGGAATTCTTTCCGGAGAGAAACGAATCTCTTTGTCGTGTCCATTGTGTTATCAGGTCGAGGTTATCCATTTTCTCCCCCTCTTTGAATCCTCTGAAGGATCTCGGGTGAATATTTTCTTTTCAACGAGAAAAGAAACGCAGAATCAGCATACGCTATGAAGTTTAAATACCCGCTTAGCCAACTCAAATCCTTATTGTTAAGAGTTCTATTAACTGCATGATATAGCATAGATTTTATATATCGTTTTTTTTGACGACCTAACGACAGGTTCCCTTCGTTGTTAAGAACAAGTCCTGTAACATGCCGATTGGTCCTCTTTGAAGCGAATACCGTTTTTGATTCGTTTAGGGTTAAGGAGGGGTATTCACTTCTTAATAGATTCTTTAGACGTTGATATATAAACGAGAGCTTACCGGCTTCGTTAGTAGAGAAAGTTAAATCATCTGCGTAACGTGTATAGGTGACATTGTTCTGCTTACACAAAGTATTTAGTGCTTCGTCGAATGAATTGAGGCAGAAATTGGATACAGCTGGCGAACTAGGTGCGCCGATACTTAAAACAAGTTTTCCCGAAACATGAAAAGAGGGGCGCCAAAACAGTAACTCCTCCACCCAGTGTTTTGAATTTCGTAATTCGTCCCTATAGGGTAATTCTGTGTTTCGGTCTAACTCTTGCCAAAAAAGAGTTGGCTTAATCGAAGGGAAAAAATTTTGTAAATCTGTCTTAAGTAAAAAACGGTGATTGACGTGGGGTAAGGCATTGTCACGAATGCCGATACCAGGACGGTAGGATTTAACACAATTGTGCAGGGGGAATGGGTAGAGTTCAATAAACGCACGTTGCAGAAGTTTAAGATCTTTAGAGGCTTGAGCAATAACTCGCCTTCCCATCCCTTTTCGCTTGGGAATTGTAAAAACCTTGTACTTCCGGCATCCATTGGTAAGTGTCTTTTCGACTTCTTGCTCTGTTTGACCGGTTTTTTTTGCTAGGCGGCTAATCAAATTCATAAATATGAAAGCAGTCAAAGAGCACTCGTCGTGAGTACTCCTGACTGCTCTTGTGTGCTCTTTACTAAGAGGCCGCGAGGAATCGCAACCTTGATGTGCTCGCACTTCTAGGTTGCGGTTCCTCGCAACTTCAAAGCACGCAATAAATTACTGTCTGGCTATTCACCCGACGGAAATACTGATGACTTCTATGACACTAAAGAGCGCAACTATTTTACATTACGCTAGGATCATTCCGATTACGTTTAAGACAATCTCATGATTCTGCTCAAAAAGCAGGCAGAAAACTTTCTCTTAAGAGGCGCTAGCTCCAGAAACTGGGTGTTTGTTCGGATTGTTGGCGGATGCAGTCGTTGTACCTCATCCACTGCTGCAAATCAAAACTGTTAGGTGTCAAGCGACATTCAACCTGACCCCAAGGAGGTGCGGACAAAAAGTTGGACCAAGAATAATTGATTCGAGGT
>UQOW01000007.1 GCA_900542805.1 uncultured Sutterella sp.
TTGACGGGGGCTGCTCCTAGTACGAGAGGACCGGAGTGGACGCACCTCTGGTGTATCGGTTGTGACGCCAGTCGCATTGCCGAGTAGCTATGTGCGGAAGAGATAACCGCTGAAAGCATCTAAGCGGGAAACTTGCCTGAAGATAAGTCTTCCCGGAGGCTTGACCTCCCAAAAGAGTCGTTCGAGACCAGGACGTTGATAGGTCGAATGTGTAAGCGCTGTGAGGCGTTGAGCTAATCGATACTAATTGCTCGTGAGACTTGATCCTATAACCATGTTGCTTGATGGAAGTTAAGAACTGGATTCGGATTCGCGTGAATGCATCACATGCATCCCGTAAGTCTTTACTTTTATTTGCAAAGAATTCGTTCGTAAGGCGCAGGCTTTATGAACAAAGCCTTTGCCTGGCGGCCATACCGGGGTTGTACCACTCCTTCCCATTCCGAACAGGACAGTGAAAAGCCTTTGGGCCGATGATAGTTGGTTGTATTTCCAGTGAAAGTAGGTCACTGCCAGGCTTTCCCTTTTAAACCCTCGTTTCCCTCCAGGAAGCGGGGGCTTTCGTTTTCGGGAACGGATTTTCTTGGATACAATGCCGTAAAGCTCTAAATTATGAAGCGTTGCAATGGATACTCAAGAAGATTTCGTTCGAGTGAGGCGGCAGTACAACAAGGGCCCTTTGCGTAAGGCTCAGATTATGGACGCTGTCGTCAGTATCCTCGGCAAGCCGATTCAGGTTCGTTTCACTACCAAAGAAATCGCTTCCAAAATCGGTGTGAGTGAGGCGTGCCTTTATCGACATTTTTCCGGCAAGGCCGAAATCCTCGGCGAGGTTTTAAAGCGTACCGCGCAACTTCTTGACGTGACGCTACGAAGCGCAGACTCGTACCCGCAGGTTACGATGGTCAATCGCGTTTACCTGAAATTGCGATATTTACTGCTTTTTGCCGAAAAAAATCCCGGATTGACGCGCGTTCTGACGGGCGAAGCGCTTGTGTACGAAGACGCATCCCTTTCGCGTGGAAAAAACGAAATTCTTCGGAAGATTTGCGAATCGATTAAAAATTCGCTTGTTCTTGCCTCGGTCAATCGAGAAATATCCGGCTCTTTTGATGCCGCAGCTCGTGCGAAGTTGATGCTCGATTTTGTAATGGCCCAATGGCTTCAGTTTTCACAAAGCGGCTTTAAGGAGCAGCCGACGGCTTTTTTAGATCAGGCTTCTCCCGTACTTTTTTCGTTTGTAGGGTAGCTACGCTAAGTCGTATTCCAGGCCCATGAGACTTTGAATGTCGGATTTGGCACGAATGAGTGTCGCCTTATCGCCGTCGACCATTACCTCGGCCGGCAAAGCTCTGGAGTTGTAGGTGCTTGCCATGGAACTGCCGTATGCTCCGGCGTTGGGCATAACAAGAACGTCTCCGGCCCGAACGGCCAAATCCAAGTTTTTTGCAAGCCAGTCGCTCGATTCGCAGACCGGACCGACAACATCCCACGTGCGCGGTGCGTCGTGTCGAGTGACGGTATTAAAAAGCGGCATTGTTGCTTGATAAAGAGCCGGTCGAATCATTTCCGTCATGGAGGCATCCACGATGCAAAAATTCTTCGGACTTGCGGGTTTAAGATACTCAACGCGGGTCAAAAGAAGCCCGGCGGGAGCAACAAGGTGGCGCCCCGGTTCAAAATAAAGCGGGGTTAGCTCGTAGCCGCGCCGTTTCTTTGTTTCCCGTAGCGCCGTGACCAGATCGTTAACACTCGGGGGAGTTTCATCGGTATAGCGAATTCCAAGGCCTCCTCCGACATCAATATGATCGAGCGGAATCGAGGCCTCGGCCAAGGTATCGACGATATCGAGAATTCTTTCAAGCGCATGAACAAAAGGGGCGATATCGGTGAGTTGACTGCCGATATGTGCGTCGATACCGCTTACGCGAATGCCGGGCAACGTAGTTGCCGTCTTATAGATACGCAAGGCTTCGTGATAGGCAATGCCGAATTTGTTATTTTTTAGTCCCGTGGAAATATAGGGGTGCGTTTTTGCATCAACATCGGGGTTCACGCGAAAACTCACGGTGGCGGTCTTGCCGAGTTCGGATGCCGTGTTGCTGATTCGATATAGTTCCGATTCGCTTTCGATGTTAAAACAAAGGATTCCGGCTTCAAGTGCGGCGGCAATTTCCCGCGTGCTTTTCCCAACTCCCGAATACACAACAGAGGAACCGGCAAGGCCGACATGAAGTGCGCGTGTCAGTTCCCCGCCGCTAACGATGTCGGCACCGATTCCGGCGTTAAGGAACTCTTTGACAATGGCTTTGGTGGAGTTGGCCTTCATGGCAAAGAAAACACGGTCTTGCGTGCTGCCGACGGCATCGATCCAAACTTTGGCGCGCGCTTTTAGTTCGGCGCGTGAATACACGTAAAGCGGGGTGCCGAATTGACGGGCTAGAGCCACGAGATCACAGGATTCGCAGAAAAGTCGTCCGCCTTTTTCGGAAAGGCAGGATGTAATATAGTCATCGGAGTTCATGGTGGTTGGCGGCTCGGTTTGTTTAACGGGTCACATCACTCGGGGCTGTCGGCGCAGAGTCCTGATTGACGTGATCGGGCAGATAAAGAGCCCCTTTAAGGCCGCAACCGGAAAGGGCGACAATGAGTAAAGCCAAGATAAAAGTCTTTTTCATAGGACTTTTTTCTGCAAAGTAAGTGAGAATGCAATTATATGGAAACGGAGTTTCTTGAAAAAGCACAGGCGCTTTTCGATCGGATTGAGCAAGCAACGGATGGCTTGAGCGTAGATATTGATTCGGAACGAAACGGCAATGTGCTCACGCTTGAAAGCCAGACCGGGGAGCAGGTTGTCTTAAACGTCCATACACCGACATCGGAGGTTTGGCTTGCAAGCCGCGCCGGGGGATATCGCTTTACCTACAAAGACGGCCAGTGGATTGTCTCGAACGGCACGCAAGAGCTACAGGGGGTCTTGGAACAGGCCTTAAACTACATTTGCAACACATCGGTTCGTTTTTGTCAGAAAATCTGATCGCGCAGGATGTCGCGATCTAAATTCTTTTCCCCGACTTTGCCGTTGAGCGGAACATCACGCACGCTCTGATCGATGCTGTCCGCATAGTAGTAGTTGCCGTTAATGAGCACGACACTCGAGGGTTGAATGCGTTTGTAAGGTGGCTCATCCACGAGAACATCCTTCATATATTCAACCCAAATAGGCAGAACAAGTCCGCCGCCGGTTTCGCGGTTCCCCAGAGGTTTCATTTGATCAAAGCCCATCCAGCCGACAGCAGCAAGCCGTCCGGCGTAGCCGGCAAACCAAGCATCGTACGAATTATTCGACGTACCGGTTTTGCCACCCATGTCCGGGCGCTTTAATGCCATGTAGGCTCGACGCCCCGTTCCTTCGCGAATCACACCGTTTAAAAGCGTGTGCATTACAAAAGCATTACGTTCGTCTAAGACGCGAATCTGCTCTTCACCTGCGGCCGGATTGTGAACCTTCATCACGATGTTGCCGTCCTGGTCGGTGACGCGGTCGATTAAGTATGGTTTTACGCGGAAGCCACCGTTTGCAAACACGCAATAACCTGCAAGCATTTCCCAGGGAGTTGCTCCACCCGCGCCGAGCGCCGTCGTCAGTTGAGCCGGAGTGCGCGACGGAGGAAAGCCAAATCGAGCTACGAACTTTTGTGCGTAATGAGCACCGATGGCCTGCATGACGCGAATGGAGACCAAGTTCTTGGATTTTTTCAAAGCGGTCGCGAGCGTCATCGGACCTTCAAAACGGTTATCGTAGTTACGCGGTTCCCAAAGCTCCCCGCCCGTTAAACGCGGATCGATGAAAATCGGAGCATCGTTGATGATTGTTGCCGGGTTAAAGCCTTTATCTAAAGCAGCCGAATAAATGAAGGGCTTGAAAGTCGAACCAGGTTGACGCACGGCCTGCGTCACGTGGTTAAACATATTTAGGTAAAAGTCAAAGCCTCCAACCAAAGCCCGAACGGCGCCCGTATTAAATTCAGCGCTGACAAAGCCGGCTTGCACTTCCGGAGTTTGTGCCAAAGTCCATGTGCCGGCCGGTGTTTTGGAAATGCGCACGATAGCGCCGACCGTCAGGTCCGTTGCCTGAGCTTTTTTCTTCCAGTGTTTTTTCTTTTGTAATAGGCCGGAAAACTTCAGGCTTTCCTTATCGAGCGTCACTTCCGTATCGCCGTCAAGAGTGGCACGGATTTCTTTGTCGGAAACGGCAGTAATGACAGCTGGGAATAAATTCGGGGACGTCGGGGCTTCGGCAAGTGCGAGCGTGATGTCGGTTTTGCGTGTTTCGGGATTGGAAATATCAATCACCGATGTTGGTCCGCGAAAACCGTAACGGCGATCATATTGAGTCAGATTCTTGCGGACGGCCTCCCAGGCGGCTTTCTGGTCGGCGGCTCGAATCGTTGTGTAAACATTGAGACCGAGCGAATACGCTTCCTCCTTGAAGGTATCGTACACGAGCATGCGCGCAAGTTCCGCGGCATACTCGGCATGCAGGCTCTCTTCTCCCTTTGTGGCCGTAAGGCGACGTTCGCTCGGTTTTTTCGCCACAATCGGACGGGCCATTTCCTGATCGTATTCTTCTTGCGAAATAAATCCGAGTGTCCGCATACGGTTTAAGACATAGCCTTTACGCATATTGGCTCTTTGCGGATTGACAATCGGGTTGTAGGCAGAAGGCGCCACAGGCAGCCCCGCGATGGTGGCGGCCTCACCGATGCTCAAATCTTCGATTTCTTTACCGAAATACACCTTCGCGGCTGAGGCAAAGCCATAGGCACGCTGTCCGAGATAAATCTGATTGAGATACACCTCGAAAATTTGGTCCTTGGTCAGAGTGTTCTCAATCTTGTAGGACATCGCCACTTCGTAGAGCTTACGCGTGTAGGTGCGCTCGGAGGATAAAAAGAAGTTGCGAGCCACCTGCATGGTAATCGTCGAGCCGCCTTGACCGCGACGCCCGGTAATCAAGTTGGCAATCGCCGCACGGGCAATGCCGGTAAATTCGATACCTGAATGCGCGTAAAAGCCGTCGTCTTCGGCTGCCAAAACGGCATTGCGTACAAACGGCGGAATCTCATGCAGACGCAGAAAATCGCGATGTTCTTCACCGAATTCGCCGATGAGGATTCCTTCGGCGCTATAAACACGCAGGGGAATCTTCGGTTTGTAATCTGTGAGGGCATCAATCGGCGGCAATTGGGAATACACAATGGAAAAGACAATAAGACCGACACAAATTCCGCTGACAAGACCTGCCAGGCCGATTCCGAAACACCAACAGATAAAACGGCTGAGTTTTCCGGCAAAAGAGTTGTTTTTCTTCACTGAAAGCCTGCCTGCGCCGAGCCGTTATCCGTCGGCCGTCGGCGTTGTAATAATTGAGATTGTCTGCAAAAGAATCCCGCTAGTTTATCGGGCGGGAAAGTAACACGAAATGTTAGCGCATTTCGTGTCCGAATCTTGTTTTGCCGAGGAAGAGTTGGGAAGATTCATAATCTCGTATTCTGCTGACAAGGAGAAGAGAGTGTGTCAACTGTCGCCTTGGCTGGTGTATTCCTTGACCATTTGAGAAGATTTAAAGAGAAAATGCGTTCTAATCCGAGAGGAGAACCCAGCGGGCGAGTACAATCCCCTGAATTGCTAAAGCGGTCTGACGCCTTTTTGGGTTGAAGACGGACGGGCGTGCTCTCGCCAAGAAACTTTTTCAGTTATGGCAGCAAGAATAGACAGAATATGCCTATTATTTAAAGAGATTCTCACAAGTAGAGCTTGCGAAAATTCCTCGTATTTTGCCCCCTCCCCTCAGGCGCTAGCTTTTCTTCATGCGCAGGAGCCTTCTCGCTTTGCTTGTTGTTCGCGGTCTTGCTACCCAACAGTCGTGCAGGCCGATAAGACTAGGAGAATGTTCTGATGGCGAACATCGCGGTTGTTGTCCCGTGCTACAACGTCAAGGCCCAGATTGGCTCTGTTCTTGAGGCGATGCCTCCTTGCGTTGCAAGGATTTTTGTCGTTGATGATTGTTGTCCCGAGAAAACGGGGGAGTTTGTCCGCGCGAAACTCAAGGACTCCCGGATTCGAATCCTTACTCATGAGAAGAATCAGGGAGTCGGCGGCGCGGGGTAATGACAGGTTATAAGGCTGCTATCGCGGAGGGAAAGAGACCCTTCTCGACAAATCCGAGCATTCTCTTCAAAATGAAGAATTACAGTCAGAAAGAAATCAAGAAAGTTGTTTCCATCGATAAAACGCATATGAAGGGTCCGTAAAAAATGACCGTAATCTGCCCGAGTCCGGAGAGCATCCTGTCCCTGACCAAGAAACTGTGTTCCATCCCGAGTGTTTCAGGTCGCGCCGAGGAAGAAAATCGTGTTGCGCAAGTTCTTTATAAGACCCTTGCCGAAATACAACCTACACAGGAAAACACCCTTAACACGGAAATCTTTGACTGTGAGGGAGACCGACTCGGACGGCAGGCTGTATGGGCACTTTTGCGTCCGGTCAAAAAGACCGAACGGACGGTGCTTTTAACGGGGCATTTTGATGTCGTCGATGTTCAGGGGCCGCTTGCCGATTTGGCCTTTTCTCCGGACGCGTATACCGAGGCTCTTGCCGATGTTGATCTTCCCGATGATGTGCGAGAGGACTTAGAAGGCGGCAACTGGCTTTTCGGGCGAGGTGTCATGGACATGAAATCGGGACTGGCGATTTTCATCGAAACTATGCGCGTTTTAGCCCGAAGCCCGGACCTTAGAATCAATATTGCGTTTTTAGCGGTTCCCGATGAAGAAAGCGACAGCGCCGGTATGCGGGGTTCATTGACCAAACTGTGCACGATTCGGGATGAGCAAATGTTGGATTTTGTGGCGGCCTTGACGGGTGAACCGTGTTTTTGGACAGAAGGGCAAGCCCCGGCGCGTCCGTACTACACGGGGACAACCGGCAAAATCATGCCGTATTTCTTGTGCGTAGGGCAGGCCAGTCACGTGAATGACTATGTCGAAGGGGCGAACGCGGCCCTCATTGCCGCCGACGTTGTCCGATTGATGGAAGGGAACAAGTCGTTTATCTGCGGCAAGGGTTCTGATACGCTTCCGCCTCCGACGTGCCTCAATTGTCAAACGCGGGTGGCAACGTACAGTGTGAGCCTTCCGGCCAAGGCAGTTTGTTACTTTAACGTGCTCACCGACCACGCAACACCGGGCGGCATCCTGAATGGCTTAAAAGACATTGCAAATGAAGCATTGCTCGATTCTTGCAAACAAATGCACAAGACGGCGCTTGAGTTGGCTCTTAAAGGAGCCGATGTTGCCATCACAAGAAAAAAAGGGCACGTCTTAACGTACCAGGAACTTATGGAGACGGCCGAGCAAAAACTCGGTGGCAAGCAGGAGTTTGCTCGTCAACAAAAAGCCTTTTTGCAAACGCTCGATCCGAAGACCGATATGCGCGAGGCTGCTATTCGCATCAGCGAATGGGTTTGGGAGATAAGCGGCTTTCAAGGACCTGCGATTGTTCTCGGGTTTCTACCTCCGTACTACCCAAGTCGATTCAACAGAGGTCGGGAAGCTAAAGAAAGAATGCTCAAACGCATTATTCGAGAGCAAGCGGTTCGGGGCGGTGCCCTTGCAGGCGACGGGGCCGTGACGATTCAAAAAGTATTCGGCGGCATTACCGATCTTTCGTATTTGGGATTTCAAGGACTTAAATCCGGACTCAGTGCCCTCAAAGACAATATGCCCGGGTGGGGAGAGCTCTATTCTCTGCCGATGAAAGAACTCTTATCGCTCGATGTTCCGATTGCCAACATGGGACCGGCAGGAAAAGATGCCCACAAAGCAACGGAACGCCTTGAGTTGAATTACTCCCTGAAAATTGCCCCGCAACTTTTGCTCGAGACCATCGAAAAATTGTCGTTCAAATGCGACGCGGCTAGGGACAAACACTAGCTATAGTGCATAGATGCAACGGGATTTGGACAAACAAGGCAAATCCCTTGCCCGTAATCGGCAATGATTCTCTCAGAGTGTGCTAGGTTAACCCCGGTATTTCTTAACTTTCTCCAAGGAGAATGGCATGTCAGAAGATATCGATGTCGCCACACTGACAGCGAAGCCTAAGGCAGGCCCTGTGGCGTTCCTCGCGTTGTTGATTGCGGTCATCATGTTCTCGGGAGTCTTTTACAAAATGGGGCCTGGCTATGAATGGCTCGGTGCTTTTGATTTCTCGACAATTGCCGGAAAATTCGGCTCGGTCGGCGGAACCAATTTCGTCGGCAAGGGCGGTGTCGGCGCCAGACAAGGGTTCCTATTTGCTTTAACGCTTTTTGCCCCCGTGACGCTTGCCGTCGGTCTTTTGGCCGTCTTCGAGCACTACGGCGCTTTGGCGGCGGCACAGGTGTTACTGACGCCTTTCCTGCGTCCGGTTTTGGACATTCCAGGCTACACGGGCTTGGCGCTTGTGACCGATCTGCAAAGTACGGATGCAGGAGCGGCCATCTCCAAGAGCTTATATGACCACAAACTCATGAACGATCGGGAATTGGTCATTATGGCCTCTTGGCAGTACTGCGGGGCAGGCGCTGTCGGAAACTATTTTTCGACGGTCTCGGCGCTTTTTGCCTTCCTTTTGGTTCCGGTTTGGAAACCGCTCGCAATTATTCTTGTCATGAAGTTTGCGGCCGGGTTCTTCGTCCGGGTTTGCTTGTCGGTTCTTTACAGAAAGGATTTCCGCAATGGCTACTGCAGATAACAAAGTGAGCAGCAATCCTTTTGATATTTTCATTGCCGGTTGCCGTAAGGGGTTACTTGTTTGCGCCAACTACCTGTTGCCGAACGTTTTGATGGCTTTCGTTTTAACGTACATCCTGAGCCTGCTCGGCGTGATGGATTTTTTGGGTAAAGTGTGCGGCCCCATGATGGGCGTCTTCGGCCTAAAGGGCGAATGTGTTCTCGTACTCTGCGCTACATGGCTTTCGTGTGGCGCTGGTGTCGGCGTTGCCGCTAGCCTTTTTACCGCCGGAACCATCAGCGCAATCGATGTCACGATTTTGTCGCCCGCCTTGATTTTGATGGCCTCCCAGATTCAGTACATGGGTCGTCTACTCGGCCTGGCGGATGTGCCGAAAAAATATTGGCCTCTTTTGATGTTCACCAGTGTCTTTATGGCGGGTATCGGCATGCTGATTATGCGAGCCGTTATGTAGTTTTCCAAGCGGGGGGACTCTTAGGGGGTTGTTCCGCTGCGACTTCGGGGAGGGGGTGTTGTGAATACGGACGTTGTTTCCTTATGGCGGGATTTGCACGCGATGCCTGAGCTCGGCTTCCACGAAGTGAAGACAAGCGCGTATGCCGCCGATGCGATGCGTCGGCTCGGTTATGAAGTGTATACCGGGTTCGGCGACACAACGGCGGTCGTGGCCTACAAACGAACAGGTGTTCCGGGGCCGACCGTTATGGTTCGGTGCGACATGGATGCGTTGCCGTTTAAAAACCCGGACGGTTCGGTTGTTGCCGTTCATGCGTGCGGGCACGATGCCCATGTGGCGATGCAAATTGCCACAGCCTCTCAGGTGGTAGGTTCGATTAAAAAAGGAACGTTGAAATTTCTTTTTCAGCCGGCAGAGGAAACACTTGACGGCGCGTTAAGCGTCATTAAGGCCGGCGTTCTTGATGACGTGGATATTGCCTTCGGGATGCACATTCGACCGGTGCAGGATATGCCGGCCGGCAATTTTTGTGCTGCTGTCAACTACACGGCAAGTGCCTTTATCGGTATTGATATCAAGGGAGAAGCATGCCACGCATCGCGTCCCCATTTGGGCGTTAATGCAGCCGAGGCCGCGTCTCTTGTGACCAATGCGATTTGTGCCATCAAACTCAATCCTTTGGCCGGTTGGAGTTGCAAGGTCACGCAGATTCATGCCGCTTCGGCAGCTGTCAATGTCGTTCCGGACACGGCGCAAATGTGGCTCGATGCTCGAGCCGAGAACAACGCCTTGATGCACGAACTGATTGAAAAAGTACGCCGAGCGGCCGAATTTGCCGCTCAGTCGGTGGGAGCGACGGCAAGCCTTGTGCTCAAACATAAGCCGATTCCGGCGCCTTCGTACACGCCCTCTTTAGTTCGACAAGCGCAAGAAGAAATCATTCGTCTTTTCGGACGCGAGCGCCTATCGGAGCCTTGCGGGGGCGGCGGTGAGGACTTCAATTATTTTGTCCAAGCAAAGCCGGAACTAAAAAATGCGTATTTCGGAATCGGTGTCGGCGCCGAACCGGGATTGCATAACCGAGCGATGCATTTTTCACCCGAGTACCTTAGTGGCGGTGTCGCCCTGATGAGTTCCATGATTTGTCGCCAGTTAGGCTAAGGTCCTTTAAAAGGGCGTTCTCCACGGCACAATGCGCATTAAAAGCGGCTTGATTCCATGCTCGGCATCAAGCTGTAGGCCCTTTTTGGGCACGGGCTTTGCATCCGCTACTTCTCGGGACGATGCTCGATTCGGTTGTCGACAAAAGGCTTTAAAGTCAAAAAGACTTTTGTCGGCAAGCTGTGACGGAGCGACCCGTGTGGTGCTCATAAAGAGGTTATAAATCCTGCCGTCAAAGTGCTTATCCCAGTCAGCCATCACAGCCTTAATTTCCTGACGCTTTTTGTTTTCTGCCGCACCGCAAAGGTGTTTGGGAGATGTCGGAAAATTGCGAATTTTAGCCCACTTGGCCGTTTCATATTCTCGCACATACACCAAAGGCCGAATCACGATGTTGGTCTTGTCGTCACTACGCAGAATCGGCGGCATCGCTTTGATGCGTCCGCCGTAAAATAAATTAAGCAGCAGCGTGGAAACCACATCGTCCATTTGATGGCCGAGTGCAATTTTCGTGCAACCCGTTTCGCGGGCAACACGATACAAAATACCGCGACGCAAGCGAGCGCAGAGCGAGCAGATGTTTTTTTTCGTCGGAATCAGACGCTCGATAATCGCATGTGTATCCTGCGATTCGATGTGATAGGGAACACCGACAGCCTTAAGAAAATTTTCGATTATCTGCGCATCCGATCCCGGAATGTGTTGGTCGACGTGTACGGCAAGAAGGTCGAACTTTACCGGAGCTCTTTTTTGTAATTTCATGAGCGTTTCCAGGAGGACATAACTATCCTTGCCGCCGCTCATGGCAACGAGAATCTTGTCTCCGTCTTCAATCATGTCGTAATCGGAAATCGCTTGTGCCGTCAAGCGCACAATGCGTTTTTCCAATTTGCGAACCGAGACGGACGCGTGTGTGTGAACGCCGGGAGCAATCTCGATGGATTTTTTTTCATCTCGGTCGTTTCTCGGCGTCTTGACAGGAACAATCCGTATGGGCATTTCTGTCATAATGCTTTCTTTCTGAAAATTTCAATGCCGATACCGGCGGCTTGTTTAACGGCTTCGGTCTTTTGGGTTTGAACGCGAACGGCAAGCACTCGGGTATCGCCTAGGAGCACCGTAGCGATGTGTTCGGCCAAGGTCTCTTGCAATTGAATGTGTCCGGAAGCGAGAACCGTTTCAACGGCCTTCGGAACGGCCCGATAGTCGTAGACCGAGGCGATGTCATCGTCTAAGACAGCGTGGTCTTTGACCCAGACATCAATCGTAAAGAGCATTTCTTGAGATCGAGTTTTTTCCCAGTCCACAACGCCGATGTGCGCTTGGGTTTTGTAATCGGCCAGGTGAATCTTTCGGCACTGTGTTAACAAAAATTCAGTTAAACCGGTCATTTCAGGGCTTCCTTTATGGCACAGAGGCGGGCATTTTGTATGCGCACGGTTGCAGGTATTTCGGATGGGCTCTTTAAAAGTGAGGCAGCGTCAACGGACAAGTAGGCAGCGCGGTGTGCTTTAAGAGGCCTCGGGCTAAAGTCCGAATTCGTGAAACAAAGAGTCTGAAGAAAGTACTCCAGTCGCTCCGGTCGCCTGAGGATATCAAAGGCGTTTAAAAGATTAAGGAAATCTTCGGCACTTTGTGCCGTTCGGGCTACATCCCGGTACTTGACAAAGAGGGTGACGGCATCGGACACATCGTTCGGAAAACGGTGATGCCGGCAAAAATGGGCCGCATGGTCTTGAGATAAGCCGGAAAAAGCGATGCTCGTACGCACAGCTAAGGGGGCGTTTCCTGCCGCGGCGTGATCTAAGGCTCTTAAAAGGGATTCGGTTACGGGGCTTTCGGCAAAGACGCAACTCCAAAAGCCGCAGTCCTTCAGAATTCGAATCATGCGAGACGGAACTGCTTCCATAAGTCCGCGCGATACCTCGGCCCACACGCGTTCAGCCACTAAGTGGTCGGCTTCGCCCGAGGTGACCATGGTTTTTAAAAGAGTCGCCGTTTCCGGGGCTACGGTAAAGTCGGCAAAGCGCGCCGCAAACCGAGCCAGACGCAAAATGCGGACCGGGTCCTCGCAAAAGGCGGGTCCGACATGGCGCAAAACTCGCTCAGTCAAGTCTTTTTTGCCGTTAAAGGGATCGATCAGGACGCCTTCGGGTGTCATGGCCATGGCGTTGATGGTTAAATCGCGGCGCGCCAGGTCTTCGGTTAAGGTTACGGACGGCAAAGCAAAGAATTCAAATCCGTGGTAACCGTGGCCGGATTTACGTTCCGTACGTGCCAGGGCATACTCTTCGTGTGTTTTCGGATGCAGAAAGACAGGGAAATCGTGTCCGACCGGAATAAAGCCGAGAGACAGCATCTCTTTCGGACTTGAACCGACGACAACCCAATCCTTGTCCGAAGAGCGCACATCGCGCCCGGACATCCGCATGAGTGCATCACGCACGGCTCCGCCGACCAAGTAAACCTGCATGGGCTACGCTTCCTTTCTCTGTAAGGATTGTACTGGGTGCTTGGCAAAGAATGTTTTCAGAGCAACACCGGTAGCCGAGGGTACTTCGGAGACGGCAAGCGGCGTGCCTTGTGCAACGATTTGACCACCGCCTTCGCCTCCCTCCGGGCCTAGGTCGATGACGTAATCGGCTTCGGCAATTAAATCCAAATTGTGTTCGATAACGAGGACGGTGTTCCCGGCATCGGTCAATGCTTGCAGTACATGAATGAGCTTTTGCACATCGGCCATGTGTAGTCCCACCGTCGGCTCGTCGAGGATGTAAAGCGTCCGAATCCGCTTATTGGTCCGCCGGGATGT
Source organism: uncultured Sutterella sp. (assembly GCA_900542805.1). GTDB lineage: Bacteria > Pseudomonadota > Gammaproteobacteria > Burkholderiales > Burkholderiaceae_F > Duodenibacillus. Next base: position 13,230 of record UQOW01000007.1, read on the forward strand.
TTTGGCTTTTGCGAGTTCGAAAACCAGTTTAATGCGCTGGGCTTCTCCCCCGGAAAGCGTCGTCGAAGGTTGCCCGAGTTTTAAGTATCCTAAGCCCACGGATTGCATCATGCGTAGGCCCTCGGCCACTTTGGTGTTCTTTTCAAATAGGGGTAAGGCTTCGTCGACACTCATTTGTAAGATGTCGCCGATGGATTTGCCGTGCCACAGGACCGTTAGTGTTTCTTCGTCAAAGCGCTTTCCGCCGCATGTCGGGCAGGTCATGGTCACATCCGGCAGGAAATTCATCTCGACCATGACTTCGCCGCGTCCGCTGCAAGTCGGACACCGTCCGTCCTCAGTGTTAAAGGAAAAGCGTGAGAGCGTCCAGCCGTGTTCTTTGGCGGTGTTCGTGCCTGCAAAAAGCTCGCGAATTTGTGAGAAGAAGCCCACGTAGGTCGCCGGGCACGAACTCGGAGTTTTCCCGATGGGGGTCTGGTCCACTTCCAGAACGCGGTCAACGGCATCCCAACAGGCAATCGCCTTACACCCGAAGTATGAGACAGGATGCTCTCTCGGTGTTTTGCTGAGGCGCATTTTTAGGAGCGGTAATAGGACATCACGAGCCAAGGTGGATTTTCCGGAGCCGGAAACGCCTGTGAGTGCCACGAGTTTTCCGAGCGGAATATTAACGGTGACATTTTTCAGATTGTGCTTTACTGCTCCGCTAATTTGCATAAACACATCGCTCTTTCGAATCGGGTGACGCACTTTTCCCGAATGCGGCATCGGATTTTTCAGGCATTGCCCCGTAATACTTTCCGGGGTGGCCGTGATATCGGCCAGTGTCCCTTCGCAGACAAGAGCCCCGCCCATACTACCTGCTCCCGGACCGATATCGACGATGTGTTCGGCATGTCGAATCATGTCCTCGTCGTGTTCGACGACAATGACGGTATTCCCCTTGTTTTTTAAGGCAATCAGTCCGTCGATTAAGCGGGCGTTGTCGCGAGCGTGGAGCCCGATGGTCGGCTCGTCTAACACGTAACAGACCCCCTGAAGGCTGTTTCCGATTTGGGAGGCCAAGCGGATGCGCTGAGCTTCACCGCCCGATAGTGTCGGGGCTCCGCGATTCAGCGACAGATACCCGAGTCCGACTTCGTGCAGAAAACGAAGGCGCGTGAGGACTTCTTGAACGGCGCCTTGTCCGATGGCTTTTTCGCGGCCGGCAAGACGCATCCGGGAAAAGAACGTTAAGCAATCGTCGACGCTCATCGAGCAGATTTGGCCGATGTTGTGTCCCCGGAAAACAAAGGACAGAGCGGTTTTGTTAAGGCGCAGTCCCTGGCAAGTCGGGCAGGGCTCTTCGTGACCGTTGAACTGTCCGGTTCCTGCACAGGTCGGGCACCAGCCTATGGGGCTGTTGTAGGAAAAAAGTCGCGGATCAGGTTCGGGAATTTCAATCAAACAATCCGGACACATGCGCTTGGTTGTTAAATGCCGGGTTCCGGCACAGGATTCTTCAATCCCGCCGTCGGCGTAGCGCCCCCATCGGACGGACACCAATCCTTTCCCGTAAAGAAAAGCACGGGAAAGGGCGCGGCGTAGTAGCGATTCGTTTTCTGGGGTGGCAATCAGGGTTTGGATGGCAAGGTCCACTGACGCATTGTCAGAAAAACTGAGCCGGTCAAAATTTTGTATGTCCGCCCATGTCCCGTCGTAGCAGAAACGGGAGCCTCCCGCCTCTCGTATGAGTTTTTTCATCGTCGATGGATAAGCCGGTTTTTCCGGACTCGACAGGGAGATGGTCAGAGAAACGCGATGTCCTTTGTAGGTATTAAGGATTTCCCGACAAATCGCTTCTTCGGTTTCCTTTATGACGGCTTCACCGCATTTCGGGCAATGCGGCGTACCGAGTTTGGTGAAAAGAAGGCGCAGATAGGGATGAATTCCGGTCATCGTGCCGACGGTCGACTTCAGGCCGCCGCGACTCGTGCGCTGTTCGATGGCTACGGTCGGGGCAATCCCGATAATCTGCTCGACATCGGGTTTGGTGGGCGGCTGCACGAGGGAGCGTGCATAGGCGTTTAAGCTTTCCAGGTACCGGCGCTGTCCTTCGGAGAAAATAATGCCGAAGGCCAGAGTGGATTTTCCGGAACCGGAAACGCCCGTGACGACCGTCAGTTTTTTCTTCGGAATAACGACATTTAAATCTTTGAGATTGTGTTCGCGAGCCCCGAAAATGCCCATGTCGCCGGATTTAGCTTTTCGCCAAACCGATTGCAGGGAGCGCCCCATGGCCGGCGGGGCTACAACACGACTCGTGGTGACGGATAGGTCGGCCATTGAAGCGCTCGGATCTTGAAATGCTTTTCGGTAGGCAGCAAGGGCCTTAGCCGTGTAGGTTGTTTTACGCGTGAGTCCGTCTGGGGTTCCGGCGGCAACGAGTTGTCCGCCCTTATCTCCGCCGTCCGGACCCAAATCGATAACCCAGTCACTGGCGTTGATGACATCCAAATTGTGTTCAATCAGGATGACGGTTGCGCCGCCATCGACAAGACGGCGTAAGGACGAAAGGAGTTTGGTGATGTCATCGAAATGCAGTCCCGTTGTTGGTTCATCGAGAACGAAAACGTGGCCGGCCACCGATCGGAGTGAATTGGCTCCGGCCAAGGTCTCGGCAAGCTTTAGACGCTGCGACTCGCCGCCCGAAAGCGTCGGGAGCGGTTGTCCGAGTCGGATGTAATCCAGACCGACGTCTTTTAGGGCGTTGAGACGGTTACAGATGTCTCGGTGATTCTTAAAGTACTCCAAGGCCTGTGAGACGGTCATATCCAAGACATCGGCAATCGATACGTCGTGTTGACCGTCCAGGTTAATGGTTACCTCTAGAACTTCCGGACGGTAGCGTTTCCCGTTGCAGTTCGGACACTTCAGATAAAGGTCGCTTAAAAACTGCATTTCGACGTGCTCGAATCCCGTGCCCTGACAGGTCGGACATTGTCCGAGTGCGGAGTTAAAACTAAAGTAGCCGGCGCTGTAATTGTTAGCACGCGCTTTCGGGGTGGCTGCAAAAATCTTTCGAATGGTGTCGAAGGCATCGATATAAAGGACCGGAGTCGACCGCTTCGTGGCCGAAACGGCACTCTGATTGATTAAGTGAATGTCTCGGAGGTTTTCGCATCCGAAAACTTTCGCATCGGGAACGGAGGAAACGACCTTCCCGAAATGCCGTTGCAAGAGAGGCACGAGGGTATCGATGATGAGCGAGGATTTTCCCGATCCGGAAACCCCGGTGACGGTTGTCAGGTGGCCGATAGGAAAACGAACCGTGACGTTGCGTAGGTTGTGCTCGCAGGCATCGGCCACTTCAAGCCACCGAGTTTGAGTGGTCGGAGTTTGACGCGTCAGCTCGGCATCGGGACGCCGCCGTCCGCTCAAATATGCTCCCGTGAGCGTGTCGGAATGACAGAGTCCTTCCGGTGTCCCGTCAAAGACGATTTGACCGCCTTTTTCACCGGACCCCGGTCCCATATCGATGATGCGGTCGGCAGCGAGCATCACTTGCGGATCGTGTTCGACGACAACGAGGGTGTTGCCGGCATCGCGAAGACGTCGCAAGATTCCGTTGACACGGTCCATGTCGCGCGGATGTAAGCCGACTGACGGCTCGTCGAGAACAAAGAGCGTGTCGACAAGGTTCGTTCCGAGGGCTGTGGTTAGGTTGACGCGTTGCACTTCACCGCCTGAGAGCGTGCGGCTTTGTCGATCGAGCGTGAGATATCCGACACCGACATCCGTTAGATAATTGAGGCGAGTTAATGCCTGTTCGAGCACAAGACGCCCCGGTTCATCGAGGACTTCTTCCCGAATAACTTGCAAGAAGGCAATGAGCGACGTAATCGGCAGGAGCATCAAGTCGTGTAGTGTCAGTCCGGGAATCGAATCGATGACCTTGCGGATTCCCGGAGCATCGTTCGGGATAAATCGTGAGCGACCGGCAAGAGCGACATCGGCTGCGGCTCGGCTTCCGATACGCCACAAGAGGGCATCGGGTTTTAGACGGGCACCTCCGCAGGACGGACACGTGATATAGGTCCGATAGTGCATCAAAAGCATGCGGGCCGTAAAGGTGTACTTAGCTTTATCCGCAATATAAGCAAAAAAACGCCGGATTCCGTACCACAGATGTCGGTTTCCCGAGCGCCAGTTTGCGTCACCGTTCCAAACCCAGTGTTTTTGCTCTTCGGTCAGATGGCAATACGGAATATCCGTCGGAATGCCGGCTCTTTGAGCGCAGTCCATCAGTTCGTCATAGCAATCTGCGTAAGCGCTGCCTTTCCCCCAAGGTTTGATGCAGCGTTCGCTTAGGGTTTTGTTCGCATCGGGAATCACGAGAGCTTCGTCGATATCGATGGTGCGCCCGAATCCGTGGCACACGGGGCAAGCCCCGAGCGGCGAGTTAAAGCTGAAGGTCGAATTCGTTGCATCAGCATAGGCAATGTCGCAGGCAGCGCACTTAAGGCCTTCGGCATACGGCCAAAGCGCTTCTTGACCGTCGTCGCTAAGGACGTGGACGAGAAACTTTCCGGCAAACGCGCCTTTGCCGCTTTTAAGAGCTGTCTGCACGGCTTCGAGGCCGCGAGAAAGATCGGTTTTGGAGACACGGAATCGATCGGCCACGACGGAAAGAATCGTCCCGTCGGGTGTTTTGCGCTCGGCGTGGATTCGTGTAAAGCCTCGGGCAGCAAGACCGTTAACGGCAAGCTCGCAGTCAAAATCTTTCGGGATCAGAACGTCAAATGTGATGACAAGCCGAGGGTCGGAAGCCGCGGTTGCCCGGGAGCAAATGTCCGCCCACATGTCCATCGGCGTCATGCGACGCACGGGTTGTCCGCACTGTTTGCAAAATAGGTGAGCTTCCTTTTCAAACAGAAGCTTGAGGTAATCATTCAGTTCTGTCATCGTCCCGACGGTCGAGCGCGACGTACGGATACTGTTACTTTGATTGATGGCAATCGCAGGCGGAACGCCTTCAATGCTGTCGACATCGGGCTTGTCACACTTGTCGAGGAATTGACGCGCGTAGGAACTAAACGTTTCCACATACAGGCGTTGTCCTTCGCTATAAAGCGTGTCGAAGGCAAGAGAACTCTTGCCCGATCCGGAAGGTCCGGTAATGACGGTCCACGTATTCGTCTTAATGTCCAGATTAATATTTTTTAAATTGTTTTGTCTGGCACCGCGAATGCGGATTTTTTCAGAAACTTTTGTCATGAATCAGCAACCGGGTTTGGCCCAGCACGGGCAGGGTTCTTGAAATAAACGCCTGTCGCTTAGGCGCAAAGCGGAAAGAGCGCCTCCCCACAGACACCCCGTGTCAACGGCAATCGTGCGGGGACGAATCACGAGTCCGAGCATGGACCAGTGCCCGAAACAGATGGTCTTTTGAACAAGCCGAGGAAACTCGAACCAGGGACGGTATCCAGCAGGCATCTTCGCAATGCCTTCGCGAATCGAGTAGTCCGGAGTACCGTCGGACTTTAAAAATCGCATGCGCGTAAGTCCATTCAAAATACCGCGAAGACGCGCGTCTCCCGTGAGGTCGTCACGGAAAACGTCGGCGCCGTACATATTTTCCAGAGCTTGTTTCCAGGTGTCGGAGCGTAATTTTTCTTGCACTTCCGAAGATAATGATCGTGTTTTTTCCAGTGACCATTCCGGCGGAATTCCGGCGTGTACGAAAACCGTGTTTTGTGTTTCGATAAGAAGCGGTCTTGCTCGCAACCAGTCAATGAGTTCGTCACGGTCGGGCGCGGTCAGGATGTCATTTAAGGTATCTTTTTTGGGGCAAGGCTTTCCTGTGGCAACCAAGGCCAAAAGGTGCAAATCGTGGTTTCCGAGAATCGATTGCGCACGTCCGGAATCGCACAGGCTCTTGACGCAGCGTAGCGTCAAGAGCGACTGAGGTCCTCGGTTGACCAAATCGCCGAGGAAAACTAAGGACGCGTCTTCGGGAAGTTGTTCCAGAAGACCGGTAAGACTTTCGAAGCAGCCTTGTAGGTCGCCGATAGCAATACACTGGGTTTGAGAAAGCATCGCAAAAAACCAAGGAAAGGCAGGCCATAAGCCTGCCGAGGATTAAGCGGACAATGGTAAACTCAGTCCGATAGGTTCCTGAAAAGCGGTCTCGGAAAAAAGATGTATTCGAAAAAATGCGGTGAATTTTTCCGAAAGCCAAAGAATCATTTTATCTGAGTTGCATCGATTTGACAGGGGGAAGTTCTTGTGAAAATAGTTCGCAAAGTTGTGTTCCCGGTCGCCGGCCTCGGCACCCGTTTTTTGCCGGCTACAAAAGCCATGCCCAAGGAAATGCTTCCTGTCGTCGACAAGCCTTTGATTCAGTACGCGGTCGAAGAAGCTGTCAGAGCCGGTGTCACGGAGATGATTTTTATCACGGGTAAAACAAAGCGGTCGATTGAAGATCACTTTGATCACAATGCGGAACTTGAGTGGGAGCTCGAGCAAAAGGGTAAGGCCGAACTTCTTGAGATTGTCCGGAGCATTGCGCCCTCGAACGTGCACTTCGTTTATACGCGGCAACCCGACCCGTTAGGCCTCGGTCATGCGGTTTTATGTGCGGAATCTGTGGTCGGGGACGAACCCTTCGGTGTGATTCTGGCCGATGATTTAATTGATGCCGAGTCGCCGGTCATCGGCCAATTGATTGAGGCGCGTGAAAACGTCGGAGGAGGCAACATTTTGGCCGTTCGTAATGTGAAGCGTTCCGATACCAATAAGTACGGTATCGTCGGCGTCGATGACGAGCGGGCAACGACAAGTCGCGTGGGTGTAATGGTTGAAAAGCCGGATCCGGAAAAAACACCGTCGACGTTAGCGGTCATCGGACGCTATGTGCTCGAGCCTGAGATTTTTAAAGTGCTTAAAAGCGTACAAAAAGGTGCGGGCGGAGAAATCCAACTGACCGATGCCATTGCCGCGATGCTAGGGGGACATAAAACGTATGCCCATCGCTTTGACGGGTTGCGTTTTGACTGCGGTGACAAGCAGGGCTTCTTAGACGCGACGGTGCACTTTGCGCGCCGCGCCGGGTATACGATTCGTTAGATTGTCAGCTGCGGATTTTTTTCAGCAAGGCTGTCGTCGAGTGATTAAATTCAAAGGCGACGGTGACGGTCTTGGCGCCCCAGGTTGCCGCAAGGCGAGCTTCGGGCAAATCTTCAATTCGATAGTCGCCGCCCTTGACGTAGATATCCGGTCGCGCACGGTCGATGACCTTAAGCGGCACTTTCTCATCGAAAATCACCACCAAGTCCACGCTCTGTAACGCAGCTAAGACAGCAGCTCTATCCGCTTGCGTATTAATCGGCCTGTCAGGGCCTTTGCCGAGCAAGCGCACCGAAGCATCGGAATTGACGGCCACGATAAGACTCTTGCCGAGGGCGCGGGCTTGTGCCAGATATGTCACGTGTCCGCGGTGCAAAACATCGAAAACACCGTTAGTCATCACAATCGGGTGCGGCAATGCACCGGCGCGCTCTTTTAAGTCCTCGTAGGAGACGATTTTGTTTTCAAATGACGGGGCAGGGAGATGTTTTGCCATGGCGAATCCTTTTTTGCGCCATTGTAACGAGACAGCATCGAATCAGCTGTGTGGAATCTTAAGGGAGCAGGTCATGCTCATGGCGACCGAACTCGGAAAGACAATCCAAGCACACATAGATGCAACGGGGGATGAGCGTTGCACGAGTCATTGCGCAATCTTTCCGAGACGGGACAGGAGCCTTTGTCACAGGAAAAGTATTTTTTTAGTTGTCGGTCTTGATTTTTTCAAATCGACGCTTTATAGTTCCGATTCCTTTTTGGGGGTTTAGCTCAGCTGGGAGAGCGCTTGCATGGCATGCAAGAGGTCAGCGGTTCGATCCCGCTAACCTCCACCAAATTTAAGGTCCCTATCGTCTAGAGGCCTAGGACACAACCCTTTCACGGTTGGTACAGCGGTTCGAATCCGCTTAGGGACGCCAACGTTGAAGAAACCGGAGCCTGAAAAAGTCTTCGGTTTTTTTTCGACGTTGACAGGCTCGTGCAGCCGAGCCGAACCTGCTTCCTTTTTCTTGACGGCTGTTCCTTCGACGATGCCTGACGGAAAAGGCGCAGGGCTTACCTCGGAGCGTTGTGCCTTTAGAGAGAATAGTTTCTCGTTACCTATGCAAAGGAAACGTCATGGACAATTCGTCTTTTGATCGATTTAATGACAAACCGCCGCGTCGAGACCGTCGTGATCGGGACTTTTCCCGCTCGGACCGTCGGGATGATCGTTTCGGCTCCAAGCCGTACCGTCCCTACGCGGAAGATCGTTTTTCCGACCGCGGTGACCGTTTCGGGGGCTCGCGCGACCGATTTGATGACCGTCGCGGCGGATACCGAGACGCCAATCAGGATGACCGCCGTCACGGGTACAGTGATTCGAAAGGACGTTTTTCCCGTTCGCCGCGTCGCGACTTTTCCGGTCAGTCCGGTCCGCGTGCGCGCGCTTTTGATCGGCGTCGCTATATTGACCACGCTGCTTTCGTGAAGACGGCGACCGTGCGGTTGGATCCCGATGTCGCAGAATTTTTCCATTCGACAAAAGCTGTGAACGAAGCACTTCGCGGCATTCTTGCTTTAACAAAACTTGTAAGTTCCGAAAAGGCACCGGGGCCGCAAGAGGACCGCTTCGAAGAAGGGGAACAAGAGGCGCCAACCGAAAGCGCGATGCCTGAGGAAAAAAGCGACGAGACGGTCACTGAGATGCAGGCTCTCGATACGCCGTAACGTCGGTCACAAGCCTTGGTGGGCACGACTCAATCCCGATCAAGGCCTCGTGTCGAAGCGTTAAGTAAAGACGCAATCATTCGTTTTGTGTTGTTTTCGTTTAAGTTTTTAATTGACAACACGTCGGGTGCGTGTCATAATGCGCACCTTTCCACGCAAGTGAGAAACGCGCGGGCGTTATAAAACGACTGCATTTCTTAGAACAAAAAGGCTTCGTCAACCGGTTTTTCCGGGCGCGGGGCGATGCGAGGTATATACATGTACGCAATTATCAAGTCCGGCGGAAAGCAGTATCGCGTCTCTGTCGGAGAAAATTTGAAGGTCGAGACGATTGACGCCGACGTCGGTGCGCAGGTTGTCTTGGGCGAGGTTCTCGCCGTGAGCGATGATTCCGGTCTTAAGGTCGGAACGCCGTTGGTGGCAGGGGCGCAAGTTGTCGCAACGGTCCTTTCTCACGGCCGGGCCGATAAGGTTCGGATTTTCAAGTTCCGTCGTCGTAAGCACTCGATGAAGAGCGCCGGTCATCGTCAGAACTACACCGAGTTGAAGATTGACGAGATCAAGACGGCTTAATTCTTAAACGTCAGCTAAGAGGATAAGACAAAATGGCACATAAGAAAGGTGGCGGTTCTACCCGCAACGGTCGCGATTCCCAGGCTCAGCGTTTGGGTGTCAAGGTTTTCGGCAACGCTATGGTGACTGCCGGTAATATTATTGTTCGTCAGCGCGGCACGCAGTTCCATGCCGGTGACAACGTCGGCATGGGCCGTGATCATACGTTGTTCGCTAAGGTTGACGGAACGGTTGCTTTTGAAGTCAAAGGCAAACGCAATCATCAGTTTGTGAAGGTCGTTCCGGTCGCGGGTTAATTTCCGCGCGACGATTTCTTCACAAATCAAAAGAAGCCCCGCGCGCCTGTCTTGGTATTGCAAGGCAGAGACGACACGGGGCTTTTTCTGTCTTTTTTAAAAAGGGACCGACGTGAAATTCGTTGATGAAGCCAGAATTGAAGTCCAAGGCGGTAACGGGGGTAACGGAGTCGCTAGTTTTCGCCGGGAAAAATTCATTCCGAAGGGAGGCCCGGACGGCGGAGACGGAGGTCGAGGAGGTTCGGTTTACGTCGTAGCGGATCGAAACCTCAATACATTGATTGATTACCGGTACGCTCGCAAGTTCTTTGCCAAAAACGGAGAGAACGGACGCGGAGCCGATTGCTTCGGTGCCGGCGCTCCTGATATCGTTCTGAAGGTGCCTGTCGGAACCTTGATTGTCGACGAGACAACGGGCGAGACGGTTGCAGACTTAATCAAGCACGGCAGTCGAGCACTTCTTGCGGCCGGCGGCAAAGGGGGGCTCGGAAATCTGCACTTTAAATCGAGTACGAACCGGGCACCGCGCCAGGCTACAAAGGGCGAGGCAGGACAGTATCGTCAATTGCACTTGGAGTTGAAGGTTTTAGCCGATGTGGGTCTGCTCGGGATGCCAAATGCCGGGAAGTCCACCTTTATCAGCGCCGTTTCCAATGCGCGCCCGAAGGTTGCCGATTATCCCTTTACGACCCTTGTTCCGCACCTAGGAGTTGTCCGTATCGGTGCCGAACAAAGTTTCGTGATTGCCGATATCCCGGGATTGGTTGAAGGCGCAAGTGAAGGCGCCGGTCTCGGTCACCTGTTTTTAAGACACCTATCTCGCACGAGTCTTTTGCTCCACATTGTCGATTGCGCACCGTTAGATCCGGAGGTCAATCCTGCGTCTCAGGCTCGGGCTTTAGTCCGGGAGCTTGAAAAGTACAATCCGGAATTGGCGGCAAAACCGCGTTGGGTGGTTTTAAATAAAGTCGATTTGCTCAACGAGGATGAGCGAATCCAGCGCATCAAGACTCTTAAAGAGGCCCTGGCTTCCGACAGACGGCCTTTCTTTGTGATGAGTGCGGCAACGCGCGAGGGGACTCAGGAATTAATTAATGCGATTGCCACGCATCTAGATGGGGCACGCAGGAAGGTTCGGGAGCAAGAAGAAACGCTTCACGAAGACGTCCGATTTTCTCGTAATGAAGAAACCGACGGAGAGGAACATGTCTGAATCCGTACTCAAACAGGCTCGTCGCATTGTCGTTAAAGTCGGCAGTGCTCTTGTGACTAACGACGGTCGAGGACTGGACCGCAAGGCTGTTTCCAACTGGGCTCGCCAAATTGCGGCGTTGCAAAAAAGCGGCAAGGAAGTGATTTTTGTCAGTTCCGGCGCCATTGCCGAGGGTGTTTTGCGCTTAGGTTGGAACAAACGCCCGAGTGCGGTGTCTCAACTGCAAGCCGCAGCGGCGGTCGGACAGATGGGCTTGGCACAGGCCTACGAAGAAAGCTTTTCCGCTTACGGCATTAAAACGGCTCAAATTCTTTTGACACACGCAGACTTGGCAGACCGCGAACGATATTTAAATGCCCGTTCGACCTTGACGGAATTAACGGCGCTCGGCGTAGTTCCGGTCATTAACGAAAATGATACGGTCGTTACCGACGAAATTAAGGTCGGAGACAACGACACGCTCGGCGCGCTGGTCGCGAATTTAATTCTTGCCGACGTTCTTGTGATTTTGACCGATCAGAAAGGCCTTTTTTCGGCCGATCCTCGCAAAGATCCGACGGCAACGTTTATTGCCAGTGCGCGTGCCGGCGACCCGGCGTTAGAAAAGATGGCCGGGGGTGCTGCTAGTGCTCTTTCCAAGGGCGGCATGATTACCAAAGTACTTGCCGCTAAACGCGCCGCTCGCTCGGGAGCCGCGACGGTGATTGTCTCCGGTCGTGAATCCGATGTGTTGATTCGCTTGGCTTCGGGAGAGACCATCGGAACGGAGCTTGTCAGTGACGCCGTGCCGATGCACGCTCGGGAAAAGTGGATTGCCGACCACTTAAGAAGCGACGGGGCGGTTTGCATCGATGGGGGCGCCCAAAGAGCGCTGACCGAACGCCATACCAGCTTACTTCCTGTCGGCATCAAAGCTGTTTACGGAGAGTTTTTGCGCGGGGATGTGGTTTCGTGTCTGAACGAGGCCGGAAAAGAAATTGCCCGAGGGATTGTCAACTACTCGTCCGGCGAAGTGCGTCAAATTGCTGGGTTGCAGTCCGAAGAGCTCGGGGCCGTTCTCGGCATCGTGGGTCACCCCGAGGTCATTCACAAAGACAACCTTGTGCTTTTTTCCTAAGAACCGCCTGCGTATCCGTTTTGCCGCCACGCTTCGAAAACCGTGACGGCAACGGCGTTACTTAAATTTAGGGATCGGTTGCCCGGAATCATCGGCAATCGGATACGTTGCTCGGAGGGAAAGGCATTGCGAATGGCATCAGGCAACCCGTGTCCTTCGCTTCCGAAAATAAGCCAATCGCCCGGATGAAACGTTGCTTTGGAAAAGATTCCCGAGCCTTTGGTCGTCATGGCAAAAATACGACAGCGGTCGGGATCGGCTTTCTCAAGGAAATCTTCCCAACTCTTGTAGACCGTCATGAGCGTCATTTCGTGATAGTCCAGACCGGCACGAATCAGATGTTTGTCGTCGATACTGAATCCCAATGGCTCGACAAGATGCAATTGGCATCCCGTATTGGCACAAAGACGAATGATATTTCCCGTATTCGGCGGGATTTCCGGGTACACAAGAACAACGTGGAACATAGTTATTTTTTCTCATCCCGAGAGGGTTCGCGGAGCATACTCTCGCGCATCTTCGCCAGGGCCTTCTTTTCAATTTGACGGACGCGCTCGGAGGAGATGCCGAATTCATCGGCCAGTTCCTGCAACGTCATCGGTGCCGTATTGCCGTCGGCATCTTCGGCAAGCCAACGCGCTTCGATTACTCGGCGCGAGCGCGGGTCAAGTTCTTTTAAGGCCGCACGCAATTTGGCTTTGGTGTGCGATTCGGTGTCTTTTTGCTCGACGTCTTCAAGCGGAGTCGGTTCCTCGGAGGCTAAGTAATCGATCGGGGCAAAGCTGTTTCCTTCCTCGTCGTCGCTGTCGGACCCTTCCATCGATAAATCCGCACCCCCCATGCGCTTTTCCATCTCGAGAACTTCGTCGGGTTTTACGTCGAGGGTCTGAGCGATATGTTCGGCCTCGGGCTTTGTGAGCGACTTGTCGCTTTCTTTCATCTGGCGCAGGTTAAAAAAGAGTTTGCGCTGATTTTTCGTTGTCGCCACTTTCACCAGTCGCCAGTTGCGAATGACGTAATCTTGAATTTCCGAACGAATCCAGTGAACGGCAAACGTCATGAGCCGAACGCCCTTGTCCGGATCAAAATGTTTGACGGCTTTCATCAGACCGATATTGCCTTCCTGAATGAGGTCGGCATGTGGGAGTCCGTACCCTAGATAGCCTCGAGCCACGGAAACAACGAGTCGCAAGTGGCTGAAAATAAGCTTTTGGGCAGCCGTCAGGTCGTTTTTGTCGCGCAGTTGAACGGCTAAGGAATGCTCTTCTTGCGCACTTAAAACCGGAGCAGCATTAGCCGCGCGAATATAGGCATCGATGTCGCCCAAGCTCGGCGGAAGCAGGGCCGGGACGTTGGACTTGTAGGGGACAAGAGCAGCGCCGGATTTGCGCTCGGGACTTTTGGTGTTCTCTCCGGGGGCTTGGGCGGAAATAGGCTCGACTTGACTCATAGTGGAGAAACTGTAACACGCTCTAGGGGAACTGAAAACGACGGGTGACGGAAAATCGTATCAGTTTGTTTTGCATTCCTTGCGTATGGCTGCCGAGGCAGCTAGGTTCCCGATAATTGCCCCGAGACAGGCGGCGGCTAAGACGTAAACGGCGCACCAGTTCACTGCCGGTAGTGCCAGATGTAGGGTAACGGAATAAAGAGCAGCAAAATTGGCAACGGGTTCAGCCAAAAGTGCGATGGCAAGGCGTGTTAAGCCTAAACTGAAAAGGGCCGAGCAACCAAGCGTGATAAATCCGCGCCAGATGTACGGACGCTTGATAAAGCTCGGATACGCACCGAACAGATAGAGGGCTCGAATTTCGGCTACTTGTGCGATTGTTGTTAAGCGGACGGAGGCAGCAATGACCAAAAGAACCAAAATGCAGACGATGGTGCCCAAAATGCCGGCGACGATGGTTACCGCTTTTATAAGAGCGCCCACGTGCAAGGCCCACGTGTCGTCATAAGCGACCGAGTCAACTTCCGAGAGTTTTTCAATATTCCCGGCCAGCGTACGAATCTGATCACGTGTGGCGGTTTTTTTACACGTTGCAACGATTAAATCTGGCAAGGGATTGGTTTTGGATTGTCGGGTTTTAATGCCGAGGCTGGCGTTAACGGAGGCAAGAGCCTCGGCTTTCGGGATAATCCGAATGTGATCGATAATCGGAGAGGATTCGATTTTCTGCGCCAATTGTCGAACGGTTTTCTCACCGGCACTGCGTTGGGCAAAGACCGTGATTTCCGTCACAAGCGGGACGGACACAATCGGTTGCGAGAGCGACCAAGCCAGGGTACCGAGGAAAAACGGGATGGTCAGGGTAAACCCAGCAAGTGACAAAGCGAGGAAAAACTGACCGAAGGCGCCAAAAATGCCGCTCATGGTTCGCGAGAAAGCCCAACGCCAAGCAGAGAAAAGCCTCATCGTACGTCTCCGAGCCCTAATTGAATCGGGCGACAGGGTACGGAACTCGGCGAAAGTTCCAAGTGTGAGGCGACGATGACGGCAACTCCGTATCGGGAAAAGTCGGCCAAAAGGTCCATGAGTTTTTGGGCGTTATCCACGTCCAAATTGGCGGCCGGTTCATCGGCCAAAATCAAAACAGGGTGGTTGACAACGGCCCGGGCCAGACAGGCTTGTTGCTTTTCACCGGCCGAAAGTTTTGCCGGAAGTAAGGGCGCAAGCGAGAGAATGCCGCAACGCTCCAAAGCGGCTAAAGCCCGTTTTTTGGCTTCGTGAAACGATTCGTCGGCAGCAATGGCCGGTAGCATGACGTTTTCGAGCACGGTGCGGTCTTCTAAAAGCAGACCGCCCTGAATCATGATGCCCATCGTGCGGCGTAACCACAGTCGTTGCCTCGGGGTAAAGTCGTTAATAAGTTCTCCGGCCACGAGAACTTTGCCCGAAGTCGGTGTCATTAGTCCGGCAACAAGGCGAAGGGCTAAGGACTTTCCGGATCCCGTCGGTCCGTGCAGGCAAACAAATTCGCCGCGCGTGACGTTAAAGGTAAGCGGCGGAATCGGGCGAACGTCGGGAAGTTCACAGACGGCGTTCACAAGTTCCACAAGCGGCGCATTAATCACGGTATTCGCCTCGCTCGATGCCTAACAGGGCATCGGCATAAGAGTGTGCCTGAAACGGTTGTAAGTCATCAATCTGTTCGCCTACACCGATAAAGTAAATCGGAAGGGGCTTTTGACGGTTTTGCTCGGCAATAGCGACAAGAACGCCGCCTTTGGCCGAACCGTCGAGTTTTGTGACAATGAGCCCTGTTAGGTCTGCTGCCTGATTAAAGGCCGTAACCTGAGTTAAGGCATTTTGACCAGTCGTGCCGTCGACAACAAGGATAACTTCGTGTGGGGCTCCGGGCAGGGCTTTCCCAGCGGCATGTCGTACACGCGATAGTTCTGCCATCAAGTGAGTCTGTGTCGGTAAGCGCCCTGCCGTATCAACGATGATGACATCGGTACCGCGAGCCCGCGCAGCGGCAATTGCATCAAAAGCCACGGCGGCCGGGTCGCCTCCGGTTTGGGCGATGACATCGATTTTGTTCCGCTCGGCCCAGATATCGAGTTGCTCGCGTGCCGCGGCACGGAACGTGTCGCCTGCCGCTAAAAGAACGGTTTTTCCCTGTGAAGCAAACCACTTGGCGATTTTTCCGATGCTTGTGGTCTTACCGGCACCGTTCACACCCACCATCATAAGAACCAAGGGTTTGTTCGCGTCGGTTCGAAGGGTTTTCTCAACAGTTTCAAGTCGCGCGGCGATTTCGTCGCGAAGGGCGAGACGAACTTGTTCGGGGGTACGCAAACCCTGAAGTTTTACGGTATCCCTCAGACGCTTTAAGATGTCCGTCGTCGTGCGGATGCCGACATCGGCGGCGATGAGTGTTTCTTCGAGATCCTCGAAAAACACTTCGTCAATCACGGCGCCGGAAAAAAGACCGGCCAGTTGAATCCGAGACCGTTCAAGACCTTGTTTTAAGTGTGAAAAAAAACTCATTGGTAAGCCGATGAAAAAAACCGTGAGAAAAAATTCAAACGCTAGTTTAGCAACAGCAAGGGCCGCAGGGGGCGTCGTCCGCATTGTGGGCGGAAGCTACAAGCGAACCCCGATTAAGGTTGCAGATTTTGTCGGCTTGCGCCCGACGCCCGAGCGCGTTCGCGAGACGGTTTTTGACTGGATAGCGCACCTGATCGGGGGATGTGCCGGGCACACGTTTTGCGACATGTTTGCCGGAAGCGGGGCGCTCGGTCTTGAGGCGGCTAGTCGCGGGGGCGATAAAGTCGTCTCAATCGATAAGAACCGAGCCTGCACAAAGGCCATTGCCGGTCTTGTTCAAAAACTCGGAGCTACTTCTTGCGTTCAGGTCGTGTGTGCAGATGCGATACAGTATCTGGAAAAGACCGAGGAACTCTTTGATGTGATTTTCATCGATCCCCCGTTTGCCACGTGCCTGCAGCTGAAGGCTGCAGGCGCGGCTCGGACACGCTTGCGCAAAGGAGGGCTAATCTACGTCGAAAGCGATAAATCTATTTCGGAGGCTGATTTTCAGGCGCTCGGATTATCCATTTTGCGTCAGGGAAAAGCCGGACAGGTGCATTTTTTTGTCCTCAAGGCGGATTTTCCGTAGAATGCCCAATACTGACCGGAAACGGGGTTGATATGACCTGTGCGGTATTTCCCGGGACCTTCGATCCGATGACCCTGGGACATATGGATATTGTTCGTCGGGCGGCCGGCATTTTCGATACGGTGATTGTTGCCGTAGCCGAGAGTGCGGCAAAAAACCCGCTCTTGACCCTTAAAGAGCGTATGGATTTGGCCCGAGAGTTGACAGAGGGTATGCCGGGCGTATCGGTCGAAGGCTTTTCCGGCCTTTTGAGTGATTTTGTTGTAAGTCGTGGGGCGTCCGTCGTTGTTCGCGGCATGCGTCCTGTGGGTGATTTTGCTAATGAGTACCAGATGGCGGCGACAAACCGTCTTCTGATGCCCGGAGTGGAGACGGTATTTCTGATGCCCTCTGCTCAATATCAGTTCGTTAAGGGCTCCCTTGTTCGGGAGATAGTCAGAATGGGAGGCAGTGTGTCGGCCTTTGTTGCGCCGGCCGCGACCAAAGCACTCGCGGCCAAACTTCGTACACGGGATTAGTCGGTTTCCGACGTCCCGACCTTTTGACTTACCTATTTAAAGAGAATCAAAAATGCAACCTTATGATGCACAATGGTTATCCATTGTTCCGCCGATTGTCGCTATCGGCTTAGCCTTGATTACAAAGGAAGTTTTTTCCAGCTTGTTCATCGGCATTTTGACCGGCACGCTTATTTACGCGTGCGGCACAGGTGCCAATATCGTGATGGGAACACTCGAGACAGCCTTCAAACTCATGGGCGCCAAGCTCGACTTTGACATCATTATTTTCTGCTCCTTGCTCGGAGCGCTGGTTTATATTCTGAACATGTCGGGCGGCACGATGGCCTACGGCAGAGTCGCGGCCCGAGCCATTAAGTCGCGTCGCTCGTCTCTGATGTCGACAAGCGGTCTGGGTCTTGCAATTTTCATCGACGACTATTTCAGCTGTCTGACAGTCGGCACGGTGATGCGCCCGATGACGGATTTATATAGAGTCAGCCGCGAAAAGTTAGCCTACATTATCGATGCCACAGCCGCTCCTCTTTGCATCATTGCTCCGATTTCTTCGTGGGCGGCTGCTGTCGGATCGTCCTTAAAGAGCACGGGCGCCTTTGACAACGAACTCGGCGCCTTCGTTGCGACGATTCCGTGGAACTTTTACGCACTCCTTTCGTTGCTGATGGTTTGGATGATTTGCATCAGTAACCGCGATTACGGTCCTATGCGTAAGGCTGAATTGCGGGCGGCGCGCGGCGAGATTTCGGAAGGAAAGATTCAGGAATCGAATATTAAAGTCAGTCCGAAGGGCACTCCTTGGGACATGATTGTTCCATTGGTCGGTTTGATTGTTTTTGCCGTGCTCGGATTGATGTATTCGGGCGGCTACTGGGGTGCCGAAGCACCGTACCGCGGATCATTTACGGCGGCTTTGGGAAATAGTTCCGCCTCTCCCTCGCTTGTTTGGGCCAGTTTCGGCGCCTTGGTTGTGGCGTTTGTCATGTATATTCCGCGTAAGCTCGTGACATTCTCCGAATTCATGAATGGTATTGTCGAAGGCATCCGTCTGATGCTTCCGGCGAACCTGATTCTGATTTTGGCCTGGACGCTTTCCGGTGTTTGCCGTGATTTACTCTGCACGCCGCAGTTCGTGCAGTCGGTTGTGTTGCACACGGGTATGAGCGCGATGTTCCTGCCGTTCTTCATCTTCCTGATTGCCGCTTTCTTGTCGTTCTCGACGGGCACGGCTTGGGGTACATTCGGCATCCTCATCCCGATTGTCGTTCCGATTATCGTGGCCTTAGACCCGGGCCTGACGACCGTGGCGCTCTCGGCCACGTTGGCCGGTTCCGTGTTCGGCGATCACTGCTCACCGATTTCGGATACGACAATTTTGGCTTCGGCCGGTGCCGGGTGTAGCCACATAGCTCATGTCACGACGCAATTGCCGTATGCCCTGACGGTTGCGGCCTGTGCGGCCATCGGATACCTTGTGGCTGGAATGACGAGCGGATCGCTGATTTTGAGTTTCGGCGCGGCTGCCGGGACACTCGTGGTCGGGTTGCTGATTTTCCACGCACGTTCGGAGCGACTTGAACCCGACGCCAACCTGTAAAGAGTTTTCGGTCGAAAAAATCGCGCTGATGGGGTCAAATCGGCGCGATTTCTCTTTTAACGAAGACTGAAAATTATTAGAATCGGGAAAACTCTCCACAAGTCGCCAAAAGCATGATTTTTCGCCGCAGTTTCCTTAACGAGCTCGCCAATAGTGCCGGCGGGGTCTTTACCGTGATTTTTTCGATTGTTTTGACAGTCGGATTGGTCGGGGTTTTGCACGAAACGGCAGGCGGCAGTTACGACTCTTCGTCCGTTTTAGAGATTACGCTTTATACGGGGCTTGCCAATTTGGCTCCCCTCATGACGGCTTCTCTGTTTGTTGCCGTTTTAATCACGTTAATCCGCACCTGGCAAGACAACGAGATGATTGTGTGGTTCTCGGCCGGCGGACGCAGTTTACTGGACTGGATCGGACCGGTTTTAAAGTTTGTTTTCCCTTTTGCCGTTCTCGTGGCGGTCCTGTCGCTTTCGGTCAGCCCCTGGGCCAAGGAGCAGATGGAGCAAAGCGCCCGAGAGTTTCAGCAGCGCGATGATGTCAGTCGTATTGCTCCGGGGCGCTTTATCGAGACGAACGGCGGGCAACGTGTCTTTTTTATCGAAGAAGTTTCCAAGGACGGTACTCGCGTCAAAAACGTTTTTATGAGCATTCGCGAGAATGACAAAGAGACGATTGTTCGCGCTCAGTCCGGCGAAATTAAGCGCAACGCGCTCGGAGATCGTTTTGCGGTTTTATATAACGGGAAGCGCTACGATACGGGGAGCGGATCGGACGCGGCCTGGCGCGTAATTGAATTTAAAACATACGAATTGCGCTTGGATACAAAGACCGGTCCCATCTCCGGTTCGTCCGATGTCGATCAGGTACCGATTCAGACGCTCATGGGAATGGACACGGCTCGCGCCAAAGGGCAGATGTTTTGGCGTTTTACCTGGCCCTTTGCCGCGCTTATTTTGCCGTTTTTGGCCATTCCGCTTTCTTTGACGAACGTACGGGCCGGAAGAAATCTGAATCTGTTGGCGGCGGCGTTGATTTTTATCTTGTATCTTAATGCCGTTTCCATCGGCGTGGCGCGCGTGAAGACCGAGCGCCTTGATTGGGTGGTCGGTCTTATGTTGATTAACGGGTCGTTCCTTTTCATCACCGTACTTCTTTTCGTGCGACGAGTTTGGATGCAACGTTGGTTGCCGCAATGCCTGACGGATTTGCCGTATCGCATCGGTCGTTGGGTGAGGCGTCGGGAGAGGAAAGCATGAGAATCGTGACCCGACAGCTCACAAAGGAAATTCTCATCGCGACAGCGTTCGTGATGGTTTCGCTTTTGGCGCTTTTCGCCTTCTTCGATGTTGCCGGACAAAGTTCGCGCATCGGAACGCGCTACGGCATCGATATGGCCTTGCAGTTCGCCGTCCTGAATTTGCCGCGTCGGTTTTATCAAGTCATGCCGATTGCCGCGCTTTTGGGCGGTATATATACGCTCTCCCGCTGGGCTGCCGAATCCCAATTCGTGGTTTGGCGCATTTCGGGGTTGTCGGCTTGGCGTTTGGCTCAGATGCTTTTGGCGCCGGCATCGGTCCTGATTGTTCTGACGTATGCGGTCGGAGAATGGGTTGCCCCGGCCACCGATAGGGCCTACACGGATTTGCGGCGCATCAATGTGTACAACACGAACTTAAAACGCGTTTACGGCTTTAAGTCCGGCGTGTGGGTTAAAGATATCGTCAAAGCCAAAGACGGAAGCCCCGAGCTGCTTCGCTTTGTCAATGTCGGGAGTTTGTCGGTTGGCGAGCAGATGGAAACAGGTGCTTGGCGTGTTTTTGAGTTTTCTGCCCGCGACAATTCCCTGTTGCGAATCATTCACGCTACGAATGCTACGCATGTTCCTTCGCGTGGATGGCATTTGAAAAACGCCCGCATCGAGACGTTGCCCGCCGTCGGTAGAGACGACGGACCGATGATTGAAAGGGCCACGATTCAGACGGCCGCGGACCTTGTTCTTCCCAGTGACATGCAACCGGAGATCTTAGAAGTTTTAACCGTCAAGCCCTCGGCGATGGGAATCGGTGAGTTGCACGAGTATATCGGCCACTTAAAGCAGATGCGTCAGGAAACAAAACGCTACGAAATTGAGTTTTGGAACCACATCGTTTACCCGATTCTCATTTTCGTGATGCTCATGGTCGCCATGCCTTTTGCGTATTTAAACGCTCGGGCCGGCGGCATGGCCGTCAAGATTTTCTGCGGTCTTGTGATCGGTGTCGTCTTTTTCGGAATCGACAACGCCTTTACGTTTGCCGGCACGACCAGTGCTTTACCGGCGATGATGATTCCTCTCGTTCCAGTTGTTTTGATGCTTTTTGCCACAAGTGCGGCGCTCTGGTTTGCAGAACGCCGTTAGGGGACGATGAAGTCCGCAAATCAGTGCGACAAAATCTGCGACAGGAACTTTTGGGCGCGCTCCGAGCGCGGGGCGTTGAAAAATTCGACCTTCGGAACGTTTTCCAGAATTTCTCCGTGATCGACGAAAATCACGCGGTCGGCCACTTTCTTGGCAAAGCCCATTTCGTGTGTGACGACCATCATGGTCATGCCGTCACGCGCTAGTTGCACCATCACGTCCAAGACTTCGTTAATCATTTCCGGATCGAGGGCCGACGTCGGTTCGTCAAAGAGCATGCAAATCGGATCCATAGCCAGTGCACGAGCAATGGCCACACGCTGCTGCTGACCGCCCGAGAGTTGGCCGGGGAATTTTTCAGCTTGGCTTAAAAGCCCGACACGCTCCAAAAGCTTTAAACCGCGTTCCGTGGCTTCGTCACGCCCGCGCTTTAAGACTTTCATTTGTGCCAAACGCAAGTTGTCGATAATCGAAAGATGCGGGAAAAGCTCGAAGTGCTGGAAAACCATGCCGACGTGGCTACGCAATTTGGCTAAATCAGTCTTCGGGTCCCCGACACTGACGCTGTTGACAAGGATTTCTCCTTCCTGAAACGGCTCTAAGGCGTTGACGGTCTTAATCAACGTGGATTTGCCCGATCCCGAAGGGCCGCAGACAACAACGACTTCTCCCTTTTCAACGGAGACGGAACAGTTTTTTAATACCTGAAAATCTCCGTACCACTTGCTTACATTGCGGATCTCAATCATTGCCATGGTAAAAATACCCTCGGTAAATCGCTAATTAATCCGAAACGGATGCTTCGGAAACAGAGTAGGCGGGAACGATAGCACGGTCTGGCTTTAAGGTACTACTCGCGGAGCGGTTTGTTTTTTTTCGACCGGATAACGAAGAAAGAATAGGACGCACCGAAACGGTGCATACGCGCAGTCTCGGTGCGTTGCAGCGGCTTGCGTGAGCCGTTGTTGCATCATTGTCTCAGCAATTTATCGTAAAAAAGCGCTGAAAACCTCGGATTTATTGAGCTGGCACGAAAATTGCTTTATAAGAAGGTAAGGGCATTACCAAATGCCTCATACGAAAATCCAAAAGGTATTTAGTCGGAGAAAAAGCATGTTTAAGAAACTTCTTCCTTTCGTTATGGCCGGTGCTCTGGCCTTAGGCGGTGTTGCGATGGCCAAGGATACGTTCGTGACTATCGGTACGGGTGGTATCACGGGTGTTTATTACGCTACGGGCGGCGCCTTAGCCAAGATCGTTAACGCCAAGCGCTCGACCTATCACGTCCGCGCCAGTGTGGAAAGCACGGGCGGTAGCAAGTTCAACATCAATGCGGTTTCCACAGGTGATTTGGACTTCGGTATTGCTCAGGCCGATACGCAGTACATGGCTTACTTCGGAAAGGATGTTTGGGAAGGTAAACCCGTTAAGAAGTTGCGTGCAGTTTTTGCCTTGGCTCCGGAAGCCGTGACTTTCGTTGCCGCCGAAGATAGCGGTATTCGTTCCATTAATGATGTCAAAGGCAAGATTATTAATCTCGGTGATGCCGGATCGGGTAACCGCATCAATGCCATGGATATTTTCAAGAATTTCGGCATTGTTCCGGGCAAGGATTTCCGTGACGAGAAGTTAAAGCCGGCGGATGCGCCGCGTGTTTTGCAGGACGGTCGTATCGACGGGTTCTTCTACACGGTCGGTCATCCGAACGGCAACATCAAGGAAGCAACGGCCGGAAAGCGTGTCTGCCGCATTGTCCCGATTACAGGTTTGGATAAACTCTTAAAGGGTGCGCCGTATTACTCGATGACGACGATTGATATGAGTCAATACCCCGATGCGGCTAACAGTAAAGACAAGGTCGAGACGCTCGGCATGCTTGCCACGCTTGTGACATCCTCGGATGTTCCCGATGATGTAGTCTATGCCGTCACCAAGGAAGTGATGGAAAACCTCGATAAGCTCAGAAAGTTGCATCCGGCGCTGGAGAGCATCACCGTAAAGAGCATGCTCGAAGGGCTTTCGGCTCCGATTCATAACGGTGCCATGCGCTACTACAAAGAAGTCGGTTTGATTAAGTAAGTTCTGTTTTTAATTAAAGTCAATCAATGGGCCGTTCCCGATCCTTCGGGAATGGCCCGTACATATCAAGAAAAAAGCAAGAAGCGCCAAGTCAATAGGATTGAGAAATGAGCGACACAGAAAAAATCGTATTGCCCGACGCGGGCCCAAAAAAGAAAAAAGACGATGACATCATCGGAGAATATCGGCAGGAGGTCACCGAAGGCGATCATGGTCTGGAAGGGGACAAGTCGGGCATTTCGACGGCTATTACGTTTATCGTGGCGTTATCCTGGTCGCTTTTCCAAATGTCCACGGCCAGTTGGCTTTTGCTCGATTCCTTGTACGTCAAAGCTTTCCACTTGGCTTTTGCTATGGCCCTGGTGTTTTTGAACATTCCGGCCATTAAAGGCGCCAAGCGCTACCGTTGGGACTTGCGCATCCTTCTGGCGATGAACCGCGTGACGCTTTTTGACTGGGCCGTGGGCCTAGTTGCCGTCGCAGCCGCTTTGTACGTCTTCTTCGATTACGAAGGCATTGCCGACAGAGCCGGGCAACCCAATGCGCGCGATATCGTCATCGGTTTGATTTTGCTCGTGACGCTTCTGGAAGCCACACGGCGCGTTTCGGGACCTGCGCTTCCGATTATCAGTCTCTTATTTGTCGCGTATGTCTTCTTCGGACCGTATCTGCCGGATCTATTTGCCTTTAAGGGTGTAAGCCTCTCGCGTTTTATCTCGCAGATTACGATGGATACACAGGGCATTTACGGTGTTCCGCTGCATGTGTCGGCAACGGTCGTGTTCCTCTTCGTGCTTTTCGGAACGATGCTTGACCGGGCCGGCGGCGGGTCGTTCTTTACACGTATTGCCGTTTCCGGACTCGGACAGTACCGAGGCGGTGCGGCAAAAGCAGCCGTTGCCGGGTCGGCTCTTTCCGGCATGGTTTCCGGTTCCTCCATTGCCAATGTCGTGACGACCGGTACCTTCACGATTCCGCTCATGAAGCGCATCGGGTACACGGGAACCAAGGCAGCGGCCATTGAAGTGGCTTCGTCAGTTAACGGACAACTTGCGCCTCCCGTAATGGGTGCGGCAGCCTTCATTATTGCCGAGTACGTTAACGTGCCGTACGTGGAAGTAGCCAAAGCCGCTGCGATTCCGGCGTTTGCCGCCTACATGGGTTTAATTTGGATTACGCATATCGAGGCCTGCAAGCTCGGACTTAAGGGTCTGCCGAAAAACGAACTGCCGCATTTTTGGGTTGAGATGAAAAAGGGAATGCACTTTTTGCTCCCTCTTCTCATGCTCCTTTACGAATTGATTTTCTTGCAACACTCGGCCGAACTCAGTGTCCTTCGCGCCATCCTCGTTTTGGGCGTCATCATGCTCTTGCAGCCGGTTGCCGTGGCGCGTGTGCGCGGCACACCCTTGTTGCCGGCACTTCGGACCGGGTTTAAGACACTAGTTGACTCGTTAGCGGCCGGTGCCAATAACATGGCCGGTGTGGCTCTTGCCACGGCCTCGGCAGGCATCATTGTCGGGTGCGTCTCCATGGGTTTGGGGCAACAAATCACAAGCCTCGTGGAAGTGCTCTCGATGGGCAACATCTTCCTACTGATTTTAATTACGGCGCTCGCCAGTCTTTTGCTCGGCATGGGATTGCCGACGACGGCAAACTACATCATCATGGCCTCTTTGACGGCTCCGGTTCTTGTAGATCTGGCAACCGGCATGAACGTTCACGGTGTGGATATTGCGATTACGCTGATGGGGGCGCATCTGTTTTGCCTGTATTTCGGCGTGATGGCCGATGCGACGCCGCCTGTGGGCTTGGCGGCGTATGCCGGCGCGGCCATTGCCCGTGTCGAACCGATTCGGGTCGGCTGGCAGGCGTTTATCTACGATATCCGTACCTTCATCATCCCGGTGGTGTTCCTATTTAATGCAGACTTGCTCTTAGACGGCATTGATAGTTGGATGGTCGGATTCTTTCTGTTTGCTATGACCAGTTTGGGAATGATGTCTCTGAGTAGCGCGTTCGAGGGCTGGTTCATTCGGGAGATGAACCTAGTCGAGCGCAGCATTTTGCTTTGTGCTTCGGCTGTGCTGATGTTCCCGTTCCTCGTGACGGGTGCGTTCTTGCCCTATGAGATGCGGTGGTGGGGTTATACGGTCGGTTTAGCTCTCCTCGGTCTCGTGTACCTGTGGCAACGCCTGCGGTATCATGAAACACTCTTTTAATTGATTCTGTTTCCCATTGTCGACACGCCCGAGAAATCGGGCGTGTTGCGTATCGGATGAGACGATCCGTTTCCTGACTTCTCGGTTTTCGTCAAGTCTGAAAGCGAGTTCCTGTGAAATCCATCGGATACAAGAATTTGCGCCTCCTGTTTAGGGAGGCTCAAGGGAATTCGGACGTAAAAACTCTACTTTTTATCCGGTGTGGTTTGCGACGTCTTTTTGGCTTTCTTCGCGGCAAGGACATCGGCGTGTGTGGTCACGGGTTTCCCGACTAAAAAGTTCACGGCCTGCGTGAGAGGAAAATCGCTCTTGTCGCCGAACGTGTAACGTAAGGACGGCATCATTTCGTTTTCTTCCTCTTTCAGAGCATCTTTTTCGGAGGATTTTGTCTCTGAAGTTTCCGCGTCAATGTGTCCGGAAAGATCGGCCTCGCGAATCGCAAAGGACGGGTAGTTTCCCTCCGGTGTGTCGTCAACGAGGATGTCAGGCGTGATGCCCCGGGCTTGAATCGAGCGCCCGAGCGGCGTGTAGTAGCGCGCCGTAGTCATCTTAAGTCCGAGCGTTTCTCCGGTTTTGATAGGAAGCGGAATAATCGTTTGGACGCTTCCCTTTCCGAAGGTGCGTGTTCCCATCAATGTGGCACGCTTGTGGTCCTGTAAGGCGCCCGAGACAATTTCGGAAGCCGAAGCCGAGGCACCGTTCACGAGAACCACAATCGGCACGGTTTTGATGAGGAGAGGAAGCCCCTTTAACACGTCGGAAGTATCGTCGCCTACGGCATAGTCTTGATAGGAGGCTTTGAAGACGCGCTCGGAGGCTTTGTCGCGTCCCTTGGTTGAGACCACGGGAACTCCGTCTTTTAAAAAGGCGGCGGAAACACCGACTGCGGCATTCAGTAGACCTCCCGGATTGTTGCGCAAATCGAGCACCAGGCCTTTTAAGTCTTTATCACGCGACAATTGCGTCAAGGCCTTTGCGACGTCAGCCGTGGTTTTTCCCTGAAACTGCGAGATACGGATGTACCCGACATGATGGTCAAGGGCTTTGGACTTGACCGACTGAATCTTGATAATGGCCCGTACCAGGTGAATGACTACGGGTTTGATCTCCCCTTTGCGAGCAATCGTCAGCGTGATGGGGGTGCCGGGTTTACCGCGCATCAGCTTGACGTTTTCATCGAGTGAGCGGTCGGCACTGACTTTGTCATCGATTTTGATGATGATATCTCCGGCACGCACACCCGCACGGGCCGCCGGGGTGTCGTCGATGGGACTGACGACGCGAACGCCTTGGACGTCTTTGGTTATTTCGATACCCAGACCGCCGAACTCACCGGCCGTGCTTTCCTGCAGGTCTTTGTAGCCCTTCGCATCTAAAAACGAAGAGTGCGGGTCAAGCCCGGATACCATGCCTTTAATGGCGTTTTCGATGAGTTTTTTGTCGCTCACTTCATCAACGTAATAATTCTTGATACCGCCGAAAATCTCCGCAAACAAGCGAACGTCATCGACCGGAAGCGGCGGTTCCTTTACGGAGGCCGAACATACAAGAGGCAATGCCAAGAGCGTCAGAATGACGGCGGGACGAGGTACAAGCGTCATGATTTCTTTCAGTGAGTTAATTAATGCGCTAGCCATTTGTCCGGGTCAAAGGGTTTTCCTTTGTAGCGCAATTCAAAGTATAAGCCCGGGTGCTCCTCACCCCCGGAGTTACCGACGCCGGCAATTGTTTCGCCTTGTCGAACCGAATCGCCGACGGATTTGAAAAGCGATTCGTTGTTCGCATACACCGACAGGTAATTCGATCCGTGATCGAGAATCATGAGGTTACCGAAACCGCGCATCCAATCGCTGAAAACCACCGTCCCCGGAGCTGTCGCTCGCACGGCAGCTCCCGTTTTGGCACGAATCAACAAACCGCGCCAGGGAAGCGAGGCAGCCGCTCCCTGACGGCTTTGACCGAAGGAGGCAACGACGGTTCCTTTCACAGGCATCGTCAGGCGTCCTTTGAGCGCTCCGAAATTGCCCAGTGTCGGAGCGACGGCAATGCGTCCGGAATGATTCTGTTTGGTGCTCTTTGAGGCAATCGCGCGACGCGATTGTTCCGAGGCGGCGCGTTTTCTTTCGGAAGCCGCTCGCTCGGCTTCTTTCTTTTGTGCCAGCGCAATTTGTTGGTCGATTTTCGCAATTAAGCCCGAGAGTTCTTTTTCGTTTTTCACTAAACGGTCGTAACGCTCTTTTTGAGTTTTGATTTCGCGGTTGAGGCGATCCAAGGCCGCCGAGCGTAAGGCCTTATCTTTTTCAAGTTCGGTGCGATTGCGTTTTTCATCAGCCTCGATGCGCACGAGTTCGGTGCGCGCGGCTTCGGTTTTTCGGGCCACGGCCTGAATGTTTCTTTGGCGATGTTCGAGGCGGTCAATCGTGCGATTTTGTTCTTGGGCCAAGTACGTTAAGACGGCCGAGCGTCTGGATAGTTCGTTGGGATTGCCTCCGACGAGCGCCGTTTGCCAGGGGTGGCGCATGGAATTTAAGAATTGAGCCTGTCCGATGGAGCTGACGATTTCTTCGGCATCATTGACCTTCAATCCGACGATGACCGCTTCGTTTTTTAGGTCGGCCAAGCGAGCCGTCGTCTCGTTTTTCTTTTCGGCCAATTCTTTGAGAGACCGGTTGCTGTGCGAAATGGCTTTTTCGCTTTCTTTTAACGCTTCTTCGGCCGACTGAGCTCTCGATTGCTTTTGCGCCAGGTCTTTTTGTAGGGATGTCAATTCCGTTCGGACCGAGCGCTGTTGCCGGACAAGGGAGCTCTTTTCTTGAGTTACCGACCGAGACGTCTTCGCCGGAGTTGCCGGAGACGTCGGCTTTTGAGCGACGGACGGTTTACTTTTCCGAGGTGCGGGTTTCGGTTTCGTCGCTGAGGACTTAGCCGGCTGTGTCGATTTGGCTTTTAAACGCGCTCGCGCCTTTGTCAGGGCTTCTTCTTTTCGCTTCTCAACGCTCTTTGAGGATTGTGCGGCATAGGCTTGCGGTACAAAAGAGCCTTCCTCGGTCAGAAGAAATGATGCGCAAAGAACGCTGACGAAAATGAACTGAGCCCGAAACATTGCCTTAGCAACCTAATTTGGACGCAGTGTACAGAAGCCGACTGCATTTTCAAGCAAGTCGGCTTCCCAAGAGAGCGAGTTAAACAAGCCCGAGATTATTTTTTTGCCTTGCCCTGGGCGGCAACAGCAGCCATCGCGGCGGCAATTTCGTCGGCATTACCCAGGTAGTAGTGGCGAATCGGTTTCATCTCATCGTCAAATTCATAAACAAGAGGACGGCCTGTCGGGATGTTGAGCTTGACGATGGCTTCGTCACTCATGGCATCCAAGTGCTTGACAAGGGCGCGCAGCGAATTGCCGTGCGCGGCAATGATGACGCGCTTGCCGGCGGCAACTTGCGGCTTGATGGTGTTTTCCCAGTAGGGAACGACACGCGCGACGGTGTCTTTGAGGCATTCCGTAAGAGGAAGCTCCTCGGGCGTCAAATCGGCATAGCGCGGATCGTGTCCCGGCCAGCGCGGATCGTCCTTGGTAAGCGGGTTGGGGGGTGTGGCATAGGAACGGCGCCAAATCAGAACTTGTTCTTCGCCGAATTTTTCGGCCGTTTCCGCCTTATTTAAACCCTGCAACGCACCGTAGTGGCGTTCGTTTAAGCGCCAGTTGCGTGTGACGGGAATCCACATCTGATCGAGCCCGTCCATCACAATCCAAAGCGTGCGAATGGCGCGTTTTAAGACGCTTGTGAAGGCGACATCAAACGAGTAACCCTCGGCCTTTAACAGTTCGGCGGCTTTTTTTGCTTCCGCACGGCCTTTTTCCGTTAAATCGACATCGGTCCAGCCTGTGAAACGGTTTTCCAGATTCCACTGGCTTTCTCCGTGCCGCATCAGTACGAGTTTATGCATCTTTTCTCTCCCAAAGAGGTTAGTTTTTATAGTTCGCCATTCTATAATGTTGCGGTTGCCCTCACCAACCGGAGGGGGCGCTTTTTTGTCGGAACCAGAACTGTGAACGGTTTTCTCTTAAACAACATCCTCCTCATTGCCATCATTTTCGTTTGCGTGTTCTCCTTAAGCTGGCCTTTAATCCAGCGCCGTCGCGGCGGGGCAGAACTTGACAGCACGTTGGCAATTGACCTTATTAACCACAAAAACGCCCAGATTGTCGACCTAAGGCAACCGGAAGATTTCAAGCGGGCGCACATTGCCAATGCCATCAATTTGCCGGCAACGTCTATCCAGAATTCACTCGGAAAACTCAGCCGTGAGCGTCCGATTCTTCTCGTGGATGCCGACGGTCGTCGCACGCAGATGGTGGCTCAACTTTTACGCGGAACGGGATTCAAAGGGGTTTACGTGCTGCAAGGAGGCTTGAATGCCTGGCGTAGCAGCGGAGTCCCGTTCACTCGCTAGTTCACAACTGATTTTTAAGGAATTTATCATGGCAGAAGAAAACACAACGACGCCGGAACAGGAAAAAGAAGCGACCGAACAGGCCGAGCCGAGCTTCCAGATGGTTCGCGCCTTTTTAAAGGACGCTTCTTTGGAGATGCCGCATGCTCCGGATATCTTTTTTGAAGACCATGACGAGCAACCGACGGTGGACTTTAAGTTCGGCGTTGCTGCTCGTCCTTTGGCGCTAAAGGACCTTTACGAGGTTGTTCTTCGTGCCACGATTACCGTCGGTTTCAAAGAAAAGACGATGTTTCTTGTCGAAGGAAGCCAGTCCGGCGTTTTCGAACTGAAAAACCTTCCGGAACAGGCGCTTGCCCATGCAACGAATGTGATTTGTCCGTCCGTGTTGCTTCCGTACTTGCGCGCGAACTTGGCCGATATCATCAATCGTACCGGATTGCCGACCGTCAATCTCCCGGAAGTGAATTTCGAAGCCCTCTTGCAGCAACGCATCGCCGAGGCCAAGGCCGCTCAAGAAAAGCAACAGCAGGCTCAGGCTTGATTTTTAGCTAGTGGCCGAGCTCGAAAATCAAAAGGGAACGAGTATGGAAAATATAATCCGTATTGCGTTGGTGGACGATCACACATTGTTTCGTAGCGGTTTGAAGGCGCTTTTGAGCCGTCAGGCTGATTTTGAGATTGTCGGAGAGGCTTCCGACGGACTCGAAGGCGTCAAACTCGTTGAGCAAGTTAAGCCTGATTTGGTGTTGCTTGATTTGGATATGCCCGTGATGAACGGACGCGAAGCGCTCGCTCAGATTATGGAAACGAATCCGGACGTCACGGTTCTGATGCTCACGGTGAGCGAAGACGGCGAGGATTTAACCGAATGCATGCGACTCGGGGCAAGCGGGTATCTACTGAAAAAGATTGATGCGGATTTTCTCTTGCAGAGCATTCGCCGAGCCGTTGCCGGGGATAATGTGATTTCTCCGGAAATGACAAGTGCCCTTTTGATGCGGCTTCGCACGGATAAACTGACGCCGCCGGCACCCGGAATCGAATCGCTCACACCGCGTGAGCGTGAGACGCTTGCCTGGCTCACTCGCGGCGTTTCCAACAAGGAAATTGCTCGAGAGCTCGATCTGGCCGAATCGACCGTGAAGGTTCACGTGCAAAGCGTCTTACGGAAACTTAACATCCGAAGCCGTGTTCAGGCGGCTGTTTTTGCCGTCGAGCACCACTTAGATAAGATTTAACTCGGATACGCTCAAACGCAAAGAGGCGCAGTCGAATGCGCCTCTTTGCGTATTCGGAAGTCAAAGGCGAGTTACTCCGACTTCTTTCTGTTTATGTCGTGGTCGACCATCGCGGCAACGCACGAATCGGACCAGACGTTTAGCGTGGTTTCAATCATATCGATGACGGCGTAAAAGGGCAGAATCACGCCCATCAGGCCGATCGGAACGTTCATACTTGCCAGAAGGCTGGCCGACAAGAAGAAGCACCCCATCGGAACACCGGCATTTCCCACGGCTGCAAGTGTCGAAATCAGAATCCAGGCCAGAACGGTTCCGAACGTAATGTCCA
Source organism: uncultured Sutterella sp. (assembly GCA_900542805.1). Lineage (GTDB taxonomy): Bacteria > Pseudomonadota > Gammaproteobacteria > Burkholderiales > Burkholderiaceae_F > Duodenibacillus. The sequence continues at coordinate 44,706 of UQOW01000007.1, forward strand.
GACCGGCGTTTTGCATCAAATAGATGACGGTCACGAGGATAAAGGCCGCACATCCGTTCATGTTAATCGTCGTGCAAATCGGCAAAACGAAACGGACGACTTTGGGCGAAACCTGCAGATTGTTCTCAGCGCTTTGCATCGTCACAGGCAAAGTTGCGGCCGAGGACTTGGAAAAGAAGGCAAGAGTCAAAGCCGGGAACATGGCCCGCGCCACTTTAATCGGATTTAAACCGCGTAAAAGAAGCATCAAGGGCAAGATGATGATCATCTGCACGAAATTGGCCGTCAGAACCGTTGCAAAGTACGAACCCAAACCGCCGACATTGACGCCGGCGTTAATTTCCGACATCAGCTGCGAAACGAAGCCGAAGATACCGATCGGCAAAAACAAAATAATCCAACTGATGAGCTTGAAAAGCGTCGCTTGCAGACCGTCGAAGAAATTTAAAACCGTCGTCTTCCCGGCAGACTCATCGGGCAAGTGCGATAAGGCCAAACCGAAGGCTGCGGCAATCAGGAGAACGGCAAGAACGTTTCCGGAAAGGAAGGGGGCAATGACGTTGTTGGGAATGGCCGAGAGCAGGTACTCCATGTAAGAGTGTTGCACAATGCCTTCGGGAGCCACGGCCGCTGCTGTCGTAACGTTTGCCGGTGCAAACATAAAAAAGAGAGCGGCAGCAAGGGAAGCCGCCAAAATCGTCGTCAGTAACGTGTAAAAAATCGTGTGGCGGAAAATACTGGCCGAGTCCTTGGCGCGAGAGGCTCTTCCGAGTGTTGCAATAATGGAAACGGCAATCACGGGAATGGCAATAAATTTAAAAAGTCGCACGAAGATATTAGCAATGAGGTCGCCCCCTTGTACCGTCAGGTCCGTGCCGACGTACCCGTTAAGAACGCCCAAAACGATGGCGATTACGTAAAAAAGGGCCATCTTTTTTTGGTTTGCAGAAAAGCCTGTAGTTGCACCCGTTGACATTTTTTATCCTGAAGATTGACGGAGAAAGAATACATTTTATGCGAGAATTCTCGTTCTTTTTTTGTGGGAATTCTGAGAACATATGTCGGGATTCGGAACTCTGATTAACATGGCGGCCATTGTTTTGGGTGGATTCGTCGGCCTTTTCTTCGGCCGATATCTTTCCGAAACCATGCAAAAATCGCTCCTTGCAGTCACTGGGGTTTGTGTTCTTTTAATCGGCATTCTCGGACTGGTCTCGGAAATGATTACCGTCACAGACGGAAAACTGACAAGTGCTAACCCTCTGATGTTGATTCTGTGTCTAGTGATCGGAACGGCCGTCGGCGAATGGTTCGGACTAGAGGCGAGGATTGAGCGCTTCGGCGTGTGGCTTAAAGCGCGGAGCGGAAGCGAAAAAGACCCCGGGTTTTTAAATGCTTTCGTGTCCTCCTCTTTGGTCGTTTGTGTCGGTGCGATGGCCATTGTCGGGGCCATTGAAGACGGGCTTTCGGGCAATATTGCCATGCTTGAAGCCAAATCCGTCCTCGATGCCATCATCATCATGATTATGGCGGCCTCACTCGGACGCGGATGTCTGTTCTCGGCAATCCCCGTTGGGTTACTTCAGGGGAGCGTGACGGCCTTGGCCGTTTGGCTCAAGCCTTTTATGACGCAGGCCGTTCTTTCGGCGATTTCCGCCGTCGGTTCGGTGATGATATTTTGCGTGGGACTTAATCTTGTCTTCACGCTCAAAATCCGTGTGGCCAACACGTTGCCCTCTTTGGTTTTAACTGTCCTTTGGGCAGCGCTCCGAATCTCTTTTTAGTCCGCGGCAATATTTGCTAGCATAGCGTCTGACTAAAAAAGTTGTGAGACAGAATCAATCAACTCACAACGCGACGGAGGGCGTAATGGGAGACTGCATTTTCTGCAAGATTATTCAGGGAGGAATTCCCTGCAAAAAGATTTATGAGGATCAAGAATTCCTCGCTTTTCACGACATCAATCCGGCAGCACCGATTCACTTTTTGATCATTCCGAAAAAACACATTGTTTCTTTGGCCGATGTGACGGACGAAGATACGGCAATGCTCGGAAGACTGATGGCTTTGGTTCCGAAACTGGCAAAAGAAAACGGGTGCACGGACGGATTCAGAACTATTATCAATACGGGTAAGAACGGCGGACAAGCCGTTGCCCACTTGCATATCCACGTTTTGGGCGGTCCCCATCCGTGGCGTCAAGTTGCCTAATCGTTAAGCAAAGGAGCACGTTATGGGATCCATGTCCATTTGGCATTGGCTGATTGTCGTTCTCGTTGTGGTGTTGATTTTCGGTACCGGAAAACTTAAAAACGCAGGGCGCGATTTAGGTAACGCCGTCAAGGGTTTCCGCGAGGGAATTAAAGAGGGCGAAAAAGACACGATTGAGGAAAAAAAGGAAGCGGTGCCCGCATCTGCCGAAAAGACGGCAACCGAAGCGCCGGTCGCTGTTGCGTCGGTAGCATCCGCACCGGTGCCGACACCGATTGAGGCGTCGCCAGCTCCTGTTGCAATCGAGAGTGCAGCTGCCGTACCTGAAAAGGCACCTGTGACCGTGAGTGAAGCAAAACCGGAAGCCACGCCTGTCGCCGAGATCGGGGTGGATGTTCCGTCCAAAAAGCCGACTCATAAAACCGCCGCCCGAAAGACGACCAGGAAGGCGACAACGGCCAAGACGTCTGCAACAAAGAAAGTCGCTACCCAAAAGAAAACGGCTATGACCAAGAAAGTAACGGCAAAAAAGACGGAGACCAAGAAGGCCGCCGCTAAAAAGACGACCGCAGAGAAAAAGACGGGGACGGCAAAAAAACTGACCGCTAAGAAAGTCGTCAAAAAGACGACCAAGAAGGCTACCGCAGAGGCAGTCTGATTAGACGGCGTTAACTGGGGGGAGAAATCTCCCGGCTAAACGAAGGCGTCTTCTCTAAGGTATGTTTGATTTAGGTTTTTCCGAAATCATCGTTATCGGTATTGTGGCGCTCGTGGTCCTCGGTCCCGAGCGTTTGCCCGTTGTTGCGCGCGTTGCCGGGAAGTATTTTTCCAAAGCTCGGCGCGTCATCGATCAACTGAAAGAAGACATCGAACTTGAATCGGAAATGGCCGAGCTCAAAGCTCTTCAATCGCAGGCTCATGACATTGCTGAGGAAGTCACGCACAGTGTGCGCGGTCAGATGCAATCGATTCAAGGAGAAGTCGATTCCTTGCGTCAGGATTTAGATATTCTCGGCAACAAGGATAAGGACGGCGCTTCGGAAGGGAATTCGCCCGCAACAAGCCAATTACTCGGCAAGGACACGGAGGACTTTACCGCTGTCTGCCCGGTGCAATCGCCGTCTTTTTCCCGTCGTTACAAGGAAGAGCCCGATGTGCAGGAACTAGCGGAGCAAGTCGAACGCTTAAAGCGGGATATCGGTGAGACTGCGGCCTCGCTTACGGTGCGTCGCAATCGGCGCTATGCCGTTCGTTCGCGGACCAATCGCGTCCGTATTTATCGGTGAGTACGTCCATGGAAAAGAAAGACGAAGAGGACAAACTCGACGATCCGGCCAACGATCAGCCTCTGATGGCACATCTGATTGAATTGCGCGAACGCACGGTCAAGGCGGCTTTAAGTGTCCTGATTGTTTTTGTCGCCATGTCGCCTTTTATGAAGGAGATTTTTGACTGGCTCTCCAAGCCGTTGATGGTGGCACTACCGGATGGCGCGAAACTTCTTTCCACCGGTGTTGTCGCACCCTTTATGGTGCCTTTAAAGGTTACGCTTTTTTGTGCATTCGTCGTGGCCTTGCCGTACGTGCTCTATCAGTTTTGGGCCTACATCGCCCCGGCACTTTACAAACGTGAAAAGCGTCTGGCGCTTCCCGTGATTGTCTCGAGCGTTTTGATGTTTGCCATCGGTATGGCGTATTGCTACTTTGTCGTCTTTCGGATGGTCTTTCAGTTTATCGCCGGTTTCTCTCCGGATTCGGTGAATTTTGCGCCCGATATCGATAGTTATTTCGGCTTTGTCATTACGATGTTCTTCGCGTTCGGATTGACCTTCGAAGTGCCGATTTTCGTCATGGTTTTAAATCGTGTCGGCATGGCCTCGGCTAAGCGTCTGAAAAAGATTCGCCCGTATGTCATCGTCGGCGCCTTCGTCGTAGCGGCTATTTTTACGCCGCCCGATGTCCTCTCGCAATTACTACTTGCTCTGCCGCTTGTCGTTTTATACGAATTCGGCATTGTTCTTGTGAAGGTTTTCGGACGTAAAGACGATTCGGATGAGGACGAGAACTCGGAAACCGCAGACGACTGTTAGGTTTCAAGCGCTCAATATGTCACGCTTTTTTCAGGGTCATTGCAGGCATGGCGACACAAAAGCCCTCTTCGGATTTGTCCTTTGAACCGACATTTGCTCATGTCGCTGTCCTGGGCGTTACCTGCTCGCTCGGTCCGTTTGCCACGAACGGAATTGTTCCGGCTTTCCATGCGATTTCCGAGACTTTCGGCATGTCCCTTGCGGACATGCAGCAGATGCTGACGGTGTACCTGGTGGCACTTGCCATCGGATCGCTTTTGGTCGGAAGTCTTTCCGATGCCTTCGGTCGCAAAAGCGTATTAGCCGCCGGCATGGTGCTTTTTTCGGTCTCTTCAGTCGGAGCCTTGTATTCGGATTCGTTAGCGACGATGAATGTCTGGCGATTCTTGCAGGGCCTCGGAGCGTGTACCGGACAGGTCATTACACAAGCAATGGTGCGTGATAGGTGGAGCGGACTTTCAGCCGCGCGCGCCATGAGCATTATCGGAATGCTCTTTAGCGTTGCTCCGGCCGTCGCCCCGATTGTCGGCGGGTGGCTGGTCGTTCGTATGGGCTGGCAGGCCTCGTTCTGGTTCCTGATGGCGTACTCCCTGAGTATTTGGGCGATTACGGTTTTCGTTTTAAAAGAGACGCTCCCGCGGGAAAAACGACTGCACTTTGATCTTTGGGCACTCCTTTTAAGTTACGGGACGTGCTTGAAAAACCCGGCTTACACGGCCGGTATCATCTCCAACGGTTGCAGTTTCATGGGCATGATTTTGGTTGTTGCCGGTGGAGCGGACTTTGTGGTCAACGTGATGGGATTCGGAGTCGACGGCTTTGCTTGGCTTTCCGTCCCGCTTGTTGTGGCGTCCGTCGCGGGTTCGTTTTTGGCGCCGCCTCTTGCACTGCGACTCGGTACCCGCAATTTGGTTGTCGGAGCCGGAGTACTGTTGATTCTTTTTGAGTTCACGATGACCTATTGCATGCATGAGGCAAGACCGGGTTATCTTGAAACGCTGCTAATCGGGTTTGTCTTTAATTTCGTCGGTAATCTCGTTCGACCGGTCGTTATGGCGATGAACTTGGATTACCACCCTCGGTGCCGCGGACTGTCAGCCTCGATTCAACAAGGATTTCACACGCTCGGATTTGCCTTAAGTTCGGCCGTTTTGGCTCCGCTTTGTATTGGGCAGGCTTGGAAGTACGCCCTCGCGATGGGCGTCTGCGCAGTTTTGGCATTACTTTTCTGGATGATTGCCTTGCATTATCGCAAGGCGTACTTGCCGGCCTAAGTTCGCGAAGGGCCCCGGAGGGCAAGGCCGGTTCCGAAAGCGACAATGACGAGCAGAAAGAGAACGGAAAAAACGGCACAGCACTGAGCCATGTTCAGCCAATGCTCGGTCGGAATCAGATACCAGCCTCCCGCCTCGTTGTATAGATTAATCCAAAACGACTGCAGATTCGAAAGGACGGCCTCAGGGGGAACAACCGGCGTATCGATGCCGCATTCGCCCGAGGCGGCAAACCAATCCGGGAACCAAACGTCGAGCGGTAGCCCTAAGGGGTAGTGTGTCGTTGTCGAACAACCCGTCAGACCGAATAGCGCATCGGAATCCGTATCGTGCATGGCTGCGTGAATACGGGAGAGGCGCAGTGAGCAAATCAGTCCGTACATTGCACCGTACAAGGAAAGCGCGATGCCGGGGACGGTCAGCCACAGAACTCTCGGATTGAGGGCGATAATCAGAGCTCCGAGCGCCACGAGAATGAAGGCAAAGCGGATATAAACGCACTGTTCGCACGGCTCCATGAAAAGCCACTTCTGAAAGACCGCATGTGCAAAACCAACCAAGAAAACAGCAAAACCTGCAACAAGAATCCAAGGTGTGCGTTTTGTAGCGAGGGTGCGAAGACAAGAGAGCATCCAGTGTCCTTTAGGGCAAAGTCGACAGCTCCCGAATGATATTTCCGAAGTCGGTCTTGGAGCGAGCGGCTGTGTTACGAACCAAAAATCGCCCGTTGACCACATACGCCGGAATTCCTTGAATAGCAGCAATGTTTTTGGACGGACGCCAAGCCTTTACCAGCGAGAGGACGTCGGAATCGAGTTTTCTTCTCAGGAAAAAGCCCCTTGTCAGACCTGTTGCGTCCGTGAGGGTTTTTAAAAAAGCGTCTTCACCGCCTGCCCAGCGCTCTTTTTGTTTCAGATACGCAAAATAAAGGGCATCTTTGGCTTGCGAAAAAAGGTTCGTTTTGTCCGAAAGAGCGATTCCGTTCTTCTCGTCTTCCCGTTGGCATAGTGCCAAGAACAGGGCTGCCGTTTGTCCGTATTTGGCTCGGCTTTCCAGAAAAACGGGAACAAAACGCAGACCGAGATCCGGGAGAATCTCACTACAAAGCCACGGGTCGATGCTCTTGTCATAACGATAGCAAAACGGGCAATCGTACGAGAAAATTTTAATCAACGTTTTCGTAGCAGCTTCAAACGGGGTTTCCAGGGAAACGTAGGTTGCTTCCTTGGCCCAAAGGGGAAAGGACAGGCCGGCTAAGGCTGCCAGTCCGAGAGCTCGCCGAGAAATCATAAAACATCCTTTTCCAGTATCGCTTAGGCCACGTAATCATAGCGTTTTCTATCGCCAGGAAAAGTAAATTTGCTAGAGTGTTGCCCGTTGTTTGTTTTGTGGCTAGGAGAAATGACGATGACTGTGCGGGTGCTGACCGGTATTAACACAACGGGAACGTTGCATTTAGGGAATTATTGCGGAGCGATTCGCCCCTGCATTCAGGCGTCTCACAAACCCGATGTGGAAAGTTTCTTTTTTATGGCGGACTTGCACGCCCTGATTAAGTGCCAGGATGCCGACCGCATTGAAAGAAGCCGCATGCAGATTGCAGCGAGCTGGCTCGCAGCCGGGCTCGACCCGAACCACTGCACTTTTTATCGGCAAAGCGACATTCCGGAAATCCCGCTTCTGAACTGGCTTTTAAATTGCGTCTGTGCTAAAGGCTTGATGAATCGGGCTCATGCGTACAAGGCTTGCGTCGAGGCCAATGCAGCGGCCGATGCCGATCCCGATGCCGGGGTTTCGATGGGGCTTTTTTGCTACCCGGTCTTGATGGCCGCCGACATCCTGATGTTCAATGCCAATCTTGTTCCGGTCGGTCGCGATCAGATTCAGCATTTGGAAATGGCACGTGACATCGCGACGCGTTTTAACAATTTGTACGGACGTGGAAAGGACTTCTTTGTGCTTCCGTATGAACAAATCGACGAGCATGTTTCCATCTTGCCGGGCTTAGACGGCCGAAAGATGAGCAAAAGTTACAACAACGTCATTCCGCTATTTGAGGGCGGACATGCTGCGCTCGAGGAGGCGATCAGCCGCGTCGTAACCGACAGTCGCCTACCCGGCGAGCCCAAAGACCCGGAAAGCACGTCGCTCACGCAAATCTACGATGCCTTTGCCACGGAGCAGGAAAAATCCCTGTTCCGAGAGGAGCTTCGCGACGGTCTCGGTTGGGGCGAAGCCAAGAAGCGCTTAGTGACCCAAATCGAAAAGGAAATCGGACCGATGCGCGAAAAGTATGCGTTCTTTATGGCGCATCCGCAGGAACTCGAAGACATCTTGCAGGCCGGAGCAAAAAAGGCGCGTCGCTTGGCTACACCCTTCCTGGCAACGCTACGCGAAGCCGTGGGCTTGCGGCAATTTCATGCCGTCGGAGCTGCCGAAAAAGGAAAGGTTTCGACCAAGAAAAAGGCAACGGCTGCTCTCAAGCAATATCGAGAAGAAGACGGTAAATTCTATTTCAAGCTGACCGATGCCGCCGGGCGTCTGTTGCTCACCTCCCGGCCTTTTGAGAGCGGGAAAGAGGCCGGAATGGTCGTCGGACAGATGAAACAAGGAAAAATGCAGGATGTTTTGCCGCAAGTCGTATTTGCCGACGGCGTGACCGAAGAGACGGTGCGCCAGGCCTTAACGGAACTTGCCTAAGAAAGGCCGAACAGAATAGGTTACGCGGCCGGAGGTCTCGGTTTCAGAGCTTTCGGCTGACTTTTCTCAGAGGGCCTAGGAAAAATCCCCGAGGCGGATGTGTAGCGCACAAGACAAATTCTTGCTACAGTACGACGTGTTATGACAAACATCGAGAACAAATTTTTCGGCTGGTGGCTCTGGCGGTACGATCCGTCAGCGTTTGTTGCTGTTTAATCGTTACGTTTTCGTTTTAAAGGCTGACGGATTGAAAGGAGTGCTTTCAGTCCGTTTTTTATTGCCTGAAATCTTTCCTCAATCAAGGAGACAACCATGGAAAAGATGCCCTACAAGACCTACCTGGAAGAAAATGAGATTCCGACGGCCTGGTATAACCTGCGGGCGGATATGAAAAACAAGCCTGCTCCGATGCTCAATCCGGCGACGTTAAAACCTGTGACAGCAGCGGATTTAACGCCGGTTTTCTGCGAGGAACTTGTTTCTCAGGAGTTAAACGTCACCGATCCGTGGATTGATATCCCCGGGGAGGTCCTCGATTTTTACAAGATGTACAGGCCTTCGCCCTTAATTCGGGCGTATTGCTTGGAAAAGGTTTTGGGAACGCCGGCGAAGATTTTCTACAAATTCGAAGGGCAAAACACCTCGGGAAGCCACAAACTCAATTCGGCGATTGCTCAGGCTTATTACGCCAAAAAGCAGGGGCTTAAGGGCGTGACAACCGAAACCGGTGCGGGACAGTGGGGCACAGCTCTTTCGATGGCCTGTGCCTACTTAGGGCTTGACTGCAACGTTTTTATGGTCAAGTGCTCGTATGAACAAAAGCCGCAACGTAAAGAAGTGATGCGTACGTTCGGTGCAACCGTAACGCCTTCGCCTTCGAACACGACGAAAATCGGTCGTAAGATGCTCGAGGAATTTCCGGGAACCACTGGTAGCCTCGGTTGCGCCATTTCCGAGGCCGTCGAGTCCGCCGTCAGTCGCCCCGGATATCGGTATGTGCTCGGCTCAGTCCTTTCGCAGGTGTTGCTGCACCAAACGGTTGTCGGTCTTGAGTCGCAGGCCGCATTGGCTCGCTACGGTCTGACACCGGACATCATCATCGGATGCGCCGGGGGCGGATCGAACCTCGGGGGACTCATTAGTCCCTTCGTCGGGGAGAAGATCAAAGGAAAGCTCGATAGCCGCATCATTGCCGTGGAGCCTGCAAGTTGCCCGAGCCTGACGCGCGGACGCTATGCCTACGACTTTTGCGATACGGGTCGCGTATGCCCGCTCCAGAAGATGTACACACTCGGATCTAGTTTCATCCCGTCGGCCAATCACGCCGGAGGACTGCGTTACCACGGTATGAGCGCGATTGTTTCGCAGCTGTATGCAGACGGTCTAATCGAAGCGCGAGCCGTCGAACAGACTTCGGTTTTTGCTGCCGCGGAAAAGTTTGCCCGTTGCGAAGGAATTCTGCCTGCTCCCGAAAGCAGTCACGCCATTAAGGTTGCGATTGACGAGGCCTTACGGTGCAAAGAAACCGGTCAAGAGAAGGTCATTCTTTTCTGTCTGACGGGAACCGGGTACTTCGACATGTCGGCTTACCAGCGCTTTAACGACGGCGCGATGAGCGACACGATTCCGTCCGATGCCGACCTTGAGAAGAGTTTTGACAAAATGCCTGAGGTGAACCTGTAGGACTTTTTCAGGTCAGAGTACGGCGCCGGTTTCGAGGCACCGTACTCACTTACGAATCGCGTTGGCAAAGTTACCGATGCCTCACGACCGTCAAGACCTTTGACCGAAAGGCCTCGGCTAAGTGTTCGGCGATGTAAACGCTTCTATGTTGTCCGCCCGTACAGCCGATTGCTACCGTCAGGTAATGGCGGTTTTGGCTTTCGTATGAAGGAAGCCACTTGTCGATGAAAGTCGTAATGTCCGAAAGCATCTCTCGAACTTGCGATTGGGAGTCGAGAAAATCAATCACGGGTTTATCCAGACCCGTGAGCGATCGTAAGGCTTCGTCGTAAAACGGATTCGGGAGGTTGCGCACGTCAAAAACCAAATCGGCCGCAACGGGAAGGCCCTTTTTAAAGGCAAAACTTTCAAAGTCAAGCGTCATCGAAGAGGGCGGAATGTCGGCAAACTCCGTGACCCACTGCCGCAGTGTATTCGGCAAAACGCGCGTTGTATCAATGATGTGAGCCTGTTCGGAAATCGGCGATAAGAGATTCCGTTCCAGGTGAATAGCTTCCGAAAGCGTGTGTCCGCTTTGGCTTCCGAGACGAACTGAGAGCGGGTGTCTGCGGCGTGTTTCGGAAAAGCGCTTAACGAGTTCGGTGTTGGAGGCCGTCAGAAACAAAATACGCACGTCGATTTTTCGAGCGCACAGTGCCGTCAGACAATCCGTGAATTGATCCGAGGTTGTCAACCCCCGAGCGTCGACGGCAACGGCAATGCGATCGATGCCGCGACTGTGCAGTTTTTCCAGAACGGGCAGTAAGAAATCGAGCGGCAGGTTATCTAAACAGTAGTAGCCGCTGTCTTCCAATTGGCGAATGGCTACGGATTTACCCGATCCCGAGAGACCTGTGACAATGACAACGCGTAACCCGGACGCGGAGTTTTTCATGTGGTTACTCCTTTCCCGGTGTTGCTTCAGGGGGGTTCCAAGCAGCAATGACGTCCAAAGCTTGTTTCGCGGAGGGCGCTTTCATCAGGGATTCTCGGACTTCTTTGTCGCGCAGAAATTCGGCCACATCCGAAAGAATGGCCAGATAGGCGTCCGGGTTGCTTTCCGGAATGGCCACGGCAAAAAACAGTTGTGCCGTCGTCTGCCCCGGTCCGTCGTAATCAATCGGCTGTTTGGTTCTCACCAGGCAGAGCCCGGGATCGACAATTCCGTTAATACGGGCATGGGGAATGCCGGCGCGACACCCTAAGCCCGTCGGTCCGAGTTTTTCGCGTGCAATCAGGGCATCGAAAACGCTTTGCGCCGGGACTCCGGAAGAGACGGACAAAATTCGGGAAACTTCTTCGAAAAGGCGTTTTCGGCTCAAGACATCTAAGTCAAGCAGGATGTTTTCATTCGGATTTAATAACGGAGCAATGTGATTCATCGTCGGTCAATTTCAAACAAACCTTCGAAAAGTATATACGCCCGCGAGGGCGAGCGAATTATTTCGGTCGAGTTGATGACTACGAGCAAAGGCGCAGTCGTTCGTTTTTCGGGGGGATTTTGTCCATTTCCCGATATTTGGCAACGGTGCGACGTGCGATGCGGATTCCCTGCTCGGCAAGTTGTTGTGTCAGTTGGGCGTCGCTCATCGGGCAGGCCGGATTTTCCTCGGAAATCAGCTGGCGAATGCGTTCCCGAACGACAGTGCTCGAGAGTAATTCGGGAGCTTCGTCCGAGGCAACGGAGCCGGAGAAAAAGTGCTTTAACGGGAAAAAGCCGAAGGGTGTTTGGATATATTTCCCGGCTACGGCACGACTGACTGTGGACGTGGAAATGCCGAGATTTTCGGCAACCTCCTGCATTCCGAGCGGCACGAGTGCTTGCGGACCTTCGACAAAAAAGCGGAATTGTCGCTTAAAAAGCGCGCGTCCGACTAGGAGCAGTGTTTTCTTGCGTCGCATCAGAGCATTGATAAAAAGGCGCGCCTTTTGGGCATAAGGCTCCATCGCTTCGCGTTCGGGGGCATCTTTCGGCCCTTTGTGCAAAAGGGCATAGGTGGGAGAGTCAAAAGCAATGCGCTCGGAGGCATCGTCCTGAAAAATAAGCGTCAGGGCCCCGTCCTTTTTTTCAACGGTAAAGTCTGGAAAAACGGTATGGTCCGTCAGACCGACAAACTGTGAACACGGATGCGGGTCTAAAGACCTTAAGATGCAAAGCGCGGCTCGAACATCATTTAGGTCTCGGTGAAGCCGCCGGGCAATCGCGGCCTTGTCGCCTTTAAGCAACAGGTTCGGGCATTCCTTGAGAATTGAATCGGCAAGAGCTCGGGTTGCCGTTAATTCATCGTTCGGAGCGGCTTTCAGTTGCAACGAAAGCACTTCAAGCGCGGAGGTGGCACCGACCCCCGTAGGATCGAGGCTTTGTAGCGTTTGTAGGGCTTCTTGCCAGGCTTTTTCGGAGGCTGAAATCGGACAGGTGTTTGCCATCGATTCCAAAGTCTCTTCGAAGAGCCCGTCTTCATTGAGGTTCCCGGCAAGCCACTGAACAAGGTCTTTTTTATCTTCGGGAATGGTAAGAAGACGAATTTGCCTTGTCAGGTGCTCCAAAAGCGTCGTCGGGTAGCTTAAGAAATCCGTCGGGTCGACAGTCGAGTCTTCCGGGGGAGTGTTTTTCCAAGTAATAAGCGACGTTGTTCCCGGAAAGTCAGCCGATACTCCCACCGGTTCGTCAAACGGAGTTTGTATCGAAACGCTCTCTTGCGTCTGATCGACATCTTTTGTGAGCAAAAACGGGTTTTCTTCGATTTGGCGCGCAATTTCGGCATTCACATCTTCGCGACTTAGCGTCAAGAGCTTGGCTGTTTCCAGAAGCAACGGCTTCGGAAGTTGCTTTTGTTTCCCGGCAACGTTGATATGTAAAGACGATACCGCCATAGCGCTTACATTCGGAAGTCTTCCCCGAGGTAGATTGCCCGAACGGTCTGATTGGCGACAATTTGGGCGGGCGTGCCGTGCGCGAGAACTTCGCCGTTATTGATAATGAAGGCCCGATCGCAGATTCCGAGCGTTTCCCGGACATTATGGTCGGTGATTAAAACACCGATACCGCGTGACTTGAGATACCGCGTAATGCGTTTGATTTCGTTAACGGCAATCGGGTCGACGCCGGCAAAGGGTTCATCAAGAAGAATAAATTGCGGATCGGCCGCGAGGGCGCGGGCAATTTCCGTGCGACGCCTTTCGCCGCCGGAAAGCGATAGGGCCATATTGGTGCGCAAATGCTCGATTTGCAGGTCCTTAAGGAGCTCTGTTAAGCGCGACTCAATTTGCTCGGAGGTTAATTTACGCCCGTGTTGATCTTCTTTGAGTTCGAGAATGGCTCGGATGTTGTCTTCAACCGTCAAACGCCGAAAAACACTGGCCTCTTGTGGCAGATATGTAATCCCTAAATGGGCACGCTTGAAAATCGGTAGGTGCGTGATTTCCGTATTGTCGATAAAGATTTTCCCCGCATTGGGAGCAATCAATCCGACAACCATATAAAAGCTCGTTGTTTTTCCGGCTCCGTTCGGTCCCATGAGCCCGACGATTTCGTTGGTGTTGACATCAAAAGAGACGCCGTTGACAACGGTGCGCGATCCGAAACGCTTGACGAGTTTTTCAGCACGAAGCGTATGCACGGGAGTTTGAGTGACGGGCGAAGTGTCTTGCATAAGTGGCATACTCTGTGGCTCTTATCGCATGTTGCGTAGTTTGGTTTCTCCGCGTAAGGCAGGCGGATTCGTGTTTTCCGAGGTCGGAGCGACCGTTTTGTCTTTAGGTCGTGGACTTAAGATGGCGGAAATACGGGTTTTCCGTCCGTCGGTGCGTTCCCCAACAACGCGGCTTGTGGCATGCAGTAGGTCATAGGTAATGACCGAGCCTTCGGTCGAATCGAGCGCGTGCCCGTTTTCGGTACGGATGATTTTCGCATTGTCCTTTAATACGATGCGATCGAGCTTTTCTTGATAAACAGCTGTTAACGCGCTGGCATGAACCCACTCTTCGATACCCGGGGTTTTCATGTCACGCTTTTCCTTCATGCGAACCGGTCGGCCGGTGACCGTCAGTGTTCGATACCCTTTGGCGTCAATCTTCAAGTCAAGTCGGTCGCCTTTGATTTCCAAGGTTCCTTGATGCACCTCGACATTTCCCGAATAGGATGCCTTTTGACCGACTTCATCGCCGCTGAAGCTATCGGCGACAATCTCAATAGGCATGTCGCGGTCGCTTGTCTGAGCAAGACTGAGGGAAAAACCCGTCAGAGCGACCAAAGAAAAAACCCAAGCGTGTTTCATGGCTGTGTAGAGCGATAGTTAACGAAGCTTCTTTTTCGGGATGATAACCGTATGAACGTCCGAATACAGAGTCGCCGTCCGGTCCACATTGTCGAACGTAAAGCCGATACCGGTACTTGTGTCCGTGCCGTGCTCGATGCGCACGGGAGCTTCCCCCGTGACAACCTGTGTGTCGGTATTGACGACGGCACGCGATGTCGTCAGACGTAGCGGCGCATTGTTCTTATCACCGTTCCTCGTTAGAACGATATTGCCCGTAAAGACAACGGTTTGTCCTTCGTCCATCGTGCTGGCTGTATTCGCGGAAATCTTAAGTTGCGGTTTATCGGGGGACAGGGTCACAAGTTTGGGGCGAATACTCACGCTGTGACCGTCCGAATAGTGTTCGGCGTACTCCGAAAACAGGCGGTGTTTGCCGGTCCCGTCGCGGTCAAAAATCGTGATGACACAGTCGCGCGTGGCAAAGTCCGGCGAGTCCTTATTGGGCTCGGATGCGCCGTCGTCAAAATTCGATTTGATTGCGTAGTAAGCCGATGCGGTAACGAGGATAGCGAGCACCGCCAGCCCGAAAAACGAAATCAGTCGGTCACGCAGGTGCATTAACGCGATTCTCCTTGCACGTAGTGCCGTGTAACCAAATCGTCCCAGCGATTTTGGGCACGCAAAATCAGTTCGGCAAGACTGCGGACGGCGCCGTTGCCGCCCGGGGCGGAGCTGACAAAGTCTGCCAGCGGCAAAACCTCGTTTGCCGCATCGGCCGGACAAGCGGCAAGGCCGGCTGCCTTAAGCGGCGGAATATCCGGAATGTCATCTCCCATGTAGGCCACTTCCTCAGTGTCAAGACCGAATGATTGCACTAATTCTTCAAAGGCACCGCCTTTAAAAGTCTTTCCTTGCATGACGGTTTTAATCCCGAGTTCGGCAGCGCGAGAGGCCGTTTGTTTCGAAAGACGACCTGTTAAAAGCGCGACGGGAATTCCGGCGCATTGCAGCAACTTAATGCCCAGGCCGTCTCGCGTGTAAAAGCGTTTGACGGCTTCCCCGTCATCGCCTATCCAAATCGATCCGTCCGTTAAAACGCCGTCAACGTCGAGAACGACAAGGCGGATGCGAGCGGCTTTACTCTGTAGTGTGCTATCCATTAAATCACCTTGGCGCTCATCAAATCGTGCATATGCAAGGCCCCAATCAGGTGCCCCTTGTCGTCAACGACCAGAAGTTGGTTTTTCAGCGTCTTCTCCAGAATCTTAGCCGCTGTTGCAGCCATCTCATCTTGACCGATTGTCGTCGGAGTTTTTGTCATCACGTCGTCGATCTTAATGGCACGGATATCGCCGCGTTTTTCAATCAGACGTCGCAAATCGCCCTCGGTAAAGATACCTGTGACGCGGTCTTCGTTGTCGACAACGGCAGTCATGCCGATGTGCTTTTTGGTGATTTCGCGCACCGCATCCAAGACGCTCGTTCCTTCACGAACAGAGGGCACGTCGCTTCCGGCACGCATGATGTCGCGCACATGCGTCAGAAGGCGCCGACCGAGGGCTCCGCCCGGATGTGAGCGGGCAAAATCTTCTTTGGTAAAGCCTTTTTCGTGCATCAGGGCCACGGCGAGCGCATCGCCTAAGGCTAATGTCGCCGTTGTCGACGATGTCGGGGCAAGATTTAAGGGGCATGCTTCCGAGCGCACTCCGATATCTAGGGCAACATCCGAGGCTTTCGCCAAGGCGCTTTTCGGGTTCCCGGTAATGGAAATCAAGCGAATGCCTTCGCGTTTTAAAACCGGGATAATCGTCAACAATTCATTGGTTGTTCCCGAATACGAGACGGCCACGACAACATCTTCGGCTGTAATCATCCCTAAGTCGCCGTGTGCAGCTTCGGCAGCATGCACGAAGAAAGCGGGAGTCCCGGTTGACGCCAGCGTAGCGGCGATTTTGCGTCCGACGTGAGCTGATTTTCCTACGCCGCTGACAATGACTCGACCGGAACTCGCTAGGATCAGTTGTACAGCTTGAGCAAAGGGACCGCTGCCGAGAGTGTCGGCAAGATGCTGAACGCACTGGGCTTCGCGCACAAGCACTTCACGTCCGAGGTCAATGGCACCGGACATATCATCATGGACGGGCATAGGGAAAACTCCGTTAATCAGTGCCGTCATTGTAGCGAAAGGGCGACTTATCTCGGAGTCCGCCTTGGGAAAGATAAAGGAAAAACTGTGCAGCTTCCCCGGCTTTAATCGTCAGTGAAAAAACACGAAGGACGGGGTTTTCGTCATACCCGAAAGTCACATGGGAAAAACGATGTCGCTTTCTCGATTGATCTCTTGGCAGCCAGACCATCGCTGACGGCGGTTTGTCCTGGCGGAGAATATCTGCAAGGCCCTGAGCCAGTGGCCTTTCGAACCAGGATGGCAGCGCCAGCCCGATGTTGTTGATGAGGCCGGAAATCGTGACATGGAAAAGCGGCTTACTCTCGGCAAAAAACAGGAGCGAATCGTCTGGGGATTAAAAGAGAGAGCCGAGGTTCCGGGAAAGGCTGTCCCTTAAACGGAGGTCTTAAACAGCATAACGAATTTGTGATTTTGGGCCGAGCCCCGGCACATGAACGGTGTGACGCGTCCGGCTCGAAAGTAGTAAAAATTGTCAGGTCTTTGCTCCGGGGTTACAAAGAGCGTGGCGTCCGAAACCCCGAAGTTTCAACCAATCGGATGCATTGCCTGTTGCTCGCAAAACTCTTCGATGCGTTGTATCGAAGAAACAAAAAAAGTCATTTTTCGCGCGAAAAGCGATTCTTGTAACAAATTGTTGCAAACGAAAGGCAAACCTCTATAAGATACAAAACAGATGGCGACCTGTTGCGTCTTCGGCAGTGTTCGTCGCTGTTTTTTTATTAGTTTTACTTTTTAACGGAAACTCCATCATGCAAGCACTCGGTCGTTTCAAGCTCCACATTCTGGCGCTTTTAGTTGTAGTGGCCGCTGATGCCATCGGAATTCAAAAATTCGGCATTGTTGTTCTGTTGCCGCTTTTGTATGCCATGGTGTTCGGCGCAATCCTTTCGATTCCTCGCTTAAAAATCCTTTCGATGGCAGAACAGGAACGCGCAGCGCACTTTATGCCGATTGCGATGCTCTTCCTAGTGGCTTACTTGGGGTTGGGTATCGGACCGAATCTGGTTAAATTATTCGATTCGGGCCTGGCTCTGATTATGCAGGAATTCGGGCATTTCTTCGGCACCATGATTTTGGGTCTGCCGATGGCGCTTCTGTTGAAAATGGGGCGCGAGGCTATCGGTGCCTGCTACTCGATTGACCGTGAGCCGAACATTGCCATTATTGCCGAGAAGTACGGCATTGACTCTCCGGAAGGACGCGGTGTGATGGGTATGTACATCTGCGGCACGATTTTCGGCGCAGCGTGGATTTCCGTGCTTGTCGGTGTGATTGCTCAGCTCGGATGGTTCCATCCGCATGCGCTGGCGATGGGTGCGGGTATCGGCTCGGCCTCGATGATGGCTGCCGGTGTTGCGTCCATTGTGGCGGTGTATCCCGATCAGGCTGACGTTGTTCTGGCCTATGCAGGTGCCGCGAATCTGATGACCACGATTCTCGGAATTTATTTTGCTCTGTTCGTTTCCTTGCCCGTGATGGTCTGGGTGTACGAAAAGATTACCGGCGATCGCCGTGAACCTGCCGCGAAGTAAGGAGAAAAACATGATTGCAAAACTTAAGGACATTGGTTTTATTCTTCTTGTCACGGCGATTTTCTCAGTGATTGCTAACTGTGTCGGTTTTAAAGGGGATATTGCCTCAGGCTCGTTGGGCGCTCTCGTTTTATTGATTATTACGTTCATCGGATGCGTCATTGCGAATTTGCCGGGGTTTTCCAAACTTCCGACGGTCTTTTGGGTTTCTTTGGTGGCGGTGATTGTTTCCATTCCGGGCGTTCCCGGTAGCGAATGGATTGTTGCCCAAGTCAAGCACGTTAACTTGCTGGCCACGACAACGCCGATTCTGGCCTATGCCGGCTTGTGTGTCGGTAAGGATTTGGAAGCCTTTAAGGCGCTTTCCTGGAAGATTATTCCGGTGGCGCTTTGCGTTTCCGCCGGTAGCTTCATTTGTGCGACAATCCTTGCGGAAATCATCCTGCGGTTCGAACACGTGTTCTGATACACGGCTTTTCCGAGCGGTGCAGAAAATCCTGTGCGGGTTTTCTGCATCACTCGGAATTACTCAGTGCCCGACCGGCAGTTTTTTGCCGCATCGGGTCGGGCGAAGTCTTCCTGCGGGGGCTTCGCTTTTTTATCAATTCGGGGGTTGTCGTGAACATTACGGAAATCAAACAGAAAGTCTTAAAAGCTATTGAGGCTCGGCGTGCGGATATCGAAGCGATTGCTCAGGCCATTTTGAAAGAGCCCGAACTCGGCTACAAGGAAATCAAAACATCGGCTAAGGTTCGTGCGGCGTTCGATGCTTTAGGTCTTGAGTACACAACGGGCTGGGGTATCACGGGAATAAAGGCTCGCATTAAGGGCGGTAAGCCCGGCAAGACCGTGGCCGTTATCGGGGAACTTGATGCTGTCATTTGCAAAAACTCTCCGTATGCCGCTCCGAGCGGTGCGGCGCACTGCTGCGGGCATAACGTGCAGATTGCCAACATGCTTGCCGTTGCGTGGGCCCTCGTGGATTCGGGCGTGATGAAAGAACTTGCCGGCGACGTGGTCTTTTTTGCCGTTCCGGCCGAGGAGTACGTGGAACTCGGGTATCGTGCCGAACTTGTCAAGCAAGGCAAGATTTCGTACCTCGGCGGTAAAGAGCAGATTATCAAAGAGGGTGGGTTCGACGATATCGACATCGCTCTTCAGATGCATGTGGACATCACAGATAAGCCGGAGGGGTACTACGGGTCCGGAGCCAGTTGCAACGGTTTTATCGGAAAGATCGTCGAGTACAACGGACGTGCATCTCATGCGGCCGGCGCGCCCGACAAGGGTATTAATGCCTTAAATGCCGCCATGATCGGCATGATGGGGGTCAACGCCATTCGTGACCGCTTCAAGGAGTCCGATTACGTGCGTTTCCATCCGATTTTGACCAACGCCGGGGACCTTGTGAATGTCGTTCCCGATCACGTGACGATGGAAAGCTACGTGCGTGCGGCGACTATCGAAGGCTTAAAGCATTACAACGCCGACATTAATCGGGCCTTGAAAGCCGGGGCCGACGCCATCGGTGCCGAATGTGTTATTCATGATATGCCCGGGTATCTGCCGCTGAGTCCCGATACTCGGTTGCGTGCCCTCTTGGAAGAAAACGCCCGTGCATTTTTCTCGCCTGAAGACGTCGGCGCCGGTCCGCACAACACCGCGAGTACCGACATGGGCGATGTCTCGCATTTAATCCCTATTGTTCACGCTTGGGTCGGTTGCGCACGCGGATCGCTTCACGGTGCCGATTACAAGCTTGCCGACACGAAGACAGCCTTTGAGAGGTCGCCGGCGGTTTTGGCATGGACGGTTGTGGATTTGTTGGCCGGAAACGGGGAAGTTGCCGAGCGCATTTGCGAAAAATTCAAGCCCGTACTCACAAAGAAAACGTATTGTGAGTTCATGGATTCGATTGGGAAATAGCGAAGTGTCATCGGGCGCTTAAAAAGCGCCCGATGCAGGAATTAAAGCGCGTAGCCTAATGGCGCGTCGCCGTACGTTGCTATCAGACGCTCGATGAGCTCTTGCCGTGTCGGGCGGTAGGTTTGTGCGCCTTCGCTTTGCACTTTAAACGAGGCGAGAGTACAACCGAGTTGCAAAGCGTGTTTCCAATCCAGGTTGTGAAGTACCGCGTGCAAAAGACCGGCACGGAAGGCGTCTCCCGCACCGATGGTATCTTGTGCGCGGACAGCACAAGCGGAAACGTGGAAAGATTTCCGACGCGTCAAGACAGAGGCGCCCTTTTCCGCTTGTGTCACAATCAACGCATCGCACAAGGCCGTTATCGCCTCTTCTTTAAGGCCGGTTATGCGCTTGACCAGTTCAAGTTCGTAGTCGCTCATGACGACATAGCGAGCTTTGTGGAAACAACTTACTAACTCAGTCGCGGTAAAACGCGGCGTTATTTGTCCGGGATCGAAAAAGAACGGAATACCGCGTCGAGAGAATTCATCGATGCGGGCGAGCATCACCGAACGCGTTTCCGGAGAAACGATGCCGACTTTTACGCTCTCCTCGGGCCAAAGATCGGGTCGGGTGAAAAGAGCGGCGTTCGGACAAAAGGTTGCGATCTGCGAGCCCGAGGCATCGGAAAGGATGACGCATTGAGCCGTGTAGGCGTTTTCAACGTATGTCGGAACAACGCGAATACCGCACTCGTGCAGATGGTTTAAGTACGCGTCGGCATCGTTTGCTCCGAAGGCACTCAAAAGAACGGTTTGATCTCCGAGCAGACGACAAGCGTAGGCGATGTTGCCGCCGCATCCGCCGAAACGGCGCTCCATGGAGGCGGCGGGAAAACACACGTTGAGGTGATCAAGGCGGCTTTGTATTAATTGCGATTGAAACCGTCCTGGAAACTTAAAGACGGTGTCATAGGCAGCCGAACCGGCCACACAGATACTCATGGGTATATCGGTGTGGCGATGCAACGGGAAGGCGTGGCGTTGGTGCGCATGTTGATACGCACCGTGAGCGAGCGCCCGGCGCCGAGGCTTTTTACCGAGGGGTCCGCAAGAAAATCCGCAGGCGTTAAAACCTGGCGGGTAATTTCTGCATCGTTATCATCGACAAGTTGTAACGAAAGATGCGGCACGGCCTGCGCGATGGTCGATCCGTTCAGAATCGTCACTTCGAGAGTGTAGTTTCCCGGAGTTCCCGAACTTGTCAGTTGTGCTTTCGTCACGGCAAAGGCTTCGATGTTTTTCAAGAAGAAGCCCGGACAGGTGATTTTCGTGCAAACGGATTCGAAAAGAGATTTTGAGGACGGGAATTTCTGCAAAATCATCTGGTTAAACACAATCGCACCGACGGCAAGAATCACAAGCAAAAGGGCTCCGGTGATAACAGGACCGACCCACGTGTTCTTCTTTCGTTTCGGTGCCGTACCGACGGTTTGCGGAACGTTTTTTTCGGATTCTGACTCTTTTGCTTCGCCTTGAGAAGTCCCTTTCGGTGCCGTTTCCGAGCAGCTCGGTATTCCGACGGTCGGCTCCGTCCGACCGGAAAAATCGCTCATCAAAATAGAGAGTTTTTCAAGCTCTTTTTGCGCATGCCGCGGAGGGGCGGGCAAAGGGACTTCCTGCGGAGCGAGGCTCGGCTCTTCAGGTGTTGCGGCTTGCACCGTCACCGGTGCATGAACGGGGGCCTGAATCGGGGGAGTTTGAAGAAAAGTGGACTCGCTCGGCATCGCGTTTTCGGGCGCTACCGTTCCTGGCATTTTCTCCGGAATCGTCGCTTGCGTAGCGGGGTTCTGTTGCGGGAACAGGGCATCGGGTACGCACAGCAAATCCCGTGTGGCATCGAAACACTTCAAACACTTGGAACACTTGACCGGGGCGGCCTCGGCCGTCTCTTGATTCGGTAGCAACCAAACGGCACCGCAATACGGGCAACGCGTTACATAGGCCATGATGATTCCTTCGGGTAAACCGATTGCTTTTTCCCTGTCAGGCAAATCCAGTCTTCTTGCTGTTTCCAGACCGAGAGTTTGACACCGATTGCCTCATAGGTGTTGATGATGTCTTGCGCTTGATGCGCCAAAATACCCGAAAGCGTCAAACTCCCGTTTTCGGAAAGATATCCGACAAGGGCAGGTGCCAATACTTTCAGAGGATTAGCCAAGATATTTGCAATGACAATGTCAAAGTGTCGATGTTCCAATGTTTCGGGTAGTGAAAACGTAGCGGTAACGGCGTTAATTTTGGCATTGTAACAGGCAGCTTCAACGGCTTGCGGGTCGATATCTGTCCCGACAACAGGTGCAGCGCCGAGCTTAGCGGCGGCAATGGCCAAAATGCCGGTTCCGCAACCGTAGTCCAAAACCGACAGGCCCGAACGCACGTTTTCATCAAGCCACTTTAAGCAAAGGTGCGTTGTCGGATGTGCTCCCGTGCCGAAGGCAACTCCCGGATCGAGTCGGATGTTGACGGCCCTGGCATCGGGAAGTTCACACCAACTCGGAACAATCCACAGACGGTCGCTCACTTTGGTCGGCCCGAATTGCGATTGCGTTAACTTGACCCAATCGGTCTCGGGTACCGGAACAATCGATTCGATCGGCTCGGGCGGTTGCCCGATAAAGTCAAAGGCCGCTTTCACAAGAAAGGTCGGATTGCTTTTTTCATCAATAAGAAACTTAAGGCGTGAGCGCTTCCAGGCGCAGGTCGTCGGCTCTAATCCGGGCTCCCCGAAAAGCGGCTCTTCGTTGGCGTTATCGGCATCGGCATCCTCTAGCGTAATGCTCAGAGCGCCCCTATCTATCAGAGCGTCACCGAGGGACTCGGCTTGGTTTTGTGCAACAAGAAGCGTCACTTCACGCAGCATTGCTCGTTTTCTCCTTACGCCGCAATTGCCATTCCGTCAGTTTTCTCTCCAGGTAATGGATGTCCCGTTCCCCTTGGGTAAAACCGGAGTCGGCTAAAACGGCGCGCAAAAGCGGCGTGTTGGTGCTGATACCTTCGCAGGCCAATTCCGTCAGGGCTACTTTCATACGAGCTAAAGCCGTTTCGCGGTCCGGACCGCTTGCAATGAGTTTGGCAATGAGACTATCGTAGTAGGGAGGAACGTTGTATCCGGTATATAGGTGACTTTCCATGCGAATGCCCGGCCCTCCCGGAACGTGCCAGACCGAAACGCGCCCGGGACTCGGCCGGAAGGTAAACGGCGTTTCGGCATTGATACGGCATTCGATGGCTGCCCCACGCGGGATGATATCTTTCTGCTTGAGCGTTAAACGCTCACCGGAGGCCAGACGAATTTGTTCACACACCAAATCGATGCCGGTGACAAGTTCCGTGACCGGGTGTTCGACCTGAATGCGTGTATTCATTTCAATGAAGTAAAAGTTCTCGTTTTCATACAAGAACTCAAAGGTACCGGCTCCGCGATAGCCGATTCGACGGCATGCTTCGACACAACGCTCGCCGAGCCGTTCAATCGCTTTGCGAGAAATCCCGGGAGCCGGACTTTCTTCGATAATTTTCTGGTTGCGCCGCTGCATGGAGCAGTCGCGCTCGCCCAAATAGACGGCATTTTGGAAGTTGTCGCACAGAATCTGAATCTCGATATGGCGCGGATTTTCCAGGTACTTTTCCAAATAAAGCTTATCGGAGCCGAATGCGTTTTTCGCTTCCGCCCGCAGTAGGGCAATGGAATTTACAAGTGCCGCTTCGGTACGCACGGCTCGCATGCCGCGACCGCCGCCGCCGGCACAGGCTTTGATAATCACCGGGTAGCCGACTTCTTCGGCCAAATCCAAGACCTGTTGCGTGTCATCCGGCAGTTCCGTAAGGGACCCCGGAACACAGGGGATTCCGGCTTTGGCCATCATGCGCTTAGCATTGATTTTGTCGCCCATCAACCGAATGGTATCGCCGCGCGGGCCGATGAAGGCAAAGCCGCTTTTTTCCACACGGTCGGCAAAGTCGGCATTTTCCGACAAAAAGCCGTACCCCGGGTGAATGGCCTCGGCGTCGGTGACTTCCGCGGCCGAAATAATGGCTGGGATATTCAGGTAACTCATCGACGGCGCAGGCGGGCCGATACACACGCTTTCATCGGCGAGCCGAACATGCATGGCGTCGGCGTCGGCCGTCGAGTGAACCGCTACGGTCTTGATATTCATCGTGCGGCAGGCGCGCAGGATTCTGAGCGCTATTTCTCCGCGATTGGCGATGAGGATTTTTCCAAACATTCCCGAGCAGTCCGAATGGGTTAACGGCGGATTTCAAACAACGGTTGGCCGAATTCAACCGGATCGCCGTTTTCAACGAGAACATTGACGATTTCCCCGTCAAACTCGGCCTCGATTTCGTTTAATAGCTTCATGGCCTCGATGATGCAGACGGTTTCGCCGGCACGAACTTTTTGTCCGACGGAAACAAAGGGTTTAGCTCCAGGGGACGGCGCACGGTAAAACGTGCCGACCATCGGGGCATTGATTGTTTCGGCTGCCGGAGCTGCAACGGGTGGATCGACTTTGGCTTCCGGTGCCGTGCTTGCCGGTTGTGCCGAAGGCGTACCCGTACACACGGGCGTTGCCTGCGTACGAATGCCGTCGGGACTGTTGACGATGCGAACGCGATCTTCGCCTTCGGTTAAATCGATTTCGGAAATTCCGGCTTCCTTTAATAAATCGATAATGCTTTTGAGTTTACGTAAGTCCATAACGTCATCCCACAATGACAATGTAAACGCCGAACTAGGTGTCTTTTTATCGGAATTATCGGCAATTGAGGCTAATTTCGTCTATCTTGTCAAGAGCAATTCCTGCAAGTTCTTTAGGCCGAATCATATACAAAAGCAGGAAAAACGACAAAAACGCCCTATCGACAACTGGAAAATCACGGCAGGACAAGAACATCGGCCAGGTTTTCGGCGCTGATTCGTCCCGAAGCTTCCCAGGGACTTTGCCAGGCATCGGGGGAGCGTTTCCGGGGATTGCGAGAATTGAAGTGTTTCGGGAAGATTTCGATGCGGATAGCTTCAAAATCGCCGCAGAGGTCGTTTTTCAATAAAAAACCGAGAGTTAGGTCTTGCTTTCCGACCGGGCTCGGTTCGTCATCGATGGCCTGAGCGTCGATTCCTGTATCTAAAAGAAAGAGAAGAACGCTCTTGGCATCGTCTTCGAAAACCTCGATTCGAATACTCGTTTCCGGACCGGCACACCCGTTTAGGACAGCACCGCACAGCCAGGCATCAAAGGGGACAAGCAAACGCAGTACTTTTAGGGCACAAAGGCGCTTGGTTTTTAAAAGACTTTCGTGGTCTTGAGGCTTGAATGTGGCCCAGGTCTCGCGTACGGCCGATTCCAAAACATCGGACCGAATACGGATCCCGTTTTCGCGTTGGGCGCAGTCGCGAGCTGCGGCCCAAGGTGTTCCGTCTAAAACAACAGACTCGGCGGCGGCCAAAGCAGCTTGACGCAAAAGACGCGACTTGATGTTCATAGTCCTTTTTTCGGGCGGTACAATCCGCTTTTCTTTTACTGATTTTAGACACTTTCCGATGCATATCCATATTCTCGGTATTTGCGGCACATTTATGGGGGGCGTTGCCCGGTTGGCCATCCAAGCCGGTCATACGGTCACCGGTTCCGATCAGAACGTCTATCCGCCGATGAGTAATCAGCTCGAGGAGGCCGGGGTACGCATCGAACAAGGATATTCGGCCGACCAATTGGTTATCAAGCCCGACCTTTGGGTGGTTGGCAATGCCGTCAGTCGCGGCAATCCCCTCTTGGAGGCAATTCTCAATGCCGGAGAGCGGTACACGTCCGGCCCGCAGTGGATTAGCGAAACGGTTTTACAAGGACGCCATGTCCTTGCCGTTGCCGGAACGCACGGAAAAACAACGACCACATCCCTTTTAGCGTGGATTTTAGATTTCGCCGGAATGAACCCTGGGTTTTTAATCGGAGGGGTTCCGGCCGATTTCGGACACTCGGCGCAGCTCGGGACGGGAAAGACCTTTGTTATCGAGGGCGATGAGTACGACACGTGTTTTTGCGATAAGCGCAGTAAGTTTGTCCACTACAGACCGCGCACGGCAATTCTCAATAATCTGGAATACGATCACGCCGATATCTTCGAGAATCTCGTGGCCATTGAAAAGCAGTTTCACCATCTCGTAAGGACCATTCCCTCCGAAGGCCTTGTCATTTCTAATGCGAGGTCCGAGGCGCTCGAGCGCGTCTTAAAAATGGGGCTTTGGAGTCGCTTAGAGCGCTTTGACGACGCAAGCGGGTGGTCTCTTGACGAGCAGAACTCGGTTTTAAAGGCCGGGAAAAAGCTCGGGACTTTGGAGTTTTCGCTTGCCGGTCGTCACAACCGCTTAAATGCACTTGCCGCTCTTGCGGCCTCTTGCGACGTCGGCGTGTCGCCGAGCAAGGCCTTGGAGGCGCTTTCGCATTTTTCGGGCGTTAAACGGCGCTTGGAAGTGAAGGGAACGAAGCGTGGCGTGACCGTGATTGATGATTTTGCGCATCATCCGACGGCGATTCGAGAGACGATTGCGGCATTACGGTCCCGCATGTCCGGAAAGGGCCGCATCCTTGCCGTGTTCGAGCCTCGCAGCAACACGATGAAACTCGGAACGATGAAAGATAAGCTCGCAGATTCGCTTTCCGGGGCCGATAAGGTTTACTGCTACAGTGGGGCCGATGTCGGCTGGAACGCGGCTGAGGCGCTCGCTCCCCTTGCGGAAAAAGCGCAGTGTTTTTCTGGCGATATTGCGCTGCTTGTGGCGGCTGTAGCCTCCGAAGCGCACCGGGGCGACGCAATTTTATGCATGAGTAACGGAGCGTTTTGCGGGGTGCAGGATAAGCTTCTGGCGGCACTTGCATCGTAGAGTCTTCATGCTCGGAACAGTCCTATATTTGCACGGCTTTTTATCCGGTCCGACGGGACTCAAAGCGCGTCTTGTGCAGCAAGAGTGTCAAAAGCGTTCTTTGGCGTGTCTTTTGCCGGATTTAAATGAGGAACCCGCGAAGGTTTGGCAGCAACTGTTGGCGCTTTTAAAAACCTATGAGCCGGGCACAATCGGGATTGTCGCCTCAAGCCTCGGTGGGTTTTATGCTGCACGGGCCTTAGGAAAAGTGGCTTGTCGAGCGGTTCTTATTAATCCTGCGACACATCCGTGGGACGCCATCGACTCGTTCCTCGGAGAGCAAAAGACGTCAGACGGACGCCTTGTCGTGATTAAAAAAGAGTATGCCGAGCAGTTGCGGTCGCTCAAGGCGATGCCGTTTAAAAATCCGTCACGGGTGCTCATTGCACTTTCGACGGCAGATGAAGTTTTAAATTGGAAAGAAGCGCGCGATGCTTTTTCACACTCGCCGCTTTTGATGCTTGAAAATGCGGACCACGCGGTCAGTCAGTTTGCACGGTACGTTTCGCAGGTCATCGATTTTTTGACCGAGCAGAAAGGTTAGAAGAATGCAGCTTTTTTTTGAAGAGGACGGAACCTACAAATCCGGCACGATTCTCAAACACGAGGGTAATGCCTATCAGGTTGAGCTTGCGAGCGGAAAACGTACGAAAGTCAAAGGCGGCCACGTTCTCTTTGAATTCGATTATAGCGGTTCGGACTTTATCGAGGCGGCCAAAAAGATCGCTTCCGAGATTGATCCTTCGTTTCTTTGGGAAGCCGCCGCCGATCAGGAAATCGACTATACGACGCAGGCAACCGAGTACTTCGGATTGCCGACTCCCGTTGAGCGTGCAGCCGTCTTTTTAACTTTGCAAGGTAATCCCGTCTACTTTTATAAAAAAGGTCGAGGAGTTTTTAAGCCTGCTCCGCGCGAGACACTCGAGCGGGCCTTGCAGGCCATTGAACGACGTAAGAAGCTTGAAGAGCTTCGAAAGAAGATGACAAGTGACATGGTCGCAGGCGTCCTTCCCGAGTCGGTTCGTGCCCAGGCCTATGCACTCTTGCTACGCCCGGATAAGAACTCCGTGGAATGGAAGGCGTTAAACGATGCCTCGAGCGTCGAGCGGATTTCGCCCTTGGCACTCCTGCTGAAACTCGGTGCCATCACAAGTCCTTACGCCTGGCATGTTCAAGGCTTTTATTTCGAGCATTTCCCGCAGGGCCAGGGATTTGCAAAAAACCTTCCGGCACCGGAGGCGTACGCCGGGGAATTGCCTCTTGCCGACGTTCAGGCTTTTTCCATCGACGATTCGTCGACAACGGAAATCGATGATGCAACGAGCTTAACCGATATCGGAAACGGACGTCTGAAACTGGGAATTCACATTGCGGCGCCGGCACTTCTAATCGAAAGAGACTCGCTGCTTGACAAGGTTGCCCGAGAGCGTCTTTCGACGGTCTACGGTCCGGGGATTAAAACCACGATGCTTCCGACTGCTTGGATCGAAGCGGCAAGCCTGAAGGAAGGGACAAGAGCCCCTTGCGTTTCGCTTTATGCGGTTTTGGATGCCGAAACGATGACGGTTTTGTCGACGGAGACCTGTGTGGAACGAGTTCCGATTCAGGCCAATCTCCGGTACGACACTTTCGAGCAGGACGTGACCGAAGAGGCGATTTTGTCCGAAACACTGCACATTCCGTATGCGCGGGAAATCAGTCATTTGTGGCATTTTGCCAAGATACGTCAGAAAGTACGCGAGGATGTTCGCGGACGCCCCGAGATGCCGCCTCGCCCGGAGTGGTACTTTGTTTTAGAGGGCGAAGGAGAAAGCGCTCGTGCACAAGTCCGTTCTCGCATGCGCGGGGCGCCGATTGATTTGGTCGTCTCCGAGTTGATGATTTTTGCTAACGAGACGTGGGGCTTGTGGCTCGAAGAACACAATACCGCCGGCATTTACCGTAGCCAGCGCATGGGTCGTGTCAAGATGAGTACAACGCCCGGTCCCCACGACGGCTTAGGGGTAGCTGCTTATGCGTGGTCGACATCTCCCTTGCGCCGGTATGTCGATTTGATGAATCAGCGACAGATCGTCCGCGTTGCGATGGGGCAGTCGCCGGCCTATCAGCCCAAAGACATCGATTTATTTACGGCAGTGACGGCTTTTGAGTCTGCTTATGAGGCCTACAACGATTTTCAGCGTCGCATGGAGCGGTACTGGAGTCTTCGCTGGATTGAGCAGGAAGGTAAATCGCAAGTGACGGCACTCGTTGTCAAGGATGAATTGGTGCGTATCGAGGGTTTGCCGATGATGCAGCGCATTCCGGGACTTCCGGAATTAGAACGCGGACGACGGATTCGGCTGCAGGTCCTCGGGTGTGATTACATCGAATTGGTGTTCGAAACGCGATTACTACAAGTGCTCGATGAAACGGAAACACTGCAAGAAGACGATGTCGAATTAATGGCCGAGGCCTCCGAGACGAGCGAGACTCCCGAGACTGTGGCCGTTGAAAATGATGAAAAAAACGGGGAGGACACATAGTGAGTCGACTTTTTTATGTCATCGGAAATCCGATTGAACACTCGCTTTCGCCGGTCATTCATGCCGCCTTTGCTCAAAAAGCCGGGCTAGACATTCACTACGAAAAACTCTTATTTGCCGTCGAGGACTTTGCTGGTCAGTTGCGCCAGCTTTTGGCGGCCGAGCCCGTGTATGGCGCCAATGTGACGGTCCCCTTTAAAAGAGAGGCATATAAGGCATGTACGACAATAAGTGAGAGAGCCCGCCTGGCAGGAGCCGTTAACACGCTTTCCTTTCAAAAGGGAGGAGTCGTTTTCGGTGATAACACAGACGGAATCGGCTTTGTGAACGATTTAAAGCGCCTTTACGGGGGAAATCTTTCCGAGGCACGTCTCCTTTTGCTCGGAGCGGGTGGTGCGGCGCGGGGCCTTTTGGCCGTTCTTCCGACTTATGTTCGCGCAGTTACGATTGCCAATCGCACTCAGGCCAAAGCCTTTGACCTTGCCGAGACATTCGGCGTTTCTGCAAGTTCACTGGAAGCAACGAAAAACGGCACTTGGGAGATTGTTGTCAATGCAACGAGTGCTAGTTTGTCCGATGCAGTTCCGGCCGTCGACCCAGGGGTTTTCGCCCGAGCCGCGCTGTGCTACGACCTCATGTATGCTCGTACGGCAACGCCTTTTATGCAAACGGCCCGAAGCGTCGGATGCCCGAACGTGCACGACGGACTCGGAATGCTCGTGGCGCAAGCGGCGGAAAGTTTTCAAATCTGGAACGGAATCCGTCCGCCCGTTGAGTCGGTTCTTGCGGCGTTGCGCGCGCCGCATTAAAAGAGCGATTGTTTTCTTTTTATTTGAATTTAAACGTTTTTTCAGGTGCTGTGCTTCTCGCGGTACAGGCCATGAAAGCCGTATAATTCCGATTCGACCTAGGCAAGGCGCATCCATTTCAATCGTTGTAAAGAAGTACCGTATCCGGAATCTCTCCTTTCGGGAGCTGTTTCATGTGCGAAAGTGAACTTGAAAAAAAAGAGCCTGACGTGCACAGCCCCGATACCGAGGAGGTTTCCGCATTGGTGCCCGAAGAGGCCAGTCTGGCCCTGTCTCAAATTACGCAGATTATCGAGCGGGAAGAGCAGAACGGATCGCGAAAAGCGACCGACCCGGAGCACCCGCTTGCCAAGCCCTTGAGCGACAAAGCCAAGGCAGACCTGCGAGAAGTTTTAAAGACACTTCACCCGGCCGACGTTGCGTATGTGCTCGAGGCACTCCCGCCGGACGACCGTTTGGCTGTTTGGCAACTTGTCGATCACGAAGACGAAGGCGACGTGCTCGTTGAAGTGAGCGACGGCGTTCGCGAAACACTCATTGAGGCGATGACGTCCGACGAGCTCGTCGATGCCGTCGAGTCCCTCGATACGGACGAAATCGCCGACATCGTGCAGGACTTGCCGCCCGATGTGGTTGCGGAAGTGCAAGAGGGCTTGTCGCATGAAGAGCGTGCTCAGCTACGCGCTGCGATGAGTTATCCGGAAAACAGTGTCGGCGCGCGCATGGACTTTGAGATGATTTCGGTCCGAGAAGACATCACGCTCGAAGCGGTTTTAAAGTACTTGCACCGATTTGAGAATCTCCCCGACCACACCGACCAGCTTTTCGTCGTCGATCGCAAGGGTCAGTTTCTCGGTGTTCTTCCCGTCAGTTTGATTTTGGTTCACGAGTCGTTCGTGACTGTCTCGGATTTGGTTCAGACAGATATTCTGACCTTAAACCCCCTGGATAACGCCGAGGATGCGGCGCATGCCTTCGAGCGTTATGACCTTGTCAGTGCTCCGGTTGTCGACGAGGCAGGGCGCCTTGTCGGACGTTTGACCGTCAACGACGTGCTCGATGTGATTCAGGAAGGCAATAACGAAGACCTCTTTGCCTCGGTCGGTTTAAGTGACGAGCAGGATATCTTCGGCAACGTCTGGGAGACGGCCAAGAGTCGGTGGCTGTGGCTCGGTGTGAACCTGTGTACGGCGTTTTTCGCCTCACGCGTGATCAACGCTTTTGACGGAACGATCGAACGCGTGGTTGCCTTGGCCGCTTTAATGCCCGTTGTGGCCGGAATGGCCGGTAATTCCGGGAATCAAACGCTCACGCTTCTTGTGCGCTCGCTGGCGATGGGTCAAGTAACCCGTTCCAATGAACAAGATCTTATTTACAAAGAAGTTTGGATTTCGGTCATCAACGGAATCGTCTGTGGTGCGATTGCCGGTTTTTTCGTTTGGCTCCTTTACTTCGATAGTCCCTACGGGAAAACGCTTGGCTTTGTGATGTTCCTGGCGATGGTCCTTAATTTTGTCCTCGGGGCCGTAGTGGGGCTTGCCGTACCGCTTCTTTTAAAGTACTTCGGACGAGATCCGGCCTTAGGGGGGTCGGTTTTACTAACGTTCTCGACCGATTCCGGAGGCTTTTTGATTTTTCTTGGCCTGGCGACGCTGTTTTTCCCGACTGGGTAGTTTTGTTAAGTTCTGTTAGGTTTCATTTCGTTTCGCGAACAAAGGGAATCGGCTCGTTTGTTTCGCGCTAAAGTATGCGCAGACAGACGATGGTAAGTCTGTTCGGGCACTACGGAGAAGTCACATGGGTAAGAAAATTGTCATGAGTGCCGTTGCGGCAAGTCTGGTTCTTTTAAGCGGATGCCAAAGCACGGGGGATACGTACCGGTCTGATACGTACTACGCCGGGTCCGTGAATCAGGCACAGGAAGTTAAAACCGTTCAAATTGTTGCGATTTTGCCGGCACGCGTGGCTGTGCCCAACCGCGACGATCGCTCGCAGGCGCAAGCCGTGGGTGCCGTTCTCGGTGCCTTGGCCGGCATTGCTATCGGCAACCAGGTACACAATGCCGGTCGTTCCGATCGCGTAATTGGCGGTGTAGCAGGCGGACTTGCCGGTATGACGCTCGCCGGTGTCGGGTCGGGTAACGAAAGCCTCGTCGACGGGGTCCAGATTACCTTCCGGTACGACGATAAACTCTTTAACTCGGCGCAGGTCGGTCGAGTTTGTGAGTTCAAGCCGGGGACGGCCGTTATGGTTTCGCCGAGTCCGAACGAAACGCGTATTCAGCCGAACAATCCGGGCGGATGCCCGAAGACGACTCGTTAAGGAGACGTTTTGATGAAAAAAACGTTGTTGATGCTGGTGATGCTCGCCACAGCGCCCTTTACCATCGCGCAGACGGTTCCGCCGGACTATCCGGCCCAGCAAGATCGCTCCTTGGAAGCTCAAATTGAGTCAGTTCGCTTAAATTATGAAGACGTCAAAGCTAAGGCCGAGCAAAAACTTGCACGGGAAAAGGCTGCGGCTCAGAAGGCTAAAGCTCAGGAGGCCGCTCGGAAGGCCACCGCTGCCAAGAAGCTTGCGGCACAAAAGAAAGCCGCGCAATCGAAGGCTCAGGCCCGTGCCGATAAACTCGAAAAGCGTGCTGATGAGAGCGCGGAATTGGATTTGCAATTAAAGCGCTTAAAGGTGCGTCAGGCCACGGCCGGAACCGAGGTTGAAGAAGCCGTTGCCGCTGAGAAGGTCAAGCGCGCCAGCGAACTTGTCGATGCCGAACTGAAAAAGGCAACGGAACAAAATTGACTTCCTCCTCGCCCTGAAGGACGAGGATTCCCTACTGAGTCACGGGGCAA
>UQOW01000008.1 GCA_900542805.1 uncultured Sutterella sp.
ATTGGACGTGCAACAACATCTATTCGCTTGCCAAGAACATCGTTTACGACGTGGTGCGCAAGTTCGCACAATGTTTTAAGACAAAGAGGTTCCGGTTTTTGTCTCCGAATCGGGAAAAACCGCTTGCCGAAAATCTCGGCGTGTTTGGGCGTGACATCTGGGGGCTAGTGATTTGGCTTTTGGGCGCAATACTCGGAAGTCTTTCGTCGGGGCAAGCAGTTTTCCTATCGGAACATATTCGTGTGGTACTGACGCATACGGCCAATTCGGTTTTTCTTATCGCAGCGGTTATCGGTTTTTTCCTGGCACTCAGAGCTCGTCTTTATCGACGCCACTGGATTTTCTGCCTGTTGGTTTTAGCCGGACTCTTTTTCACGGTTAAGTTCTGGTATAAGGGAGAATTTGTCTCCATGGCGCGACACGGGGCAACTCTGGTTCTGGCGCTTTTAAGTTTGATTCCTGCTGTCGGCGTATCTGCAGTTTTGCTCAATTTGGTGCAACGCATTTGTCCGAAAGTCTCAGCGGACAATCTATACGATTTGTCCACGGCCTGGTTGGTGATTTTGATTGCCGGTTATTTGCCGATTCACGCTTTCAACACAGCCCCGGAAACGTTTAGTGCCCTGCCGGTGATTCTGGCGCACTTACTACTCTTACTCGGCGTCCTTTTGGGACTTTTCTGGCTCCTAGGGAAGGTTTTTGCCTTTTTCAGAATCCGCAAGGCGATGGCACTTCTTTTTGTGGCGGTCAGTCTTTACTTAACGGTGTATGCATTCCTTCTTCCTTTGGATGCAGGAACAATTGACGGATTTCAACTCTCTAAGCCGACGGCGCTTTTCCGAGGCGTTAATCTAGCTGTTGATTGTGCTGTTTTCCTTCTTTGGGGCATCCTTCTGATTTGGATTTTTAGGAAAGGCTATGTATCGGTTTTAAAGACGGTCTTTACGTTTTGCATTGTGATGGCGTTCGGTGCATCGCTTTTCGAACTGTGGGGGACAAAATCGCAGTGGGATGTGCCGAGTGATTCCGTAAAAGAAGCACAAGCCCCGGCTTGGAACGATCGATTCCTCGGATTTAGCAAAACCGGTCACAATACCGTTGTATTGATTTTGGATATGTTTTCGGGATTTCATGTTCAAACGATTTTTGAGAATAATCCGGATATCGCCCTGGCTTGGAAAGATGCAACATGGTATGCCGATTGTCTGGCTACCGGTCCTACGACGCAGGCGAGTCTTGCTTCGATTATTTGCGGGAAGGCCTGCACGCCGAAAGTTCTCAATGAGAAGCCCGATGAGAGCTTGATTACTAAAATCAATCGCTCGTATGCCGACGTGGCAAACCGCTTAGGAAGCAATGTCGACGTGACAATCAATGAGCGCAATTGGCTCGAGCCGCAACTTGTGGCTGAGTACGCCGAGAATAATCCCCTGACACTTCGCCATATGCCGCTTTTTTATTTGTCGTACTACATGGCAAAGCGCGGTATGAAGCATGAGGCAACAAGCGGCGAAGGGTTCCTTGTGAGCGTCAGCCTTTTCTCGTCTGTCCCGTGGTCACTGAAAAACTATATTTATAACGGCGGTAGTTGGGTCGGTTCTACACAAGGACACAATGCTTCTCTTGCGACGGGAAGACTGCGCGACTGGGCTTTCCTGGAGTCATTTCCAGAACTGGCGAACGCTGATGCTCAAAAGAGCACATTTAAGGTCATTTATTCGGAACTGACGCACTGGCCGTGGTTTATGAAACCGGGCAGTTGCGATATTTGTGCCAAAGGGTATCCCCTTACCGACGGGCAAAGAATTAATCCCGGGCATTTGCAGACAGAAACTTGTGCTCTGCACTCTGTCGGCAAGTGGTTTGCCTGGATGAAGAAAAACGGCGTGTATGACAATACAACCGTTATCCTAGCGAGCGATCACGGGCATGGTGTCGGTCGTAAAAGTGCCTTGTTGCTCGTTAAGCCTGCCGGTAGTCACCAAACATCCGTTCGCGTTAATCGGGCGCCGGTGGAACTCGCTGACGTTGCGGAAATGATTTTCGGTCGATATCCGAAAGAGGACCCCACACGTGAAAGAACGTTTTGCACGGTCGGCGCTCGTATGGCAACAACATTCCGCGATGTCAAGACGTATCGCGTCAAGGGCCCTGTTATGGACCCCGAAAGTTGGCCGAACGGACGAGCTTACGGCGAATAAGAGGGGCTTTTTAGCGGTTTTTCGCGGCCTTCTCTTGCGGAAGGTTTCCGGCAACCCAGTCGAGAAAACCGCCGCGATTTCGAGAGCAGACAAGGACCGTTCCCGTCCCTGTAAACGTCAGAACGAGGCCTTCACCCGTGACGGCCCCTTCGATGAGTTTTCCGAAAAACCCCCGATGCGCCGTGTTAATCGTCAGGTCATAATTTAAAGACGCATCCCAGGCTACGACGTGTCCGTTATCGACGATAAGGGGTTTGTCGGGGGTAATCGTGAGGACGCGAATCGAGCCGAACCCGGAGACGGCTAATGTGCCGCATCCCGTGGCTTTCATAACAAAAAGACCGCCCGAGCGTGCAAAAAGAGCTTTGCCGAGACCTTGCGATTTAATTTCAAGTGTCACGCCCTCGGTGCTTGCCAAATAGGCGCCGTCCGAGAGCATATAGGTCCGAGTCCCGACATCAAGGAGTTTGACGTCCCCGGGGATGGTCGGTGCAAGAAGCACCGTGCCCGGCCCTTCTTTGGCTTCAAAGCGCTCCTGAAAGAAATTCTCATCGTTAAAGAGCTTGCGCCCGATTGAACCTAAAATGCCGCCGCGCGCCACTCCTGTGAGCGTTAAGGATTTGTCCATG
Source organism: uncultured Sutterella sp. (assembly GCA_900542805.1). Taxonomy (GTDB): domain Bacteria; phylum Pseudomonadota; class Gammaproteobacteria; order Burkholderiales; family Burkholderiaceae_F; genus Duodenibacillus. Next base: position 2,831 of record UQOW01000008.1, read on the forward strand.
GCCACCATGGCATTGTTTTCGGCAAAAAGGACGTCACCCCTTTGCATCTGAACGGTAAGGAGCGGATCGACGCCGCCTGTGATTTCAAAGGTACTCATGGCGTTTCTCTTATCGATGCCTCGAAGGCTTAGGGTTTAAAGCGTTTTCGGAGGTAGTTTTCGTTGTATCTAATTCCGGAAAGTACGTCCCTGGTCCGATGCGAAGCCGTTGCAAAGTGCCTTGCGGAAGTTCAATGGCAACGTACACCAAGCCGTACGAGTGATGGAGCGTTAAGGAATTGGCGCGCATCGTGTCGGTGTGAAAAACAACACCGGTCGTATCGACAAACGCGATATCCAGATTAATCAAGGTGTTTTTCATCCAAAATCCCACCGATTCCGGGGGATTGAAGAAAAACGCCATGCCGGTGTTTTCTCTGAGCGTGCACCGCCCCATCAGACCCCGCTCACGCTCGGCTTCGGTGCGTGCGACTTCAAGTTCCAGCGTTTGATCTCTGATACGAAGAGAAAGAGTATCCATAGCTGTAACCGCCAAAGAGCAAAAAAGTAAGGCAACTGCCAAAAGAGTTTTTCGAGTGCACGAAGAAACTTCAAACAAAAACGCCCTCGCGGTTTTCCGGCAAGGGCGTTTGACTGACACCGTCAAGAATCACTTTTCGGGTTTGATGTGGGCAGCTTGCTTACCCTTGGGGCCGGTCACGACTTCAAAGGTCACCTTCTGGCCTTCTTTCAGGGTCTTGAAACCGTCGATTTCGATGGCCGAGAAGTGGGCGAACAAATCTTCACCACCTTCGTCCGGTGTAATAAATCCGAATCCTTTGGCGTCGTTAAACCATTTGACAATACCGCTTGCCATGTTTTTCTCCTAATATCCTCCACTTGTAGACCTACCGCGAATCAACGTGCCCGCTTTGCAAAAAGAAGGTCTCAAGCCCGGTTTGCGCAAAAAAAGGATATATCAAGCGCGCAACCGTCGGCGTCGTAAGCGAGAGGGTACGGAGTCATCAGGAGCGTCCCACCACATCAAGCCACTTCACCCCATCGGCACATTACCACCTTGCAACGCAAATAAGCAATTCCAACTAGACTGGATTTATGGGGTTATTAGGGGAAACCCTGTGTTTTTGCGCCAAAGACTCCCCGAAAAGGGGCTCCTTCGCACGTAAAAAGTTGGAGGAAATCGTCATTTTGCTGTAGTATGACGCCCTCATTGGCAAAAATCTGGGTCGTGCTTTTAATCCCCCCGTTTTCCACTGGATTAAAAGGATTTTTAAGGAGTTCGGTTTTTGCAGAATGTGAATACGCGGCGAGGGCTTTTCTTCGTCCGCTTTTTCGTGACCAGGTTTTAAAGCATTGAACAGACGGTGTAGCGGTTTTTTCCTGTTGCTACGCAGCCAAAGCAAAAGCGCCATCTTTTGTGAGTTTGATCTTTTTACCGCATTCGTTTAGGTGAATTACAAATGAAGACTTTCTCTGCCAAGCCGCTTGAAGTCAAGCGCGACTGGTATGTGGTCGATGCCGCCGACAAGATTCTCGGCCGTCTGGCCAGCGAGATTGCCTTGCGCTTGCGTGGCAAGCACAAGCCGGAATACACGCCGCATGTCGATACGGGCGACTACATCATCGTCATTAATGCCGAGAAGTTGCGTCTTTCCAGTGAAAAGGCCGGAAAAAAGACCTACTACCGTCACACCGGTTACCCGGGCGGCGTTCGTGAAACGACCTTTGCTCAGATGCAGGAAAAGCATCCGGGCCGTGCCCTTGAAATCGCCGTGCGCGGTATGCTCCCGAAGGGACCGCTCGGCTATGCGATGATTAAGAAGTTGAAGATTTATGCCTCCTCCGAGCATCCGCACACTGCGCAGGCTCCCAAGGCTCTTGACATTTAAGAGGAATACAGATGATCGGTAACTACAACTATGGCACCGGCCGTCGCAAGAGCTCGGTTGCACGTGTTTTTATCAAGCGCGGAACGGGCAAGATTACGATTAACGGTCGTGCCCTCGATGATTTTTTCAAGCGTGAAACAGGTCGTATGATTGTCATGCAGCCCCTGCAGGTCACGGACAATGTCGAGACGTTTGACATCATGGTCAACGTCGCAGGCGGCGGTGAGTCCGGTCAGGCCGGTGCCGTTCGTCACGGCATTACGCGGGCCCTTATTGATTACGACGCGGCGTTAAAGCCGACGTTAAGTCAGGCCGGACTTGTCACGCGCGATGCCCGTGAGGTCGAACGTAAGAAAGTGGGCCTTCATAAGGCTCGTCGCGCCAAGCAATTCAGTAAGCGTTAAGCGCTTTTCTGGCTTGTGCCGTTTCGCCATTCGGGGATTCCGGGTGGCGAAATTTGTATGGGGTTCGCCTATCATTTTTTCGCGTCTACCAATACGGTGCAATTGCCCATATACTTACGTTCGAAATTAGGAATTCTGCGTTTTTTGCAGTGTTTACTTTTTATCTATAAAGAGGACTATTGTGTTTTTCATCTCTGACGCTTACGCCCAGGCTGTCGGCGGCGGCATGACCGAATTGGCCATGCAGATTGTTCCGCTTCTTTTGATTTTCGTCGTGTTCTGGTTCTTTTTGATTCGACCGCAGCAAAAGCGCCAAAAGGAACACATCAAGCTTTGCCAGTCGCTCGGTAAGGGGGACGAGATTTTGACGCTCGGGGGCCTTGCCGGTCGCATCGTGAGCTTGGACGATTCGTACATTGTGATTGAAATCAGTCGCGTGGACGACAAGCCCGTCACGATTACGATGCAACGCGGATCGGTGCAGACCGTTTTGCCGCGCGGCACCATTAAGTCAATCTAAGGGACGCTCTGTCAAGCGAAAGGGCGCGCAAGAAGTTGCCGCGCCTTTTCGTCTTTTCTTTGATGGTCTTTTTCGGGTGCCTCTCGCTCGCTTTTTCTGGGGTTTTTCATGAACCGATACCCGCTTTGGAAATACATCCTCATTGCCGTTGTGCTGATTGTCGGCTTGGTGTACACGCTACCGAACTTTTACGGCGAATCGCCGGCCGTTCAAGTCAGTTCCGCCAAATCCACCGTCAAACTTGACGAACGCGTGTTAACACGTGTGGAAAAGGCCTTGGATGAGGCCAAATTAAAGCCGAACGGCATTTTCTACGAACAAGGGGCCCAGCAAAACACCGTTCGTGTGCGCTTTGACCCGACACAGGCCGAAGAGCAGCTTTTAGCGCGGGAAGTAATTGAGAAGGCTTTAAACCCGGATAAAACCGATCCGAGTTTTATTGTGGCTCCCAACCTGGTGCCCAATACTCCCAAGTGGCTACTCAGTATCAACGCGCTTCCGATGTACTTGGGCTTGGACCTTCGCGGCGGCGTGCATTTTTTGCTACAGGTCGATATGCATTCGGCGATTTTAAAGCGCGCTGAATCGACGGCGGCCGATCTTCGCACGCAGTTTCGTGAAAAGCGCATTCGTCATGCGGGCATTTCGCGCACCGGAACACAAATTGAAATTGCGTTTAATTCCGAAGACGACCGGGCGCGGGCTTTGGATTTAATGCGCACGACGCAGCCGGATTTGACCTTTAAACCCACGGACGTAGGCGGCAGAATTTTGATTTCTGCCGAGCTCTCGCAACGGGCGATTAAGAACGTTCAGGACTACTCCTTAAAGCAAAACATTTCGACCTTACACAATCGTATTAACGAACTCGGTGTCGCAGAACCCGTGATTGCGCAGCAGGGGGCCGACCGCATTGTGGTGCAGCTACCCGGTGTGCAGGATACGGCCAAAGCCAAGGACATTCTCGGACGCACGGCAACGCTCGAAGTGCGCATGGTCGATGATTCGCCCGAAGCGTATGCGCAGCTTGCGCAAGGCAATGTTCCCTTCGGTGACGAGCGGTATTTTGACCGAGAAGGAAATGCCGTTCTCGTCAAACGCCGTGTGGTGTTAACCGGTGAAAATTTAAACGATGCGCAGCCCGGGTTTGATCAGCAAACCCAAGAGCCGACCGTGAATCTGTCGCTCGATAATAAGGGCGCACGCATCTTCAAAGACGTCACGCGGGCCAACGTGGGCAAGCGCATGGCTATTATCCTGTTTGAAAAGGGTAAGGGCGAGGTTGTGACCGCCCCCGTGATTCGTCAAGAAATCGGCGGCGGTCGCGTGCAGATTTCTGGGCGCATGACGACAGTTGAGGCCACCGATACGGCTTTGTTGCTTCGTGCCGGGTCACTTGCTGCTCCCATGGAAATTGTCGAAGAACGCCTGATCGGTCCGAGCTTAGGTGCCGATAACATTCAAGCAGGCTTTAAGTCGACCTTGTACGGCTTTGCCATCGTGGCCATCTTCATGATGGTGTACTACTCGGTTTTCGGCGTCGTTTCCGCTACGTGCCTACTTTGTAACGTGATGTGCTTGGTGGCTCTGCTTTCGATGCTGCAGGCCACGCTCACGCTTCCGGGCATCGCGGCTATTGCGTTAACGCTCGGCATGGCCGTGGACTCGAACGTTCTCATTAACGAACGCGTCCGTGAAGAGCTCCGTGAGGGACGATCGCCGCAGCTAGCCATCAGCGAAGGGTATGACGCGGCTTTCAATACCATTATCGACTCGAACCTCACGAGTTTAATTGCCGGCGTGGCGCTTTTAATTTTCGGTTCGGGTCCGGTGCGCGGCTTTGCAGTCGTTCACTGCATCGGGATTACGACGTCCATCTTTACGTCGGTGACGGTTTCTCGGTCACTCATTAACCTGATTTACGGGCGCGTCAAGAAACTCTCGCACATTCGCGTCGGTCAGGCTTGGGATCCGCACGGCAAGGACCGTACGGCCAAGCACTACATGAAAGAGTAAGAGGGGACAATCATGGAATTCTTTCGTATTCATAAGACAATCCCCTTTATGCGGTACTCGCTCATCCTGAACTCGATTTCAGTCGTGAGTTTCTTTGTTGCCGTGTACTGGATTTTTTTTCACGGCTTGGCGTTTTCCATTGAGTTTACGGGCGGAACACAAGTTGTCGTGCAGTACCCAGAACCCGTATCGGCCGAAGTGGTCCGTAACGAAATTAAGGCGGGTATGGGCGTTGAGGCAGCCGTTCAAAACTACGGTACGGCGCGCGATTTGATGATTCGAATGCCCCTTAAGGAAGGCGCCGATTCCGGCCATCAGGCCAAAGAGCTCATGAAGGTTCTTTCCAAAAAAGACCCTGGCGTGCGCCTTGTCAATAACGAGTACGTAGGCCCGCAAGTGGGGGAGGAACTTGCGACCGACGGCTTTACGGCCTTGTGCCTGGTGGTCCTCGGTATCATGACGTACCTGGCATTTCGCTTTGAGTGGAAGTTTTCCGTGGCCGCCATCATCGCGAACTTACACGATATCATCATTGTGGTCGGTATCTTTGCCGTGATGCAGTGGGAGTTTTCACTACCGGTTCTGGCAGCTGTGTTGGCCGTTCTCGGGTACTCGGTCAATGAATCCGTGATTATTTTCGACCGCGTGCGTGAGCACTTCCGTAAGATGCGTCGCGTGGAAACCGAAGAGATTATTAACTCGGCCATTACGGCAACGATTTCTCGTACGGTTATCACCCATACGTCGACTTTAGCCATGACGCTTTCGATGTTCTTTTTCGGAGGCCCGGCGCTCCACTTTTTCTCGCTTGCCCTGACAATCGGCATTTGCTTGGGTATTTACTCGTCGATTTTCGTAGCGGCGGCGATTGCCATGTATTTGCGTGTGAAGCGCGAAGACCTTGTCAAGCCCATCAAGCGCGACGAAGTCGAGGCGATGGTGCCGTAACGAAAGAGTCTCGATCACAGAGCAAAAGCGGGCCTAAGCCCGCTTTTGCGCTATTGGGGCAGAAAGGAATTTCTTTAGGAGCGGAAAGGTACCTCCAGTCGATCGGAAAAGAAGGGGACGAATCATTGCATTTCCTTGAGCTTGCTCTTAAGATGCTCTCGTTATGGTTAAAAAATTGAAAAAATTAACCATATCCGATGCGATATGTTAAGCGCTTTAACATATCCTCCGTATTCTGACTGAAGTAGGCAAAATTTGACCGTAAGAGGTAGTCATTTTCCCCAACAGGGGGATGTCGGACCGTATGGTTAATCCGAAACGGTCGTCGCCGTGCCGGCCGACATTGTCTCGGAAGAAGGTGTTTCACGCGTTCCGATGACTTCGGATATACGTTTCCCGCGTGCTTGCGTTTGTTTGCTGCGGAACGGCTTTTCGGTTGGTTTGGCAAGAACTAAAGACGTCTTCGGGGCCATTGTGCTGTAGTTTCCTGCGGCAATGTCGCGTCGTGTGATGCGCTCGACTTTCACGCGCGCTGTTCCTGCTTTGTGATAGCCGAGTTTCACGGCTGCCGCATAACTCATGTCGATGATGCGGTCTCCGAGAAACGGTCCGCGGTCATTGACACGAACAATGACGCTTTTCCCGTTACTTAAGTTGGTCACACGGGCATAACTCGGGAGCTCCATGGTCGGATGTGCTGCCGTCATCGCAAACATGTCATAGCGCTCACCGATGGCGGTCTTGCGTCCGTGGAATTGTTTTCCGTACCAGCTGGCAACCCCTGTTTGAGAATAGGTATGGTCACCGGACATCGGGTAGTAGCGTTTCCCCATGACGGTGTACGGACGAGAAGCGGCTTTGCAGGATTTTTCGACTTTAAGGACGGTGTGTTCTTGCGCAGTGAAGGGCCGAGATGTTTCGGGCGGACCGTCTTTGTCATAGAACTTGCCGGCCTTGGCCATGGCAGAGGATTCGGTCCAACAGATTAAGACAAAAGTTAACCCAAGACAGGAAAAGAAAAGAATCGGTCGAGCAAAGAACATGAGGAATTTTCCGGCACAAAAGGAATTATTCAGATCAGGGGCGCGATTCAAAATCTATTTCCAATAGACCTGACTGCAAACGCTTTATTGTAATGGTTGCCATCGCGACTGACTCTGTGTCTACGGCGTAATCTGTAGCTATTTGTAAACCGAAGACTCGGGAATTTAACGCCATGGCTTGGTACTTGACTAGGGCAAGGTACCGTCAGCGATGTCAAAAGAAACCAGCCTTACCAACAAGTACACAACGGGGACGACTATCGTGTGTAATGCAGTGTCGAGAGAACAAGTCCCGTTAATGCGTCAGGATTTCTGTTAAGTTTCCCTGCGCTATTGACCGGAAGGTGTTTTACCCAGGCAATCCGTCTCGGTCTCTTGTACGGCGCGAGTTTCCCGACAAGTGCTTCTTTGAGATTTTTTTCGGGAAGGGGCTCGCTCTGAGCCACGAGAAGCGCCGTGACAACGGCGCCCCACGTTTTGTCCGGAAGTCCTAGGACGAGCGCTTCTCGGATTCCGGTAATGCGCGTTAATGCATTTTCCACTTCGGCCGGGTAGACGTTTTCTCCGCCCGTGACGATTAGATCCGTTCGTCGGGCGTAAATTGTAAGGCTCCCGTCTTTATCAAGTGAGGCGATATCGCCCGTATCAAACCACGCATCCTCGCGTAAAAGTTGGTGTCCCCAGTAGCCGGCCATGCGCATCGGCCCTCGCACGTGGAGTGTTCCGTTTCGAACGGAAAGTTCCGCTAAGGTGTTGGAACGAGCTTTGGCACCGAGAGTCAGACGCTCTGTGTAGGCACTCGTTGCAACATTGCTTGCCGTTTCCGTCATGCCGTATGTCGTCACAATCGGAATCCCTCGCCCTCGGGCGTCATCTAAAAGCGTTCGTGAGGCAAACGATCCCCCGAGCAAAATCACGCGTAACGATTTTTCGGGTTTAAAGTCGGGGCACTCCTTTAAAAGCTTGGTGAGCATCGTCGGAACAATCGAAGCCAGTGTGACGGCGTTTTCTTTCAGGGCACAAATAAATTCACGCGCACAAAAGTGCGGGAAAAGGACGACTCGACTTCGGGCAGCAAGAGAGCGCGTGAGAATTGAAAGCCCTCCGATGCGCGAGACCGATAGGCTCATGAGCCAGGCATCGTGTTTCATTAAGGCAATATTTTGAGCGCTTGACCAAGCACTGGCTGCAAGGGCACTACGCGTGAGCATCGCGGGCTTGGGAGTCCCGGTTGTTCCCGACGTCATGAGAACGGCAGCTACACCGTCCGGAATCGGGGCATCAATGGCATGAATATGCTTTAGAAGCGTTTCTTTTTCATGCTCGGTTAAGGTCGGATGCAACAGAAGAAAGGGAATCCGTTCTTCTAAAAGCGCGTAGAGCGTGACAAAGACATCAAGCCGATTGTCTCCGACAAGAATGTAAGGACGCCCTTTGGCGGGGCGGTAAAGGCCTGCCCGGCGCTCATGCACGAGGGCATTGAGCTTTCCGTAGGTGTAGTTCTTCCCGAAGTCCGTAAGAGCAACGCCGTCCGGACATTCTCGGGCGGCGTCTTCAATAGAAAAGGCCGTATCGACGTATCGCTCAAAAGGATAGGGCATGGCTCTACGGCAGGCGCGTAAATTTGGAGTAATTCGGACGTCGTTTTTCTAAGAAAGCGTTCTTACCTTCGCGCCCTTCTTCTGTCATGTAGTAAAGAAGCGTTGCATTGCCGGCAAGCTCCTGCAGACCTGCCTGTCCGTCGCAGTCGGCATTGAGCGACGCTTTCAGACATCGGATGGCAAGCGGGGAGTTCGCGAGAATTTCACGGCACCACTGCACGGTCTCCGCTTCCAAGTCTTTTAATGGAACAACCTTATTGACGAGCCCCATGTCAAGCGCTTCCTGAGCACTATAAAAGCGGCACAGGAACCAAATCTCACGGGCCTTTTTCTGACCGACGATTCGAGCCATGTAGCTTGCGCCCCAGCCGCCGTCAAAACTGCCGACGCGGGGCCCGGTTTGTCCGAATTTGGCATTGTCAGCCGCAATCGTAAGATCACAGAGCATGTGCAAAACGTGACCGCCCCCGACGCACCAACCCGCAACCATGGCAATCACAGGCTTCGGGCAGTTGCGAATCTCTCGCTGAAAATCCAAAACATTAAGACGCGGAGTGCCGTCGCTTCCCACATATCCACCTGTTCCGCGCACACGCTGATCGCCGCCTGAGCAAAATGCTAAATCCCCGGCACCCGTCAAAATCACAACGCCGACGGCGGCATCGTTTCTTGCATCGTCAAGAGCCTGACGCATTTCTTTGACTGTAAGTGGCCTAAAGGCATTCCGAACCTCAGGACGATTGATGGTGATTTTGGCAATGCCTTCGGCCTTTTCATAGCGAATATCTGTGAAGGCTCTGGCTGGTTTCCAGGTAGGAATTCGTGGCAGATTCGATGTATCAAGCATGGGTTGCATAGGTCTTCTCTCGAGAAATGTAGTCGGATTGTAATGCGCATGCGACGCTAAGTACTTTGCTCTAGAAAAAATAAGGTGTTCCAGTTAGAGATTATGTTTTTTGCAACAGTCATTTGAAAAGGTGATATTTCTTTGTTGTAGCGCCTAAATGCGCAAGGTTATCTTTCTTGTGTCCCGCGGGTAGTTCCCGCCGAAAAGGACGGGAGAGACCTCGGAACGGGTCTTGAATTTATTGAATTTGCAAATAGGAGAACACGATGAAAAAGCAAATTCTCGCTTGCGCTGTGGCTGCCGCTTTTGCGACAGGTGCAGTTGCGGCTGAAGTGACAATCTACGGAGATGTCAACACAGGCGTTGTTTATAACTACACGAAGGTCGGTGACAATGCATCGACCAATAGCTTCACAATGGAAAGCGGCATCAGCGGAGCTTCTCGCTGGGGTGTCAAAGGCGGAGAGGACCTCGGTAACGGGTACTCCGTAAGCTTTGATTTGCAGAGTGGCTTTGATTCCGATACAGGCAAGATGAAATATGACCGCTTGTTTGGTCGTGAAGTTCGTCTGACGGTTGCCGGTCCCTTCGGTGAGGTAAGTTTCGGCCGTATGGGTACGATGACATCGTCTGCCGGTACCTACGATATCTTCCAGGGTACGGCTGATTTGTTTGACGGCGGCTGGACAAGTGCTATCGCCGGATCGAACTTCTTCTACGATGTGACTCGTGCGGACAACATGGTGACTTACGCCACGCCGACAATGGCCGGTGTGAAGGGCTACGTTCAGTACTCCTTTAAAGTGGATAACGGTGCCGAGGGCACGGAAGGAAAGAATTCCTCCAAGCGTTATGCCGGTGTCGGTCTGACTTATGAAAACGGTCCGCTCTCTCTGGTTGCCGTTTACGACTCTGTCTTGAACCCGACGGCTGACCCTGTTGCCAAGAAGGACGGTCGTGCCTTTAGTTTCGGCGGTAACTATGATTTCGGTGCGGCCAAGCTTTATGCCGCTTATCAGTATGGTAAGAGCCAGAACTTTGCCGGTGGTGTTGATACCTACGGAGAGCGCGAAACCCAGGTGAAGGGACACAACTTCGGTCTCGGCGTGGCTGTTCCGGTTGGCGTCGGCACCGTCAATTTTGCCGGGTACTACACAACGGCCAAATCCGAGAACAATTCCGATAATACGGTTAAGACCTACAACGTGGCTGCGACCTACACCTATCCGTTTAGCAAGCGCACATCCGTTTATGCCGGTGTCGGCTATCTGCAGATCAAGGACAAGCTCACCGGAATAAGCGAGAAGACCAAGTCCTTTGATGCGGCCATCGGCCTGGCGCACTCCTTCTAATCGGTCTGAGAAAGTCCGTCGGACTTTCGTGTAACGTAATCAAAACGGGTGGCGAGCAATCGTCATCCGTTTTTTTCGGACACCGACGGAATCGAAACGATTTAGCACGTACGGCGTCCCGCCGTAATTTTGCCCGAGACAATTTCGAAGCGCGGTTATCGTCGAAGACTGTCGCTGTCGAGTAAAAAATCAAACAAGTCCATGAAGAGCACTCCCTGATTGTTGTAGTGCGGAGCAGGGAAGTCTTTCGTGATCATGATTCTCTTGAAGCCGTCGCGAAGCAAAAGCAAGGGACGCTCCTCTTGATGTTTTTTCGGGAGTCGGCAAGCTGTATGCGACCTGAATGTAGTAACGCTCCGATCCTTGATTGCACACAAAATCAATCTCAAGCCGGTTACGGGAGTACTCGCCTTTCTTGTTGCGCTCGGCTTGCTCGATAAGCCCGACATCGACATCGTAACCGCGCATTATCAGTGCATTGAAAACAAGGTTTTCTAAGGAATGCGTCTCCTCGACTTGTCAAAAGTTAAGCAGGGCATTTCGTAGACCCGAGTCGGAAAAATAGTACTTTAACGGGGTGTTGATGTACTTCTTCCCCTTGATATCAAAGCGCCTTGCTCCGGTTAGGACAAAGGCATCCTCAAGGTAGTCGATATAGTTTTTTATCGTGACAGGACTCAGGGTCTTTTTCTTAACGCTTTTGAACGTGGCAGACAGTTTGGCCGGATTCGTCAGAGCCCCGATTCCCGAAGCTAATAGGCGAATCAGATTTTCAAACTCTTCTCGATGGCGAATAGAGTGTCGGTTGACGATGTCGGAAAGATAAGTCTCTCGGAACAAAAATTTCAGATAATTGCTTTTGTCTTCCGGTTCCGTGAAACTTAGAATCAACGGCAACCCGCCGTACAAAAGATACTCGTTCCAGCCGCTTTGCCGTTCTCCGTCATACACGGACATGAATTCTGCGAAAGAGAGCGGGTGCATGTGGACCGGATCGTCTCGTCCGCGGAACTCGGTAATGACATCCTTGGAAAGAAGCCGAGCGTTGCTTCCCGTCACGTAGACATCTATGTTCGGTCGCCGAATCAAACTATTGAGGACACCGGCAAAACTGTCAAGTAGTTGCACTTCGTCAAGAAGCACATAGTACAGGTCTGAATCGGTTAATCGGGAATTGAGGGCCTCTAGGAGCGCAGTCGGATTGCGTAATGGTGCGTTTTCGTATGCATCGAAGGCGATGTCGATGATGTGCGTTTCGGGGACGCCGCACTCAAGGAGGTAACGCTTAAAAAGTCGAAAAAACAGGAACGACTTCCCACAACGACGCATCCCGGTAATCACCTTGATCAGACCGTTGTGCTTTCTCTGCCGGAAAGGACACGTCATCGAGAGATTCTTGTTTTCTTGGCAAAGAAAAAAGGAGCGATGCAAGAAATCCGACACTCGGTCCCTTGCAACGCTCCCTTTTGAAGTAGGCGTTCGGAATTACTTCTTCGTCTTCTTGGCAGCCGCAACCTCGTTCAATTCCTTGTTCTTGGCAGCAAACTTGGCACGGAACTTCTCTACGCGACCCGCTTCGACGATACGCGTCTGGGCACCCGTGTAGAAGGGGTGGCTGGCCGAAGACGTATCGAGTTTAAAGAGCGGGTAGGTCTTGCCGTCAATCTCGATGGTCTCTTTGGTCTGAACGGCGCTCGAGATGATGAAGGTCTTGTTGACGGAAACGTCAAGGAACGCGACTTCGCGGTATTCCGGATGAATATTGGGTTTCATTTTTCAGTTTTCCTAGTAGTTGATTTGTCGGTCGCCCTGGCGTCCTTGCGCACCCGCCGTCCTGAAAGACGGTCTTATGGCGGGCATGCGCCCACGTGCCCAACCGGGAAGGTTGCCATTATGGACAAGACAGGCGGCAAAAGCAAGAAAAATCAGAGGATTTTCAATCTGAAATGCTTCCCGAAGCTAGGGCTCGCGAAGGGTGTGCGACCCGATAGGAAATCCTTTTCCCCGATTAAGACGCTTTAGGAACTCTGATGCGCCTTGTGCGCATGCCAAGCAAGCGCCAGATTGCTGTGGCGTTTTAACGATTCGGTTCCCTGTCGAATACAATTCCAACTGTCCTCATAGCCGCCGAGAACGGCAAAGTCCGAAGACTCCATAAAGCGTTTGAAGCCGGCGGGATTATCTTTAAAGCGCAGGGCAAATTCCAAAGCAAATTTAACTTTTTCGCGCTCCCCGCAATTCAGTTTGTTGTGTAGCACATGCTCCATATTGCACGACATAAAGAAAATGCGGTACGGGATGCTTCCGAGAACGGTTCGCATCTTGATGAGCTCTTTTAGGCAACTGCTTTTTCGTTTATTTCTCTCAAGAATCGAGCGACGGCAGGGTGTTGTGATGGCCGACGTGCTGTAGCGGATTTTGCCGAACGTGGAGTTTTGATAGACCGCCTCGTCGGGAATAAACACACCGTCCGTGTCGGTTAATTGAATGACTTCCCGTATATCGCTTCGCGTCAGGAAGTGATTGCGGTCTAAAAATGCATGAACGACTTTGCCGACCTTACGACGGACGGAAGCGGGCGTGACGCCCGCGCGCGAGGTAATATCGCCGTGCGTGATTTCAACGATTAAATCATCTCGGGAAAAAATCGAGGATAGGCATAGTTCCAAGGCATCCGAATCGGTTCTTCCTTCGACAATCACCAGGAGAATCTTCTTTTCGTACGACCTAGTCATGACGGCCTCCCGCTTCGCGTAAGGCCAGGGCAATGCGGGCACTGCTTGTCGGGTTATAAAGCGGCGTTGTTCCCGAAGAGCCGAGAATGAGCATGCGGTAATAAAGATCCCGAAGGTTCATTGCGGCCTGCGAGGCCTTGATATGCACATAGGCATCTTTCGGGTCGGCTGTCGTAAAGGCAACGCAGGCGCGGTCCATGGTCTCGAGAGCGCGCAGATTGTGGGAGGTAAAAATCAGTTGTCCCATGCCGCGCTGCGAGATGATGCGTAGCAGTTCCCCGAGTAGGTACTCGAAAACGCCGGAATCCAGTTCATCGATAGCCACCGTAACCGATGCCTCGTTGTAGACACAAATCAAGAGGTTTAAAACGGAGATTATTTTTTTGATGCCCTCGGATTCGTAACGAAGCGGTATGGGCTCACGGCTTTTAAGCGAGGAAAGTTCCAAAACGGCAACAGCTTCACCCTTCGGACCGAGTGCGGTTGAGACTCGCTTGGCAACAATCGCCAACCCCGGAATCATTTCCTTAAGGACAAGGTTCATTTGCGCGACGAGCTTTTCTAGGGCAGGGAGCTTTTCGACAGCCACCTTCACAGGATCTGTCAGCGGCAAAAGAAGGAGCCCTCCGCTTAGTGTCGCCGGTGTGTTTTCACCGATGCCGTCGGTGTGTAGTGTCAGTCCCGTACCGGTCGTATCCGAGACGAAAAATTCGGTTTTCCCGTAAGTAACAAGCCGCTCAAGTACGCCGAGGACCTTGTAAAGGGCCCTGTTTTTTTTCGGATTACTTCCTAGGCAATCCGTGAGGGCTTCCTTCAGAGTCGGGGAAAAGAGAAACGACGTTCCCTTTTCTCGCGTCAGTTCCCGAGCAACACTCAGCGCCATACGGCGGCTTTTATCAGGCCTGACAAACTCTTTAAAACGCGATTGCGGTCCGAAAGGTAAATCGTCCGTTGTCGTATCGATTAAGAGTGTCTTGCGGGCTTTTCCGTCTTTGCCTTTTAAAGCCACCGAAAGCTTTTCTCCGGCAAGGACACTTGCCGTGGCGTTGACTAGCCCCGAAGGCGGGCTTTGTAAGAAAACTTCGTAAGAAAGAAGGGTTTTCTCATCCTCGTTTGCAAGACAAAAGTCATAGGTGATGTGGGCTTTTTCGGCATCAATCCGAATGCATTCGGCAAGAGACTTTTCCAGGGCGCGTCCGACAAGAAGAGTTTTAAGCCCGGCTAAGGCGCGGATAAGGGCCGACTTTCCCGATCCGTTTTGACCGTAAAGTCCCAAGACGCTCCCGCCGTTTTCCAGTTCCGGGAATGTCAGTTTCCCATGGATGACGTTCTTAAAGTTCTCGAGCGTCAAGGCCGTTAAGCGAACACACGATGCCATAACAACACCTCCGAAACAAGACGGGCTTATTGTCCCATTTTAGCGAACTCATCCAAGTTGAAAGCGTGTTTAGGTGTTCTTCGGAAGTCTCCTCTTGACCGTCTGTACCGTATAGCCTTCGGTCTCATGTCCGGAGCAGTGGTCTATAAACGGGAGAGGGAGCAGAATGCATGGGGGTATACGAAACTCTACGGTTTTATACGGCAATATACAGTCGCATACATCCTTGCCTGACGGAGTGTCGCAACCCAAGCATCTGCCTACTTTAAGAAAGAGAGACAGACCGGGTTTATCTAGTTGGATGCTTTAACGGGAATCGGGCGGTTGCTGTCGAACATACGACATACGCTCACAACGGTTTCGATTCCTTTGATTTCCTGCAAGATGCGCTCTAAGTGGGTCGTATCTCGAACCTGAATCATCAGACGGATGGTGTGGGTTTTCCCCGATTCCTGATCGGTAATTCCGACGCCCGTAATCGAAGAGCGCAGTTTGGCAAGTTCTGTAGCTGTTCTCGCGAGTGTGGCTCGCTCATCGGTTGTCACAATCAGAACCGGAACGGCAAAAAGGGCCTCTGTTTGGGATTCCTCTTTCCACTGGGCCGGCATCCAACGCGAAGAATCAAGTTTGCGACCGCGTGAGACGTGATCGCAATCGGCTCTGTGGACACTTAATCCCAAACCGGTTCGCATAAAGCCCCAAATCGCGTCGCCCGGAATCGGGTGGCAGCAGCCGGCAAGCTGGACGGCCACGCCTTCAGTACCGTGAATCGTTACGGGCACGCGACTTGTCGCCGGAGCTTTTTCCTGCGCCAGGCTTGTGATACGCGAAATCAAAACGGCAGCAAAGAGCTTGCCGAGCCCTACGTCTTGTAGGAGAGATTGTCGATTCGGTTCGTTGGTTTCTTTCAAAATCTTGTACCAAATCGGTTCCGGAACCGTATTGATGTCGAGTTTGGCCTCTAAAGCCGCCTTTTTTAACGCTTCCTGCCCGAGATTCACGGATTCTTCGGGGTTGCGCTCGCGCAAGAATTCACGAATCTTGGCCCGGGCTTTGCCCGTACGCACGAAGCGCAGCCATTCGGGAGCCGGATGTGAGGTCGGATCGGTGAGGATTTCGACCATGTCGCCGTTTCTCAGTTTCTTAGAAAGCGGAGCCTCTTCGCCGTTGACGCGACAAGCCACGGCTCCGTTTCCGATACCGGTGTGAATTTGGTAAGCAAAATCAATCGGGGTGGCGCCTTGCGGCAGTGACAGAATTCGGCTCTTGGGTGTAAAAACGTAGATGCGGTCCGGGAATAGGTCAATCTTGATGTTTTCGATAAATTCCGAGGGGTCCGATGTCGTCCGCTGAATTTCCATTAGGCTTTGGAGCCAGTTGGAAACAAGGTTTTGAATTTCACTTGTGTCCATGCCGTCGCCGTAAAGCCAATGAGCCAGAATGCCTTTCTCGGCAATGCGGTGCATCTTTTCGGTACGAATCTGGTATTCAACCGGGGTGCCTGAAGGACCGATAACCGTCGTGTGCAGACTCTGGTAGCCGTTAGCTTTCGGGATGGCGATAAAGTCTTTAAAGCGTCGATTGACGGGTTTGTAGAGTTTATGTAAGGCCCCGAGCGTTAAGTAGCACTCTTCGACCGTGCGTACGATGATACGAAACCCGTAGACGTCCAACACGTCGGAAAATGAGGCATGCGAATCGCGCATGCGGTTGTAAATTCCGTAAATGGTTTTGTCGCGCCCCTGAATGCGTGCTCGAATGTTGGATTTGGGAAGAGCCTCCCGCGTTTCTTTGAGGATGCGCTCTAAGACGGCACGGCGTTTGTCACGGGTGCGAAGAACATTGATGCGAAGAATTTCGTAGCGTCTCGGATATTGATTGATAAACGCCAGTTCCTGCAATTCCCGAAATAGGCCGTTAAGTCCCAAGCGGTGGGCAATCGGCACATAGATTTCCAGAGTTTCCGTGGCAATGCGCCGGCGTTTTTCCGGGCGCATCACGCCGAGCGTACGCATGTTATGCAATCGGTCGGCAAGTTTTACGAGGATAACGCGTACGTCGCGACTCATCGCTAAAAGCATCTTGCGAAAACTTTCGGCCTGAGCAATTTCGTTGGAAGAAAAGCTTATCTTCGTGAGCTTACTCACTCCGTCAACAAGGTCGGCAATCTGTACGCCGAAGCGCTGGACCATCTCGAACTTGCCCATGCCGGTGTCTTCTAAAACATCGTGCAAAAGACCGGCGCAAATCGTATCGGCATCCATGTGCCATTGGGCTAGGATGGAGGCAACTGCCAAGGGGTGGGTGATGTACGGCTCTCCGGATTTACGAAACTGCCCTAAATGCGCTTCGTCAGCGCACCTAAAGGCGTCTTTGACTTTGTCGATATCCGATTGGGCTAGATAAATCGCGCAGCGATCTAAAAGTTCTGCGCTCGTGACAATCTTGGCCGGTTTAGCCACAGAGAAAAAGAGCGGCAAATCAGCCGAGTCATCGAGCGCGTTTTCAGCACGGTCTAAGTACGCAACGTCATAGTCCTCGTCGCGTTCGGAGGATTGATTCGGCGAAGAAATTTTCCTCGTTGCTGTATCCATGCTTGTCCCCGGTCGGGTCTTGTGCCCCGAGGGCTTTCAACAATGGGTGCGAGAGCTCTCGCAACGCCGAAGAACGCCGGTTTTCAGGAGACGCGCTCGAGCATTTCCTTACCGATAAAGCCCTGCTCGATTTCGCGCAGCGCAATGACGGTATACTTGTCTTTGGTATCGACCTTCGGAGCATGTCCCTGAGCGAGCATGCGAGCTCGGTAAGTCGCGCAAAGAACCAGTTCGAAGCGGTTTGTCACCTTTTTCAGGCAATCTTCAACAGTAATACGTGCCATGTGAGTTCAATCGGTTTGAATTCGGAAAAAGGAAATTTTATAACAAAAATCACAAAAAAATCACAGCATCCGAGCAAAAAGAAGTCGTAGCAAGACCAAGTAACGAGGTCGGGACGACGTCCGGATGCATGGGATAAAAAACTTCGTGTGTCGCCGCGCGCCTTCTTGCGAAGTTTCCTTGTTCCGTGAGACGTTGCATCAAACGATAGGATGCCTGAACGTTGATTTGCAGCAAGCCGATGACATCCGACCGAGTCATGTCCGCACTTTCCGTAGCAACCCGTAGAACCAGTTCTTCATGCCTCAAGGTTCTGATATCGGACTGGCGCCTGTACTTAATCGTTTGATTCTGCGCCTTGTAGACCGCTCCAGTGAGACTGTATTCCTGAGCCTTGCCGGCGCCGACGGCTTCGATAAATCATCTCTTTGATGGATATCTCGATCTGCTGCCGAGTCCGAGTGGAGCCTAAAGGGCTGTGAGCGACTCAAGGTGCCTGGCGATTTCAGAAGTATTTCACAAGCCGAATGAGGCAAAAAGGGCCTTCTTGGCGTTTTTTTGAGCTTCAAACGCCAGTCGCGAGGCTTTGACAATCGTATGGAGCTCCTCGCAGGCCTTTTCAAAATCGTCATTGATGACAATGTAATCAAAGTGCGGGGCTTGACTGATTTCTAAAGCCGCTCCGGCCAGGCGCCTGGCAATCACATCGGGGGCATCGGTTGCTCGTCCCCTGAGGCGCTTTTCCAAAACAGACATCGAGGGCGGAAGAATGAATACAGCCGTCGCTTTCGGGAAAAGCGTTTTAATTTGGCGCGCTCCCTGCCAGTCGATTTCCAAAATGATGTCAGCCCCGAGCGACAGTTCCTTTTCAATCCAGATGCGGCACGTTCCGTAGTAGTTACCGTGCACGTAGGCCGTCTCCAGAAAATCTCCGGCTGCCTTTTTTCGGTTAAATTCCTCAAGCGTCACGAAGTTGTAATCGATGCCGTTTGTTTCGCCTGTGCGCGGTGCACGGGTGGTGTAGGACACGGACATTTTTAAGCGCCCGTCTCGGGCAATTAAGGCCTTATTAAGGGAACTTTTTCCGGCGCCTGAGGGGGCCGAAACGATAAAAAGGTGTCCGCGGGGACCTTCGATTTCAGGAGCAGGCATAATTTTCAATAGAACGCAAAAATTCGTTATCAGGGAAACCGACGTCAGGTTTTCCGGACCGGACGGCAAGGCGCATCTTAAAAAGTGGGGTGTGCTTTGCGCTAATATCTGAGTCCTCTTGAAGCGGGCAGTTTAGCAGAGCCGTACTCTGCCGTAAGCCGAAAGAGGCTCGAAGAACACTGATTTTTCTGTGTGCCGGTGCAAGATGTTTCTTGTCCGAGGCCCATAGGTTGGAGACGCACGATGCAGTACCACTTCCCGGTTGTCATCATTGACGAACACTACAACGCGCAAAACGCAAGCGGACTCGGGATTCGCGGTCTGGCGCAGGCACTCGAAGCGCTTGGCATGGAGGTGACGGCCGCGACGGCCTATTCGGACATGGCCAATATCGCAGCACACGCGAGCCGCGCTTCGGCGTTTATCGTAGGTCTTGTGGATGCGGACTTTCCGAAGGCCGGCAAAGAAAACGATACGGTGCACGAGTTGCGCGATTTCGTACGTAAGGTTCGCGTCTGTAGCCCTGATGTGCCGATTTTCCTATACGGAGAAACCAAAAGCGCCGCCGCCGTTCCCAACGATGTTACACGTGAATTACACGGGTTTATCCACATGTTCGAGGATACTCCCGAATTTGTGGCACGCTACATCGCCCGGGAAGCCAGGGAATATTTAGAGAGCCTTCCGCCGCCTTTTTTCAAGGCACTTACCCAATATGCAGCCGGTTCCTCGTATTCGTGGCACTGTCCGGGCCACTCGGGGGGCGTGGCATTTTTAAAAAGCCCGGTCGGGCAAATGTTTCATCAGTTTTTCGGCGAAAACATGCTGCGCGCGGATGTCTGTAATGCCGTTGAAGAACTCGGGCAACTTTTGGAACACACGGGCCCGGTGGCCAAGTCCGAGAAAAATGCAGCGCGCATCTTCGGATGCGACCACCTCTTTTTTGTCACGAACGGCACGTCGACCTCCAATAAGATTGTCTGGAATTATGCCGTGGCGCCGGGCGACGTGGTCGTCGTCGATCGCAACTGCCATAAATCGATTTTGCACGCCATTACGCTCACGGGAGCCATTCCCGTCTTTTTAACGCCCACACGCAATCAGTACGGCATCATCGGACCGATTCCGAAAAAAGAGTTTTCCATTAAAGAGATTGTGAAGAAAATTCGCGCGAACCCTCTCATTAAAGATAAGAGCGCTCGTCCGAGAATCCTGACTCTGACGCAATCAACGTACGACGGCATTGTCTACAACGACGAAGAGATTAAAAAGGGTTTAGACGGCCAGGTCGATATCCTTCATTTTGACGAGGCGTGGCTCCCGCATGCAGCGTTTCATCCTTTTTATCGGAACATGCACGCCATTGATCCGGCCAAGTCCCGCACGAAAGAAAGTCTCGTGTTTGCGACGCACTCGACGCATAAGCTCTTGGCCGGAATTTCTCAGGCAAGCCAGATTTGTGCGGAAAACTCCGAGACAAGAAAACTGGACCTGGCGAGCTTTAATGAATCCTTTCTCATGCACACGTCCACCTCGCCCCAGTACGCGATTATCGCAAGCTGCGACGTGGCCGCCTCGATGATGGAAGGGCGTGCCGGGCATGCTCTGGTCGATGAATCGCTTCAGGAGGCGTTGGATTTTCGGCGTGCTATGCGCGAGGTGGCACGCGACTACAAAGACTGGTGGTTTGATGTTTGGGGTCCGAAAAAACTTCCGCGTACGGGAATCGGCACACAAAAGGATTGGATGCTCGATGCGGGCGACACGTGGCACGGGTTCGGGGATGTGGCTCCGGGCTTTAACATGCTCGATCCGATTAAGGCGACGGTCGTCACACCGGGCTTAAATCTTGATGGGCACTTTGCCAAGACCGGTATTCCGGCAGCCGTTGTTACGAAGTACCTTTCCGAGCACGGCATCATTGTGGAAAAAACGGGGCTGTATTCGTTTTTCATCATGTTCACCATCGGCATTACCAAGAGCCGATGGAACACGATGGTCACCGAATTGCAGCAATTTAAAGATGCGTACGACGTCAATGCACCCTTGTGGCGTGTGATGCCTAAATTTATTACCGCCTTCCCGATGTATGAAAATAAGGGCCTCAAAGACTTGTGCCAAGCCGTACACGAGGCATATCACGCCGCCGATGTGGCACGCCTTACGACCGATATGTATATCTCGGAGATGCATCCGGCAATGACGCCAACAGACGCCTATGCGTGCCTCGTGCACAAAAAGACTGAACGCGTGAAAATCGATGAGCTTGAAGGGCGTATTTCTGCTGTTCTTTTAACGCCGTATCCGCCGGGAATTCCGCTTTTGGTCCCGGGCGAGCGAGTCAATCATCGCATCGTGCAGTATCTTAAATTTGCCCGTGACTTTACAGCTAAGTTCCCCGGGTTTGAAACCGATGTGCACGGACTTGTTAAAGAAAAGGATACGGACGACATCACGGAATATTTCCTCGATTGCGTCCGGGAGAAGTGAAAATGGCATTAAATATGGTGTATTTCCCGATTCGGTTGGTCACTGTCTTGACAGTCGAGGCAGCTCCCAAGTTTTTAGCGCGCTTGATTACGAGCGATGCGACAAAGCTGATGCAAGGGTCTGTCGTGCGCACGGCTCTTTTAAATGCCACCGGGGGACTTTTAGGAATCGTCCTTCTGACGCGAGAAGGGCAGGAGACGTACAAACTGTATTTAACGGACGACAATGCCGATGCCCTTGAGGCATGGATTCGTCAGGTCTCTCAGGCTTTCGATGCGGAAGTGCTCTCGGAAAAAGTGCCGATGATGCCGTATTTGGGCGATTTTGCCGGTCAGGCGCCCTCGCGCGGACATTTTGAAAAAAAGACGCACGTCACGCTCATCAATCGCGGATGGATTTCGTATGCCGTGGGCCCTGAGGACGCTTTAAAGTCCCTGATTAAGCAACTAACGGATGCCGGAGTCGAAGAGGGCCCCGTTGAGACCATTGAGGCGCTACGCGTCATGGCACGGGAACCGGCCCCAGGTCTTGAGTACGATGAGACGACAAGTCCCTTGGAGGCAGGCCTTGAGGATGCGCTGGACTTTTCCGATTCGGACCGTATCTTTATCGGTAGGGCACTGACGCAGGCACGCTTTGAAG
This sequence comes from uncultured Sutterella sp., assembly GCA_900542805.1. Taxonomy (GTDB): domain Bacteria; phylum Pseudomonadota; class Gammaproteobacteria; order Burkholderiales; family Burkholderiaceae_F; genus Duodenibacillus. The sequence continues at coordinate 24,723 of UQOW01000008.1, forward strand.
CCAAAGACTATGAGCGCCTTCATCTTGTGGCCTTTAACATCCCGTTTGACCCGGCGGCTTTAACGGAAATGCCGCTTGTTGTGGTCGGGGAGCTCGGATATCAGCCGACATCGCTTGTGCGCATTCCGGAGATGAACCTGACGGCTTCTCTCGTGCGACTTCCGCCGAGTATCGAAATCGGGACGACTCTCGATGCGCTCGTGAAAACGGATCCGCCCTGCAACGCCAAGTCCGTTTTGGTTGTGTCGCCGCAAGCGTAATCTGCTCTCGTGATATTCTGAAAATTCTGTTCCCGAGTCACTCGGGGACGGATTTAGCGCGTTTGAAGAGGGACAAGATTGCGATAAACCGCGCAAATTTTCATCAAGTGCCTATGATAGAGACCGCACTCGGCGGAAGTCCGTATTCAGGGATGGTATAAGCGAAGTTTTCTTTTTGACGAAGAGCCTTTCAAAACTCAGCCTCAATTGAAAACTGTCTTCGCGGGAACATCTTTCAATCTACCGAGGTGAAATTGGAGGTTTCAAAAAGTATGCTTTGGGCAAATAGCCAAGAGAATGGAGAAAGGATTCGGCCGGCATCTCATGCTGTTGGTGTGTGCCCTCTTTGTTGCGGTCCGGTTATCGCTGTTTGCGGGAACAAACGCATTTGGCATTGGCGTCATTCATCCGATGCCCAATGTCCCTTTTCTAAAAACGAAACGCCCTGGCATAGAGGATGGAAGAATCAGTTCCCCGAAAAATGGCAAGAAATCATCCGCTACGATTCTCTGACCAAAGAAAAACACATCGCTGATGTCATGACGCCACAAGGCTTTGTTTTGGAATTCCAGCATTCTCCCATGCCGGAAGAAGAACGGATTTCTCGGGAGAAGTTTCACAAAACAATGGCGTGGGTTGTTGATTGCTCTGAGAGTAAGCGCGACAAGACTAGGCTCGCCAAGAATCGCCTAACTACTCTACATCTTTTAAAATCTGGCATGCATAATTGTTACCTGACTCGGTTTAATTTCGAGAAGGAACTATTTCGGAATGAGTGGCTGAACTCCGCAGTCCCTGTAGTTTTCGACTACGGCCAAGAGTTTTGCTTAGGAGACGAAGAGTTTAAAGGAAGGGTTGTGTGTCTCTTTCCGAAGCAAGTCAATCGATTCGGTGTTGTCTTGATTATCGAGAAGCAGCGGTTGATAAAACAAATTCAAGATAATCAGTGGACATTTTTGACAGACAGCACTATCTACAACAAGGTATTTGACTGTTTGAGGCAAAACGGTGATATTGCTCGCAATAGTGACGCAGAAATAAAACAGCGAGTTGTTCCTGTTGCCCCGAGGAAAAAGGAGCCGAAAGGCGGATTCGTTTCGCAGTCTTCTTGCCCCATTAAAGAACCGGCGCAACCTCATGCTCCCGTAGTCAATAATGCTACATGGTCGGAAAGGACCTTCGCTAAAGCAGGGGAGAGAGTAAGACTCTCCCTTTCGAATAGTTGGAAACGTCGCAAGTGACTTCTTTAGGCTTTTAAAGTCTGAAGGTCTGCTCACGGCTTTCTCGTCAGCCGAAAACTTCCCCTTATTGCGGACAGTTCCCTGTTAAAGCAATCCCGTGAGGGAGAGCATTCTACGGGATGCTTATCAGAAAGCGTTTTTCCAATAAAGTTGCTTTTTTGTAAACGCCAATGTTATTCAGCGCGGTCGCCTACAAGAATTGGAACAGTCTTATCGTCACCGCCTTTAGTCCTGTAGCGAAAGGTATTAACTACTCGGGGATTCTTCAACGCGATAATCTTGCTGTCATACATCATGGAGTCCATCGTGCGAGGAATGTAGCCGACTTCAGAAGAGTCAAAATCGAAATAGTCCTTACACTGGCTTTCAGAAGAGTTCTTGCATTTGAAAACTAAGGCGTCTCCGTTTTCCAATACTTGTAAAACCCTGTAATACGCCATCTCGTTAACTTCGGCCGGCTCGTTTGGCTCTTCTGTCGGGGTTGTTAAAGTCGGCTGATTCACTACGGAGGGTTTATAAGAGTCCTGATTCGCACTGTCTAGCGCCATTTCCGAGCATCCGAATAAAAGCGGAACAACAAAAGTAGATAGCATCAGATGAGTCAGTTTCATTTTTTCCTCCGAAGGGTTTCGTGATTTGAGTTTAGCACCGGCATTGTTGGCGCCTGATGTTTAGCATGAGGAGCTACTAGGGAAGGTATCGTTCTGGTTTTTGTGGCTATGACTTTACTTTTCGAGACCGGTTTTTCAAAAGTCATTCGCAAGTTGCTCAATGGACCAAAAATGTTTTCATTAGAATGCCGTTGCTTATAAGTACAAGACTGGCGTTGCCAGAGAATTTGATTTAGCCACCGGATGAAAACCGTGATCGCAAAAACACTGTACGTGCGCAGCTTCGGTTGCCAAATGAATGACTATGACTCGAGCCGTATCGCCGATTTACTCATCGATCGTTACGGACTGAAACGGGTAGCAAGTCCGCAAGAGGCCGACATCGTTGTGATGGTTACCTGCTCGATTCGAGAAAAAGCCCACGAAAAAACCTTTTCCGACTTAGGGCGCCTGCGCGAGATGAAAAAACTGCATCCCGGGATGCTCATTGCCGTCGGCGGCTGTGTAGCGAGCTTAGAAGGTGCCGGAATTCTGACGCGTGCCCCGTGGGTTGACGTGGTTTTCGGACCGCAGACACTGCACCGCTTGCCGGATTTACTTGAAGAACGGTTGAAAACAGGTAAGCCCCAAGTGGATACCTCGTTTCCCGAAATCGAAAAATTTGATTGCTTACCTAAGCCCTGTGTTCAAGGGGCAACGGCGTTTTGTTCCATCATGGAGGGGTGCAGTCACTTTTGCTCGTACTGCATTGTCCCGTATACGCGAGGCGCAGAAATCAGTCGTCCCGTGATGGACGTTTTGGTCGAGTGTGCGCAGCTTGCCGACCAGGGGGTCAAAGAAATTACGCTCCTCGGGCAAAACGTCAACGGCTATCGGGGGCGGTCTCCTGACGGCACGACAGCCGATTTTGCTCTTCTGTTGGACTACGTGGCGGAAATCGAGGGTATTGAGCGTATCCGCTTTATGACAAGCCACCCGACGGAGTTTTCCGATCGGTTGATTGATGCATTTGCACGGTTGTCGAAACTTGCCAATCACGTGCACCTGCCGGCCCAAAGCGGATCGAACAAGATTCTGGCAGCCATGAAGCGCGGCTATACGCGAGAAGAATACTTGGACCGCGTCGAAAAGCTTCGGGCCGTGCGCCCGGGGATTTCGATTTCCACCGATATCATCGTTGGATTCCCGGGAGAGACCGAAGAAGACTTCCTCGAATCGATGTCGCTTGTGAAAGAAGCGAATTTTGACGCAAGTTTTTCGTTTGTGTACTCCAAGAGACCGGGAACCCCGGCTGCGCGCCTTGAGGACACAACGCCGCAATCGGTTAAATTGGCGCGCTTACAAAAACTCCAGGCTCTGATCGATGAGCAAGCGAAGGCCGTTTCCGAGTCGATGGTCGGGAAAATCGAACGGTGCCTTGTTGTCGGTCCCGCCCGTCGCGGTCAGGGGTTATTAAGTGCCCGTACCGACAACAATCGCATTGTCAATTTCCCGGGTGACGTGTCTCTTATTAACACGGTTGTTGACGTACGCATCACCGCCGTCAATAGCCATACGCTCGGAGGCGAACGTGTCGGAGAAAAATAAAGAGGAGACCCTCTTTTTTACCTTTGATGCCACGGCCGGCGAAGCGGCGCAACTTGTCGGACCCTTGGAAGAAAACTTAAGGCGCATCGAAGCGGCCTTTCAAATCAAGATCCATCGTCGCGGAACACGCTTTACGTTAACGGGCGAGAAAGCGGCCGGCGCGCTTCGCGTTTTGGAACTTTGTGCCGGGCGGATTTTGTCCGGCGATCCGATTCGCGGCGAAGACGTGGATTTAGCTTGTATTGGCGAGGCCGCTGACGGGAAAGCCGGCAACGCTCCCGAGGCTGTGTGCCTTAAGACGCGGAAAGCGGGGCTTAAACCGAGAACGCCCCATCAGCGCGAGTATCTTAAGGCACTGCTTACGACCGATATTACGTTCGGAATCGGACCGGCGGGAACGGGAAAAACGTATTTGGCCGTTGCGGCGGCGGTCGATGCCTATGAGCGCAATGTTGTGGAACGCATCGTTCTTACGCGTCCTGCGGTTGAAGCCGGCGAGCGTTTGGGGTTTTTACCCGGCGACTTGGCGCAAAAGGTCGATCCGTATTTAAGACCCCTTTATGACGCGCTTTACGATTTACTCGGTTTTGAGCGCACGCAGCGCCTGATTGAAAAGCAAATTATCGAAATTGCTCCCTTAGCCTACATGCGCGGGCGGACCTTAAATAACGCCTTTGTCATTTTAGATGAGGCGCAAAACACGACGCGCGAGCAAATGAAGATGTTTTTAACGCGTATCGGATTCGGGACGCATGCGGTTGTTAACGGGGATGTGACACAGATCGATTTGCCGCACGGAGCCAAAAGCGGTCTTGCCGATGCAGCTGCCATCCTTAAAGACGTCGTCGGGATTTCATTTGTCCGGTTTGATGCGACCGATATCGTGCGTCATCCGCTTGTAGGGGCCATCGTTCGCGCGTATGACGCCGTTAAAAAGAGAGGGGAGTAACACCGTGACGGAAAAAAAGTTGGCACTGACCTTTGAGCGCGCCGACGGAGGCGTAGGACCCCTCAAGCGCCTTCCGACACGCCGAGAAATGACGTCTTGGATTCGAGCGGCCGTCTGCCGTCCCGCAATTCTCACCGTGCGTTTTGTGGGAGAAGTTGAGGGGCGGGACCTTAATGCTCGCTACCGGAAAAAAGACTATCCGACTAATGTTTTGACGTTTGACTACGCGCATAAACCGATTGCCGAGGCCGACATCGTCGTTTGCACCTCGGTTCTTCTTAAAGAAGCCGCTGCACAAGGAAAGAGTTTTCGGGCGCACTTGGCGCACCTACTCATTCACGGCGTGTTGCATGCGATGGGCTATGACCACGTGACCGACGAGCAGGCCCAAAAAATGGAAGCTCTTGAGACTCGCATTCTCAAAAAACTCGGATTTCCCAATCCGTATTCGGATCGGGCTCGGGGACACTAAAGGATGCACGCCATGTTCCGTGACGCTCGGCTAAAGCCTGTCTTGGTACTCACAAGCTTTTTAGGGCTCGGGATTGTTGCCTCGCTCGGGTTTCGCTTTCCGGGAGCGTATTTTTGGACGGCCGTGGCGTTTGTCGGGTTCATCTACCTACTTATAAAAGAAAGTCATCCGAAAGGCGGGGCGCTTGACGCGTTTTCGTTCGGAATCGGCTATTTTGCCTCGGGTTTGACCTGGGTCTTTCACTCGGTTTATGTGTACGGTAATGCTCCGTGGCTTTTTGCCGCGCTCTCTGTTTTGGCGCTTTCGGCGGTCTTGTCGCTTTTCCCGGCAGCCGCCGGGTACTTGGCCGTCAAAATTCGGGTTCCGAATGCTCTGAAGGCCTCGCTTTTAATTCCGCTTTTGTGGACGGGGGCCGAGTTTTTGCGCGGCGAGTGGATCGGCGGCTTCGGATGGCTTTCGGTCGGATACGCGTTTACGGACAATATGCTTTCTTCATGCGCACCGATTCTCGGTGTGTATGGTGTGACGCTTGTAATCCTTCTTGCCTTAGGGGGAGCTTCCGCGGTTTTGATGCGAAGCGAAGCTCTGGCAGCTCGCCTTCTTTCGGGGCTTATTTGTGTCACGGCGGTGCTCGGGGCCTATGCATTAAAAGACATTGCTTGGTCGAGTCCGACTTCGCGTCTGGAAGTGCGGCTGGTGCAACCGGACCTGCCGGTCACAACGCGTGCGACCTACGCCATGCAGCAAAAAGCGCTTGAACGCGTTGAGGCGATGAGCCTTTCGCATCCCGTCGGGCGTCCCATTGATTTGATTTTGTGGCCCGAGAGCGTGTACGCGTTCTTGCCGGCTGCCCTTCCGGAAGCTTGGAAAGAAATTCCACAAAAAGTAGCGAAAAAACAAGGTTCCGAGGTTCTTTTCAATGCATTTTCGATGCCCGCAAAACGCGCGATTTCCAATAGCCTGTATCTTGCCGACGCTTCAAAAACGCGCCCGATTTACTCCAAGCGCCACCTTGTGCCTTTCGGGGAGTTTGTTCCGTACGGCTTTCGTTGGTTGGTCGACGCCTTAGCCATCCCGATGGCAGACCAAGTCTCGGGTTCAGTGCCCTCCGAGCCTGTCTCGGTGGCAGGTGTTCCGACGGCCCTCGGGATTTGCTACGAGAATATGTTTCCGGCGGAACTGGCGGACTGGTTTAACGTCGGGAATCCGAACCTCATTATCTATAGCGCCAACCTCGGGTGGTTTTCCGAGGACGCTGTGCGTGAGTTTTCTCAAATGAGTCGTATGCGGGCCAAAGAAGCGGCGCGTCCCGTGTTGCAGGTGATAAATAACGCTGGATCCGCTCTTTTTGACCCGACAGGGGTTGAATTAAGGCGCGCCGGTCTCGGAGCTCAAAACTTAGATGTGACGGTTCGCCTTTACGGAGGAACCTCAACTCCGTTTATGCGCTACGGCTTTGCGGTTTTCGGGGGCATCTGGGCGCTTCTTTTCGCAACAATTTTCGGGTTTTGCCGGCTCGCAAACCGCTTTTCTCGGAAAAGCGAAGTCTAAACGGCTAAAATCCTGTCCCGATTGTTCTTTAGCCCGTCGGTTTTTCCCACGGGCTCTTTCCCGTTGTCTCAAATGGGTCTTGAAGTCACGAAAAGGAAATTATGATTACCTTTCAGGAAGTCATCCTGCGCCTGCAGGAGTATTGGAATCAGCAAGGTTGCGGGATTTTGCAGCCGATTGATATCGAAGTCGGTGCCGGCACGAGCCATACGGCAACGTTTTTGCGGGCTTTAGGCCCCGAACCTTGGCGCGCTGCTTACGTGCAACCGAGCCGCCGTCCGAAGGATGCCCGGTACGGAGAAAACCCCAATCGCCTGCATCAGCACCATCAGTTTCAGGTGGTTTTAAAGCCGGCTCCCGTCAATATCGTGGATTTGTATTTGGATTCACTTCGGGCCCTCGGAATCGATACGCTCGTCAATGACATTCGCTTTGTCGAAGACAACTGGGAAAACCCGACCCTCGGAGCTTGGGGGCTTGGGTGGGAAATCTGGATGAACGGCATGGAAGTGACGCAGTTTACGTACTTTCAGCAAGTGGGCGGCTTGGAATGTAAACCCATCACAGGCGAGATTACCTACGGCCTCGAACGCCTGACGATGTACCTACAAAACTGCGACAACGTTTTCGATTTAGTCTACACGAACTGGAAGGACGGAGCGGGTAACGCCAGAACGCTGACCTACGGGGACGTGTTCCACCAAAACGAAGTCGAGCAGAGTATCTACAACTTCGAAGCAAGTGACCCCGTCAAGCTTTTCGGACAATTCGACTACTTTGAAAGCGAGGCCAAGCGCCTGATGGATTTAAAACTTGCTCTTCCTGCCTATGAGATGGTTTTAAAGGCCGGCCACACATTCAATCTCTTGGATGCCCGGGGTGCGATTTCCGTTACCGAGCGTGCGGCCTACATTGCCCGCATCCGTGCCGTGAGCCGAGCGGTGGCACAAAGTTACTATGAGTCGCGCGAACGGCTCGGTTTCCCGATGTTGAAAGCGAAATAAAAAGGGTGAAAAGAAATGACCAGTTTGCTTGTTGAATTTCAGACCGAAGAGCTGCCCCCGAAGGCGCTCAAGAAGCTTTCAGCGGCGTTTGCCGAGGGTGTGTTCCGCGGGCTACGCGAAAAGCACTTTACGGGATCGGCCTCGGAGGTAACGCCCTTCGGCTCGCCGCGTCGCATGGCCGTTCTCGTGACCGATGTTGCGGCAAAGTCTCCCGATGAGCCGTTCCGTCAGAAACTTGTTCCCGTTCAGGTCGGGTTAAATTTTGACGGTCAGGCGACCCCCGCTCTCACGAAGAAGATGGCTACCCTGGAAATTTCCTGTCCCGTTTCCGAGTTATCGCACGTGACGGAAGGAAAGAACACGTATTTGTATTACGACGGTGTGCGTGCCGGAGTTCCTTTGACCGAAGGGTTGCAAAAGATTTTGGAAGAAACCGTCAAGGCACTTCCCATCCCGAAAGTGATGAATTATCAATTGGCTGACGGCGTAACGACCGTGCAGTTCGTGCGCCCGGTCAAGCACCTGACGGCCCTGTATGGGCAATCCGTTGTTCCGGTGACGCTTTTCGGCCTTTCCGCTGATCGTGTCACGTCCGGACACCGTTTTCACACCCAGGGATTAATTGCGATTGACAGCGCCGATGACTACGAAGAAACGCTTTTTAGGAAAGGCAAAGTCATCGCGAACTATGAGCGGCGCCGTGCCGTTCTCGTGGACCTGCTTAAAAAGGAGGCGGCCAAAGACGGCGGGACGCTCATTGCCCCCGAAGTCTTAATTGACGAAACCAATTCGCTGACGGAGTGGCCTGTTATCTACACGTCGACGTTTGAAGAAAAGTACCTTGCCGTTCCCGAAGAGTGCTTGATTCTGACGATGCAGACCAATCAGAAGTATTTCCCGATGCGCGATGCCGCCGGGCGCCTGATGAATCGCTTTTGCCTTGTTTCGCACATTGAGGCTAAGGACGGCGGCGAGGCGATTCGTTCCGGTAACGCGCGTGTCGTACGCGCTCGCCTTGCCGATGCCGAGTTCTTTTACAAGGAAGACTGCAAGGAGACTCTTGCAAGTCGCGTTGAAGGTCTTAAACACGTTGTCTATCATAACAAACTCGGCACTCAGGCCGATCGCGTCAAACGCGTGATGGAACTGGCGGCATCGGTTGCCGGAAAAATCGGCGCCGATGCGGAGAAATCCAGGCGAGCGGCGTACCTGGCTAAGGCCGATCTTCGGACCCTCATGGTAGGAGAGTTTCCGGAATTGCAGGGCATCATGGGTGAGTACTACGCGAAAAACGACAAGGAAGACCCGGAGGTTGCGCTTGCCGTTCGCGAGCATTATGCGCCGCGCTTTGCGGGCGATGCCCTCCCGAGTACGCCCGTGTCGATGGCCGTTGCCATCGCCGACAAGCTCGAAACCTTAACGGGAATGTTCGGTATCGGACTTCTGCCGACCGGCGATAAGGATCCTTTTGCGTTGCGTCGCCATGCGCTCGGTATTTTGCGCATGATTATCGAGCGCAATTTGGACTTAAGTTTGGAAGACCTCGTGAAAAGCGCCTTTGCTGTCGAGCTTTCCGTGCCCGGCGTTCAGGATGCGACCGACGCCCTCATGACGTTCTTTTTCGATCGCCTGCGAGTCATGCTTCGTGATGAAGAGTACTCGGCTCAGGAAGTCGATGCTGTTCTTGCCAAACACATTGTCAAGCCCGCCGATTTCGTGCGTCGCATCGAAGCGGTCAAGAAGTTCATGATGCTTCCGGAAGCGCAGAGTTTGTCCGATGCCAACAAGCGTATCGGAAACATCTTAAAGAAGGTCACAGGCGACATTCCCGACGCGGTTTGCGAGGGGTTACTTAAGGAGCCTGCCGAGCAGGAGCTTTATAAGGCCCTTTGCGAGCACGAACCCGTAGCACGTCTTTTGTATGAAAACAGCGGCTACGAAGGGATGCTCGCATCGCTTACGCCCCTAAAAGTCCCTGTCGATCGCTTCTTTGCCGATGTGATGGTCAATGCCGAAGATTCGGCTGTTCGAGCCAACCGTCAGGCCCTGTTAAAGCGCCTGAATGTGCTCATGAACAGTGTGGCCGAACTCTCGCATCTGGCTAACTAGAGGCATTGTCGTATGCGCCTTTTGCGTTCGCTTCTTTATTACGCGCTTCTACTGATTGCGGTCGTTCCCGTCGGCATCGGTTGTCTTTTCACGTGGCCCGTAACGAGCACCAAGTGGCGCTACGACGTTTTCGAGCGGCCTTACATGCGCTTTGCCGTGCAGTGCGCACGGGTCATTTGCGGCTTGGATTTTGAGGTACGGGGACTTGATAACGTTCCCGCGACCGGCGAGCGCGTCGTGATTTTTTGCAAGCACCAATCGGCTTGGGAAACGCTTTTTCTTCCGGCGTACATTCCCGGGTACATTGCCTATGTGTACAAGGAGTCGTTGCACTGGATTCCGTTTTTCGGCTGGGCAGCCAAGTCCATGAAAATGATTCCGATTGACCGCAAAAACGGTCGACTTGCCTTCGAGCAGATTATGCGCGCAGGTGCACGCCTTTTAAATGCCGGTTGGTGGATCGGCATTTTCCCGGAAGGCACGCGTGTAGCGCCCGGGGCGGAAAGTACCTTTAAGACGGGCGGTGCTCGATTTGCCGTTCGTCAAAAGGCGCGCGTGCTTCCGATTGCTGTCAATTCCGGCGAATTCTGGGCTAAAAACGCCCTGGAAAAGACGCCGGGTAAAATTATCGTTTCCATCGGTCCGGCCATCGATACGCAGGATAGAGACTTTAACGAAGTCAATCACCTGGCGAGCGCTTGGATTGAAGAAGAAGTGCGCCGTATCGGAAACCCTCGGTTCTATGACGCATCCGGCACCTGAGCAACTCTCGCTTTTTGACGCGACCGACAACAAGGCTCCGTCGACACCTTCTTCCCGAAGCGAAGGCAACGCGCTACTGACGCTTACGCCTCAAATTCCTTATGTCCTCAAGCGCGTGCGACGTCGCTCGATCGGGCTACGCATCGGACCGGCAGGCTTAGAAGTCTCGGCTCCGCGCTATGTCAGTCAGACGGAAATCGACCGCATCGTGACCCAAAAGCGCGGTTGGATTGAAAAGAAACTTGCTGAGCGCGCCGCATGGCGTGAACGGGAAGGCATCGGTGCGATGCGCTTTGAAAACGGAGGTCTGATTCCGTATCGCGGCTCGCGCCTTAGCCTAAGCGTGCTCGGAGTGCCTAAGACGGGACTACTTACCGACGGAAAGACCTTGGCCCTCGCACTTCCCCCGACAGCCGAATCAAGTCGCATTCGCGAGGCCGCACTGGCGTGGCTTGTCAGTCAGGCTCAAAACGTCATCGGCGAGCGCATGAGGTATTGGATCGCCAAAACGGGCCTTACGCCGCGCTCCTGGCGCCTTTCGAATACACACGCGAGGTGGGGAAGTTGCTCAGTAGATCGCTCGATTCGCCTGTGTTGGCGCCTGATTTTCTTTCCCGATGATGTGATCGATTACGTTGTCGTGCATGAACTCACGCACATCAAACACATGGACCACTCGACTCGGTTTTGGCAAGACGTGCAAGAAGTTCTTCCCGACTATGTGCATTCTCGTGAAAAATTACTCGGAGTTCCGGCCGGCGAATTGGAGTTCTGACAGGGAAGTCAAAGGTAAATTCACTGATTTAAAAGAAGAAATTTTATTTATTCCCGGATTCGCCGAGCTGGGCAGAATGTGGTAGAGTTCGGTAGAAAAGTGGGAAAAAGTGGTTTCCCTTCGTATCGTTTGCCTTTAATCCGCACAGAGGAATCGGACGTGTTCCAAGGAACATCGTTACTGACGCTTGATTCTCGCGGCCGTATCGGAATCCCCGCACGGCACCGCGAGGCTTTCAAGGTTTCCGATGTGACGCTGACGCGCCACCCGGACGGCTGTGTGCTGTTGTATCCGAGAGCGCTTTGGGAAGAAAAAAAAGCAGCTCTAACGGCCTTGCCGTACGCCTCGCGTGTCTTTCAAAGAATCGTTCTCGGTAGTGCTGTCGATCTTCAAATCGATGCCGTCGGTCGTATTTTGATTCCAAGTGAGTTAAGAACTCTGTGTGCATTAACGCGCAAGGTCGCACTTGTGGGCTTAGGCGACCACTTGGAAATTTGGGATAGCACGCGTCTTTTGGAACAAGAAAAGAGCGGGCTTGAAAAAGGATTCGGCGAGGCCGCCGAAAGCTTTCGATTTTAGGGGGTGATGATGAGCGTTTTAAGCGACTCACAGGGACCCCTGACACACGTACCCGTTTTGGCTCGTGACGTTCCGGCGGCTCTTATCGGCAATCGTGACGGCCTTTATGTCGATGCCACATTCGGCCGGGGCGGTCATACACGGCTCCTGTTAAATGCATTAAGTCCGAAGGCCCGTCTTTTTGCCTTAGATCGCGACAAGGAGGCCGTGGCGTATGCTCAAAACGTGGTCGACCCCCGTTTTACGATGATTGCCTCGCCCTTTTCCCGCATGAAAGAGGTCCTCTCTTCCTACGGAATTGAAAAAGTCGACGGCATTTTGATGGATTTGGGCATCAGTAGTCCGCAAATCGACGATCCGAGACGCGGATTTTCATTTCGCGCCGACGGACCTTTGGATATGCGCATGGATCAGGGGACAGGACCGACGGCCTCCGAGTGGCTTATGGCCGCAGATGAATCGCGCATCCAAACCGTGTTACGTGAGTACGGCGAAGAGCGGTATGCCAAAGCCATTGCCAAAGCGATTGTCAAAGCGCAAGAAACCGGACCGATTCGCACGACGGCTTCCCTTGCTCGCCTTGTGGAAAAGACCATCCCGAGAAGTCTGCGTGACGGGGCTCAGCACCCGGCCACACGCACGTTTCAGGCCATTCGAATTGCCGTAAACGATGAGTTCGGCGAGCTGCGGTGTGCTTTAAATGCCGCCGGAAGCTTGCTCGCTCCGGGTGGTCGCTTGGTGGTCATTGCGTTTCACTCGCTCGAGGACCGAATCGTCAAGCGTTTTTTTGCGTCCGGCCTACACCCGCAAGTCGATCCTCGTCTGGTGCTTCCGGAGTGTGATCTTCCGCCTCCTCTATGGAGGGCGTGCAAGCGAATTTTTCCCGGTCGTGAGGAAATTCAAGAAAATGCGCGCTCCCGTAGTGCCGTCTTGCGGGTAGCAACGCGCACCGAGGAATCTTGGCGCGAGGGAGAAGGCCATGCGCTTTAGCCTCACGCAAATATCCGATCGCGTTTTGACCGTCGTTACGGTGGCAAGCGGCTTTGTTCTCCTTTTTAGTTGCTTTGCGCTTGTTCGGATGCAATACGAAGTGCGCACGCTTACGGCGGAAAAAGAGCGGGCCGAGCGTGTGCATCACGCCCTTACGGATGAGGCCAGTCAATTGGCTCTCGATCTTTCGAAAGCTGCCCTGCCCAAATACGTCATCGCACGAGCCGGAGATCTCGGATACGTGAATGCCGACGTCACCAATACGGTCATGATTCAGGTTCCCGCCTCCAAACTCGGTCACATTCGCCTTGAGGTGCACAAATGAAACGCGTGGACCTAACGTGGATATGGCATAAAGTTCACGCGAAGGCGCTTGCAATCTTGCGCGCTGACAGCACGCCGCGTCGCAATGAAAGCTCGGGTATCGATTCGATGCTCGGCGTACAGATTTCTCCGAAACGCAGCCGGCAACTCTTTTGCCTGATGACGGCGGTCTTCGGAATCGTGATGTGTCGGGCGGCCTACTTGCAGTGCGGGATTCAAACCGAGTTTTTGCAAAAGAAAGGCGAGGAGCGCTACGCACGCACGATTTCCGTTCCGGCGCAACGCGGACGGATTCTCGACCGAAACGGCGTTGTTCTTGCCAGTTCGATTCCGGCCAAAAGTATTTGGGCGATTCCCTTCGAGACACTCGGAGCCGACAAGGGGCAGTTAAAGGAATTGGCATCGCTCCTTGAGGTGCCGACATCGACCCTTTTAGGTAAGCTCACAAGCAAAAAAGAAAGCACCTTCGTGTACCTGGCCCGAAAGGTTGACTTAGAAACCGCGCAAAAGATTGCTGACCTGCGCATTCCGGGCGTTTATGATGAAGACGAAGCCAAGCGCAACTACCCGGACGGCGAGGTCTCGGCGCATGTCGTGGGCTACACCGATACCGATAATCACGGGCGAGAGGGCGTAGAGCTTGCGTGTGAAGAGACACTTTCCGGCCAAAAAGGCATGCGTTATGTGATTCGCGATCGCTTGGGACAGCGTATCGACAGCGCTTGGCTTAAAGAGGCCACACGCGGACGCGACGTGGTGCTTTCGATTGATTCGCGCTTGCAATACATCGCCTACAAGGCTGTGCGCCGCGCCGTGGAAGATGCCCGCGCCAAGGCCGGGGCTGTTGTTGTGGCCGATGTGCACACGGGCGAAATCCTGGCGATGAATAACTGGCCGACTTATGACCCTAACCAGCGCAAGGATCTTCGGATTGAAAACGTGCGTAACCGGGTTTTGACCGACATGTTCGAGCCCGGGAGCACGATGAAGCCTTTTGCGATTGCCAAGGCCTTGGACCTGGGGATTGTTCGCCCCGATACGCTGGTGGAAACGGGTCCCGGGATTTTGAATATCGGCGATAGGAGTATTTCCGATACCCACAACTACGGCATGCTGACCGTGAGCCAAATCGTTTCGAAGTCATCCAATATCGGCACCTGCAAGATTGCTCTGGAAATTAATAGCGAAGACTTGTGGGCTACGTACGATGCCTTGGGGTTCGGTAAGGTTCCCAATGTGCATTTCCCCGGTGCGATTCGCGGAAAGCTTCGCCGCGGCAATCTGTGGCGCCCTGTGGAAAAAGCCACGATTTCGTACGGCTACGGGATTTCGGTCTCGCTTATGCAGCTTGTGCGGGCCTACACGGCCTTGGCGCGTAACGGAGACGTGATTGATTTGACTTTTAAAAAGAGTCCGCGAGAAGCCGTCGGTCAGCAGGTTTTCCGTCCGGAAGTGGCGCGTCAAATGCGGACCATGATGAGTAACACGGTTTTACAAGGCGGCACGGCTCAGCGTGTTAACGTGCAGGGCTACACGGTAGCCGGTAAGACCGGTACGGCCAATAAATTACGCGACGGCAAATACGTTGATAAGCTCGCGGTCGGAAGCTTTATCGGTATGGCTCCGGCGAGTCACCCGCGCCTTATTGTTGCCGTTATGATCGATGAGCCGACACGCGGGAGCTATTTCGGCGGCACGGTTGCGGCGCCCGTCTTTAACGAAGTGATGGCCGGGGCGTTGCGCCTGATCGGTGTCAATCCCGATGCGCCGGACTACGTGGCGGGGCCCGGAATCTCAATTCGGGGTATTCGGCATGAAGGAAGTTTTTAAAGAACGATCGGCGGTCGCTCACTGGCTCCACGCACGATGCGGTGCAGGAGCTCATTTGCGGATTGATTCTCGCGATGTCGCCTCAGGCGACGTTTTTGTTGCGTTAAAAGGCGAAAAGACCGACGGACTACGGTTTGTGCCTGTAGCCGCCGCGCTCGGGGCCCGTGCGGTTTTAACCGAAGAGCGCAAACGGCCTCTTGCTCCGAGTGAAATCGAAGTGCTTGAGGTCAAAGATCTTCGAAGCCGCTTAGGGACGATTGCCTCGGACTTTTACCGCAATCCGTCAGCCTCTCTTTACGGAACGGCCGTTACGGGAACAAACGGAAAGACGAGTATCAGCCATTGGTGTGCGGCGCTTTTAACAAAGCTTTCGATGCCGTGCGCAGCCATCGGGACCATCGGAACGTTTTTCCTCGGGTCGTCCTTTAAGGCGCCAGCCTTAACAACGCCCGATGCCGTGAGTACTCAAGGGCTCTTGTATGACTTAAAGGAAGCGGGTGCTAAGGCCTTTGCGATTGAAGCGAGTTCCATCGGTCTTGTGCGGGGGCGCCTTTCGGGGGTGTCTTTTAAGACGGCGGTCTTTACGAACTTAACGCGCGATCACTTGGATTACCACAAGACCTTTGAGGCGTACGGGAAGGCCAAGGCAATTCTTTTTGATTGGCCGGAGCTTAAAAATGCCGTCATCAATCTCGATGATGCCTTCGGCAGATGTCTTGCGAAAAAAACGTGCGAGAGATCTGTTACGACAGTCGGTTATTTCATCGAGGGCGTCACACCGGAAGCGGACCTTACAGAGCTACCCGTCAAGCGCCTTGCGGCGCGATGCGTTCGTTCGAGCGAATCGGGCATGTGTTTTGAAGTGCTCTGGGACGGAAAAACCTATGAGTTGCACGCTAAAGTTCTCGGGCTATTTAATGTCTATAACCTACTGGCGGTTGCGGGGGTTGCTCTGACAGCCGGATTTGCTCCCGAAGCGGTTTTTGAAAACTTGGCCCAATTGCGTCCCCCGGCCGGGCGCCTACAGGTCTTTTCTCGTCCGGGGATGCCGCTTGCCGTTGTCGATTACTGCCACACACCCGATGCGATTGAAAAAGCCTTAGCCGCTCTTCGCCCGACGGCGCGCGAGCGGGGCGGACGTCTGTGGATTCTTGTCGGGGCCGGCGGTGATCGCGATCACGGCAAACGCCCGGAGATGGGAAGAGTTGCCGAACAAAATGCCGACTGCGTGGTGGTCACAAGTGACAATCCGCGTTCGGAGAATCCGGCGCAAATTGCCTCTGATGTGTGTGCGGGCATGAAAAATCCGGCGCCCGTCGTGATTCTCAATCGCCGTGAAGCGATTATCGAGACCTTTTGTAAGGCGTTACCCGAGGACATTATCCTTGTTGCCGGTAAGGGGCACGAGGACTATCAGGAAATTGCCGGTGTCCGGCACCACTTTAGCGACGCTGAAACGGTCCGGGAAGCAGCCAATGAGCGTTTCGTTCGAGAAAAGTTAACGTCATAGAAGAAGCCATGCACGAGCCAACGACGAACCAACACTGGACATTAAGCGAGCTTTGTCAGGCCCTTAAGGACGACCTTGTCGCCCTTAAAGGGAGCACGCGTCAAACGTTTCCTTCGATTACAACCGACAGCCGTGCCGTTGCGAAAGGGCAGGTTTTCGTCGCTCTTGTGGGCGAAAAATTCGACGGGCACGACTATGCACTTGCGGCTGAAAAAGCCGGGGCCGGTGCTCTGGTTTTAAATCGCTCCGTGGGAGCCGCGTGTCCGGAATTAATTGTGAACGATACGGACGAGGCTTACGGGCGACTGGCGCGCTTTTGGAGGCACCGGTTTTCGCTTCCTGTAATTGCCGTTGTCGGATCGAACGGCAAAACCACGACAACGCAGATGGTGGGGGCCGTCCTTTTTTCCTACGCAGGCGATGCCTCGTTTTGTACACGCGGGAATCTTAATAACAATGTCGGCGTGCCGCGCATGCTCTTGGAATTAACCGAGAGAACTCGAATTGCCGTCATCGAGGCGGGAATGAATCACGCAGGCGAGATGGCGCAACTTGCCAGTTGGATTGCCCCGACTGTTGTCGTCATCACGAACGCGCAGCGTGAACATCAGGCCTATATCGACGGCGTTGAGGGCTCGGCCCGGGAAAACGCGATGGCACTTGTGGCGCTTCCCGAAACCGGGTGTGCAGTTTTGCCGATTACCGATTCGTGTTATCGGATTTGGGCCGATTTTGCTCGGGCGCGCGGATGCCGGGTGTTGACGTATTCGGCCGGAGAAAGCGCGGCCGATGTTCAAGCCGTGCGCGAGAGAGGTGACCTTGTGCTCACGACGCCCTTGGGCGTGACGCGGTTTGCCTTTTCTATGGCAGGCGAGCACGCCGTGCATGATGCAGCCGCTGCCGCGGCAGCCTCTCTGGCAGCCGGCGTTCCGCTTGAGGACATTGCGTGCGGACTTACTTCCTTTACGGCCCTTGACGGGCGCGGGAAGATTCACCGCTTTGAAAGCGGAGCCCTTTTAATCGATGAGTCTTATAACGCCAATCCCGACAGTATGCGCTCGGCCATCGATGTGCTCGCTACAATGCCCTCTCCGCACATTTTAGTCGCAGGAGAAATGGGCGAGCTTGGGGACAAAAGCCGAGATTATCACGAAGAAGTGTTGCGCTACGCCAAAGATAAGGGTATCGATGCGCTTTATTTGACCGGAAAGCCCATGAAAGACGCGATGGGAGCTGCCGGCGATGCGGCGCACTTTTATGCAACGCGCGAGGCTCTGACTCGCGCGGTGCAAGAGGCGATACAAACCCCGTGCACAGTCCTTATTAAAGCGAGTCACAGCGTGGGGTTAGATGCGGTTGTACGAGCCGTGACAATCGATCTGAAGAAAGGAAGTTAAACGGATGCTTTTAAGTGTGTTTCAGTGGCTTTCCGAGTCTGTGAGAGCCTTCGGTGTTTTTAATTATTTGAGTTTGCGTGCTCTGATGGCGGCCTTAACGGCCATGGTCATCGGATTCGGGGCGGCTCCCTGGGTGATTCGGCGTTTGCACGCCATGCGAATCGGGCAGGCCGTGCGCACGTGCGGCCCCCAAACGCATTTGGCTAAAAACGGAACGCCGACGATGGGAGGCGTGCTGATTCTCGTGAGTATCGGGATTTCAACGCTTCTGTGGATGGACCTTTCGAACCGCTTTGTGTGGATTGTGCTTTTCGTGACGCTTTGTTATGGTCTAATCGGTTGGTTTGATGATTACCGCAAAGTGGTCCACCACGACCCGAACGGCATGAGCGCCAAGGAAAAATTCGCTTGGCAAAGTCTGGTGGGCTTTTCGGCGGCCGTGTATCTGGCGTTTGCCGTCTCGATGCCGAGTAATGCCGAGATCTGGAGCGCCCTTGCACAGTGGGTCCAGGGCGGCTTTTCCATGAACGAGCTCTCGAAGTTGGACTTTATGGTGCCTTTTTTCAAAGAGGTGGCCATTCCCTTCGGAATTTGGGGCTTTATCATCCTCACGTACTTTGTCATTGTCGGTACCTCCAACGCCGTTAACCTCACGGACGGTTTGGACGGTCTGGCGATTTTGCCCTGTGTGATGGTCGGCTCCGCGTTGGGAATCTTTGCTTATGTGGTCGGACGTCCGGACTTTTCGGGGTACCTCTTTTTTCCGTACATTCCGGGTGCCGGGGAGCTTGTGGTGGTCTGTGCAGCGCTTGCCGGTGCGGGCCTGGCGTTTTTGTGGTTTAACACGTATCCGGCTGAAGTCTTTATGGGAGACGTGGGAGCTCTGGCTTTGGGCGGGTGCCTCGGGACCGTTGCCGTCATTACGCGTCAGGAAATCGTTTTGGCGGTGATGGGCGGCATTTTCGTCGTCGAGACACTTTCGGTGATTATTCAAACGACGTATTTCCGGTTTTCTCACGGGAAACGCGTCTTCCTCATGGCCCCGATTCACCATCACTTTGAACTAAAAGGCTGGAAGGAAACGCAAGTTGTCGTTCGTTTTTGGATTATCACGTTTATTTTGGTTTTAATCGGGCTTTCGACATTAAAGATTCGGTAAAGGCAAAAAAGAGTATGAGCAAGGCTTTGGTTTTAGGGTGCGGAGCATCGGGGATTGCTTCCGTGCGGTTTTTAAAGCGTCGCGGCTGGATTGCGGCGCTTGCCGATACGCGGGAAAGCCCTTCATCTTTGGCGGAATTTAGGGCGGAATTTCCCGATGTGCCGTTTACGGGCGGCACCTTGCCCGATGACCTTCTAGCCGGGTGTGATGCCCTTGTTTTAAGTCCGGGGCTTTCACCCGAGCATTCGGCGGTCTCGTCCCTTGTTGATAAAGCCCGCGCATCGGGCATTGACGTTCTCGGAGAAATCGAACTTTTTGCACGCGAGCTTGTGCACTTAAATAAAACGCAGGGCTATCGCCCGAAGGTTGTAGCCGTAACGGGTACCAACGGCAAGACGACGACAACGCGTCTGACGGGACTGATGGTTCGTCAAGCGAATTGCACGGTTTGCACGGCAGGAAATATCGGACTGAATGCGGTCTCCGAATTGGACCGTCTGCTTGAGGCCGGAAAGCTTCCGGATTTTTGGGTCTTGGAGTTATCGAGTTTTCAACTTGCGACGACAACTAGTCTTCATTGTGATGCGGCGGCGTTTTTGAACCTCACGCAGGACCACGTGGATTGGCACGGCTCGATGGGCGAATACGAAGCGGCCAAACGCCGCATTTTTTCCGAAGCGACTGTCCGCGTTTTAAATCGCGATGATGCTGCCAGTATGCGCGCCGCAACCGAAGGCGCTGACATTCGCACGTTCGGCGCATCCGACCCGACAACTCCCGGTCAATACGGTTTAACAAAGGATTCCGGACTTGTTTGGCTTTCGGGCATTCCGTATGTCAAGGACACAGGAAGCCGCCGTCGCAGTCTTCTTTTATCGCCCGAGCCCGTGCAAAAGCGTCTTTTAATGCCGGTTTCGTCGCTGAAGATTCGCGGCCAGCACAACGCGATGAATGCCCTTGCGGCAATTGCTTTAACGGAAGCCGTGGGAATCCCGCTTTCGGCGGCACTACAGACACTGACAACGTTTGCCGGCGAACCCCACCGCGTTGAGTTTGTGTTAAAGACCACCTCGGGAGTGGAATTTATCGATGACTCCAAGGGCACGAACGTCGGCGCGACATGTGCAGCCTTAGAAGGGCTCGGCGCCACGGGCCAAAAGTGTTCGCTTATTTTGGGGGGCGACTCCAAGGGCCAGGACTTTTCCGATATTGCCAAATCCGTTGCCGACCACGCGCGTTTTGTGGTGTTAATCGGGCGCGATGCCGACCGGATTGCGCCGGTTTTGGAGGGCCTGAAAGTCCCGGTGGCAAGTGCCGGTTTTGATTTTGAAAAAGCCGTTGATATGGCCTATGCCGCTTCCCGTGAAGGGGATGCGGTT
Source organism: uncultured Sutterella sp. (assembly GCA_900542805.1). Taxonomy (GTDB): domain Bacteria; phylum Pseudomonadota; class Gammaproteobacteria; order Burkholderiales; family Burkholderiaceae_F; genus Duodenibacillus. Next base: position 45,212 of record UQOW01000008.1, read on the forward strand.
CTACTGAGTCCTGCGTGCGCCAGCTGGGATATGTTTAAAAATTACGCGGAGCGCTCCGCGCGTTTTGTTGCGCGTGCTAAGGAGATTGCCGCCCGAGAACAGGCAGACTAACCGTGTTCGGCCTTAAGAAAGACACCCCAGCTAAATCCCCGATTTGGACCGGGACTCAGACGAGACTTTTGGGTGGAAAAAGCTCGCGCCGCGTCCGGCCCGACGGCATGGACTTGGGAATTCTTTGCGTCACGGCCTTTCTTTTGTGCTTAGGGGTGCTGATGGTGTACTCGGCGACGATTTCCTTTTCCGACAGTCCCAAGTACCACACGGCTCCGTATCACTTTCTCATTCGGCAACTCATTAACATCGTCATCGGTTTAATGGCAGGCTTTGTCGTCTACCGTACTCCGATGCGTGTCTGGATGCGCATTGCTCCGTATTTAGCCGGCTTTGCAATTTTTCTTTTGATTGTCGTGCTCATTCCGGGAATCGGACGCTCCGTGAACGGAGCACGACGTTGGATTGCTCTCGGTCCGATGAATTTTCAGGTAACTGAGTTCGTTAAGTTCGCCGTTTTAATCGGGGCGGCTGCCTTTACCGTCAAGCGGCAAGAGTACATGCATTCGGTCACCAAGGGCTTGGCGCCCATGTTCGTCGTAATGGCCGTGATTTCAGGCCTTATCGGTGTACAACCGGACTTGGGAGCGACGGCAGTCATTATTGCCATTGCCATGGGCGTGCTCTTTTTAGGGGGGCTGGACAGCAAGATTTTTACTGCCGTTCTCATTTTGGCCATTGCTATCGGATTTTTGATGATTTACCTTTCGCCCTGGCGCTTAGAGCGCATGATTTCGTACTGGGACGTTTGGGGTCATGCCTACGGTAAGGGCTATCAGCTCAGCCATTCGCTCATTGCGTTTGGGCGGGGCGAATGGTTTGGAGTCGGACTCGGTGCGTCGATTGAAAAGCTCCACTATCTACCGGAATCGCATACGGACTTTATTATGGCTGTCATCGGGGAAGAACTCGGCTTTGTCGGTGTTGTGGTCGTTGTCGTTGCGTTTTACTTTTTCGTGCGTCGGGCCTTTGCCATCGGCCGTCAGTCCATTAAGTTAGACCGTGTCTTCCCGGGGCTTGTTGCCGAAGGGGTCGGCATCTGGATCGGCTTTCAGGCCATTATTAACCTCGGGGTGGCTACCGGAATGTTCCCGACAAAAGGGCTGACGCTCCCCTTTGTCAGTTACGGCGGCTCTTCGCTAATCGCTACAATAGCCGCCGTTGCGCTTTTGTTACGCGTGGATCGAGAAAATCGCATTTTGATGCGCGGCGGGAGAGTTTAAATTGTCAGGCAAACACTTACTGATTGCAGCAGCGGGCACAGGCGGGCACGTGATGCCGGGTCTGGCTGTTGCGCGTGAAATGAAAAAACGCGGATGGCGTGTGACGTGGATCGGCACACAAAAGGGCATGGAAGGCCCCCTCGTGGCTAAAGACGGTATTGATTTTATCGGCCTTAATTTTCAAGGTGTGCGCGGGCACGGCCTTAGCGGGCTCATCACAGGCGGCATTAAGCTTTTGCTTTCGGGGCGGCGGTGTCGCTCCATCGTGCGCAAGTTAAAGCCCGATGTGTTTTTTACAACGGGCGGCTACATTGCCGTTCCCGTCAACGAAGGAGCGAGGGTCAATCATATCAAGCCCGTCTTGATGAATTGTGATGCCGATGTCCTCTTGTCGACCAAAATGATTTTAAAAGACGCCTGGGGCGTGGCCTGCGGATTTGCCGGAAGTGCCCGGTCGCTTGCCGGTGTCCGCGGAAAGATTACCGGTAACCCCGTTCGGGCCGATATCGAGGCAATCGAAGCGCCCGAGATTCGATTGCAAGGGCGTGAGGGTCCTTTTAAGCTTCTTGTTTTCGGCGGTAGTCTCGGCGCCCAGGTTTTAAACGAAACGGTTCCGAAGGCGCTTTCCTTTTTCGATCCCGAAAAGCGACCGACGGTGCTCCATCAGTGCGGTGCGCGCTGGATCGATTCGGTCACGGCTCGCTACAAGGAACTCGGAGTCAAGGCTCAAGTTGTGGGCTTTATCGACGATATGGCCTCTGCCTATCGCGAGAGCGATCTTGTGATTTGCCGGGCAGGCGCCGCAAGCGTTGCCGAGCTTTGTGCCGCAGGCGCGGCAAGTATTTTGGTGCCTTTTGTGGTCGGCACGACCTCGCATCAGCTCGGAAATGCGCGCTACATGCAGGGAAACGGCGCGGCTATCATGGTCGAGCAGCCGCAGTTCACGCCCGAGCACTTGTTCGGAACGCTCATGACGCTTAAACGAGACAAGATTTTGGATATGGCCTCCCATGCCCGGCATCTTTGCCGCCCGCATGCCGCTCAGGCCGTCGCCGATATAATCGAACAGGTCAGCGACTTAAAAGAACGCCCCTATTAACGGAACGATTGATAAATTTGAATTTTCTATGAAGTTTGTTGTCAAGCATTTGCATTTTGTCGGAATCGGCGGCTCGGGAATGTGCGGGATTGCCGAGGTGCTGTTGAACTTGGGTTACGTCGTGAGCGGATCGGATATTGCCCGCAGCTCCGTCACCGATCACTTAACGGCGCTCGGGGCTAAAGTCTATATCGGCCACAGGCCCGAAAACATCGAAGGGGCCGATGCCGTCGTCGTCAGTTCGGCCATTAGACCCGATAACCCGGAAGTGGTTGTCGCTAAGGCGCGTAAGCTTCCCGTGGTGCCTCGTGCTGTCATGCTTGCCGAGCTCATGCGTCTTCGCCGCGGCATTGCGATTGCAGGAGCCCACGGCAAAACGACGACAACGTCGCTTACAGCAACGCTTCTTGCGGCCGGAGGTTTAGATCCGACGTATGTCATCGGCGGACGCTTAAATAGTTCGGGTGTTAATGCCAGGCTCGGGGCCGGAGAGTTTCTCGTGGCCGAAGCCGATGAATCCGATGCGTCGTTTTTAAACCTGACGCCCGTTTTGTCGGTTGTGACCAATATCGATCACGATCATATGGATACGTACGGCCATGACTTTAATAAACTTAAGGACGCATTCGTAGAGTTTCTCTCGCGTCTGCCGTTTTACGGCGTGGCCGTGCTGTGTGTGGACGATGAGAACGTGCGCTCGATTATCCCGCGCGTGACGCGGCGCATCATCGGATATGGCCTTTCCGAGGTGGCTGAAGTGCGGGCCATTGATATTCGAAGCGAAGGAACGCGGACGGCCTATACGATTTTGCGTCCCGGGCACGCTCCGCTTCCGGTGGTGCTTAATCTTCCGGGACTCCACAACGTTACCAACTCGCTTGCTGCCGTTGCCGTTGCAACGCTCGTCGGGATTGACGACGAGGCTATCGTCAAGGGGCTGTCCGAATTTACCGGCGTCGGCCGGCGCTTTGCGCAGTACGGGGAATTACCCATTCGCAACGCAGACGGTCAAAAGACGGGGTCTTTTACCCTCGTTGACGACTATGGTCACCATCCGCATGAAATCGAAGCGACGATTGCCGCCGTGCACACGGCCTGGCCCGAAAAACATCTGTTGGTTGTGTTCCAGCCGCATCGCTACACCCGCACGCGTGATTGTTTTGAGGACTTTGTCAGTCTTTTATGCCAGGCCGATGCCGTTGTTTTGGCCGATGTGTATCCGGCAGGTGAAGCGCCTCTTGTCGGTGCCGACGGTCGGGCTCTGGCGCACGCCGTGCGGCTTCGCGGACAAAACAATCTGATTTTCTGCCCGCGGATTGAAGATGTTCCGGCGGCCGTCCGTAAGATGGTTCGGGACGGCGACGTGGTGTTAACCATCGGTGCGGGATCGATCGGTCGCGTTCCGGCGATGCTCGTTAAGGAGTCCAAATGACGGATAACAAAACAAAATACGGACGCGTGGCCGTTTTAATGGGCGGCGTGAGTTCCGAGCGTGAAATTTCTCTCATGAGCGGCTCGGGTGTTTTAAAAGCATTGCAGGCGCGCGGCGTGGACGCCGTGGCCCTCGATCCTGCCGAGGGCTTAGGGCGACTGGTTACGGAAAAGTTCGATCGCGCCTACATTGCGCTTCACGGTCGGTTCGGCGAAGACGGAACGATTCAAGGTGTTTTGGAATACCTACAGATTCCGTATACAGGCGCCGGTGTTCAGGCGAGTGCCGTGGCTATCGACAAGGTGGCTACTCGTGCGCTTTGGGCAAACGCCGGTCTTCCGGTGGCGCGCGGACAGGTTGTCACAAGCACCTCCGATGCCAGCGATGTTTTAAAGACCCTCGGGGGCGACGTCGTCGTCAAGCCATCGCGCGAAGGGTCCTCAATCGGCGTCATACGCCTTCATAAGGCCGGGATTGAAGACATGCGTCAGGCTCTAGGAGAAGCACTTAAATTCGATACGGACGTTCTCGTTGAAGAGCGTATCTACGGTTCGGAGTTGACCGTGTCGATTTTGGACGGCAAAGCCCTTCCGATTATCGATATCCAGGCGCCCGAAGGCGACTACGATTACAAAAACAAGTACTGGGGGAATGCCGTGCGCTACGTGTGCCCGGCCGAGCTTGCACCCTGTGCGGCACGTCAGGTTGCTGCGGCTTCGGAAAAGGCCTTTGCCGTGCTCGGTGCACGTGGCTGGGGACGCATTGACGTGATGATGCGTGAGGACGGCTCCTTTGTGCTCTTGGAGCTTAATACGAGTCCTGGCATGACGCCGCATTCGCTTGTTCCGATGGCTGCCCGCGCCGTCGGGTTAAGTTACGAAGACCTTGTGTTACGAGTTCTGGATACGGCTGCGCTTGACCGGGAAAACGCAGTTTTGAAATCGGCAAAAACGTGTGAAGATTAATCGACGCCTTATTGCAATCTGTCTCGGGGGTCTTGCAGTCCTTGCGGGGGTGCTGGTTGTGATTGTCAGCATCAGCCGCACGACGCTCGAGATTCGCGAACTCGTTGTCACAGGAGAGTCCGACGCTCGGGCTGTGGCCGATGTGCGCCGAGCGGTTCAGGCCGAATTAACGGGAGGATTTTTCTCACAGGACTTGGACGCTATCAAGCAGGCTGTCGAACGCCTGACGTGGGTCAAGTCCGCAACGGTTGCGCGTGTTTGGCCCGACTCAATCAGCGTGACGGTCACGCGGTTAGACCCCGTGGCGCGCTGGGAAGACGGGCGACTTGTTTCCCGGGAAGGCATCGTTTTTATGCCTCTAGTTGAGGAGGGCGGTAAAACGGCGTTGTTGCCGCTTGTTTTGGCCGATACCGTCGAGTATGCTCCGGAGGCGATTCGGTTTTTAAAGCGCTTTGAGGAAATTGCCGCGAAGGCGCGCGCTCGCGTTCAGTCCGTTGCTGTTTCCTATCGCGGCAGTTGGACCGTCACTCTTACAATGCCGCGCGGTACGGCGTTACGCATCGAGCTCGGACGAGCCGTCAGTTCCGATGCGGTTTTCGAGCGAATGCAACTGGTTTTGGATTATTACTACAAACAGGTGTGTGAGACACTGCGCGGATGCCCGTCTTTTGTCGACGCGCGTTACGAGAATGCCTTTGCAGCGCGCTGGCCGAATTCGCAGTTTGAAAGTAACGAGAATCCTCAGAAGGGGCGCTAGGATGGAAGGGATACAATCGGACAATGTTGTCGTCGCAATCGACATCGGCGCAAGTAAGGTCGAAGTTGCCGTTGCCGACATCAGCGTGCCCAAGCAAATCGATGTGATTGGCATCGGTAAGGTGCCTTCTATGGGGGTTGTCGACGGATGCATTCAAGATATTGAAAGCGCCGTCGAATCGATTCGGCATGCTGTCCAAGAAGCAAGTGAAACCTCCGGCTACCCGATTAGCCACGTCACGGCGGCTTTTACGGGGAAAAACCTCCACTGCGTCAATAAAATCGGAAAACTCGTGCTCTCGGGCGATGAGATTACGCGTGAGGATGTGGCCGCAGCCACAAAGCTTGCGATGGTTTTCGACCCGAAGATTCATGACGCCGATACCGATCCGTCTTTAAAGCACGAATCCGATACGGTGGTTATGCACTCGGTCAAGGGGTACACGATTGACGATGATGACACGATGATTGCCGATCCGGTCGGCATGGCAGGAACGGTTCTTAAGGCGCACGTGCACTTGGCTATTGGGTCGGACAGCATTGCCGTGAATCTCGCCAAATGCATCCGCAAGGCCGGGCTTGACCTAGACGATGTCGTGATGCAACCGTGGGCGAGCGCCGAAAGTTGCCTGACGTCCACGGAAAAAGAGCTCGGCGTGATTTTGATTGATTTCGGGGACGGCGCGGCCGATGTCGCCTGCTATCGGGGCAATCAAATTCAGTACACGGCCGTCGATCCCAAGGGCGGGCGGTACCTATCCAGGGATATTGCCTCGGGAATCGGCTGCTCGCTCGATGCGGCTGAGGATATTAAGCTCACATACGGCCACTTGGACGACCGTCCTGATGATGTTTTCACGCAGATTCGTTACACACACGATGCCACGGGGACCGAACGCGTGATTACGGCCCGCGAAATCGTCGGCATCATCAAGCCGAGAGCTCAGGAAATCATCGAGCAGATTGCAAGAACGCACCTGCTGCGGGATAACTGGCTGGGACGAGCTGCCGCCGGCGTTGTCATTACGGGCGGTATGGCCAAGATGCCCGGGTTCGATGCCATGATTCGAAAAACCTACGGTCTTCCGGTTCGCATCGGGGAGCCCTTGCGGGTTCGCTCCACGCGTTTTTCCTTAACCGATCCGGAAGATGCCACCGTGATGGGTGTTTTAGCGCAGATTCAAAAGCATCGCGAAATCGGCGAACATCGGACCGAACGCTCTCGTAGCGGCATTATGGGGTTCCTGCGCGGACTCATCTACGGGGACTTCAGCGACTGACGAGAAAGAAAAACCCTCCCGGAGAAGGCTCCGAGAGGGCTGAAACTGGGGTGGGAGATGGGACTCGAACCCACGACAACCGGAATCACAATCCGGGACTCTACCAACTGAGCTACACCCACCGTTAAATTTTTCTGGCCTGCCCGGCAGGATTCGAACCAGCGACCCTCGGCTTAGAAGGCCGATGCTCTATCCAACTGAGCTACGGGCAGTTCCGGGACACACGCCACCTCTATGGTCGGGGTGAAGAGATTCGAACTCCCGACATCCTGCTCCCAAAGCAGGCGCGCTACCGGGCTGCGCTACACCCCGAAAGAGGAAGCGGATTATAGCAAAGGTCCGTCTTCTTGCAACGGCAAAAAGCAAACTCGGCGTATCGAGACCCTGAAAGTGTCTCTCGTCAGGGAGTGGGAAGGCTCTTTCTTCGTAAAATTAAAAGCCTCGGCAATCAACATGTACGGGTGTGCATCAAGGGCGTTGCCGGCGCAAAGGATTGAGTGTGACGCACGAAAAAGAACAAGGAGCATTAGAGAACCTTGATTTTGTCAGGGGCCCGTACTCGGCCGGGTGGGAAGAACCGTTGACGGCTTTTTTTTCCTCGCCTACGGGCAACGTTCTCACGCAAAGACTCAAGGAGCGCTTACTGGCCGGAGCCACTATTTACCCGAGCGACCCCTTGCGCGTGTTGCGAGAAATCACCCCCGAAGCTACCCGCGTTGTCATTCTCGGACAAGATCCGTACCACGGGCCGGGGCAGGCCGTCGGCATGGCCTTTTCCGTGCCGCCGTCGTTAAAGCGGTTACCTCCGAGTCTTAAAAATATCTTCAAAGAAATTGCCGGGGAATTTGGCTGTCCCGTGCGCGAAAACGGAGATCTGACGGACTGGGTTAGCCAGGGGGTTTTGCTGCTTAATACGGTTTTAACCGTCGAGTGCGGAGTTCCAGCAAGTCACGGTGCCTTCGGTTGGCAGACGCTCACGGAATCTCTTTTGGCGGCGCTCCTGCGGACACCTCGCCCTCGGGTTTTTATGCTTTGGGGGGCTCATGCACAGGCAAAAGAAGCGCTGATTCGGGAAAACGCTGTCAGCGACACGTTGATTTTAAAGGCCAATCACCCGTCTCCGCTTTCGGCAAGGCGCTCCCCGGCTCCCTTTGTCGGATGCGGGCATTTTACCCGAGCCAATGCGTTTTTCGTAGAGCACGGAGAAAAGCCGATCGGTTGGTTCAATCCGCACCAAGGTCTGCTTTTTTAAAGGGCGCAAAAGAGAAGGCGCGGACGCACTTTCGGGGCGCTTTTTAGGATCAGGGTCTCGGGTCTTTTTGTGTAGAATTGCAAAAACTTCTGCCCGATCGGGACAGAAACGGCAAACCGCGATTGTTTGCTCGCTGTTTGTTTTCATTCGGTCGATTCCGAACGATTAAAAGCGTCTTCGGAACGCGCCGCAAGTTTCGTGAACAAGGAAATGTGATGTCTTTGCAGATTATTAATGATCAGCCCGAAATGTTTAACGCAGTCATCAAAGTCATCGGCGTGGGCGGCGGCGGAGGAAATGCCGTTGAGCACATGATTGACAATGAGGCGCAGGGCATCACGTTCATTGCTGCCAACACCGATCAGCAGGCCTTAAATCGCTCTCGAGCCGATATCATTATTCCGCTTGGGAAAACGGGGCTCGGGGCCGGTGCACGCCCCGAGGTCGGTGCTATGGCCGCGCAGGAAGCCAGCGAAAAAATTCGCGAGGCCTTAGAGGGCACCAACCTTTTATTTATCACAGCCGGTATGGGCGGCGGAACCGGAACGGGTGCCGCACCGGTTATTGCCGAGATTGCCAAACAGCTCGGAATTTTAACGATTGCCGTTGTGACCAAACCCTTCGGTTTTGAGGGGATGCGCCGCATGCGTCAAGCTCAGGCCGGCATTGAAAACTTAAAAGACAAGGTCGACAGTCTCATTGTCATTTTGAACGACAAACTTGAAGAAGAGGTCGGGGAAGATGCCACGATGCTCGACTGCTTTGCAGCGGCCGATGACGTGCTCTACAAGGCGTGTAACGGTATTGCGGAAATTATCCACACACCGGGCTTGATTAACGTGGACTTTGAAGACTTAAAGACCGTGATGGGAGCGCGCGGAACGGCCATGATGGGAACGGCCACGGCGGCCGGCGATCACCGTGCGCACGAAGCGGCCGAACGGGCCATTACCTGTCCGCTTCTGGAAGGTGCCAATTTGCAGGGTGCCCGCGGACTCCTTGTGTATGTGACGGCTTCGGCGGCAACGATGAAGCAAAGCGAAGTACGCGAAGTAATGTCCATCATGAAGAACTTCGTCAGTAAGGACGCCATCCAGATTGTCGGTACGGCCTTTGATAATGACATGGGCGAAGAGCTTCGCGTGACGGTGGTGGCGACGGGTCTGGATACGCCCGAATCGGAGGCAGGAGCCGCTACTGTTTTTAAGCCCTTTATCATCAACAATGCGGCAGCCGGGACGGCAAAACCGGTTGCAGCAACGACAACTCCCGAGCCTGTGGAGCAGCCTCAGGCCGAAGCTGATGTCAAGGCCCCCGGCGCTCCGGCCCAGTTCGACCAAGCGCCCTCGGCGCCGACCGAATCGATCTCTGCTACGCCGACAACCGTTGCCGAGCCCTTCTGGAAGAACCCTGCCGGACACGCTTCGTCTTCCTTTGATGTGCCGACCTTTATTCGCAACAACAGCGAGAAAAAGTAAAGGGTATCCGTCGATGATCAAGCAAAAAACGTTGGCATCGGAGGCCACGGTAAACGGCATCGGACTGCATTCGGGAAAAGAAATCTGCATGCGGATTATGCCGGCGCCGGAAAATTTCGGAATTCGCTTTCGTCGTACGGACATCACGCCGGCGGTCGAGATTCTCGCTCAGGCCACGCGCGTCAATGACACGCGTCTTGCAACCGCTGTCTTTGAAGGGAAGGTGTTCGTTTCCACAATCGAGCATTTAATGAGCGCGCTGTGCGGTCTTTCGGTCGATAACGCCCTCATTGAGGTCAATGCTCCGGAAACGCCGATTCTCGACGGATCGGCCTTAGGATACACAGACTTAATGGAACGCGCCGGAATCGTTGAGCAAGACGCGCCGCGTCGCTTTTGCCGCATCAGAAAGACCGTTCGTGTCACCGAGGGCGACAAGTGGGCAAAGCTTGAGCCCTTTGAGGGTTTTACCGCCGAGTTCACGATTGCCTTTAATAATCCCGTGATTGACAAAACCGTCCAGACCGTCTCGTTTCATTCCGAGAGCGATGACTACGTCAAAGCGGTTGCGTACGCACGCACGTTTTGTTTTGCCGAAGACGTCAAGAAAATGCATGCCGCGGGCCTGGCATTAGGTGGATCGCTTGAAAACGCCGTTGTCGTCGAAGGGGATGCGATTCTTAACCCCGAGGGCCTAAGAGCTCCAGATGAGTTCGCCAAGCATAAGCTCCTAGATTCCATCGGGGATCTGTACGTCCTAGGGTTCCCCCTTTATGCCAAATACAGCGCCTACAAATCCGGGCACGGACTGAATAACCGACTGCTCCGCACGGTGCTTTCTGAAAAGGACGCTTGGGAAATCGTCTCTCAGGAGGTCTGACGCAAGGTCTTCGCAAGTGACATGAGTGCGTTTCGCAAGGCCGTATCGCGTATAGTTTTTGCGCCCTTTTCCAGGCTTTCGGCCCCGGTCAGGGTCCCGGTGCGCGCCGGCGACGTGCTTGGGACCACTCCCACGTCAAGGGGCTTGACGGTCGGCCTTACGACGATATCAAGCGCAAGAACGAAGCCTTTTTCCTGCAAGGCTGCCTCAAGGCGCGGCAAAACCTGTCGCAATTTTGTCTTTTGTAACGCATTGGGGACAAACAAAACAATTTTTTTATCGGTCACGCGCACACAGGAGATATTCGTCCAATCCGGCCCGCGACAAACGCTTTGAAGAATCGGCGAGAGAATCGATAAAACGCGCCTGGAGTTCGCGAGGGCCTGAGTTAAGGTGTCGGCACCATCTGCTACCCCGAGGGCATACTCGGAGAGGCGTTTGGGGTAATTATTCGAAATTGTCGACATAGAAACGGACGCGGTCCATAGGCCTAGCTCAGGCGCAGTTTAACGGTTTTTTGCGCTTTCTAACCGAATTGCCGTGTGCGATAATGCACGTTCTGTATTCGGCCCTTGCTTGAAGAAAAGTTAGGTACCGTTCCTGCTGATTGCAAATCGATTTTTTAGGGTTCATTTTCCGTATGTTTGATTCATTCCTGACGAAGATTTTCGGTAGCCGTAACGAGCGTTTGATTAAGCAATACCGTCGCAAGGTTGCGCTCATCAATAAGCTTGAGCCTGCGATTCAGAAATTGACCGATGCGGAGCTTGCGCAAAAAACCGAAGAGTTCCGTGCGCGTTATGCCAAGGGCGAGACACTGGAAAAGCTCTTGCCGGAAGCCTTTGCCGTTGCCCGGGAAGCGAGTTTCCGTGTTCTCGGACAGCGTCCTTACGATGTGCAGTTAATCGGTGCGATGGTTTTAAACGACAACAAGATTGCCGAAATGCGCACGGGGGAAGGTAAGACCTTAACGGCTGTCATGGCCGTGTATTTAAACGCCATTGCCGGAAAAGGCGTACACGTTGTGACCGTGAACGATTACCTGGCTTCGCGTGATGCGGCCTGGATGGGGCACGTCTATAACTTTCTGGGTCTTACAGTCGGAACGATTTTGTCGTCCGTACAGGATACCGAAAGTAAGCGTAAGGCCTATGCGGCCGATGTGACGTACGGTACCAATAACGAATTCGGGTTTGACTACCTACGTGACAATATGGAATACGAAGTGAGCCATCGCCGTCAGCGGGGTCTTTTTTATGCCATCGTCGACGAGGTGGACTCGATTTTGATCGATGAAGCGAGAACGCCGCTCATTATCTCGGGCTCGGCTGAGGACAGCACGGAACTGTACCGTCAGGTCAACGACATCCCGGCGCTTTTGATTCGTCAGAAGGAAGAAAAGGGACCGGGCGACTACTGGGTCGACGAAAAGCAGCATCAGGTGTACCTATCGGATGCCGGTCATGAGCACGTGGAAAAGATTTTGATTGAGCGCGGCATGATCAAAGACAACACGAGTCTTTACTCGGCGCAAAACATCATGATTATGAGCCACTTGATTGCCTCGCTTCGCGCCCATACGCTTTTCCATCGCGACCAGCACTACGTGGTTCAAAACGGCGAGATTGTCATTGTGGACGAGTTTACGGGACGCCTCATGCCCGGTCGCCGTTGGTCCGACGGTCTGCATCAGGCCATCGAGGCCAAGGAAGGCGTGGAGATTAAGCAGGAAAACCAAACCCTTGCCTCCATTACGTTCCAGAACTATTTCCGTATGTACAAGAAGCTTGCGGGTATGACGGGGACGGCCGACACGGAAGCCTACGAATTCCAGGACATTTACGGTTTGGAAACGGTGGTGATTCCTACGCACCGTAAGATGATTCGTGTCGACGAGCAAGACAAAGTCTTTAGGACCGAAGAAGAAAAGTACCGGGCTATCATTCGTGATATTCAGGCCTGCCATGCACGCCATCAACCGGTTTTGGTCGGTACGACCTCTATTGAAAATTCCGAGCGCCTTTCCAAGATGCTCGACAAACTCGGCATTGACCACAACGTGCTAAACGCCAAGCAGCACGAACGCGAAGCGCAGGTCATTCTCGAGGCCGGACGCCCCGGTGTCGTGACGATTGCGACAAACATGGCAGGTCGCGGTACCGATATTGTTTTGGGCGGCGGAATCAACAAGCGCCTGGATGAAATTAACTTTGATAATGAGCTGACGGATGAAGAAAAGAAAAAGCGCTCCGATGCCGTCAAGGCCGATTGGCTCAAGTTGCACGATGAGGTAGTGGCCGCCGGGGGGCTTCGCATCATCGGTAGTGAGCGCCATGAGTCGCGCCGCATTGACAATCAGCTGCGCGGACGTTCGGGACGTCAGGGTGACCCGGGAAGTTCCGTCTTCTACCTTTCGATGGAAGATCAGCTCCTACGCATTTTCGGCGGCGACAGAATGCGCGCCATTGCCGACAGGCTCAAGCTTGAAAAGGACGTGGCCATCGAATCGAAGATGCTCAGCCGCATGATTGAATCGGCGCAGCGCAAGGTCGAAGGACATAACTACGACATCCGTAAACAGCTTTTGGAATTTGACGATGTCCAAAACGATCAGCGTCAGGAAATCTATCGGCTACGTAACGAGATTTTGGAAAATAACGACGTGGCTGAAGGAATGAAGGAATTGCGCCACGGGTACTTTACGAGGTTGTTCCGCTCGTACGTGCCGGCCGAAACCGTCGAAGAGCAGTGGGATTTGGCCGGGTTAATGAAGGTGCTCAAAGAGCAGTGGGGTTTGGATATTCCCATGCAGGCGATGCTCGAGGAAAGTAACGAGACGACCGATGAGGATTTGCTCAATAAGCTTTTAGCCGAGAGCGACCGCGTCTTGCGTGAAAAAGAAGAAATCGTCGGACACGAATCTTGGACCAATTTCAGTAAGAGCGTCTTACTGCAGATGATTGACTCGATGTGGCGACAGCACCTGCAGGCCCTGGATGCCTTGCGCATGGGCGTTTTCTTGAGAAGCTACGCAGCTAAGCAGCCCAAGCAGGAATACAAGCGTGAAGCGTTCTCGATGTTTGAAACGCTTCTCGATAATATCGCCGAATCGGTCTCGCGCATTCTTATGCGTGTGCAGATTCAGGTTCAGGACGACTCGGCCGAAACCATTGCCAAGCAAAAACGCGAAGCTGAGGCCGCCGGCATTGATTTTTCCAATGTCGGACGCAACGATCCGTGCCCGTGCGGTTCGGGTAAGAAATACAAGGATTGCCACGGACGGCTCGCTTAATTCGGTTTTTTGTAAAAATAACCATCAAGGCAGCGTGGCAGGGTTTCCCTTGTTGCGCTGTTTTTGTCCGATGCCATGAAAGAAAAGAGAATCGTTTTCGGAAAAGAGCTTTTTGCCGCCGGAGCCTGTGCCTCGTTTGTCAAAGACGCAGGACGCGTTGCCGTCGATGTGCGAGCCGCGTTTTCCATTGACCCGACAGACGTGCGAAAACGCCTTGCCACACATTCGTTTATTGAGTTTGTGCAGATTTCAACCGGGGCGTGTCTCGTGCAGGCTAAGGATCCGGAAACCGGAGACATCCAACCGCCTTGCATCTTTTTACTGACAGATGCCTCGTTATCGAACGACGTGTTACGACAAATCGGAAAACGCATTTGCTCGGAACTTTCGTATGCGGTCTTTTTGTTTGCTAACGGCAAAGCCGATATGAAACCGGTTCAAACCGACAAGGATCCGCGCTTTGAGTCCTTTGCTCAAACGTTGTCTTCTTTAGCGCGTCGCCTTTTTGAGGATAAACGATGAGGCGTCCGATAACGCAAGTTGCCTGCGGCGTTTTAATCGACAAGAAGGGGCGTTTTCTTTTAGGCTCTCGCCCGGAGGGAAAACCCTGCGCAGGTTTTTGGGAATTTCCGGGCGGAAAACTCGAACCAGGCGAGACGCCTTCTCAGGCGCTGTCTCGAGAACTCAAAGAAGAACTCGGTCTTACAATCGGCGAATCGTTTCCGTGGTTTGTCATGGAGCACGACTATCCGCACGGCTATGTAAGGCTTCACTTTCGTCGGTGCTTTGCTTGGGAAGGAGCCCCTCGCGCTCTAGAGCACCAAGAGTTTGTTTGGATTGCTTCGTCCTCCGAGCTTGCCGGGCGAAAGAATCTCCCGATGAATCCGCTCATCGCCGAACGCGTGGCTTTGCCGGACGTTACTCGACTGACAGGTGAGATGCGATTGGAAAATATGCAAGGACTTATTCCCGAGCGAGGGGTGATTCTGAGTACGCCCGAAGCCGTGCATGAGGCGGCCTCGGCCGGTCTTCTTTATGCGGTTGCGTCACCCGGTTCGGAACGACTTCTTTTGGCAACGCAAGAAAGCGAATTGCCGCTTTACGTTTTCGGCAGGCGAGAGGAACTTAACGCCTGGCGAAAAAAGGGTGCACACGGCGTTGTCGTCGCCGCCTAGGACGATTTGTCCTCGGTCTTTTGAGCCAGTTGCCGTTTGGCTTCTTGAGCTAACAGTTCGGGATCAGCCGAGCCCGGAGTGCCTTCAATGCGGTAGGCGCCGCTTGCCCAAGCCCCTAAGTCGATAATCTTGCAACGCTCCGAGCAAAAGGGGCGCCACGGGCTTTTGACGTCGTATTCGTGCAGACGTTTGCAGGTCGGGCATTTCACGAGCATGGCTGTTCTCTCTTTGTGGTTTCGGCTCAATCTTAACGAATCTGACGGAAAACGTGGCTAAGTGTCTTCAAAAGCAACTGAGCTGACTCTGTCCGAAAGATTCGGATCTTGCAGCAAAAGATAACTGCGCTAAGCCGTCTATAGCAAGGGTCGCAACGTTTTCTCACGGTTTTCCTTTGTAGCTACGTTTTGATGCGGGGCACAGAAAAACTTACGGAATGAAACGAGAGGGGCGTGCGATACTACGAACGGTAAGAGGTCTTGTCGACAAGCGCTATATATTTGGAATGAAGAAGCGATACGGCTTCTTTTAATTCTTGCAAAGTGCCGTTATTGACAAGAACGTCGTCGGCAACGGCAAGACGGCTTTCACGCGAGATTTGACAGGCAACAATGGCGCGGGCCGTCGCCTCGGGGATATTTCGCAGGCGCATCATGCGTTCGATTTGCACGCATTCGGGGACATCGACAACCAAAAGACGGTTTGCGAGGGTTCGCCAAGTGTTTTTTTCTACCAGCAAGGCTGCCTCGAGTACCACATAGGGTCCCCGACTCGATAAAACGGCCTTCTTGAGATCTTGGGCAATGAGAGGATGCAAGATGGCTTCAAGCCGATTGCGTGCTACCTTGTCGTGAAAAACAAGCTCTCGCATACGAGGGCGATCTAAGGCGCCGTCCGAAATGAAATCTCGTCCGAAGGTTTTCTCAATGGCGCAAAGTGCTTTCCCTCCGTGTCCCGTAAGTGCGTGCGAGACGGCATCGGCATCAATCAGTGTGGCACCGAGAGCCTGAAAGAGTGCGCCGGCCGTGGATTTTCCGCTTGCAGCGCCTCCTGTGAGTCCGACAATGAAGGTCATAGGGTCGTATGCGTAACAAAACGCCTTAGACTATAACAAAGATGCCCTCGCATCGGAGGGCATCTTCGGGGAAGAAGGTATCACGCATCTTCCGTAAAAATGGTCGGGGTGAGAGGATTCGAACCTCCGACACCTGCGTCCCGAACGCAGTACTCTACCAGGCTGAGCTACACCCCGAATGTTGCATTTTTTGACCTAAAAATCTCGGTCAACTGCAAGGGTCAGGAACTTTATCAGAGAATCTCGGAAAAGTCCACCCGGTAGTTGCTCAATTGCCTCTTTGCCGAGGCGAACTTGGTCATGAGCTGTTGCCAAAGATCGCTTAAGTGCTCCGGTTTTTTCGATGACGGCCTCGATGGCTTGAAAGTCTCCGTGCCCCGCTCGAACGGCCTCACGAATTAATCGCCGATCCGATTCGTCTGCTTTTTGCATGGCATACAAAAGCGGCAAGGTCACTTTCCCTTCGCGCAAATCCGCGCCGAGGACTTTTCCGGTTTCTTGTGTACTTCCGGCGTAATCGAGAATGTCGTCGACAATCTGAAAGGCGTTTCCGAGTCTGAGGGCGTATTCTCGGCAGGCAGCTTCTTGGGCTTGTGTGGCCGGAGAAATCGCTGCGGCCATGCCGGCGGCAGCCACAAAAAGGCAGGCCGTCTTCCGTTCAATAACGGCAAAGTAAGAGGCCTCGTCGATATCGGGGTTGTGTGCGTTTTTTAGTTGCAGAACCTCGCCTTCGCTTAACCGGTTGGCTGCATCGGAAAGCGCCTGCATGACGCGCAGACTACCTGTTTTGACCATCATCTGAAAGGATCGTGTGTAAAGGAAGTCTCCGACAAGAACGGCCTGGGGATTGCCCCATTTGGCGTTGGCTGTCGGACGTCCTCTGCGCATTAATCCCTCGTCGACGACATCGTCGTGCATGAGTGTTGCTGTGTGAAGGATTTCAATGACGGCCCCTAAGTAGGCGGCTTTGTGCTCATCGGCTCCGAGTGCACGTGCCATGAGAATCAGGAGGGCAGGGCGCATACGCTTACCCCCGGCCTGAGTAATGTATGAGGCAATGTCGTGCACCTGGCTGACAGCGCTTTTGACTTCGTTGGCAATGATGGATTCAACTTCAAGCATGTTTTGGGCAATCGGTAAGAGAGCTGCCTGAAGGATTTTCTTTCGTTGGTCGGATTGCGTCATGCGTTACCCGCGTATCAGTTTGAATGAATAGGGAGAATACAACGCGGTTGTGCCCGATGCCAATAAAGACTGACTTGAAGCCGAAAGGGAGAAGACGAAAAATCTCTTATCTCATGATCGACGAATACGATCAAGGAGCCAATGATGTTCTCGCAACAAGCCTTAAGTCGTTTCAGGAACTGACAAAATCCGGCGGAGTGTTGAAACCCTCTTATGCGAGTTTGAAAGATTTAGCAACCACCGGACCAATTGCTCGAGTTTTCATCACAGCGTGATGTCGATTCAGCTCGACTCGATGACATCCGGATTTTCCATTGCGGACAATTTGACCACCAATCCGGATTTGGTGACGATGTTCGGGTTTACGGAATCCGAGTTACGGGGATTAATCCCTCAAATTGTCAATCTTCAAAAGTGCGGGAAGACGACTGACGAAGTCTTTAACCGAATGAAGGAGAGGTACAACGGATATAGCTTTAATCCCGACACCCAAGCACGACACCACGCTTCCGAGTTACGTTAACGAGGTCAAGGACCTTAAGGCCGATGCAACCGAAGCGGATGTACAAAAAGCGGTTAAAAGCACTAAAGAACAAGCCGAGCGGTACGCCTAAGGGCAAGCGCTGAGGGGGCTTTCCCAACGTCACGCTCCTTGCCGTTGTTTACAAGGGTTTAAGACTCGCAGCATGAGAGGTGTTCTGAATCCGGCCTTGAACTCGCAAGAAGGGCGATTGTCGGACAAAAGTTTTGCGCATGAGACGTATAATCCGCAACGTCGTCCGAATGAGTTGTGGTGCGCTCTTTTGCGGTCGGTCTGTTTTCAGAAAATAATCTTTGCAAACAATGAATGAGCAATATGTAAAAGCGTCTTTAAAAGAGGCGCAGGTCGGTCTTGACGCTCTCATCAACAACGAAGCGATGATTGGGCGCATTGCGGCAGCCGGGCATCTGATTGCTCAAAGCCAGAAGGCAGGGGGCTCGGTTTTTTCGTGCGGTAACGGCGGAAGCCTTTGCGATGCCATGCATTTTGCCGAGGAGATGACAGGCAGATATCGCAAAAATCGTCAGCCTTTCCGGGCCGTTGCGATTGCTGATGCTTCGCACATGGCCTGTGTCGCGAACGATTTCGGATATTCAGACGTATTTTCCCGTTGGGTCGAGGCCTTCGGAAAATCGACGGATGTGCTTCTTGCTATCTCAACGTCCGGGAAAAGCGCCAATATTCTTAAGGCAGTTCGTAAAGCGAAAGAAAAGGGTATGAAGGTCATTGTCCTAACGGGCAGGGACGCCACCGAGCTTACCGATACCGCCGATGTGGCGATTGCTACGCCGGCCGGGCATTGGGCCGATCGCGTTCAGGAGCTTCACATCAAGGTCATTCATATTTTGATTGAGTTGATTGAACGCGAACTAGCCTCGGAAAACTACTCTGAGTAGTCAGGAGAAGATTTTTTGTTTACGGAGTCCCCGGCAATGTTTCCAAGGGACGAAAGCGGTAGTTAAGAAATTCTTGACTGCCTCGGAGAAGAATTGTTATGGAAAAACGGATTCCCATTACGGCACGCGGTGCACAGCAGTTGCGCGCGGAATTGGATGAATTAAAAAAGGTGCGTCGTCCGGAAGTGGTTCGTGCCATTGCCGAAGCGCGTGATAAGGGCGACTTGTCCGAGAACGCCGAGTATGATGCCGCCAAGGACCTGCAGGGTCAAATCGAAGGGCGCATTGCCGAACTTGAAGGGAAGATGACACTCTTGCAGATTATCGACCCAAAGGCGCTAAATGCCGGAGACCGCATTGTTTTCGGAGCGACCGTGGATTTGGAGGATGAGGATTCCGGACAGGCCAAGACCTACCAAATCGTCGGTGACGATGAGGCCGATATCCGCCAGGGACGCATCTCGATTTCCAGTCCCTTGGCTCGCGCCTTAATCGGCAAATACGAAGGCGACGAGACGCAGTGCCCGGCCCCCAAAGGCGTGATGCACTACGCCATCGTCAACGTGCGTTACGAGTAGGGCAATCGCTTTGTTGTGAATCTGTGTCGTCGGTCACTTGAGTGACTAAAAGCGGCACGGTTCCTCTTGAGGCAATGCGGGTGGCCGTCGATCCCATGACAGCCGATTTAATTCTCCCGTAGCCGTGACTGCCCATGACAACCAAATCCAAGCCTTCGTTTTGTGCGAAGGCGGCGATTTCATCACCTGCGTTACCCACAAGGCCGACGGTCTTGGGGGTGATGCTCGCTTCGGTAAAAAGCGGCAACAGGGGCGTCAGGACCTCATCGAATTCCTTTTTCTGCATTGCTTCGATTTCTTGAGCCGAGAAAGTCGGAAGTGTCATACCGAAAATGTCCGGGTAGACGGCCGACGCATAATCGTTTGCTACATGCAAGAGGTAAAAGACAGCGTCCTTGCCAAAGAATGCTCGGTTTGCCAGAACGTGGCGTACGGCTGCAAGATCGTAACGCGAACCGTCAACAGCAATGCCGACTCGAAGCGCTTCGCGATGTGGGGTGCTTTGACCGCGAATAATCAGAACCGGAATCTTGGTTTGTTTTAGGACACCGTTTGTCACCGATCCCAGGAAAAGACCGGCTAAGGCTGTGCGTCCGCGAGAGCCCATCACGATAAGGTCGGCTCCGAGTCGATCGGCTTCGCCGGCAATCTGATCGGCCGGATTGCCGATTAGCACGGTTTTCATCAACGTCACGCGTTTGCCGGCTAGGCTTTTCAGAGCCGGGGCAAAAATATCCGCGGCTTTTTCTTCGCAGTAGCGTTTGGCGGCGCACTCGGTAGGATTTCCGGGAACCGAATCGAATACCGCTAAGAGTTCGATAGTCGGATTCTCGCCGAAAAGCTCACGGCGAGATGCGAGGAACGCCAAGGAGTTTTCGCTATAGGAAGATCCGTCAATCGGTACCAGAACTTTCATGTGTTTTGCCCTCCGAAAACAAGCGCGTCTTTTAGTTGCGCAGGCTGTGAATCGGGGCGGGAATTCGTCCGCCGAATGCGACAAAGCGTGCCGAATCACCGCCGGGAACCCGGATGATGCTCGCCTCACCGAGCAGTCCCCCGAAAACGGCCTTCTCTCCGATACCTTTTCCGGGAACCGGAATAAGGCGTACGGCCGTTGTCTTGGAGTTAATCATACCGATTGCAGCCTCATCGGCAATCATGCCGGCGATGGTCGCAGCCGGTGTGTCTCCCGGAATAGCAATCATATCCAATCCCACAGAACATACGCAGGTCATCGCTTCGAGTTTTTCAAGCGTCAAGGCTCCGGTGCGAGCCGCTGCCTCAATGGAACTATCTTCACTTACGGGAATAAAAGCGCCCGAAAGGCCTCCGACGTGGCTAGAGGCAAAGACGCCGCCTTTTTTCACGGCATCGTTGAGCATGGCGAGGATGGCCGTCGACCCCGGGGCTCCGATGGACGAAAGTCCGAGCGTTTGGAAAATTTCACCGACGCTGTCGCCCACGGCCGGGGTCGGTGCAAGCGACAGATCCGCAACGCCGTAGGGAATCGCCATTTTCTCGGCGACATCACGTCCGATGAGTTCGCCGACTTTGGTGACCTTGTAGGCCGTTTGCTTGATGATTTCGGCGATTTCCGAGAGTGTTAATTTACGTCCGGCGTTTTCAATGGCTCTTTGCAGGGCCTTGTTGACAACGCCCGGACCCGAGACACCGACATCGATAACGACATCGGGTTCGCCGACGCCCAAATAGGCGCCTGCCATAAAGGGCACGTCTTGCGGGATGTTGCAAAAGACAACGAGTTTGGCGCATCCGATGCCGTCTCTGTCGGCACTGGCTTGAGCCACGTCGACGATACGCTGCCCCATGAGGGACACGGCATCCATGTTAATGCCCGAGCGTGTCGAGCCGACGTTAATCGATGAGCAAATGCGATCGGTTGTTGTCAGAGCTTCTGGAAGCGAATCGATGAGGTTTCTTTCCCCGGGTGTTATGCCTTTTTCCACGAGAGCACCGAACCCGCCTAAAAAGTCCACGCCGACGTCTTTAGCAGCCGAATCGAGGACCTGACAGGCCTTGACCATTTGGTCGCGTGTAAATCCGGCACAGACCGTGCCGACGGGACTGACGGAGATACGCTTATTGACGACGGGAATCCCGTACCGATCGCCCACGGCATTACAGGTTCGCACGAGTTTGCCCGCATAGTGTTCGATTTTGGTGCGGACCTTTTTTTCAAAGACGGAAAAGTTCTCGCTGGCGCAATCGAATAAATTAATTCCGAGCGTTACGGTGCGAACATCAAGGTGCTCGCTTCGGAGCATGTTGATGGTCGAAATGACTTCGCGTTCTGTCAGCATGATTCCTCCCTAGACAACCTGTACGCGGTGAATGGCTTCGAAAATATCCCGGTGTTGCAACGTTAGGTTCAGCCCCATGGCTTTGGCGCGGGAAATCAGTTTCTTATGCAACGCCCCGATGTCGGTTGTTGTCGGAATCAGGACTTCGTAGACAATCATGAAGTCGCCGGTTTTCGGTTGCAGGGCGCGCAAGTCTTCGATGTTGATTTTTTCTTGACCGAAAAGAGTGGCAAAAGTGCCGACGATGTCGTTTCTGTCTCCGCCGTAAATGCTGATGACAAACGGTTCGGTTTTTTCCGGTTTTACGCCGGCCGGAGCCTGAGCATAATCGAGAACCTGGGCTGTCACGGGGAGAGAGGCATCGTGTAGGGCTTGACACAAGAGGTCTTGTAAGACGGAGTTTTCTAAGTCCGTCGGCTTTTCGACGATGAAAAGACTGGCGAACTGACCGCGCAGATTCGACTGGGTCATGTCCGAAATGTTGCAATGGGCTTTGGTCAGCGCCTGACACAGTGCGGCGACAACGCCGGGTTCGTCCACGCCGACAGCGCTTACGACACAATAGGCAATACTCATAAAAAAAGCGAACCCATCCTTAACGGATGGGTTTTCCGGTTAATCCATCAAACTAATCGTCTTCGTCTTTACGCTGGTACTTGGCGGCGAGCTCTTGTTGCTTTTGCATGGGAGCGGGCTGGTACGCGTAGAACTCAAAGGTAAAGACAGCCGCGCCTTGCGTCATCGCATTTAGGCGCGCGGCATAGCCGTCCATTTCCGCCAAGGGCACCGTTGCGAGAATTTCCATCGACGTGCTGCTGGTGGCGGCCGTGTTTAACACTTGGCCGCGACGGCTCGCCAAGTCTCCGGCGATATCGCCTAACGTGACCGTCGGTGTTGTAATCGTGAGCTTTGCAATAGGCTCTAAGAGTGTCGGCGAGGCTTTGGCAAGAGCATCGAGCATCGCCTTGCGACCGGCGGCAACGAAGGCCACTTCCTTACTGTCGACCGGATGCGATTTTCCGTCGTAGACCGTCACTTTGATGTCTTGCATCGGGTAGCCGGCAATAAAGCCCTGGGTCAATACCTCACGCACACCTTTTTCGACGGCCGGAATGAAGTTAAACGGAATGGCTCCGCCCTTGACTTCGTCGACAAACTGGAACCCTTCGCCGCGGGCCAAGGGTTCGACACGCAGATACACTTCACCGAACTGACCGGCACCGCCCGACTGCTTCTTGTGACGTGCGTGACCTTCGGCCTTGCCGCTGATGGTTTCACGGTACGGGACAGACGGAGCGCAGGTTTGCACTTCGAAGTTAAACTGGGCCTTCATACGGTCCAAAACCGTTCTTAAGTGCAGTTCCGAAAGCCCTTGCAACATGGTCTTATTTAAAACAGGGTCGGTCGATGTCTTTAACGTCGGATCTTCGGCGAGCATCTTATTGAGGACATCGCTCATGCGGCTTTCGTCACCGCGGCGAAGCGGTGTTAAATCCAGGCCGAACATCGGCTGCGGGAAATCCAAGGGCTTCATGCGCACGTCAAAGTCCAAAATGCTCGAGTGCAGGATGGCCCCGTAGTGCATGTCATCAATCTTATTTAACGCCCCGATATCGCCCGGATTAAGCTCATCTGTTTCGGTCGTATCTTTGCCTTGCAAAATTAAGGGTTTGTTGACCTTAATGGGCTTACGAGAGTCATCGATATAAAGGGTCGAGCCCGGACGAATCTGTCCCTGATGGACGCGGAAAATACCGATCTTGCCGACAAAAGGGTCACTGATAATCTTAAAGACGTGAGCGAGAACGGGCATTTGCGCGCTCGGCTCCGTGGGAATCGGTGTTCCGTCGCGTTTTTCAAAAAGCGAGACATTGGCCTCGGCAGGCGAGGGAAGGTGACGAATGATGACCTTCATGAAGTCGCGGATACCGATTAGGTTCTTGGCGCTTGTAAAGCACACCGGAATGATGTGGCCTTCACGCAGCGCTTTGGTAATCGGAGCATGCAGGCTTGCCGGATCGGCATCGCCTTCTTCCAAGTAACGTTCCATCGTGGCATCGTCGACTTCGACAACGCGCTCGATGAAGGCGCGGTGCACGTCCGAGACGCTCATGATGTCGCTTTCGCCTTCTTCAGTGTTGTAGCAGTCGATGACGTGCGTCATGCCCTTGGTCGGAAGATTCAGAGGAATGACCGCATCGCCGAACGTCAGTTTCAATTGGTCCAGAACGCCCATCAAATCGACGCCAGGGACATCAATCTTATTGATGACAATCATGCGGCAAAGGCCGCGTTTTTCGGCCCAGTTCATCATGCGTTCTGTCATTAATTCGACGCCTTTGGTGGCGTCGACGACAATAACGGCGGATTTGACGGCATCGAGGGCCGGAAGGGATTGCCCGATGTAGTCGGGGTATCCCGGTGTGTCAAGGACGTGAATACGGACCGGGTCAAGACCGAGTTTGTCCGTATCCATATGGGCTACGGCAAGACGCAGGGAGTGTCCCACTTGCTTTTCTTGAGGATCGCTGTCGCAAACTGTCGTGCCTTTATCGACACTTCCGCATTCGGAAATGGCTCCGGCACGCATCAACATGGCTTCGATAAGGGATGTTTTGCCGCTTCCTCCGTGACCGACGAATGCGACAGTACGCAAGTTTTGTGTTGGGTATTTCGACATTTACGACTCCTCTGGTGTGATTCGGGATACTCAGGCGCGAGAGGAACGACCACGCATTCTGAGTTTTACGTTCAATTGTACGTATATCGCATGAAAATGGCGGAGTGATTTCGGACTGGGAACCCATTTACGCGGCCTTCCTGCTCTGATGTGCTGAAAATGAGGGAAAAATTTTTTCCTTTGCACTGCTGTAGTTTCCAGAAGGCGGTGCTTTTATTGACGTGATTGCCAAGTACAGCCGTTTAAAGAGCGACTTTGACATGAGCGTGATGAGCGGCACGTCTAAGAATAACGCCTATAGCGCCAGTGCCGAGTTCGGTTGGTATGTGCCGTTTGCAAATGTCGCCTTCGTTGAGCCTCAGGCCGAAATCACCTACGGTGTTGTCAGGGGCGATGACTTTACAACGAGTAACGGCGTTGCGATTTCCCAGAAAGACACCAAGGCTTTGATCGGACGCTTAGGTGTTCGCACCGGCTTGCACTTTAACGAAAACAAGGGTGTTGTCTATGCCCGTGCTTCCGTTCTGCGCGACTTTAAGGGCAAATCCGAATTTACGGCGAGCCTTGTTTCCGATTCCTCCGTGTGTTCGACCGTCAA
>UQOW01000009.1 GCA_900542805.1 uncultured Sutterella sp.
GTCAAATAACCCAAAATTGAAAACTAAAACGGTCTACTTTTTGGGGTAGAGTTCAAAATCAGTGTCCCAATGGGGTTTGTCTTTTTAAAGAAAAACTTATTTCTTCGCTTTACGCTCTTGAGCCTTTTCCGGGATAATTTCCTTCTCATTGGCCGCAGCCAGTCGCCTTGCGCGTTCGGCGGCAATCTGACGATTGACGTACCACTGCTGGGCAATAGAAAGAACGTTATTGGTCAGCCAATACAGCACCAAACCGGAAGCAAAGAAGAAAAACATGACACCAAAGACAATCGGCATGATGTACATGATTTTCTTTTGCATCGGATCCATCGGTGCCGGATTAAGGAGCATCTGAAGAATCATCGTAACCATCATGATGGCCGGGAGGACAAGCCAACTATCGGGCATTGCCAGGTCGTTAACCCACAAAACCCATTCTGATCCGCGTAATTCCACGCTGGCTAAAAGCACCCAATACAGAGCCAAGAACACAGGGATTTGCAACACAATCGGCAAGCACCCGCCGACAGGATTAATCTTTTCCTTCTTGTACAGTTCCATCATGGCTTGTTGCAACCGTTGCTTATCCTTTCCGTACTGTTGCTGCAAGGCCTTCATGCGGGGCGTGACTTCCTTCATGCGAGCCATGGACTTGTAACCGGCCGCACTGATCGGATACAAGATGAGCTTGACTAAACACGTCAGAAGAACGATGGCCCAACCCCAGTTGCCGACAGCGTCGTGCAGAGCCTTTAGCACCGAGTAAATCGGCTTGGCAAGCATCGTCAACCAACCATAATCAACAACGAGATCCAAACCTGTTGCAATCTGAGCTAAACGAGTCTGATCCTGCGGACCGACGTAAAGAACTGCATCGGTCGTGGTCCAAGACTTCGGAGCAACATCCCCGATACGAACAATCGAGCCGACGGCATATAGGTTCTTATCGAGCTTACGTGTATAAAACTCATGCTCGGTCTTTTTCGCACCCGGAGCATCGGCCCAGGCACTGACAAAGTAATGCTGAATCATCGCGATCCAACCGTCGTTCTCACGCGCAACAGTATCGGGCTTGTCCTCAATGTCGTCAAAGGCAATCTTCTTAAATTTTGTCTCGTTGGTATAAACAGCTGGTCCCGTGTATGTGTAGTACATGGAACTTTCACCCTCGGGTTTACCGTCATCACGCGTTAACTGATAGTAAACAGACGGGGTAATCTGCGTGTCACTGTTGTTGATAACCTTGTGCGAGACGTTAATGCCGTAATGGCCTTCGATGAGCTCAAAACTCTTTTCGACCGTCACGTCACCGGTCCGAGCCGTAAAGACAACGGTCTTTGTCGCCACAGTCTTTTTATTTTTCCCTTCGCCGACAACCTTGCTTCCTTCCTGGGTTCCGGAATACTTGAACAGGGTCTTGTGGTTAGGGAAATTGCCGCCGATTAAACCGGTCTGCGCCACGTAGGCACGCGACGGAGAGACATCAAACAGAACGATGTTTTTCAGTTCCGGCGTCTTGTTTCCGAGAATCTTTCCGATTAAACCCAATTCCGTCCAATCGGCTTCCTGACGCTCCTTGAGTAACTCGGCTCGTGTAATGACCGCACCGTTCTCGTCAAAACGCAACTTAAACAAGTCGTTAGTCACCTCAATCGGACGACTTGTCTGAATCACACCGCTTGCCACAGCATCGGCAACGGTTTGATTGGCAATCGCATCCGGGGAAGCGACCGACTTGTCGTCCGCTGTCTGTTCTGCGACCGATTCAGATCCAAACATAGACGGATTCCCGTTATATACCTGCCAGTTGTCATAGAGCATAAAGCAGGCAGCTGCAAGAACCACCCAAAGAATAGTCCGCTGAAAATCGCTTCCCATACTCGATCCAATTATCTAGTGTTAAAAACCACTGTTTTCGACCCGTTAAAGTCTTCAATCAGTTGCGAATATTGCCTGAATGCCGCCAAGGAAACCATTCGAAGCGCTTCGGAACCGGATCAAAACCACGCCCGCCTAAAGGATGACAACGACCGAGTCGCATGATCGTAAGCCAAAATCCCTTTAACGCCCCGAATCGTTCAAACGCTTCAATAGCGTAGTTCGAGCAAGTCGGAATAAACCGGCACTGCCAGCCGACCCAACTGGAAAATGTCAGTTGATAGAGTCTTACAAAAGCAATCAACACCTTTGCCATCATGACTCTTGTCCGCAAACCGATTGCATCCTCTTTACCAGTCCGTCAACACATGCCGTCGTTGCGCGTCTGATTCGATTCTTATAGTCAACCGTTCCGGTTCGAGCACTTTCCCGACGAAACGTTTCGCAAATCCGAAACACAACATCCAAACCCAAACCTTTCTTTAAGCACTGCTCTCGAAGTAGCGGCAGAGCAGGGCGGATGCATTCGCGCATAACACGTTTTGAAAGCACCCGATCAACCGCACGGGGCACGTGGCGCTTACCGACCGTAAGCCCGACTCGCACCTTCCCGATTTGCTTTGTAATCCGTGTTCGAACGGAGACTGTCTCCCGACGAAAACTTAGTTGCGTTGCTGATAACCGAATCACTCGACCGAAGTCTTCTGACCGAAGAATCCGCGCCGAACGCGGGAAACGGAGTCTGACCTTTTTCCCGTTATCGAGCATGTCCTGCGCATCCGGCATCAACTTCTTAGTGCATCAGAGTGCCAACTTGTGACGACCCTTCGCGCGACGACGGGCAAGAACGAGGCGTCCGCCGCGTGTGCGGGAACGGACCAAAAAGCCGTGCGTACGAGCACGCTTGACCTTGGAGGGCTGATATGTACGCTTGGTAGCCATAATGTATTTACTTCCTGATAGATAAAAACGACACAAAACGACGCTGAGAAAACAGATTCTCCCAGTGTCGCAAAATTCTTCTTTCGGAGCAGGGGACAAAAAAGTCCCCGCGTGTTGACGCGCACTTTTCGGGCGTCATCCCCGCGAAAAGCGCAATATTACACTCAATTAGGACCTTATTTGTCAATCCATAGAGATCAAATTTTTTAAACCAAAATTGTCTCGGGGCGTTCCTGAGCCGCGTTGTTTTTTCTCATCCCAAGATTTAGTGAGCCTTTCGCATTTTCATCACAATGAATTGTGTCTAAATTCAAAATTGTAATATTTTTCAACATCGTACCCTGTGGATAACTTTTTTTCTCCCATATAAAATCCCGCCGTTGAACATCACCTTTTTTTGATACTTAGGTGCAGCGTTTTGCATGCGCCCGCTTGTTTTTCTGTCGATTTTTTATCATGGCTTCTGAATTTTGGTCACTGTGTCTCGATGCACTTAAAACGGAGTTCTCTCCGGAGCTTTTTCATACCTGGTTCGCCGATCTTACGGTCGATGACAGTGCTCTTTCAGATGACCAGGTAAAGATTTTCGCTTCGTCGGCGGCAAAACTTTCCGCGTTGAAAACGGCTTATTCTCAAAAGCTTTCCGAAATTGCCGGCCGCGTTACCGGTCGCCATATTGCACTAATTTGGTGCGTCTCTCAGACTCCGGCCGCCGTTTTGCCGTTTGCCCCAGCTCCCGAAAGTGTCGACAAACCGTTAAACCCGTCAGAGCAGATGAAATCCGGGCTCCTGCCGGATTTAACCTTTGAAAACTTTGTGCAAGGCAAGGCCAACCAAATGGCCTTTGCAGCTGCTTTGCAGGTCGCCAATAGCTCGGGGAAACCTATCTACAACCCGCTCATTATTTACGGCGGCGTCGGCCTCGGAAAAACACACCTGATGCATGCCATCGGTCACCAATTTCTGAAAAACAACCCGAAACGCCGTGTTCTGTGCATTTCCGCACAACAGTACCTGGAGGAGTTTACCGGCGTCATGCGTCTGATGAATGCCGATCCGAACCGGTATTTCCAAGCACTCCGTGACTTTGAAAACCGTTATCAGAACCTCGATATGCTTCTGATTGATGACATTCAGGGCTTCGCAAACCGTAAGGGAACACAGGCCAGTTTCTTTCAGGTTTTCGAACACATGGTTCCGCACGGAAAACAAATCGTCATGACAAGCGATACGTTTCCGCGCGACTTAAAAGAATTGCAGGAACGACTCTTGAGTCGAATTACGCAAGGAATTACCGTTGAGGTCGAACCTCCGGAACTGGAAATGCGCGTTCAGATTCTCTTAAATAAAGCAGAGCGTTCGGGACTATCCATGCCCGAAGACGTTGCCGAAGAGATTGCCAAACGCTTGCGTAGCAATGTCCGAGAACTTGAGGGCGCCGTTCAGCAGATTTTGGCGTATACGCATTTCCACAAGGTTCCCGTCGCTCTGCAAACGGTTTCCGAAGCCCTGCGCAATGTTTTCCGTTCGAGTTCCGTACCGGTCACAATCGAGACTATCCAGGAAGCAGTTAGCGACTACTTTAAAATCAAAACCGCTGATTTACTTTCTAAAAAACGGACATCGGCCGTTTCACATGCCCGGCAAGTCGCTATGTATCTGGCGAAAGAACTGACGCAAAAAAGTTTGCCGGAAATTGGTGTTATGTTCGGTGGAAAAGACCATACAACGGTCCTATATGCCTGCCGAAAAATTTCCTCTTCGCGCTCGACTGATAAACAACTACGCAACGACCTGCATTTGCTCGAACAACGTATAAAGAGCTAAGTCGACGTTTTTTCCTTCGGAACAGCCAGTTGGCTCGTTTTCCCGATGCCTTCAATGACCGAAAAAACGCCGGCGCAGACGTCTTATTTCGCGGTTTCCCGTTGTAAAATGACGGATAGTATTTCCGTTGCATACAACAAACCGTGCAACCGGGAAAAGATACCGTTCAAACGCAGACAAAGTCGGTGCTCTACATGGTCGGCTGTTAACTGGAGACTTTCTATGCAATTTATTGAGTGCGGGCGAGAGGCACTTCTCAAACCGTTATCTACCGTCGGGGGAATTATCGAGGGTCGCCAGACACTTCCGATTTTGAGTAACATTTTGATTGAGAAGGACGGTCAGGAGCTGATTTTTACGACAACGGATTTGGATATCCAGATTAAGACTTACGCTTCCCTCGGTGTCGGTCCTGATCAGTTAAAGGCCACGATTCCGTCAGCAAAATTCATTTCCATTCTCAATGCATTACCGAAATCGGACAAGAATTTATCCGTAGAAACGGAAGGAAAGAAAGTTATTCTTCTGGCCGATACAAGTCGCTTTACCTTAGCTCAACTTAATGCCGACGAATATCCGTCGTTACCGGCCATTACCGAAGGACGCAAGTTTTCGCTTCCGGCCTCGGCCATTAAGTACCTATTACAGATGGTTCACTTTGCCATGGCTCAACAAGACATCCGCTATTACCTAAACGGACTGTTGCTTGTTGTGGAAAAAGACAAAGTTCGCACGGTTGCAACGGATGGACACCGCTTGGCATGCTGTGATGCCAATTGCGAAATCAGCATCGACGAACCCTTCAATGCTATTTTGCCGCGCAAAGCTGTTTTGCAATTGATGAAGCTACTGCCTGAAACCGATGAACCCGTGAATGTGGAAATCGGTAAAGACCAGGCATGCTTTACATTCGGTGATGTCGAATTCCTTGCGAAGTTAATCGACGGAAAATTCCCCGATTACACTCGTGTCATTCCGACCAATAACGACAAAATGTTCTTAGTGAACCGAGAAAAACTCATCGGTGCGTTGCGCCGTGCCGCCATTCTGACCAATGAAAAATTCAAGGGGCTGCGCTGGCTTGTCACGCAAGGGCATCTCCAAATTCAGAGTATCAACTCGGATATGGAAGAAGCCGTTGAAAACATCGATATTGATTACACGGGCGAAGATCTTGACCTAGGGTTTAACGTGACCTATCTACTCGATGTTCTTTGCAATCTGAGAAACTCCGACGTTCGGTTCTCGTTCTCGACCTCGCAGGCCGCCACGCTCCTGACAATGCCTGAGAGCGAACAGTTCCGCTACGTTCTGATGCCGATGCGTATCTAGTGCGTCTCCGGAGTTTTTTAACTTCTTTAAGCGCCAACGAAAACAGTCTCGTCTTCGTTGGCGTTGAAATCCTATATAGTTTGAACTTTTTGATTTCTTAGGGAAAACTCGTCAGAAAAATGGGCGATACAGACAAGAAAACAGCGGAAGATTCTTCCACTTATAACGAAACGAACATCAAAATTTTGGAAGGTTTGGAGGCCGTACGTAAACGCCCGGGCATGTACATCGGAGACACCTCCGACGGCTCGGGGCTACACCATCTTGTCTATGAGGTTGTGGATAACTCCATTGACGAAGCGATGGCCGGATATGCCAAAAACATCTTCATCACCATTCATATAGACAATTCCGTGAGTGTTATCGATGACGGGCGAGGCATACCGACAGCCATTAAATTCGACGACAAGCACGATCCGAAACGCTCGGCGGCTGAAATTGCTCTGACGGAACTGCATGCCGGCGGTAAATTTGACGACAACGGGTACAAGATTTCGGGCGGTTTGCACGGTGTCGGTGTTTCTTGCGTCAATGCCTTGGCCTCCTGGCTTGAACTTGTCGTGCACCGTGACGGTCGCTCCAAGTCACTGCGATTCGAACACGGCTTTGTCGTTAATAGAGAGATTGAGACCGTACCGGACCCGGTAACCGGCCAACTCGTACGCATCTCTCCGATGAAAGATCTCGGACCGACGTCAAAACGTGGAACGGAAGTACATTTCCTTCCCGACCCGGAAATCTTCATACCAATTACCGAATTTGACTATGACACACTCCTGACACGGTTAAGAGAGCTCTCGTACCTGAATTCCGGAGTTGATATCGAACTGACGGATGAAAGAACCGCCAAACACGTTCGCCTGGAAAGCGAGGGTGGTGTTCGTTCCTTTGTTCTTTTTAAGAACACGACCCGTAGTCCGATTCATAAGGACCCGATTTACATTCAAAAGACCGTCATGCAAAAATCGGCCAAAGACAGCTCCAAGGAAATTCCTGTCTACGTCGAAGTGGCCTTTCAGTGGAATGATTCGTACAACGAATCGCTTGCGGCTTACACGAACAATATTCCACAGCGCGACGGCGGCACGCACGTTACGGGCTTGAGAAATGCCATGACGCAGGTCTTTAAAAGTTACATCGCCAACAACGACATTCTGAAAAAGAGCGATAAGTTCGAGATTTCTGGCGAAGACATGCGCGAAGGCTTAACGTGCGTTCTTTCCGTGAAAGTTCCGCAACCGTCTTTTAGCTCCCAAACCAAAGATAAGCTTGTCACAAGTGAAGTGCAACCGGCTGTTTATTCAGCTGTCAGCGAAGGACTGTCCGATTACCTCGAAGAGCACCCCGACCAGGCTAAAGACATCTGCAACAAGATTGTCGGTGCCGCCAGAGCTCGGGAAGCCGCACGAAAAGCACGTGAAGTCACGCGCAAACAAATTTTCGGCGGCGGCCTGCCGGGAAAACTAGCTGATTGCTCGAGCAAAGATCCTGCTGCTAGTGAAGTCTTTCTTGTGGAGGGCGATAGCGCCGGCGGATCGGCTAAGACCGGTCGCGATCGGGAATTTCAGGCCATTCTTCCGCTACGCGGCAAGATTTTGAACGTCGAAAAAGCTTCCGTCGATAAGCTTCTTGACAGCGAACAGATTAAGACTCTGGTTCTGGCTCTCGGTACGCAACTGAAAAATGATTTTTCTTTAGAAAAGCTCCGTTACCACCGCATCATTCTCATGACTGATGCTGATGTGGACGGTGCCCATATTCGCACGCTTCTTTTGACATTCTTTTATCGGCAGATGCCGCAACTGATTGAAGGCGGACATGTTTACATCGCACAACCACCGCTTTACGGTATCTTCACGGGTGGACGCGATAAGAATAATGTCGAAAAGAAGATTTACATCAAAGACGATGATGAAATGGCGCGATACCTTTTAGATATCGCTCTTAAAGATGCGGCACTTTATCGATCCGAAGAAGACTTTAATGCCGGTATTAGCATCCGAGGAACGGAGCTGGAAAAACTCATCACGGACTTTGAGCACTCCAAAGCAACAATCGACCGGCTTTGCCAAGTGATTGACCGTTCGGCTCTTTTAGCAATTTCTTCGGGTGTTTCCGTGAATTTGGATGACGAGCAAAAAGCCCGTCAAAGCGCCTTAGATCTTTCCGGTGAAATGCGTGATCCGGAAATCACAACGCAAGCCGAATTTAATACCGCCAAACAGTGTTGGCACATTTGTGTCAGTCACCACATTTACGGCAACACACACCATACCTACATCGAACCGGAATTCTTACGCTCCAAAGATTATGCTGTTCTTGCGCAGGCAGCCAGCGTCTTAAAAGGCTTGATTCAAGACGGCGCTCGGATTGTTCGCGCAGATGCTTCGCAGGCCATCAAGAACTTCGGCGAGGCCGTACACTGGCTTTTAGCCCAAGCCGAATCCGGCGTGCGCAAACAGCGTTACAAGGGGCTTGGCGAAATGAATTCGGAAGAGTTGTTTGAAACAACCATGAATCCGCAAACACGTCGCCTTTTGCGTGTCCGATTGGAAGATGCCAGTAAGGCTGACGATATCTTCTCGATGCTCATGGGCGATGAGGTGGAACCGAGAAGAGCATTTATTGAAGAAAACGCGCTGTTTGCGACGAACATTGACATTTAAAGGAAAAGACTATGCCGACGAACAATGAACAGTTGGTTGTCGCCGTTTCTTCTCGCGCATTGTTCGATTTGGAAATGGAGCACCGACTGTTTGAAGAAGCCGGCATCGAGGCATATCGGAAGTACCAGACCGAGCATAAGGACGATCCGTTAAAGCCCGGAGTGGCTTATCCCTTTGTACGGCGCTTATTGATGCTCAATAAGATTTACGGCCCTGAGTCTTTTAAAGTCATTGTCATCAGTCGTAATTCTCCGGAAACAGGGCAGCGGTTCTTTTCTTCGTGCCGGTACTACAACCTGCCGATTAAAGCCGGTGCCTTTACATCCGGGCAATCAACATTTCCGTATCTATCTGCTTACGGAGCGTCCCTATTTTTAAGCGCCAATAAAGAAAACGTCATTCGCGCCATTCATCAGGGGCAACCAGCCGGTCTTGTTCTTCCGACTGACCTCTCGCAGCAGGAAGCCGACAGCGAAAACGAACTGAGAATTGCTTTTGATTTTGACGGCGTAATCGTCGATGACGAATCGGAGAAAACCTATAAAAAGGAAGGGCTAGCCGGCTTTGAACGCTTTGAGCAACGTCTTAAAACAACACCGCATTCTCCAGGGCCTCTGCATCAACTCTTTAAGAAGTTAGCGCGCTTTCAAGAACTCGATGAAAAACTCGGACAAGGAAACCCTTACTACAAGCCCAATATTCGTGTAGCCATCGTCACAGCACGCGGTGCTCCGAGCGAACAACGTCTGATTACGACACTTCGCTCGTTCGGGATGCGTGCGGCAGAGCTCTTTCTACTCGACGGCATGTCCAAAGCCGGTGTCTTAGAAGCCTTTCGTCCGCACATCTTTTTTGACGATCAAATTAGGCACTTAGAGGGAACTAAACAGATTGTCCCGAGCGTTTTAATTCCGTTCGGAGTACGTAACGGACAGGACACTCTTGTTGTTAATAAATAGGTTTTGAAAAAAAAAGACAGTAATAACAACAAAGACTGTAAAAGCTGTGGAAAACCACAGAAAAGCGTGAGATTTCATAAAATTAGGCACTGAACAACTTTTTGGATAACGTTTGAAAACCTTGTGAAGTCAATCGAAATACATGTGAAAGGAAGTCTATAAGTTCGATCAGATCGTTAAGAGCTGTGAATAAGACCGAGATTTTCACAACAAATTCACAAAGTTATTCCCATTACGAGGGACTTGATATGAAAAAAACAATTTGCTTCGTTGCTCTGGCTTGTGCTGTTGCCGGAACTGTTTTAAGCGGGTGTACGGCTGTTGCCATCGGCGGAGCCACCTATGCGACAACGACGGCTGTTGGTACGATTATCGATCGCAGAACTACCGGTACAGTGGTTGACGATAAATTGCTGGAAAAGAAAATTTCTTTTGAAATCAACCAGAAGCTCGGTAAAGAGACCGATAGCCATATCACCGTAACGTGCTACAACCGTCGCGTGCTTCTAACCGGTGAGGTTTCCAGTCAGCAGGCCAAAACGACCGTATCGAAATTAGCCGCCGAGAGCACCGGAGTTCGTGAAGTCATCAATGAGTTGTGTGTTCGGGAAAATGCTGGTCTTTTCGAACGGATGGGAGACTCGACAATTGCCACAAAAGTTCGCACGCGCATCGTTGCAAACCAACAAGTGGAACTTAATCAGATGAAAATTGCCGTCGACCGCGGCATTGTTTACATCATCGGTATTCTCACAGCACAGGAAAATAAGATCGCTTGCGAAATTGCCGCCTCGACATCCGGTGTTGTTCGTGTGGTCTCTTGCGCTGAAATCGTAACGCCTGAGCAGGTTCAGGAACAGATGCGCCAACTCCAGAGTAACCAAAACACGCCTTCCGAGGTTGCGCAATAAGCCGGAACAGGAAACTATTGAAAAACGGGTTCCCTGTGACTTAAGAATTAAGAAGCGCTGCCGTTACGATAGAAAGAGCGAGTAGCACGGAGAAAAAGAGTTCCAACTTGACCGTTGAAAATAAAACGGCATTTAGGGCTTCACCTTGCGTCTTCGGGAGCGTTTTCATCAGATGTAGGCATGCCGGAAGCGGCAAAAGGACAATGGCGACTGTCAGAAGACGATAGTCCGAAAGAATCATTCCGAAGCACGATGCAAACGGAAATAGCACCAGGCACGTATAGAGTAGACGGGTTTTTTCAGGTCCTAAGAGAACCGCTAAAGTCCTACGGTTCACGGAGGCATCGTGCGCGATATCGCGGTAGTTATTGATTACCAAGACGGCCGTTGCAAAAGATCCGACGGCGCATGAGGCTAAAAAGCATGAAACGGAAAGACTGTGTGTCTGCAAGTAATATGTTCCGCAGACGGCTGTAATCCCGAAAAAGATAAAACACACAAGCTCGCTCAACGGAGTATAGGCCAGAGGTTTCGGTCCCCCCATATATAGGTACGCCGCCACAATCGAAGCGATACTAATCAGAACAATCACCCATCCGCCCGAAATCATCAGAAAGATTGTATCGACTGCAACAAACACACCGAGTAAACAAATAGCTTTTTCCACACGAGCAACGGAAAGAAGCCCTAAGGACGTGGCTCTCGGAAGGCCTTTTCGATTCGATCGTTCGGCATTTCTGCGTGTGTAGGCCGCATCGTTTTCCATATTGGAAATCGCTTGCATGAGAACCGATAAAAGAAGCGTTGCCAGAGCAACGGACCAATCAATCGTGTGTGTGTCAAAAAAAGCAACGGCCAAACCGACAAAGACAGGAGATAAAGCAATCGCCCACGTTTTTGGACGAGAGCACATGATCCAGGCTGCAAGTGAACTTTTTTCGATTGTCATAATACGAACCTTGCATCGGAAAGGGCTGTCAAAGCACGGTAAACGGCATCAAGCTGATTCTGGCTGTCGACAAATACATTCGCTGTCAGTGAGATGTAGGACTTATTTTTCGAGTATTCGGACATCAGAGTGGATGGTTCGAAAAGCGGGACAACCGAACGGATGGCAGCAGCGACGTCGCCGGTGAAACTTTCCGTGTTGTTTCCGATGATTTTGATTGGAAACAGTGACGGGAAGACCAAAAGGGGTTTATTTGCTTCTTGTTTCATGGCCGGAAGAATAGTTTTCTGTTGTTTTCAGTCGAACCGCATCAATCAAGCGACTGATAAAACCACCTTGCCCGATGTCGTGCCGCGCATAAAGCGGAAAGGACGCAATGGGTTTTTGTTCAAAGGCTACTTGCAGTGTTCCGATTTTTTCGCCTTTTTTTATCGGAGCGACTAGCGGATGCATGTAAACGACACGCGTGGAAAAGCCACCCGTGCCTCGAGCAATCAAGAGCTTATGCGGAACGGTAACCCAGACGGCACGAGAAAAACCAACTTCGAGTTTATCGCGGTTTCCTTTTAAAACATCAAGCCTGGCAATTGTCGTATTGTCGTCGAAAAGCTTAATAGTTTCGTAATTAAGCCATCCCTGGCGCAGAAGGTTAAACGATTCATCGATGGTTTTTTCACGGTTCTTGCCTTTAAGAACGACACTGATTAAGGAGCGGGGAATCGTTTTTTCATTTTCTTGACGTAGCCACGAGGAAATTACGTTTAAATTAGACGTACTGGCCATAACACCGTTAATGCTCGGACTTTTCCAAAGCGATAGATTGCAGTTTTTCTGTGTGTGTCCGGAAAAAGAAAACTCCGCTTGAGAAAACCACGCGAAAGCTTCGGGAAATTCAATACGCATTTGATTGGCAAGGAGTGCCAAATCATAGGCAGACGAGGTTTGATTTTTGGAATCAATCGGAAACGTAAAAGCCGAATCCGTCATCCCGATATCTCGGGCCAGACGATTCATATCCTGAACAAAGGACTCATAACTTCCGCTTAAAAAGCGAGCGGCGGCAAGACAGGAATCTTCGGCTCCGACGACCGCAATCGATTGCAGTAGTGTATGGAGCGGAACGTAAGTGCCGGATACTAAGTAAATACGCCGAGAACTTTGCGAGCGTTGGGTGTCTTCATAATAGACGGGAACAGACGATGAGGCTTCTTTTGCCTTTTCCTCAGAGAGTTTTAATGCCGTGTAAAGCGTCATCAGGCACGTTAACTCCCCGGGATTGATGCGTTCATGGGCTTTTCGGTCAAATAAGACAGCGCCGCTTTCTGCGTCAATCAAAACACCGATCGGGGCGTCAAGCTGCATTGAGGCTGCGCTTACCGTTCCGGTGACGGTCAAGAAAATCAAGCAAGAGAAAAGGGCAAGAAAATTTCGTAACATGCGTGGAATTTTACGTTTTTTTGTTACGCTAAAGTCTGTGTCGGAAAGACTTAGTGCCCTTTGTGTCAAAGTTAGAAATGTTTTTAAAGGAAACCGATTCGATGTCAATGCGCGAAAAGCAGTTATCCGATTTACTCGGACCGACGTTTCGTGTTTCTTGGCTTCGGAAAACCGAAAGCACGAATACGGATATCAAACGGCAACTGGTAACGGGCGAAGAGTCCGGAACACTCGTGTGCTTGGCCGACCGTCAAACAAAAGGAAAAGGGTCACGCGGACGCGTGTGGGAGAGCGAATCAGAAGCACTTCTCGTAAGTATGGGATTTAGCCTGGCAGAGCCGATTCCTGCGTTAATGCCGGTACTCGGTTTGGACGTGATGCAATGTTGCCGTCAAATCGATTCGCGTGTCCGCGTGAAGTGGCCCAATGACCTTTGGGTTGACAGAAAAAAACTCGGCGGAATTCTCTGCGAAGTCGTGCATCTAAAGAGCGGACAAACGGGACTAGTCATCGGAATCGGGATTAATTTGAAAGGGACAAACGAGAAGCGTGCGTATCTAGCGTTGAAGCCAGATGAATATTTGATTTTTTTTGCCGATGTGATTAGAACGGTCGCTCGGTGTGTCAAAACCTTTACACCGGATAAGCTCAAGCAGACTTGCTTGCAATGGAATCGCTTTGATGCACTGTATGGGGCAAAAGTCTTTGCGCAAATGCCGAACGGTCGGATAATTTCGGGTACGGAACACGGAATCAATGAAAAAGGGGAGTTGATTCTTTCTTGCGGAATGCAACGATTGGCTTTTTCAGATATAACCCTGCATTTACAAACACGAGACGGCAAGAATGACGGTTTTATTGGTTGATTTAGGAAATACGGCGTTAAAGTGGGCAACATCAGATAGGCCCGGAGATCCGCATACCTATGTGCATGCAGGGTCTTCCGTGATTTCTGAGGATTTGATTCGCACGTGGCTTTCCATACGTCCGAGTCGCGTTTTCGGCTGCATGGTTTCGAGCGAAGCCTTAGCCTTGTCGCTGACGAACTTTTTTAACAGACAGCACATTCATTGGGAGTGGCTTCAATCGGAAAAGGTTTTTAACGGTTCCTTCTATTTGAAAAACGGGTACGACAACTACCGACAACTCGGTAGTGATCGCTGGCACGCTGCCATCGGTGCCGTCAGTCTTTTCCCGAATAAAGCACTTTTGATTGCTCAAATCGGAACGGCTACAACGGTCGATACCGTTTTGCCCGATCAAGACGGCATGCTTTTTCTCGGCGGTCGTATTTTGGCCGGACCGTCGCTCATGATTTCTTCGCTTATCGGCGCAACGCAGTGCAAGTACAGTGAACCCGGAAAACAAGAGGCGTTCCCTTTAAATACGATCGATGCCATCAGCACGGGGATTATCGAAGCACACTTAGGCCTTTTCGAGCATGCGTATCGCGCTGTTCGAGAAAAGGGCTTTGAGCCTCAGATTGTTTTCGCAGGCGGCGCAGCGCCCATTCTTGCTCCCTATATCACGCAAGCATTTCCCGATGCCGTTCAAAAACATAATCTGGTATTGCATGGTCTGGCCCTACGAGCCAAACTCGGTTAAAGAGATGCGGCATGCGGGGGACGGTTGTTTTTTTGTCGATTGTGTTAGCCGGGCTTGTCGGTTACGGGATTTATTGCAACACGCAAGAGCTCCGCGATGTCGATGTTGTCACGCGGACGGTTCCTTTAAGAGTGACGATTACAACCCTAAAAAAGGAATCCGCAGAAGCAGAAACCGAAGGGCAAGCGCTTGAAATTGAAGCGCCGCCCAAAAAATGTTTTGTTTTAGGTCCCGTTTCCCAAAGCTTAAGCAAGCGCATTGCCGAGAGCTTACGTCGTAGCGGTCTTGAAAAAGATATGGTGATTTGCGATCGTTTTTTACCGGAGCGTTTTATCGTCTTTTTAGGACCTCTGGAAAACAAAACGGCACTCCGAGCCTTTGCCAAACAGTTCAAGCAACAGGGGTATAAAAACGTGCGCCCTATCGAGCGCGGGGCTCTTGCTCCCGGGCTTG
The DNA here is from genome assembly GCA_900542805.1 of uncultured Sutterella sp. Classification (GTDB taxonomy): domain Bacteria; phylum Pseudomonadota; class Gammaproteobacteria; order Burkholderiales; family Burkholderiaceae_F; genus Duodenibacillus. The sequence goes on from UQOW01000009.1 coordinate 14,960, forward strand.
AGATTGCCGAGTTTGAGACTGAATACCAGGCCGCAGCGTACATCGAATCGGGCAAGGCTCCGGGAATTTCCGGAATTCGTGTCATCAAGCGATTGGGAGAGCCTTCCGGACAAGTGAATGTCGTTTTTCAAGCGCTCGATGAATCCGAGGCGAAAAGAGTTTTTTCTTTAGCCAGAAGGTTTGCCGGGCTCAAAGTTCAGGAGTGTCAGAAAGACTAGTCGCAAAAATCTTTCGAAAGAATTTTCGGAAGTTGTTGCACAAGGGCTTCGGCGTCAAGACGACGCGCGATTAGAACATCCTCGGGCGTTTGTCGCACTTTGAGACTCCAGGTAGATTCCGGAAAGTACGCGTCGTCGCGAAACCTGGCGATGATGTGCCAGTGTAGGTGCGGGACCAGGGTGCCGAACTCGGCAAGATTCACTTTTTCCGGGTGCATCACACGACGCATCGCCGATTCGATACAAAATACAACGCGCATGACGTGATGGCGCTCGGACTCCGACAAATCCGTCATTTCCTTGATGTGGCGCGTCAAGATAACACGGATAAACCCCGGGAGGTCTTCCGTAGAAGCGTCGATGACGTAGACAAGGGAGTCACGCCAGATCTCTTTCGGGTGACGGGAAACACAAAGAGGACAGGTCGTCGGATTCATCGGAGTATCGGAGCGGGGACACAGAGTCCCCGCTCATCTCAGTTAGACCAAAACACTTTCGATGCCGTCTTTCTTAACACGGGCAATGAAGGTTTTAAGCCAGTTATCGCCGAACTTTAAGCGTGCCAATTCGACAACAAGAAATTCAGCGGACGTTTTTGTCGACTGCGAGTAGCGACTGATTCCTTGAAAACAGCCTGGGCAGGTTGTCAAAATCCGAATATTGCCTTCGAAGTTGTCTTTTGTTAGCTCCGACCGAGCCTGTAGGATGCTTTCTTCCTTGCGGAATCGGACTTGGGTTGCAATATCCGGGCGTCCGACGGCGAACGTTCCGGATTCGCCGCAACAGTAATCGGTCTGAAGAATTCGACTGGCATCGTTCGGATGCACGAGCCTATTGACAACATTCGCACCCTTGACGGCCACAAACGGGGTATGGCAGGGATCGTGATACAGATACCGCGTTTTGTCATCGCCTTGAACGGTAAAGCCCTTCTCCGCTAAGTACTGATGAATGTCAATGAGTCGGCATCCTGGGAAAATCTGCTCAAAGTGATATTCCTTCAGTTGCTTTAAGCACGTGCCGCAACTGACGACGACCGTTTTGATATCCAAGTAATTGAGCGTGTTGGCTACGCGGTGGAAAAGCACACGGTTTTCCGTGACGATCTTTTCGGCAAGCGACTCTTGGCCGTTTCCTTTTTGCGGGTACCCACAGCACATGTAGCGCGGAGGCAAGACGGTCTGAACACCGCTTTCAAAAAGAAGAGCCAGCGTGGCGATACCGACCTCGGGGAACAGGCGGTCATTGCCGCATCCCGGGAAGTAAAGGACCGCTTCGTTATCGAGGGCATCGGGTTTACGAATAATCGGCACGCGAGTCGAGTCGATCAACCCTAAAGCCGTCCGTAACGTTTGTGTCATGCGCGGCTTCGGAAGCTTGCGGTTAACAAGCGTAATCACTTGTTCGACAAAGGGTTGCTTGCCGGTTGTGTTCGGCGGACGTTTTAATTCGGGCTCAACGGCCGCGTGGAGCAAACGATTGGCGTTTCTCTGAGCATTAAAGCCGAACTGGATGAGCGTTTTCCTTGCTGCCTCCACTGCCGTCGGATTTTGGAGATTTAAAAAAGCCATGCCGGCAGCCTTGGCCGGTTGCAAATGCTTGAGGCCGGAATCATGCAGCAGGTCACGCATGAGAATCGTCACATCGCCGAAATTAATCTTGACCGGGCAGACGGGCCGGCACTTCATGCAGAGTGTGCAGTGATCGGAAAGGTCCTCGATGGACTCAAGATGGCGTTTACTCAGGCCGCGCCGTGTTTGCTCTTCGTATAGAAAAGCTTCGATTAAAAGCGATGTAGCAAGAATCTTATTGCGCGGCGAGTACAAGAGATTGGCTCGCGGCACGTGAGTTGTGCAACGCGGCTTACATTTTCCGCAACGTAGGCAGTTTTTAATCGCATCACTGATGGCTTTAATCTGCGTTTGTTGCATGATGAGTGACTCGGCACCGAGCAAGTTAAAACTTGGGGTGTAGGCGTTTTCCAAGCCGCTTTCCTTACGAAGTTTTCCGGCATTAAAGTGCCGTTGCGGGTCGACGCGATCGAGATAGGCATAAAAAGGTTTTAGGTCTTTTTCATCGACAAAGGCAATCTTCGTCAGACCGATGCCGTGTTCTCCGGTGATTGAGCCGCCGAGTTTTTTGGCCGCGTTCATAACAAGAGAAATCGCCTTTTCGCCGAGTTGCATCATGGCGTAGTTATCCGAATTGAGCGGAACGTTCGTGTGAACGTTTCCGTCACCGGCGTGCATGTGCAACGCAATAAAGACACGCCCGCGCAGAACCTTATCGTGGATTGTGTCGATATCCTCGAGGATGTCCTCGAAGATGTTGGGCGGGAAAATCTTGGCCAGCGGATCTCGGACTTCCGTATGCCAAGAGATACGCAAAACACGGTCGTACACGATGTCAAAAAGCGTAGCGTCTTGGTCGTAAGGCTTGACGGTCGCTGCCTGGAACTTGATCCCGAGCGGGTTTAAATCGGCCAGCGCCTTTTTCAAGGGAGAATCCAAGTTCTCCAAGATGTACGTCCAGCGCTTTTTGACAAGAGTCAGCAACTCCAAGGCCTTGGGTACGGCATTTTGGAGGAGACCTTCTTTAGAAGCATCCGGATCGGTTTTTGCAAGTGTAAGGTACTTTTGTAAATCGGTGATAACGGCATCGACCATCTCGAGCTTATTTTTCACGGAGCACTCGATATTAAAGTGCTCGCAGATAATTGTGTAATCGCCGATTTTTTCTAAGGGAATCACAACGTCTTCATTGAGTTTGAAGGCGTTCGTATGAGCACTGATGGCAGCAGTGCGGCTTCGTTCGTGCCAAAATTGAAAACGTTTTTCAGGCGTTGAGGCAATGTACCCTTCGCCGTTATGGGCCTGACACAATTGAACGACCTTTTGGCAAACGGCATCCAAGGCCTTTTCGTCATCGCCGACGATATCTCCGACAAGAACCATCTTAGGAAATTCACGGCGCTGAGTTTTTGGCGGATACCCGACGGCATGCAAATACCGATCGTCCATGTGCTCTAAGCCGGCGAGCATGCAGCCGTCCGGGTGTGAATCGAGCATTTGTGTGATGCCAACAATGGCAGGACCGGCTTCGCTTGCGGCGCCGAAGAACTCCAGGCACAGCGTGCGTCCGAGCTTGGGAAGGCGATGCAAAACCCAGGTCGCAGCCGTAATCAGGCCGTCACACCCTTCTTTTTGGACGCCCGGAAGACCTCCAAGGAATTTATTGGAAACGTCTTTGCCGAGGCCTGGTTTTCGAAACGTCGTTCCCGGAATGGTGAGCAATTCTTTTTTCAGAATGACAGCCTTGCTCGGGTCCGGTTCCGTCCCGTCTCGGGTTGTGATTTCCCACGTGACGGTCTTTTGCTTGTGAATTTTGTCCAGATTGTGATTGAGGCGAACGACATCGACCCAATTGCCGTCCGGATTAACCATACGGTAGCTTGCCAGATTATCAACGGCCGTTCCCCACAGACAGGCTTTTTTTCCGCCGGAGTTTTCGCTGATATTGCCGCCGATGGTCGAACTGTCGGCACTGGCCGGATCGACGGAAAACACGAGCCCGGCCGCATCGGCCGCTTGCATCACCCGACGCGTAATCGCGCCGCAGCCTGTGCAGATGACCGGTGTCGTATCGGTACGTCCCGGCAAAGTTTGTTCGAAAACGGGACTGACAAAGTCGAGTTTTTCGGTATTAATCACGGCGCTTAAAGCGCTCATCGGAACAGCGCCACCCGTGTATCCGGTGCCGCCGCCGCGCGGAATGATGACAAGACCCAAATCAATGCAGGAACGCACCAAAATAGGAAGCTCCGATTCGCTATCGGGCGTTAACACCACAAAAGGGTATTCGATGCGCCAATCCGTGGCGTCCGTTACGTGTGAGACGCGGGTGAAAGGATCGAAGCGAATGTTGTCCTTGTGGGTATGGCGCTTGAGGGTACGAAGGACTTTGGAACGCAATTTTGCGATGTCCGTAAAACTTTTTTCGAAGCGGTCGACGGCCAGCGATGCGTTCTCGATAAGCTTGCCGACATCGGCATCAGCGGCCTTGTCTTCTTTGCGGCGCTTACTCATTTCGGTTAAGCGATGGCGCAAAGCTTCAATCAGAAGGCGGCGGCGCTTTTTGTCGGCCAGCAAATCGTCTTGTAGGTAGGGGTTTCTCTGAACAACCCAGATGTCGCCCAAAACCTCAAAGAGCATGCGAGCCGATTGTCCTGTTCTTGTTAAGGAGCGCAGGCTCTTTAAGAGAGACCAACTGTCCTCGCCCAGGAGGCGAATCACAATTTCCTTGTCGGAAAAAGACGTGTAGTTGTAAGGAATTTCGCGAACACGCGCCGCTACCGTAGGGACGGTATCCTTAGGAGGGTTTTGAGTGGTCATAAATGCAAAGAAAACAAAAAGGAGAAACCGAAACGCCCATTGTACCGACTAGTTAGACGGGTTGCGGATTAGCCGTTGTCGCCCGGAAATCGGTCTTTCGCACAAGCGAAAAATGCCGGCGTCGTCATCGAGAATATCGTACGTCCATTTTACGTTGCCCCGCAGGTCTTCAAGCCAGGCTCGCACCGGAACATCCAACTCGTCGACATTGGTATTTATGTAGCTTTCGGCTTCATAGGCCGTTGCGAACGTTTCGACGAACTCGCCGTAATCAAGGACAACTTGAACCACCAAATCCCTTCGCATGTTTGTTTCTTTTAGGGTATATCGGCAATCACGCGTGCCAGGGCGCGACAAAGAGCTTCGACAAAATCTAAATGCAAAGCCTCATCGGGTCCGTGGGCATTCGAATCCGGACCGAGAACACCGGTCAGAAGAAACTGAGCCCGCGGACACGCTGGTTCCAGAACATCAAAGATAGAAAGCGAACCGCCTTCGCCCGAATACACGGCACTTTGCCCGAAGATGCTTTGAGCGGCTTTTTCAATACTGCGCTGTAACCAAGGTTCTTCACGCGGCGCATCCCAACCGGCGAAAGAGGAAATATCCGTCAGTTCCGTTCGCGCGCCGAACGGAGGATCGGAAAGAAGAATGCGTTTGAGTGCCTGAGTGGCAACAGCAGAATCGATACGCGGCGGCAGGCGAAGCGAAAGACGCAGGGCCGTGTAGGAACGAAGAACATTGCCGGCACAGGAAATATCCGGGAGTCCCTGAGCCCCTGTAATCGCCAATTGCGGCATCCAGGTTTGCGCAAGAATGGCCTTTTCTGCGTCCTTAAAACGTAGAATCGGCGAATCAATCCAAGGAAAATCCTCGGCAAATGAGCCGGAAAGGGCGGCCTTGGCTCGGACTTGCTCTAAACGCTCTTGCGGGATAGTGGCGTAAAAAGCCGAGTCGCGAATTGTTCCGGTAGCGCTTTCTTCCAAGCGCTCAAGGAGTTGACGGGCAATCATAAAAGAGTCGGGAACAATGCCCGAGGCCGTGCCCGAGTGCACGCCGTGCTTTAAGACACTGACTTTCAGTGTTGCCGTCAAAACGCCGCGAAAGTTTGTTGTGATGCAGAGACGCTTGTAATCTAAGCTTCCGGCATCGAGAATCAGAGCCAGGCGGACGTCTTGAAGGTCTTTTTTAAGGCGCTCGATCCAATACGCAAAATCCGAAGACCCAGACTCTTCGCAGGTTTCGAAAATGCCGACAAAACGGGGATGCGCAAGCCGTCCCTCTTTGAGAGCGTGTATGAGACTGACGGCCGAGTAAAAACTGTAGCCGTCATCGGCAGCACCGCGTCCGTATAAGACGGAACCTTCTTTTTTCGGGCAAAAAGGAGCGCGACCGCAACTCCACGAGCCGCCTTCGGGTTGTTTATCTAAGTGACCGTAAAAAAGGACAGAGCCGCTTTTGGTGCAGCCCTCGGAGGCCGGCATTTCAAAAAATAAGAGCGGAGTCTTTCCGGGCTCGGACAAAATCGTGTAGCGGATATCGGGGACAAGGAGCCTTCCGAATTCTGCGGCCTCGTCAATGGCACGGCGAAGGTATCCGTGTTCCTCCCAGCGGGAATCGAACATCGGAGAAAGACTCGGCACACGGATGAATCTTTCCAGAGCCTGTTCGGTTTCGTTTTGCCACAGATTGTGCAAAACGGCGTCGGTTTTTGAAAACATAATAACTACCTTTGTATGATAAATGCTCGAATTCCGAGAAGCGGGGCGATGCTCTCGCACAGGGTTTGAGCCGTAGCCCGAGTGGGAACGGAACCGATTAAAACACGATGGAGTTTTGCGTCCGAGACAACACGCACTCGGGCCGTGATGTCATGCTCGGAAAGCATCATTTCCGCATGTGCAGCTGCTTCGCGCGCATTGGTTTCGTTGGAAAAGGCTCCGATTTGAACGGACCACATCGGCGCTGTCGGCGCACCGCCCGTGACGCGATCTGAGACGTTTTCGTTCAGGATAGTAGCGATGGCATCGGTCTGCTTGAGAGCGCTTTCGTCTGTTTCCTCGGATGCTCTCTGAGTGGTCCCGATGTCAATGACAGGGCTTTCGGTAATTTCCGAGACGGCGGCGGCATCTGTAGCATCGGAAGGAGCATTACTTTCAGCAGACGGAATGGAGCTTAAAATCGGAGTATCCGAAACGGACGGAACACTGACAGGAGCCGATGCCACGGTGGCAAGTGTGTCCTGCTGCTCCTGCGCTTGAATCACAGGCTCGATTCTAGGCGCTGTTTTGACGGGGTCGGCTAGGGTAAGTTGCGTCTTCGGAGCGTCTGTTCGATAGTTCCCCGAGGCAATCTCGCGCCGCGTGATGCGCTCGACTTTCACGCGAGTCGTTCCCGCGGTGTGGTAGCCGAGTTTGACAGCAGCGGCATAGCTCATGTCGATAATGCGACCGCCGAGAAACGGCCCGCGATCATTGACACGAACTATCAAGCTTTTTCCGTTTTTCAGGTTCGTCACACGTGCATAGCTCGGGAGCTCCATGGTCGGGTGAGCGGCCGTCATGGCAAACATGTCATAGCGCTCGCCGATAGCGGTTTTGCGTCCGTGAAATTGTTTTCCGTACCAGCTAGCGACACCCGTTTGAGAAAAGGAGCGGTCCCCGGACATCGGGTAGTACCGCTTCCCCATGACGGTGTACGGACGATTCGCCGCTTTATAGGGTTTCTCGATTTTTAGAACCGTATGTTCCTGAGCGGAAAAGGCATGCGACGCATCGGGCGGACCGTCTTTGTCATAAAACTTTCCTGCTTTGGATAGTACCGATGAGCCGGAGCATCCGATGACGGCAACAGTCAATCCCAAACAGGAAACTAAAAGAATCAGGCGGGCAAAGAACATAACGAAACTATTCGTGTAAAAAGGATTGCAATGTTTGATGGAAAGGATAGCGCCAATACAGGGGAAAGAGGGGTAAATAGACTATGATTAGAGTCTGAAGACACTGTTTTGGTTCGGATAAAAAATCGAGCCGACGGGTTTTTTTGTTTATTCATATTTTTGATTTACTCAGAGATTGCTATGGCCTTGGCTTTAGAAGATGTTCGCCGTATTGCCGAACTTGCGCATATTGATATTGATCAAGCGCAGGCAGTTCGCATGCAAGGGGAACTCAACGACATTTTTAAGATGATTGAACGCATTCAGGCAGTTGACACAACCCAGGTCGAGCCGATGATGCATCCGCACGACGACGTACAGCGGCTGCGTGACGATTGTGTGGTCTTCGAAAACAATCGGGATGAGAACATGAAAAACGCTCCCGAGGCCTACGAGGGTCTTTTCTTGGTCCCGCAGGTAATCGAATAGGGGTGTGAGATGACAGAGACGTTTCATACCGTAGTCGAGCTATCGAAGGCTTTGGCCGCTAAAAAAATCAGTGCCGTCGAGCTTGCCGAGCACTACCTTAAGCGCATCGATGCGGCTCATGACCTCAATTGTTTTTTGGACGTGCGTCCGGAAGTAACACTCGAACAGGCACGAGAAGCCGACAAGATAATCGCGAAGGGAAATGCTGGTCGATTGACCGGTATTCCGATTGCACACAAGGATATTTTCGTCACAAAAGAGTGGGCGTCGACGGCCGGTAGCCGTATGCTCGAAGGCTATATGAGTCCGTTTGATGCGACGGTTGTTCGAAAACTCAAGCAGGCAGGGATGGTCACGCTCGGCAAACTCAATTGTGATGAGTTTGCGATGGGATCGGCTAATGAAAATTCCGCCTACGGCAAGGTTTTTAATCCCTGGGATTCCAATGCCGTTCCCGGCGGAAGCTCCGGTGGTTCTGCCAGTTGTATTGCTGCCGGGCTCGCTCCGATTGCCACGGCAACCGATACGGGCGGATCGATTCGCGAACCCGCAAGTTTTTGCGGTATTACGGGGGTTAAACCTACATACGGTCGTCCGAGTCGTTTAGGCATGATTGCATTTGCCTCGAGCTTGGATACAGCGGGCTTAATGGCGCACACGGTCGAAGACATTGCCTGGGTTTTAGGCGACATGGTCGGTTTTGAGCCGTGGGATTCAACGAGCGAAAATGTTCCGACCGAAGATTTTGCTCGTGATTTATACAAAGGCGTCAAAGGAATGAGAATCGGCGTTCCCCGAGCTTGGTTTACCGAGAGCTTGGATCCGGAAGTGGCCGAGGCCATTTCCAAGGTAATCGACGAGTACAAAGCCCAAGGAGCCGAGATTGTCGACGTAGAGCTTCCCAATGCCGGGCTCGGTGTTTCCGTTTATTACGTCGTGGCGTGTGCGGAAGCCAGTTCCAACCTGTCGCGTTTTGACGGTGTGCGTTACGGGTATCGCGCCAAGGACTACGGCGATATTCAGGACATGATTAAAAAGAGTCGCAACGAAGGATTCGGAGCTGAACCCAAGCGGCGAATTTTGATCGGAACATATGTTCTTTCGCACGGGTACTACGATGCGTACTACATCAAGGCACAGAAGGTTCGTCGTCTGATTGTCAATGAATTTACCGAGGCCTTTAAACATGTCGATGCCATCTTAAGTCCTGTGACGACGTCAACCGCATTTGATTTCGGAGCCAAGAGCGACCCCGTTGTCGCTTACATGGGGGATTTGTATACGGTTCCGGCGTCACTTGCCGGGTTGCCGTGCATGAGTATGCCCTGCGGCATTCATACAAACGGGCGCCCGATCGGAGTGCAACTGGCGTGCCAGCGCTTTGCGGAGGCCAAGATGCTGCGGATTGCTAACGCGTTCCAGAAAGCAACGGATTGGCATCTGCGTCACCCGGGAAACAACTAGGATCGAACGGAGAAGAAAATGCAGTGGGAAGTAGTCATCGGATTGGAGACGCATGTTCAGCTCTCGACGCAGTCCAAAGTGTTTTCCGGGGCATCGACCGCCTTCGGATCGGAAGCTAACACGCAGGCCTGTTACATTGATTTGGCTTTGCCCGGGGCGTTGCCGGTTCTAAATCGCGGCGCCGTGGAGCGCTCGATGAAGTTCGGTCTTGCCATCGGCGCTCAGGTTGCCGAGCGCTCTGTGTTCGATCGGAAAAACTATTTTTATCCCGATTTACCTAAGGGCTATCAAATCAGTCAGTTCGAGCATCCAATTGTTATCGGCGGACGCCTGACCTTTACGGTTGAGCCTAAAGAGGGCAATCCGTATGTCAAGACCATCAATCTGACACGAGCACATTTGGAAGAAGATGCCGGAAAGAGCAACCACGGCGTTCTTCGCGGAAAATCCGGCATGGATTTGAACCGAGCCGGAACGCCGCTCTTGGAAATCGTTACCGAGCCCGAACTTCGGAGTTCGGCTGAGGCAGTCGGCTATGCCAAGGCACTCCATGCGCTTGTCGTGTGGCTCGGCATTTCACACGGCAACATGCAGGAAGGCAATTTCCGGTGCGATGCCAACGTCTCGGTGCGTCCTAAGGGCGAAACGAAATTCGGCACTCGATGCGAAATCAAGAACATCAATTCGTTTAAGTTCTTGCAAGACGCTATCGATTACGAGGTAGCTCGTCAAATCGATGTGATTGAAAACGGCGGCATCGTTGTTCAGGCAACGCGCCTTTACGATCCGAATAAAAACGAGACCCGCGAGATGCGCAGCAAGGAAGACTCAATGGACTATCGGTACTTCCCCGACCCGGATTTGCTGCCTTTGTACATCAGCCCGGAATGGAAGGCCAAGGTCTTAAGTGAGCTTCCGGAGCTACCCGACCAGATGCGTAAGCGCTTTATGAACGAATACGGTCTGAGCGAATATGACGCAGCAGTTTTAACATCGAGTCGAACGATTGCGGACTATTTTTGCGAGGCCAGTCGTACCGTCAAAGATAAAAAGATGGTCGCGAATTGGGTCATGGGCGAGGTGGCCGCGGCCGTACATGCCGCCGAGGGCATGGACTACGGCGACTGCCCGGTTAAGGCGCAGACGCTCTCTGAGATTCTGACGCGACTTTCCGACGGCACCGTGAACGCTAAGGGCGCTAAAAAGCTCTTTAGCCTCATTTGGGACGGCGCTTCGGAAGATGTCGATACCCTGATTTACAAGGAAGGGCTCAAGCAGATTTCCGATGCCGGTGCCATCGAGCCGATTATCGATGAGATTTTGGCCAAGAACGGCAAGATGGTCGAAGAGTTCCGTAGCGGCAAACAGAAAGCCTTCAATGCACTTGTCGGACAAGCCATGAAGGCTACGCGCGGCAAGGCTAATCCGAAACAGGTCAATGAGATTTTGCGTAAGAAGTTAGCGCTTTAAAACGATGCGGTACCCGGTCGGATGAAACCATCCGAGCACCGAAGACACTGGAGACGGGAGTGATTTCCCGAAAGGACTATTCCATGCTACGCGTCATGACCTTTAACGCGAACGGAATTCGTTCTGCAGGAAAAAAAGGTTTTTGGAATTGGTTTGAAAAGCAAGATGCCGATATTTTGTGCGTTCAGGAACTGAAAGCGCAGCAAAAAGACATCCCCGAGGCGTATCAAAACATTCCCGGCTATACGGCTTGGTTTCAGTGCGCTCAAAAGCCCGGATATTCCGGATGCGGTCTGTGGTCGCGAGCAGAGCCCGAACACGTCCAAATCGGATTCGGGGTTCCCGAATTCGATGTCGAAGGGCGGTATGTGCGAGCGGACTTTGAACGCGTCAGCATTATTTGCGCCTATTTTCCGTCCGGCACGAGCGGCCCGGAACGTCAGGAGGCCAAGTATCGATTTCTCGATGCGTTCGAGCAGCATATGGACGCATTGGTAACACAAGGCCGACAGGTTTTGGTCTGTGCGGACGTTAACATCGCCCACCGAGAAATTGATTTGGCGAATTGGAAAGGAAATCTCAAGCACACGGGATTTTTGCCGCAAGAACGCGCTTGGTTGACGACCTGTTTTGAAAAACGCGGCTGGACGGATGTTTTTCGGAAACTCGATCCCAGGCCCGGGCAGTACACGTGGTGGAGCCAAAGGGGGCGGGCCCGAGAAAAGAACGTCGGTTGGCGCATCGATTATGAAATCGCAACGGAACAATTAGCGTTAAGCGCCTGTCAGGCACGTGTTTATCGCGATGAAAAATTTTCCGACCACGCTCCGCTTACGATTGACTACGAAGGTAGGTGGCTTTAATGCGTGCCGAGCAGATGCTCTTTACGCAAGGCTTTGGAACGCGACACGAATGTCGGGCCCTTGTCGATCAGGGGCGCGTTGCTCTACAAGACAAGGTTCTTTTCTCCTGGAGCGAAGAGGTTGACCCGCAGGGAAAATGGTTTACCGTCGATCATGAGCGCTGGCCGTATGTGACAAAAGCGGTCATCCTTTTAAATAAACCTGTCGACTTTGAGTGCTCGATGCGGCCGACCGAATACCCGAGTGTTTTAAGATTGCTTCCGGCGCCTCTTCGGTACCGGGGCGTGCAACCGGTCGGCCGCTTGGATGCCGACACAACGGGGCTTTTGCTTTTAACCGACGACGGCGCTTTAAATCACCGACTGACGCATCCGAAGCACCACATCGAGAAAACCTATCGTGTTACATTAAAGCATGCGGTGAAAGAGGACTTTGCCGAGCGACTCCTGAACGGGGTCGTTCTGAAAGGCGAAAAGACCCCGGTTAAAGCCGAAGTCTGTACGCTTCTTTCCGATAAGCAAATAACCATGACCGTCACAAGCGGCAAATACCATCAAGTCAAACGCATGGTTGCGGCAGCCGGCAATCGTGTGATGGCACTGCATCGGGAAAGTATGGGCGGGCTCAAGATTCCGGAAAAGCTTGCGCCGGGATGTTGGATGTGGGTCTTTCGTTTCCCTTGGGATTTGTAAACGATATGGCAAAAGAAACGAGAATCGCTGGCGCACTTTCGGTTTACAAAAAACCGGCGACGTTGCGCATGCTTTTTTTGGGGTTTTCTTCCGGCTTACCGCTCTTACTTGTTTTGGGAACCCTCGGATTTTGGTTGCGCGAATCAGGTGTTGACCTCAAGACAATCGGCTTTTTGAGTTGGGTCGGCCTATGTTGGGGCATGAAGTGGTTGTGGGCCCCTTTGGTCGATCGCTTACAACTGCCGTATCTGACACGAACGTTCGGACGACGTCGCGCGTGGCTTCTTTTGGCTCAAATCGGGTTGATGAGTTCTCTGGGAGCGTTGGCCTTCGTTAATCCGGCTCGCGAGCTTGCTCTGACTGGGTTTTTAGCAGGCGCGACCGCTTTTTTCGGCGCAACGCAGGATATTGCCATCGATGCCTACCGGATTGAAAGCGGAACCGAAAAGGAGCAAGCCGCCTTTGCTGCGGCCTATCAAACCGGCTACCGAATTGCGATGATTTGGGCCGGCGCCGGAGCTTTGGCTATTGCGGGAGCTTTTGAAAGCAGCCTCCGGGGCGGGTGGCACGTTGCGTACCTGACAATGTCGGCAAGTATGCTTGTCGGACTAATCACAACGCTTGTAAGCCCGACGGAACCGGCACGCGGCGTTGCCGGATCGGCAAGGTCTTTTTCTCAGTGGATCTACGAGGCTGCATGCCTACCGTTTAAAGACTTTTTCACGCGCTTCGGCTGGTGGGCTTTCGTGGTTTTGGCTTTAATTGCCACATACCGCATCAGCGACGTCGTGATGGGCGTGATGGCCAATCCGTTCTATCAGGACTTAGGATTTACCAAGCAGGAAGTTGCTGCCGTCAGTAAGGTCTTCGGTGTCGTAATGACACTTGTCGGGGCGTTTATCGGCGGCGTTGTTGCCGTGCGTATCGGCGTGATGAAAACGCTGTTTGCAGGAGCGGTTTTGTCTTCGGCAACCAATATTCTTTTTTCCGTCTTGGCCGGCATCGGGCACAGCCTGCCGTTTCTTGTCTTTACCGTAAGTGCAGATAACCTTGCCGGAGGCCTTGCAAGCGCCGCGTTTGTCGCTTACTTATCGGGTCTTACGAATACGGCCTATTCGGCTACGCAGTACGCACTCTTTTCTTCGGTGATGCTGTTTTTGCCCAAGTTCCTGGCCGGGTTTTCCGGCCTTGCCGTTGAGGCAATCGGCTACAGCGGCTTTTTCCTTGCAACGGCCGCGCTCGGAATCCCCGTTCTCTTTTTGGTTGTGCTGGCAGGAAAAGCGAGAAAGCACCTTGTTATCGGCGGCAAAAAAACCCTTGAAGGGAAGATGTAAGAGACGTTAACGCCCCAGTCGTGTGACTTCGGCGATTTCTCCGACACAGGCCTCAATGTCGGCTAAGGCCTCATCGAGATTAACAAACGGAATTTCCGCATCGATGGACGCAAGAAGCGAGTGGCTTACCTCGTCTTCTTTTTCGATGTTGGCATAGCGCAAAATCCCGACTAAGGCGGCTTGTACGGCTCGGGTTTTGTTCTCGAGCAACTCGGGCCAGTGAGAGCAGGCAAAAAGGAAGCCGTCGGAAAACGGGCGGATGTCGGCAAACTTGTCGTCGCTTTCTTCGTCGGCAAAAAGAATCGGATCGAGCGGTTTTTCCTTCAGGATGGATTCTTGCAGTTGTGCACCGCGACGGAGCACGAGGCGACGCAATGCGTCCGGGCAATGCGCTCGGCTGACTCCGTCGATGTCTGTGACAAAGGGAAGCCACCTATCGATTCGAGGCGGCTTTTTCATCAGGGCAATGGCCGTCAGATACCCGTCAAGCATATCAGGCTCCATCGGCACGGCCGGTTCCGGAGTGCTCGCTAAGAGCTCGCCGAGCGTTTCGATTTCACTCAAAGAAAGCGGAGCGGGTCTCATTGCGGTGTACTCGGATGCAAGGCTTCGATAGCCTCTTGCATTTGTTCGGGGTCTTTCATACGAAGAATCTTGGCAACGGCTTTTTCACAATCGGCGCAGTTGGTTTGAAGGATTCGTTCCTTTAAGGCCAGAATCCGACCGCTTTCCATCGAGAAGTTTCGTAGTCCGAGACCGAGGAGCAACTCGAGCATTTCCGGTTCGCCGGCAATTTCGCCGCAGATACTCACGGGGACATCGACCGCCTGAGCCTCTTGTGTGACATGCTGAATAAGGTAAAGCACGGCAGGGTGCCTTGCCGCACTCAAGTGGTTGACCGACGGGTCATGGCGGCTTCTAGCAAGCGTGTGCTGAATGAGGTCGTTCGTTCCCAAACTGATAAAGTCCAGTTTCGGCAAAAAGGCCTGAACCCAGATGGCAGCAGCCGGTACTTCAATCATGGCGCCCAAAGGAATGTTCTCCTTGTACTTGACGCCGGCTTTTTGTAAGTCAGCCTCAGCCTTGGCCAAACGACTGCGTGCAAAGTCTAACTCCGACGGGTGTACGACCATCGGTAGCATAATGCGCACATCTGCCCCGACGGCGGCTCGTAGCATGGCACGTAACTGGGTATCGAAGATTTCCGGATGAGCTTGGAAAAAGCCTAAGCCGCGTTTCCCGAGGGAAAGTGCGAGCTCTTCGGCACTACTTAGGTTGAAGTCTTCGCTCGCCGTCACTTCGAGTATCTTGTCATCGCCCAAATCCATCGTGCGTAGCGTGACGCGTTTGTTCTTCATGGGGCGAATGACGCGCCGATAAGCTTCGACCTGTTCTTCTTCCGTTGGAAGCGTCTTGCGATTCATAAAGAGAAATTCGCTGCGGAACAGTCCGATTCCTTCGGCTCCTGCATAGACCGCATCGTTGGAATCTTCCGGAAGTGCCACATTTGAGAACAAATGAACGGCAATGCCGTCGACGGTCTTTGACTCCGTTTGGCGCAACTTTTTAAGGCGAGAGCGTGTTTTTTTCTCGTCGCGCAGACGTTTTCCGACCTTTTCAACGGCATCTTGATCGGGAAACAGCGTCACAAGACCGTTTGTCGCGTCGAGCAAAACGGGATTGTCGGTCTCAACTTGCTGCATGGCGCCGGCGGCACCGACAAGTACCGGAATTTCAAGGGAGCGGGCCAAAATGGCCGTGTGTGACGTAGCCGAATCGGCCTCTAGAACCAATCCGGAGAACTCCTCGTCGTAGCGGCGTTTAAGGACCACGATGTCGGCAGGGCTGAGCTTTTCGGCAAAAAGAACGATGCTGTCGGCGCCAATAGAAAGCTCAACGTCATCACTTAATTGGCGACGTCCCGTCAGAACGCGTTGAATCCGATCGAACACATCACTGATATCGTCAATGCGTTCTGCGAGATACTCGTCGTCAATCTCGCTAAAGGTCTTGCGTAACTCTTCGAGTTTTAATTCCAATGCCCATTCCGCATTGACGAGTCTTTCACCGATGATGTCTTGCGTGCTGGTAATCAGCGATTCATCGCACAGAATCTGCAGATGCATTTCCAAAAACGCCGTGGCTTCGGCCGGAGCACCGTCTGTCGGATTCTCAACGAGATTTTCCAACTCTTGTGTGACGGCGGAAAATGCACCGCGAAGACGCAAGGATTCGGAACGCACCTTCGGCTTGTCAATGGCAAAGTGAGGAATGCTCAAACTCCCCGAAGAGCATTTTTGTGCTTTTCCGAGTGCAACGCCTGGAAAGATGCGCAATCCTTTAATGGTTTTGGAAAGCGGCGCGATTTGAGAAACAGAGTCGGCTGAAGCCGACGCTTTGTCTGCGGGCTTTGCCGCCGTCTCTTGCGAGGTGCTTTCGGATTTCGTTGTATTCGGTTTTGCGGGGGCAACGCTCGGTGCGGGCGTTGTCGTCTTGGCGGAAACGACCTTTTCCGGAACTTTTTCTGTGGCGTCGCTAGTCTGATTGGAGATGGTATCTGCCATGGGCTATTCCTCCTCTCCGAAACGCGATTCAAACAAAGCCGTGATGGCATCGCAGGCAGCGATTTCATTGATTCCTTCGAGCTCAATTCGAAGTACGTCGTTGTGCTTGGCCCCGAGGGTCATGACGGCAAGAATGGATTTGGCATCAGCACATTTCGTGCCTTTTTTGATGCGGATGGCGCACTCGAAAAGATTAGCCGTTTTTGTTAAAAGAGCGGCCGGGCGAGCGTGAATGCCGAGTTGATTCTGTACGGTAACAGTTTTAACAAGCATCTTTTAAGCTTTACAAGGCGGTTTCATTTAAGCATACCGCAATACTAGTATGTCCTGCTTGTTTGGCAAGCGGGTTGAAAGAAAAATACAGGGCGAAAAAGGAAAGAAAACGGCCAGCACAAAGCCGAATCGGATAACTTACCCGGCTTTGCGAACGGTGATGCCGAAGGCCCCGGCTTCTTTGACAAGGGCACAGAGCTGATCGAAGGCCTTGTGTCGGTGGCATACGGCCGTTAAAACCATCGGCAGATTAACCCCGGTGATAAGGACTGTATCGGCATGACGCAGGAGTTTTTCTGCGATATTGGCCGGCGAAGCACCGATGACGTCGGTCAGAATCAGCGTGGTGTTTCTTTCTGGGCGGTCGGATGCTAACTTTGCACTAATCGAATCGGCAACGGCAGCCGGGTCTGCATCGGCGGATACATCCACCGCAATGAGACTATCGAGGCTATGTGGATCGTAGCCGTACACATGGGAAGCGCACTCCTTGAGAGCGGAGGCCAGAGGCGCATGCGCAATAATCAGGATAGAAGTTGTCACAAAGAGCCCTTAGGTAACGCTGAGAAGACAATTGTATCGGCGCCCTATAATAGGCAAAAGAGGCTTAAGATAGACTAAAATGCAACAACATATACAAATAAGCGACAACGTGCTTTCTTTTGGCGGTATCTGAGCTTATTTACAAAGCTTTGCGAAGAACGTATTTTTTCAAACTGACGTTGTAAGGTTGCCACAATGGCGTTATTAGAGTTTCGATCGAAAGCCGCAGCCGGCTTTTTCCTGCTCTCGGCGACATTTCAGGAAGTCTGCAAAGTTCTCGGGCGTCCCTTCTCCCAGAGCGGAAGTTGGACGGTCGAGGAGTTACCTCAGATTCTCGATACATTGGAAAAAGAAGTCGCCCGAGAAAAACAGATGCTCGCTTCTCAGGAGGCGGCATTTCGTGAAAAAGAAGCGTGCGGACGAGGTTATCCGACGGAAAACGAAGAAGACCGGCGCCGGCAACGCGAGGACTTCGTGAGTTTCGGAATGCGGACTGTGCCGCTGCGCGAGATGATATGTTCGGCAATCACTAAGCGTGTTCCCGTGATGTGGGGCATCCCGTAGCCAAGCAAGAGGACGGATTAAACGCGCCAGAAGTCCCGAGTAAACAGAACGAAGACCGTGACGATTTCCAGACGGCCAATCAGCATACAGAAGGTGCAAAGCCAAAGCTGAAAAGCCGAGAGCGTTCCGTAGTTGACGGTCGGCCCAACTTTTTCCAGTCCCGGTCCCGTATTCGTTAGGCAAGCGAAAACGGCTGAAAAGGCCGAGGCAACATCTAGGCCCGAGGCAACCAACAGAACGCTTGCCGTTAGCAGGGCGGCTATCCATAACACAATAAAGTTCAAAACCATAAAGACAATCGGGTCGGGAATCGTGACGCGATTGATGCGTAGCGGAATCACGGCTTTCGGGTGAAGGGTTTGTAAAAACCCTCGGGAAAGTTGCTTGGTAAGAATCAGCGCCCGAAGCATCTTAATGCCGCCGCCGACGCTTCCAGAACAGGTGGAGAAGGCTGCCAAGCACAGCATGATGACGCTCGCCGTTATCGGCCAGTGGCTGTAATCGGTACTGGAAAATCCGGTGGTCGAGGCGATGCTTACGACGTTAAAGAGCGCATAAAGGAACGTTTCGCTTGTCGAGTCGTACACGGCATTTAGCACCAAAACGGCAAAGACGACAAGTACGCCTGAGGCGAGCACAAAAAGCCAGGCGCGAGCTTCCGGATCTTGCAGGTAAAGGAGAGGGGATCTTTTTTTCCAAACCAGGAAGTGCAACGAAAAGCTCATGCCGCTTATAAGCATAAAGAGAATGCAGACAAGAGTAATTGTGTTGTCGGACCAGAAGGCAAAGCTGGCATCGTGCGAAGAAAAGCCGCCGAGACTGACGGTTGAAAAGGCGTGCACGAGTGCGTCAAACCCGGACATGCCGGCCAGCTTGTAGCCGACAAAGCATGCAAGGCTTAACCCTACGTAGATCCACCAGAGTCCCTTGGCCGTGCTGGCAATGCGCGGTGTAAGTTTCGTGGCTTCAATAGTCGAGCCGATTTCGGCATTGGTCACGGAAGACTTGTTCGTTCCGATTCCGAAAAGCGGAGAAATCGAAGGGGCAGCCTGACACAGGTTCACGAAACGAAATAACTGAGAGCCGCCGACTCCCATGAGCGGAAGCAGAGCAATCGCGAGAACGAGGATTCCCATGCCGCCGAGCCAACTTAGAAGACACCGCCAAAAGTTAATTGACTCCGGGAGGTTTTCGACGGAAAAGGCCGTTGCACAGGTCGTCGTAATGCCGCTCATGGCCTCAAAGTAGGCTTGCGAAAACGAAGCGTTCGGCAAGGTTACGAGCGGAACAGCGGCAAAAATCGGCAAAACAGACCAAAGAAGCGTGGCAAGCAAAAAGCCGTCGCGCGGCATCAGGTCGCGTTTATCATGTCGCGTTAAAGCAATCAGGGTAAGTGCGCCGCAAGCCGTCAAGATAGCTCCGAGGAAAAAACCGTGCGCGGCGCCGTCGTCAAAAAAGGCCGAAACGGCAAGCCCGAGCAGGTGAATGCCGGAAAAGACCAACAAAACGGTTCCGATGATATTGAGAACCGGGAACAGTAAGTAACGTAGTCTCGCGAGCATCGGCGCAATCAGAAGAATCCGACATCGACGGCAAACAGGGCTTCGATTTTAGGCATCAAGTGTTTGTCGGCGGAAAAAACAATCACGCGATCTTCAGGTTGGAGGACTAAATCGGGTGATGCGGCCAAAAAGACCGTCCCGCGCACGATGGCGCAGACAGTCGAGCCCTTAGGAAGTTTAATCGAGCTGATGGTTTGTCCGATAACCCGAGATGTTCCTGGCGTGCCGTGGGCAATAATTTCGAGCACTTCGGAAGTGGCATTATGTACGCCGTGCACAGCCACAACATCGCCGCGACGCACGTACTGCATCAGCTCGCTTAACGTGACGCGAGTCTTAGAGATGATGATGTCAATACTCGTATCCCGAACCAAATCGGCAAAAGTTTGATTGTCCACGAGCGCAATGGAGCGTTTTGCTCCGAGGCGTTTTGCCAAAAGAGCGCTCATGATATTGCCGTCATCGTGTTTACTTAAGCTAATAAATAGGTCACAGGTGTCGATGTCAACATTAGATAGATCTTCCTGCTGTAGGTACGAGCCCTTGACCAAAAGGATTTTCTCGGGAAGTTGTTCGGCAATGTCCCTGGCCTTCTGTTCGTCTTGCTCGAGAATTTTAATGTTGTAGGCGTTGCGATTTTTAAGCCCGGATACAATCCGAAGCGCCATGTCGGCATCGCCGGCGATGACAAGGTTTTTATTGTGGTTTTCTTTCGGATGTATGTAGGAAATAAGCGAATCGGCCGTCTCGGTGCTTACGAGAACCAAAACTTCGTCGCCGGCGTCAAGCGCCGCATCGGGCGCAAGGAGCTTGTCATCGTGAAAGGCCGCCACAAAGGTCGCCTTATGGTCATCTAAAACGGGGCGCAATTGCTCGCCTCTCTGACCGATACATTCGCTTTCCTGTCCGACATCGATTGTCATGAGGTACAGGGTTCCTTGTGCCAGATCAAGCACTTGCAGGGCCTGCGGGAACTCGATTAAGCGAAGCAGAGCATCGGTTAAGGCTTTCTCGGGCCAGATTGTGCTTGTGATGTGAAAGCCGGCGTCTCCGAGTAAATCCGGGTAGTTGCTTAACTCATTGCGACGCACTCGAGCAATGCGAGTCGGAACGTTAAATAGTTCACTTGCAAGCAGACAAGCTACAAGGTTGGTTTCATCACTCGCTGTGACGGCAATCACAATATCGGCATCTTCAATGCCGGCTTCCCGCAAAACCGCCGGGCTTGCCGCATCACCGACAATCCCGCGCAAATCAAAATGGCGTTGCAGTTGTAGAACCCGGCTCTGTTCGATATCGACGACCGTAATGTCGTTGGATTCGCCGACCAAGGCTTGTGCGACGGCGTCTCCCGTGTGTCCGGCTCCGAGAATCAGTACGCGCATAGCTCGGAAAAACTACTTGTTGTGTGTTACTTTGGCTACGTTCGAAGGACGGGGAATATCCATGTGAAGAGCCTTGAGTTTTCTGTACAGGTGCGTCCGCTCCAGACCGGCATGGCGTGCCACACGAGTAATCTGATAATCCTCGTACTCGATGAGCTTCTTGAAATAGGCGCGCTCCGTGGCTTCGCGCACTTCCCGTAGCGAGGCATTGAAATCAATCACAATCTCGGTGCCCGGAATATTAAATTTCGGGAGCTCGACGGGAACTTTCGGTTTTGGTGCGGTAGCAACAATCGGGGGAAAATCATTGTCCACGCGGTACTTGGCAAAAGCCGTGATGCGGTTTTTCACCTCAATGCCGTGACGCACGGCCTGTAGGAGCTTTTGCATCGAAATCGGTTTTTCCAAAAAAGACAAAGAACCGAATTTGGTTGCTTCGACGGCGGTTTCAATCGTGGCATGACCGCTCATCATGATGACCTGACTGTCAAAGTCTTTATCGGCTTTCCATTCTTTGAGAAGGGAAACGCCGTCCATGTCAGGCATCCAAATATCCAAGAGAATCAAATCGAATTTCGTTTGCGCTACTTTTTGACGAGCGACCTCGGCATTTTCCGCTTCTTCGACGGTGTAGCCCTCATCCGAGAGAATCTCCGAGAGAAGATCGCGGATGCCTATTTCATCATCAACAATCAGAATGCTTGCCATAGCGCAATACTCGTTGCGAAAAAATACGATTGAACAAAGCGGCGAGAATAAATGACACCGAAAAAACAAGTGTGCCGCCTGCACCCTTGTTTTCCTTTTTTATCGCGTTAACCGTTGCAAATAATATCCGCATTTGAAAAATCAGGCAATACACAAAAGCGAGAGGGGCGACTCTTTTTATGTTTCTTCGGGCTTTTCTCTTTAGGTAAAGCCCGCCTGAGGGGGGCTAGGCGGCAACAGGAAAAACGATTGTTACGCGTGCGCCCAGGACGATTGCATTGTCTTCCAGCTTGTTTTCAATCGAGATTTTGGCTTTGTGTTCATCCAAAATCTTTTTGACCATCGGTAGACCCAAGCCCGTTCCCGTGGTTTTTGTCGTGATATACGGCTCAAAAGCTCTTGCCAGGACGCTCGTTTGGAAGCCCGGACCGTTATCTTCGATGGTCATGCGCACGGCCGAGGGACTCCCCTCGGCAGAAACCGATTCCGTGCGAATGTAAATTTTCGGATTATTGACGTCGGCACAGGCTTCGATGGAATTTCCAAGCAGATTAAAAAGCACTTGACGAATCTGGGCCGCATCCACCGAAACGGCCGGTAGCGGACTTTCCAATTCCCGCAAAATCCGAATGCCTCCTGAGTGATAAAACGTGATCATGTCCTCAATTAAAGCATTTAAATCAACGGCTTTTAAGCTCGGAGGCGGTAGCCTGGCAAAGTCGCGGAAGTCGTTGACCATTTTTTTCATTGTGTCGACCTGATCGATAATCGTGGAAGTCGCTCGACTTAAAAGGGCGGCATCGGCCGGGTCAAGTTTCTTTTCCAGTTTCATCGAAAGGCGTTCGGCAGCTAAGCGAATCGGCGTTAAGGGGTTTTTGATTTCGTGCGCCAGGCGACGGGCCACTTCGTTCCAGGCTTGCGCTTTTTGGGCATCGATTAAGGCCGAGACGTTGTCAAAAGCAACAACCCAACCGACAGCCCCTTCGAGCTCCAAACGCGATCCGCGGATAAAAAGCGAGACGTCCGGGTCGGGGGCGCGAGAAAGCTCGAAGTCCAGACGAAAACTTCCAGTGTCGGCGATGCGAATTTGATCGGCAAGGGCCGCGGCAAGACGAGGTTCGACGCTTGCCAGATTATCTCCCGGGTTAACACGGGAGGGGGCGAGGATGACGTTGGCTGCCGTATTGGCAAGCAGCACGGCAAGAGAAGAGTCTAACAGTAAAACTCCGGCGGAAATATTCGACAGAACGCTGGCGAGATAGGCACGCGAGCGCTCGGTGGCAAGTCTTTGTTTTTCTGCGTTTTTTTGCGCTTCGGCAATTTGGGAAACCATGGAATTAAACGATTGCGTAAGTTCGTTCATCTCGTCGTTACCCAAAAGCTCACGAATCGGAACGAGATTGCCGTTTGCGACTTTTTTCGTGCCGACGGCAAGCTGCAGAACCGGTTCTGTCATTGTTTGGGCAAACCAAAGCGCCATGGCAATGGCCGCCAAAAGCGTCAGAAGCATCGTCAAGGTTAGCGTGACGCGGTAAATGGTCTGCAATGATGCGCGCGTGAGCGTTAATTCCTGATAATCGCGAAAGCCCTCGACAAGACCACGGGCGCCTTGAGCAAATTTAAACGGAACGGTATTGGAAAACTGCAAAAAACAGTTATTTTCCAACGTGCGATCCGGATAAATCGGGACAAGTGTCCGAATGCGCATCGGGTCATCGGGCGTTGATGATTCGCCTTCAAGAAGAGAAAAACCTTTTTTCTCAAGAGAATCAACCATATCGGTCACAAGAGGAATATCGACCTTAACTTGGGAGTCCGGTGCAATCGAAGAGTGAGAGATGTTTCCTTGGGGTTGGAAAATCAGAGCAACTTCCGATTCAAAATCTTCGCGCAACTTTTCGATGCCGGCATCCCATTGGTTTTCCGGCAATTCAGAAAGGCTTAAGGCTGCTCGGCGGGCAAAGAAAAGGAGTCTGCCGCGCTCGTTTTCCAGAATGTCGCTGGAAAGTGTGATGCCCTCTTCAAGGGCCCGCTCAATACGAGCATCGAACCAGGAATCAATCGATCGGCCGATAAACTGAGCCGAGACCAAATAGAGCAGCATGCAGGGAACAAATGCGATGGCGGCAATTGTCAGCGCAAGACGAGCCGTCATGCGAGATCCGAAATCGTTATGACGCCAATTGAGGTAAAGCTGAAAACTCAGACGTAAAACAATAATCAGAAGAATCAGGGTCGTCAGGACATTTAATGCAGTGAGCGCGGGAAAAAAGCGCCCGAGTCGCGTCGAGGCCGCTCCGCCGGCAACCGCATAAATGAGCAAAAAAACACCGGCCGCAACGATGCCGAAGAATCCAATGCGTAGCCAGCGTTGCATAACTCGTCCCTTTAGTTGGTATCGAGGGCCTTTGTCAGGACGATGTTTTGCCAGTCGCTTTCAAGGGCCCAGTCCGAGTTGCCGCCGATTGTCACTTGCAGGGGCTTAGGTAGACGCGATAGGTCAAGTCGCATCCGGGTTTGTGCTAGAACGTCTGTGTGGTTACGGATGGCATCTGTGTCGGCCACAACCCAACCGCGAACATTTTTCAAAAGTAAAAGCGCTTGGTCTAACGTATCGAAGGATTGAACAAGACCGTCGCGCGACAGGCGCAATTGACGCGATAAGGGGCTGTAGCTAAGGCGTTGCAGTAGGGTAGAGGTCACAAGGGTTTTATCAAACCAGAGCAATCTCGGTTCCATAAGCCGAAATTCGTAGGCAAAGTACAGCGCAATCCCGCGTCTGAGATAGTCGGATAGAACCGGCGACAGATCAAATTCCCAGTTAACGCTCAGTTGAAGACCGGGGAATGCCCCGTCGGTCACGCGCGCAAGTTGCGCGCGCATGAGCTGAACATCGGACGGGCCGGCGCGCACGAGCTCGGAAGCTGCCGGCGCAAAAAGCGCGGCAGCGAGCGATGCACACAACAGTCGTCGCGAGACCATATTCGAACTACCCTTTTGTTAATAAAGCATAAAAGAAACCGTCTCGGATACAGGCCAGACCGAGTGCGTCCTCTGTGTCCGAATCGCGCGGCAATACCGTCAGTATCGCTGGCAGGCCGTCGGCAAGAGGGACGGCACGAGCGTCTTTATGCCGTTTAAGGAAGTCGGCGATTTGCAGAGGCCCTTCTTCCTTAAAAACTGAGCATACGACATACAAAAGCCTTCCTCCAAACTTTACCCGTGGCCAAAGTGCATCCAGAAGTATCTTTTGTTGTTTTGCAAGCGCAACAATGTCACTCGGTTGCCGTAAGAAGGCAACGTCGGGATGGCGTCGCAAGATGCCGCTTGCTGTGCAGGGAGCATCAAGCAAAACGGCGTCAAAACGACTGTCAGGACCGCCCCAAGAGGTCGTATCGGTAGCATCGGCTTGTAAAACACGCGCCTTTAAGCCGAGACGTTTTAAGTTTTCCCGAATGCGTTCGACACGCTCCGGGCTGATTTCCAAGGCTAAAACGTCGGCATCCGCCAGTTCCAAAATGTGGCATGTTTTCCCGCCCGGGGCCGCACAAGCATCAAGAATACTTTCGTTGTCTTGAGGAGCAAGCCATCTGGCGGCCAGCTGCGCCCCGGCATCTTGCACACTGACAAGCCCCTCGTTAAAGCTCGGAATCTCCTCGATGCCACAGGGCGGATCGACAACAACACCGTCTTGCCCGACGGGAAATGCCGTGAGCCCTTTTTCTTGAGCTAGTTTGCACCAAGCCTGCGGTGTCGTTTTCCGTCGATTGACACGCAAAACAAGTCTCGGCGGAATTTGCGCAAGTTTTAAGAGAGTCTCTGCATCGGTTTGACCTAAATCTTGAGAGAGTTTTCGCAAGAGCCATTCCGGGGCATTGAGTCGAACGACGGCGTTTTGCATCGCCTCGGCAACAAGCGCGTCGCTTTCTCGGCAAAAGCGTCTTAAGCAGGCATTGACAAAGCCCGAGGCGGCAGATGTTTTTCGGCCCGCCTTAACGAAATTGACTGTTTCATTGACCAAGGCAAAGCGCTTGGTCGGGTAAAGTAGCATCTCGCTGAGCGCAATCATCAAAATACGTCGCACATTTTCGGTCGGGGGACGAGCGCTCAGAAACTGAATGAGGCAGTCGCAAAGAAAATATCGGCGTGTCAAGTCATATAAAACAGCTTGCAAAGCCGGGCGCATTCGCCTATCTGTTAAGGAAGCGCCGACAGCCGCATCAAGGGTTTTCCCGGACTCAAATAGCGTGAGCGCATTCAGGGCTGGGCCGAGGAGTCGCCCGAAGGGATCGCTCATTTCAAAACGTCTCCTTCCTGCAAGGGGAAAGACTGCAAAAAGGCCGCAACGTCCATGACGGGCTTGCCGGCTTTTTGCAGGCGTAAGCATTCAACGGCACCGTCGGCACAGGCCACAACCAGGCGCTTTTTGGCGCAAAGCACCTGGCCGGGAGTGCCGGTTCCTTCTGCCGGGCGCAAGGCCCAAATCTTAATGGTCTCACCACAGGCTGCTGTCTTAAGTCCTGGGAACGGGAAAAAGGCACGGCAACGGCGATCGAGGACTGTAGCAGGTGTGTTCCAATCGATATCGGATTCCGTTTTCAGTAACTTTTGAGCATAGGTTGCTTTCGTATCGTCTTGCGGGACGGCCTTGAGGGACTCGGCATTTTCTAGGGCTTGAACAATAGCGCGAGCGCCGAGCTCGCTGAGTTTTTCTGCGAGTGTTGCCGCTGTTTCGGTTGAGGTAATCGGAACGGACTTCACCAGCAGAACCGGTCCCGTATCCAGCCCTTTTTCCATTTTCATGATGGAAATGCCGGTTTGTGTGTCTCCGGCCTCAATGGCGCGTTGTATTGGAGCCGCCCCTCGCCATCGCGGTAGGAGCGAAGCGTGAATGTTGACGGCTGTCAGGAAGTGATTATGTCCGATTCCAAGGGTAGCCGTCAGCGCTTTTTCGGGCAAAATCAGTCCGTAGGCGGCAACGACAAATACGTCGGCATCGGCGCTTTGTAATCGATGTAAGACCTTTTCGGCGCCAATCGGGTCCTTGCGAACGGAAAGAGTCTCAGGCGTGATGACTTCTAGACCGTGCTTGAGGGCAACGTCTTTGACGGGCGAGGCCTTCAGTTTCATGCCGCGTCCGCTCGGTCTGTCCGGTTGGGTTAAAACGAGAGCAATGTCGTGTCCGGCTTCAATTAAAGCGCGAAGGGACGCCGCAGCGAAATCCGGGGTTCCAGCGAAAATGATGCGCATAAAAAGACCTCTGCTACCAATATAATAAGAGCAGACGCATTTTAGCAACCGGGTTCAGAGGTCCCGGCTCGGAGTCGCAATCCTGAAACACCCCGAATGTGTTGGGGTACATATGAACGCGGACTGAAGAAAAGAGCAAAGGGTTTTAGATGCATCGTATTTGTCGGTTGGCTTTCAAAGAGTACGGGGACAGAACCCTGCCAACACTCGTTCTTTTGATGGGGCTCGGAATGCCTTCGGGTGCCTGGCCTGAATCTTTGATTCGTTTGCTCGTGCAGCAGGGACTACATGTCATAACTCCGGATAACCGAGATTGCGGTCAAAGCGATTTTTGCTCGGAGACGGTTTCTTTTTGGTCCTTAGTGCGCTCGGTTGCCTGGTACTTATGCGGCGGGACGGTTAAAGCTCCGTACTCGATCGAAGATATGGCCTTTGATGTCGAAGCTCTCCTTGATGAGCAAAAACTCGAGCGGGTTCATATCGCCGGAGTCTCTTTGGGCGGCATGATTGCACAGGCATTTGCCATTCGTGCGCCGCACAGAACGGTTTCCCTTTCTTGTATTTCAACGGCAACGGGAAATCCTCGAACCGGTCTCGGACAGTTCCGGGCCGTCCGAAGCATGCTTAAAAACTGCTCCGAAACGGACGACAGTCAAACACGCTACAAACGGTTGACGCACCTCCTTAAAACAATCGGAAGCCCAGAGGCGCACTACAGCAATGTCGAATTGGCTCGCTACATGCAGGTTCTTAAGGATGGGAATGTCACGCAGCAGTCCGTACGACGCCAATTGATGGCCGTGTTAGCCGGCGGAGATCGCCGCAGTAAGTTGCGTCAACTGGTGGTTCCGACGCTTGTGATTCACGGCCAAGCCGATTCCCTTTTGCCCGTGCAGGCAGGACAGGAACTTGCCGAGTGCATCGAAGGGGCAAAACTGATACGTATTGCCGGTATGGGCCATGACCTTCCGGAGTGTTTTATCCGGACAATCGGCCTGGCGCTGGCCAAGCACTGCTATAGCGGGGTTTTGCGTTAGGAGGCACGGTGCTTCTTTTCGCGAGCCTTTTCTCGACGCAGTTTGGCCAGTTTTTCGATGGCCCGATTTTTCTTCAGCAGACTCAGATGGTCGATAAACACGTGGCCGTTTAAGTGATCGACCTCGTGCTGAACACATACGGCCAAAAGACCTTCGCAGTCCATGGAAATCGAATTTCCTTGTAAATCAAAGGCATCGACGTGCACCTTGGAGGGGCGTTTAATTTTTTCCGTTAAGTCCGGGAGTGACAGACACCCTTCTTCCCCTTCGATAAGCGTATCGGTTGACGCAGTAATCGTCGGATTGACAAGGGCTAAGAGTTGGTTTTTCTCATCGGAAATATCAATGACAATCAGACGGAGGCTTTTTCCGACTTGAGGCGCCGCAAGTCCGATGCCCGGAGCCGCGTACATCGTTTCTGCCATGTCGGCTGCCAGACGACGCAAATCCTCATCAAATACGGTCACGGCCTGAGAGGACTGAGCAAGGATTTCGGCAGGATATTGAACAATCGGCAAGACGGCCACGGCTTTATCTCCATGATACGGGATCAGTTCCCGGAAAAGCCCTCATTGTAACGATTCTCCCCCTTCCTTACGTCGCTAAAAAAGGCGGAGCGCCGGGGTCTAGCAGTTCACAGAGGAAATGGAAAAGAGAATTTTCTTTTAAAAAACAACGAACAAAAAGAAAGAAGGTGGAAAAATCTTCTCTTTTCCCGAAAACTCTGACTATTCTATAAAAAAGGAAGGCGCCGACAATCCGGGGGAAACTGTCAAATGCCCGAGGCGCCCAGAGAGGAATCATGACCAAGCTGATTATTGCTGAAAAACCCTCGGTGGCGACCGATATTGCCCGCGTTTTGGGCGGAATGAAAAAGAAGGGGGACTACTACGAGGGAGGCGACTGGATTGTTGCCAATGCCTTGGGACACCTGTTGGAGTTGTCCTGCCCGGAAAAGTATGAAGTAAAGCGTGGAAAGTGGACCTTCGGCCACCTGCCGGTTTTGCCGCCGACATTTGATTTAAAGCCCATTGCCAAGGCTGGGGAAAAATTGAAGAGTCTGGCTCGGTTGCTTCGCCGCCCTGATGTAGACACCGTTATCAACGCATGCGATGCCGGGCGCGAAGGAGAGCTGATTTTCCGCTACATCATGCAGGCCACGAAGTCGAAGAAAAAAATTGAGCGGCTTTGGTTGCAGTCGATGACGCCGGGGGCCATTAAAGAGGCCTTCTCGCATCTTAGAAGCGATGCCGAGATGACAAAACGTGCGGACGCGGCGCGGTCTCGCTCGGAAGCCGACTGGCTTGTCGGTATTAACGGAACCCGGGCCATGACTGCCTTTAATAGTTCGGACGGCGGGTTCTTTTTAACGACGGTCGGACGCGTTCAGACGCCGACGCTTGCTATCGTTGTGCGGCGCGAAAACGAAATTAAGAACTTTAAAACGCAGCCGTACTGGGAAGTCGAAGCTCTGTTTTCTCTGGGCGATGCGACTTACGCGGGGCGCTGGTTTGACCCGAAGTTTTCGCGTAATTCAAAAAAACCGGAACTGAAAGCCGAGCGTATTTTCGACTGCAAAAAAGCCGATGCAATTTGTGCGCGTGTTCAGGGAAAAAACGGAACGGTAACCGAAACGAGCAAACGAACGACAAGTTTGTGTGCGCAACTTTATGACTTGACGAGTTTGCAGCGAGAGGCGAATAATCGATTCGGTTTTTCAGCTAAAACAACGCTTTCGATTGCCCAGGCTCTTTACGAAAAGCACAAGGCATTGACGTATCCGAGAACGGATTCGCGCGTGCTACCCGAAGATTACGTGAAGACCGTGTACAAAACCCTTCAGATGCTGTCGGGGAACAAAGATGTCGGTACATTCGCCGACCGGGTGGTCGCGCAAAAGTGGGTACATCCGACAAAGCGCATTTTCGACAATGCCAAGATTAGCGATCACTTTGCCATCATCCCGACGCTTCAGGCCCCGAACGGCGCCCTGACCGAGGCTGAAAAGAAGATTTATGACCTTGTTTTAAGACGTTTTATTGCCGTTTTCTATCCGACCGCCGAATATGATGTGACGACGCGGATTACGACAGTCGGTCAGGATGCTTTTAAGACCGAAGGCAAGGTTCTGGTTTTGCCCGGATGGATGGAGGTTTACGGCAAAATGCAGCTTGGTTCGGAAGCCACGTTGTGTCCGCTTAACGGTAAGAACGCTGTCAAGACGATTTCCGTCAAGCGCGAGGATTGCCAGACAAAGCCGCCGGCTCGGTATACGGAAGCAACACTGCTCTCGGCCATGGAAGGCGCCGGTCGACTTGTCAAGGATGACGAATTGCGTGATGCGATGGCCGAAAAGGGGCTCGGAACTCCGGCCACGCGTGCGGCTATTATTGAAAACCTAATTGAGCAACGGTACATCCGCCGAGAAGGGCGGGAACTGATTCCGAGTGCCAAGGCCAAACAGCTCTTTACTCTTATCGAAGGGCTCGGAATCGGTGTTTTATCCAATCCGGCTCTAACCGGAGAGTGGGAATACAAGCTCTCGCAGATTGAAAAGGGCAAGTTGCAACGTAGCGACTTTATGCGGGAAATTCGCGAAATGACAACGCATATCGTGGCGGCTGCCAAACAGTACGAAGGCGATACGGTCCCTGTGGAAAACCCGGCACACTTAAAGCACCGTTGCCCGAAATGCGGCGGAGAAATCGTTGAAAACTATCGGCGGTATGCATGCACGAATCCGGCATGTGACTTTAGCCTTCCAAAACACCCGGGAGGCAGGACTTTCGAGCCCGAAGAGGTCGAAAAACTTCTTGCCGATGGCTCGGTCGGGCCGCTCACGGGGTTTGTCAGCAAGATAGGACGGCCTTTCTCGGCGGCTTTGAAACTGACACCGGAGAAAAAGTTGGAGTTTGATTTCGGGCAGGAAGAAAAACCCGAAGCGCAGGAGGATATTTCCGGATTGCCGGTTATCGGCACGTGTCCCAAGTGCGGCGGACGTGTCGTGCAAGGCGCTACGAGCTTTTTCTGTGAGCACACGCTCGGAAAACAAACGTGTGATTTCAGGTGCGGACGCGTGATTTTGCAGCAACCGATTTCGCCGGAGGAGTGCAAAAAAATCCTCACGGAAGGAAAAAGTTCCCTCTTGCCAGGTTTTGTCAGCAACCGAACGCATCGCAAATTCAAAGCTTACCTCGTGCTCGATAAGCAGACCGGAAAGATTGGATTTGAATTTGAACCTCGAGAAGCCCTGCGAGCAAAGACCGAACGTAAGAAGACGGAAAGAAAAGCGCAGGGGAGCAAGAAAGCCTGAAAACCTAGGAAAACCTTCTACGGAAAAGACCTGCTTGGTTTGATGAAACGCAATGAACAAAGCTTCTTTCGTCAAACGGACAACACGTCGTTTTTTCCTCGGTAAACTTTGTGCCTTGTCACAATCAGTGACTTGTTTTCTTTCTTTTTAGAGGATTTTGTCGTGAAGCTTAGTGCTCTTACCTGTGCTTTGGTTTTGGCGAGTGCCTCTTGCTACGTGCAGGCCGGTCCGGTTCTGGATGCGGTTAAGGCTCGCGGTCAAGTAATTTGCGGTGTGAATACGGCAGCCCCCGGGTTTTCTGCAGCGGACTCTCAGGGTCGCTGGACGGGCTTGGATGTCGATACCTGCCGCGCAGCGGCGGCGGCCGTTTTGGGCGACGCATCCAAAGTCAAGTTTGTCCCGCTTTCTTCTCCGCAACGCTTTACAGCCTTGCAGTCCGGGGAAGTGGATATTTTGGCGCGTAACACAACATGGTCTCTAACGCGTGATGCGAGTTTGGGCGTTGTGTTCGCTGCGATTAACTACTATGACGGGCAGGGATTTATCGTTCCGAAGAGCCTGAAAGTCACGACGGCGAAAAAACTGAACGGTGCCACCATTTGCGTGCAATCGGGAACAAGTTCCGTGCAGGCACTTGCTGACTACTTTACGGCTAACAAGATGAAGTACAAGCCGGTGATGTTTGATACGACCGAGGCCACGCAAGGTGCCTTTTTGTCCGGACGTTGTCAGGTCTACACCACGGACATGAGCGATTTGGCCGGTGCCAGAACCCGTGCTCGTAATCCCGATGACTACACCATCCTTCCGGAAACCATTTCCAAGGAACCCTTGGGTCCGGCCGTGCGTCGCGGCGATGACGAATGGTTCCAGATTGTGCGTTGGTCCTTTTACACGATGCTTGAAGCCGAGGAAAACAATCTGACAAAGGCCAATGTCGATCAGGTCCGAGCCACGAGTAAGAATCCGCAGGTGATGCGCCTTGTCGGAACCGGAGACGATACGGGAAAATTGCTCGGTTTAGATAAGGATTGGTCGTATCGGATTATCAAGCAGGTCGGTAACTACGGCGAGAGTTGGACGGCCAACTTCGGACCGAAGACGCCGCTTAATCTGCCGCGCGCGCTCAATAATCTTTGGACGCACGGCGGGTTGATGTATGCGCCGCCGATTCGCTAACGCGATCGGATTAAAACGCTAAGCCTGCGCAAACGATAACGCTTGCGCAGGCGTGTTGTTTTCAGAGCACGAAGCGAAGAGGACGCAACCGAGAATCTATAATGCCTTCTCTTTGCGAGAAGAGAAGTCCTTTTCCCTATGACAAATCCAATCGAAGAACGCGTAATCGGAGACGAAGCCTGGCGACGTCGTGAGGTAGCTCGTCGTCGTTCCGAATGGCTCATCCAAGGTGCGGCCATTGCCGTTGTCGCAGCCTTCGTTTGGATTCTGTCCGAGAATGTTTCGGAAAACTTGGCGGCACGCCATATTCGCAGCGGCTTTGCATTCCTATTTAACTCTGCCGGCTTTGACATCGGCGAGTCTCTTGTGGCCTTTCAATCGACCGATGCTATGTGGCATGCGTTTGTCGTCGGCATGGTCAATACCATCCGCGTGTCGATCTTCTCGGTGATTTCTGCCTTGATTCTCGGAGTTCTCGTCGGACTAATGCGTCTGGCCGAGCACCCGATTTTGCACGCGCTCGGGACGGCACACGTTGAGATCTACCGCAATATCCCGCTCATTATTCAACTCTTTGCCATTTATCTGGTCATTACCGAGTTACTTCCGACGGCAGGCGAGGCGTTGCACTTCGGGCAGTGGGCCTTGCTCTCGAAGGCTGGTCTTCAGGTGGCCGTACCTCGCGAGGGGACTTTAGCTCTCGTTTTTTCGTGTGTCATCGCCGTCTTGGTGTTTCTGTTAGTACGCGATCGCTGCCAAAGGCGCATGACAGAACTCATGGCTTCGCTTTCCGGGCTCGGTGCCGCCGTAGTTGCATTTGTCGGTACGTGGATCGGATTCGGCATTGTCGGCGGTTGGAGTAAGCCCTTTATTGACGGATTTGCCATCGAAGGGGGAGCGGCACTCTCACCTGAATTTTTGGCCCTTTGGCTCGGATTGACGCTTTTTACCTCGGCTTCGATTGCAGAAATCGTCCGTGCCGGTGTCTTGGCTGTTCCGCGCGGTCAGTGGAACGGTGCGCTTTCACTCGGCATGACGAAAACACAGGTTGTCAGCTACATCATTTTCCCGCAATCGATGCGTTTGGCGATTCCGCCGCTTGCCAGTCAATTCATGAATCTGACGAAAAACTCGTCACTGGCTGTTGTCATCGGTTATCCAGACTTAGTGGCTGTCGGAAATATGTCGATTAACTCAACGGGTCAGGCCCTTGAGGTCATCGTCATCATCATGGCCGTGTATCTGGTTTTAAATCTGATTATCAGCGTTTGCATGAATACTCTCAATGCACGCGTGCTTCAGGCTCCTCGGTGACAGTATGAGAAATCAGACCGGTTATTTTTCCCTCAAGAGCCTGCGCGACCGATTCTTTTACTCGCGTTTTGCCACAGCTGTGACACTGATTGTCGGATTTTTGCTGTGCATCACGGCGTTTTATCTCTTCAATTGGGGAGTGACGCAGGCGGTCTTTAGTCCCGACCCCAAAGCCTGCTATGCCGCATCGGGTGCCTGCTGGGGCTTTGTCGCCGAAAAATGGCGCTTGATTATTTTCGGACGCTATCCGTACGAATTGCAGTGGAGACCGGCTGTTGCCGTGATCTCGATTATCGGCATGCTCATCGTGACGGCCTGTCCGAGGTTTTGGACGCGTACCGGTGCTAAGTGGCTTGCTTTCGGGTGGATTGTTGCCTTTTTTGTCTTTTTCACACTGATGCAAGGTGGCCTTTTCGGTCTGTCTCGTATCGATTCGGATAGCTGGGGCGGCTTGCCCTTAACGGTGATCCTGACGCTTTTAGGGATGACTGTTTCTATCCCGATCGGTATTTTTTTGGCTCTGGGGCGTCGCAGTCGCTTGGCGGTGATTCGTAATCTTTCTATCGGATACATTGAGTTGGTGCGCGGGGTGCCGCTTATTACGGTTTTGTTTGTGGCTAGTTTTGTTGTTCCCCTGTGGCTGCCGGCCGATGTTCGCATTGATCCGTTCTGGCGCGTTGCCGGCGGGATTATTCTTTTCCAAGCCGCTTATATGGCCGAAACCGTGCGCGGCGGATTGCAGACCATTGCTCTCGGACAGTTTCTTGCGGCCGATTCGCTAGCGCTTTCGTGTTGCCAAAAATATCTGTATGTGATTTTGCCGCAGGCTCTTGTGGCGGTCATTCCGGCCTTTGTCAACAGTCTTCTGTCAACGTTTATGGATACGTCGCTCGTGACGGTTGTCTCTATGCACGATTTGACGGGAAGCCTGTCTCTTGCTCTAGGCGATGCTGTTTGGAGAGACTTTTTCCGCGAAGGCTATATCTTCGTTGCCGCGATTTACTTTTTCTTCAGTTTCCTGATGAGCCGGTATAGTCAGTGGCTTGAAGGTCACCTACAGGCCGGAAAACAGCAGGGGTAAGAGCGGTGTCCGAATACGTTTTAGCTTACGAGCATTCCGTGCAAGCGAATATGACGCTTGAAGCGTTTTGTCGCGGGCTTGAGGATTTTGCGCGTCGCCCGCAGGCCTATATTGAGACACTCAAGGGTGTTGTTCTCATAGAGGAAAAGTCGGACGGAGCTCGGTGCGTCATCCGTCGTAAAATCGAATTTGAGACGTTTTCTTTTGAAGATACCGTCACGTTGACGCCGGGTGGAGAGATGATTGAAAAGGTAGCGCCTTTCGGTCAGACCGCCGGTTCGCTCTATCTTGTACGGGGAGAAAGACTCTCTCATGACTCGATTCGTGTAACCTTCACATATCGAGAAAGCGATGCGGAGCACCTACCGGAAAAACTTGCCCGACTGCGGCATCTGGCGTGGGCGCAAAAAGACCGAAAGCTACTGGATCAAATTAAGGACACGTTCTGCCGAGCGGCGGAGCGATAACGCATAGGAATTCCGGCATGGGAAAGCAAAAACGCTTTAGAAAGGAACGCGCTGAGAAGGCAACGGACGCATTACTGGCCGAGGGAGCGCCCTCTCGCCCGAAGTGGTACTACTTGGTGCTTCGCCTTGTGAATGTGTTTTTCGGTTGCGTGGCCATTTCCGTGATTGCGGGTTTTCTGTTCCAAAAATATATACCGGACAATACGTCCGTCGGTCCTGCGCTCATTACGATGGGCCTATGGGCTGTCTGGATTGTCTACGTCTTTAAGATCATGCGCTTTAAAGGCGAAAAAACCCCCGAATCGTAAGATTCGGAGGTTTTTATCAACGCTTTATCTTTGTCTTTAGGCTTTCTTATAGCTCATGATGGCATTGAGCAGAATGGCGCCGAATGTCGCTGTTCCGATGCCGCCCAAAGAGAAGCCGCCGAGATTTAATGTAAAGTCACCGCCGCCGAGAATCATCGTGACAGCAGCCACGATGAGATTGCGGTTCTGTCCGAAGTCAACTTGGTTGACAACCCAAATCCGGGCACCGGCCACGGCAATCAACCCGAAGACAACCACCGCGCAACCGCCGAGCACGGGCTGCGGAATCGTCTGAATCAGAGCGCCGAACTTCGGAGAGAAGCCCAAAAGGATGGCAAAGAAGGCCGCAATGACGAAAAGAAGCGTCGAGTACACGCGGTTAGCTGCCATCACACCGATGTTTTCACCGTAGGTCGTCACACCGGGACCGCCCACGGAGCCGGCTATTATGGTGGCGATACCGTCGGATAAGAACGCGCGCCCCATGTACGGGTCAAGGTTCCGGCCGGTCATGGCCGTAACGGCTTTGATGTGACCGAGGTTTTCGGCAACCAGAATAATGACAACCGGGGCAATGAGGACGATAGCGTTTAATTGGAAGACCGGGGGCCTAAACATCGGCATTCCGAGCCAGGCCGCATTGGCAATGACGGAAAAGTCAATCGGCTTTCCAAGACCCATGCCATTCGTGAGAATCGCATAGAGGATGTAAGCAATGGCCAGACCGACCAAAATCAGCAGTTTTTGCGTCAGACCGCGTGTGTAGACGGCAACAAGACCGACGCTCAAGACCGTAAACAGGGCCATGCAGCCTTCGAACGTTCCGCTACCGCATCCGTGCACGGCCGTGGGTGCCAGATTCAAGCCGATGACGGCAACAACCGAACCGGTGACGACCGGCGGCATCAGCTTTTCAATCCACTGTACGCCGATTGCCATTACAATCAAACCGACGATGGCGTAAAGAATGCCGCATACGACGATGCCGCCCAAAGCAACGGAAATGTTGGCGTTGGCACCGGACCCTGCGACATAGCCGGTTGCCGCCATGACGACACCGATGAAGGCAAACGAGGAACCGAGGTAACTCGGGACATGTCCGCCGACAATCAGGAAGAACAGGAGTGTTCCGACGCCGCTCATTAACACGGCAACGTTCGGATCAAAACCCATCAAGATCGGGGCAAGAATCGTCGACCCGAACATCGCAACGACGTGTTGCAAGCCCAAGGCGACCATTTGATTTGCGGGAAGGCGTTCATCAGGAGCGATGACGCCATCGGTTTTGAGTTTCCATTGCGGAAAGTAACTCATAGTAATTTTTCTCCATGACTGAAGTCCACCTCGAACGACACTTTCGAGGGCCACTTACTGGGGCGCAATTGTATTGACAGGACTCCGAGAAATAAAGTGAAAAAAAGAAATTCTTCTGCGTTAAGTTAAAAAATCATGAGAAATCGCGGTTGTTTTTTGGAAAAAAGAGGGCTTTCCCGTTGCGACGATGTTGTCCGATGGAGGAAAATTGCACCCCGAAAGAAATCTGTTTAACGAAACGGTCCCTGATTCCCGACATGCAAAAGGGACGTTTTTAATCGCGCCGCAGGCGCACGGATAAATGCCATTGCCTTTTATTGAATCCGAAGTACGACGCCGTCGTACGTTTGCCATTATTTCGCATCCGGACGCCGGAAAAACAACATTAACGGAGAAATTGCTTCTTTTCGGAGGGGCGATTCAGCTTGCCGGAGCCGTCAAGGGGCGCAAAGCCGCTCGCCATGCCACCAGTGACTGGATGCAAGTCGAGCAACAACGCGGAATTTCCGTGACAAGTTCGGTGATGCAGTTCGAGTATGAAGGATACATCATCAATCTACTTGACACGCCGGGGCATGAAGACTTTTCCGAAGATACATACCGAGTTTTGACGGCCGTCGATTCGGCCGTGATGGTCATCGATGCGGCCAAGGGTGTCGAAGCGCAGACAATCAAACTCTTAAATGTTTGCCGCATGCGCAATACCCCGATTATCACGTTTATCAACAAGATGGACCGTGAGGTCAGAGATCCCCTTGACCTATTAGATGAAATCGAAAGCGTGCTACATCTTTCGTGCGTTCCAATCACTTGGCCTATTGGCATGGGAAAATCGTTTCGCGGCGTTTTCTCGCTTCTTAAGAATCACTTGGTGCGGTTTGCCCCCGGGCAAGACCATTTGGGCGGACAAACCGAGCTGATCGAAGGACTGGACAATCCGCGACTTGACGCGCTCTATCCGATGGAAATCGGACAAGTGCGTGATTCCGTCGAACTGATTCAAGGTGCAAGCGAAGCCTTTGATTTGGAAAAATTCTTGTGCGCAGAGCAAAGCCCGGTTTTTTTCGGATCCGGAATTAATAATTTCGGCGTGAAAGACGTGCTAGAAGCACTCGTTCAATGGGCGCCTGCTCCGCTCGGCCGCGATGCCGGGGCTCGTCGCGTGGAACCGACGGAACCGGACTTTACCGGGTTTGTCTTTAAGATTCAGGCCAATATGGACCCGCGTCATCGGGACCGCATTGCCTTCTTACGTGTGTGTTCCGGTAAGTATGAGCCCGGCATGAAAGTCGAGCACGTTCGTCTTGAACGAGAAATGAAGATACAAAATGCGCTGACATTTATGGCCAATGAGCGCATTCATATGCAGCACGCCTATGCCGGCGACATCATCGGTATTTATAACCACGGCCAGCTACACATCGGTGATACGCTCACCTGCGGGGAAAAGCTCGGATTTACGGGAATTCCGTACTTTGCTCCCGAACTCTTTCGTTCGGCACGCGCCAAAGATCCTTTGAAAGGAAAGCAACTCCATCAGGGTCTTAAAGAACTCGGCGAGGAGGGCGCGATTCAGGTTTTCGAGGGAGAATTCGGTAACTTAATGCTCGGAGCCGTCGGTCCTTTACAATTTGAAATTGTGGCGCAACGATTGGCAACCGAATACCGTGTTGATGCCATTTATGAGGCAACGGACGTGTCAACGGCAAGGTGGCTTGTCTTCCCGGATGAGGAAACGCGTAAGCAGTTCTGTGCCGAGCAGGCATCGCGCCTTGCCAAAGACAGTGAGGGTAATACTTGCTATATGGCTACGTCTATCTATAACCTGCAGACAACGATGAAGCATTGGCCGCAAGTTCAGTTCAGAACCACGCGGGAACAAGGTCAAAAATTCGATTAACGGAGCGGGAGGCCCCTATGACGGAAGTCTTTGCAAATGTTCAGGCAGCGGCGCCAGATGCCATTCTCGGTGTGACGGCTAAGTATCTGGCAGATTCTCGTCCCGAGAAAGTCAATCTCGGGGTCGGTCTGTATTTGGACGAAACAGGCAAGCCCAAAGTGCTCGATGTCGTGCGTCAAGAGCAAGAGGCATTGATTGAGGCGGGATTGCCCAATACGTACCTGCCGATTCGGGGTCTTGCCGCCTATCGAGAATTGACGCAAAAGATGGTTTTCGGCGAGCAAAGCGATGTGGTGCAGTCGGGACGCGCGTGTACGATTCAGGCCTTGGGCGGAACGGGAGCCATTAAGCTCGCGGCGGACTTCATGCGTAACGTATGCGGCGCAACAATCGGTGCCTCGAGCGACCCGACGTGGGGTAACCACGACAGCATCATGCGTCTTGCCGGAATGAAGGTTCAAAAGTACCGTTACTACGATGCGGCGCATTTTTGTGTGGACTTTCCCGGAATGCTCGAGGACGTGTCAAAGCTTCCTGCCGGGGCCATGCCGATTTTCCACTCGTGTTGCCACAATCCAACCGGGTACGATTTAACCATCGAGCAGTGGGCTCAATTACTTGAGTTATGCCGGTCACACGGATTGGTTCCGCTTCTTGATATGGCGTATCAGGGCTTCCGCGACGGGCTTGATGCGGATGCGGCGGCCATTCGTCTTTTTGCCGAGTCGGACTTGAACTTCCTTGTGGCCACATCGTATTCAAAGAGTTTCGGTCTATACAGTGAACGTGTCGGGGCTCTGACGGTTGTCACCGGCTCGAAGAAACAGGCCGATGCGGTGACGACTCGAATCGAAGCACTGGCCCGTGCGAACTACTCCAATCCTCCGTCGTTCGGTAGTCGCATCGTGTCAGGCGTGCTCTCCGATCCGGCTAAGCGCGCGCGTTGGGAGGCCGAGCTTGCGGCCATGCGTGACCGAATTCGCGCGATGCGACATGCTTTGGCTCAAGAAACGGAAAAGATCGGTGCCAAGCGCGACTTTAGTTTTGTCACGCGACAGGGAGGAATGTTCTCCTTTACGGGCTTTACGCCCGAGCAGATGGCCCGCCTGGCAACGGAGTTCGGCATCTATGCCGTGCGAAACGGTCGTGTCTGCATTTGCGGACTGAATACGTCGAACGTGGCGTACGTAGCTCAGGCCTTTGCTGCCGTTCTTTAACGAGGGAAAGGCACCGAAAGATTAGAGCAACTCGAGGAACTTCTTGAGCATTAAAGAACGTTCCTCGACAGTGTCTAGGCGCAGGTATTCGTGGTCGGTATGGTAACCGCCGCCTGAAGGACCGCAGCCGTCGATGACCGGGGTTCCCATCAAGGCCAAGTTGTTGCCGTCCGAGGCGCCCCCGGCCTCGACAAATTCCGCCGTAAAGCCCACTTCTCGGGCTGCGTCGGATATTTTTTCGACCAAGGCCTTTGTGGCATCGGAAAAGGGCATCGCCGCTTTAAACGTATTTTGTTCAAACGTCGTCACGATATCCTCGCCCCAGTTGCGAGCGGCAAGTTCCTTTAGGGCGGCTTTCTGGCGTTGTTGCTCCTCATTGGTCCAGTAGCGGGTATCGAATTCCACATAGGCATTTTCCGGAATGACGTTACTGACGGTCCCCGAGTGCATGATGCCGGCCGTGATGGTCGAGCCGTTCTTAAAGTCATTGAGTTTGTCCGCTTCCAGGACAAAACGTGCGGCGGCTAAAAGCGCACTGCGACCCTCCTCCGGATTGTTGCCGGCATGGGCGGCGCGCCCCGTGAATTTCACCGTATAGATGGAAATCCCCTTGCGTGCACGCACGAGTTCTCCGTTAGGGCGAGCAGCCTCACAGACGAGAGCGCAGTCGGATTTTTCGCCGAGTGCGGAAAGCCACGA
This sequence comes from uncultured Sutterella sp., assembly GCA_900542805.1. Taxonomy (GTDB): domain Bacteria; phylum Pseudomonadota; class Gammaproteobacteria; order Burkholderiales; family Burkholderiaceae_F; genus Duodenibacillus. Next base: position 55,437 of record UQOW01000009.1, read on the forward strand.
GTCGGAGAAAAGCGAACCGGTTTCTTCGTCCGGGTTGTAAGCAACAGCAATGGAAAGGCGTTCTATGTCTTCGGGACGAGCCATCTTCAAGGCATAAAAGATGGAAAGAACACCGGCTTTGCAATCGGCGCATCCTGGACCTCGCGCTAAAAAACCCTCGATGGAAAACGGACGTGCAGCGGCTGTTCCGTCCGGAAACACCGTATCGAGGTGTGCATTAAAAAGAACGTCGTAACGGGTGGCGTCAGGTTTGTTGCGGGCCAGAAGCCCGGCACCGACACGCGGTCCGAAATCGACGAGTTCGCACGTAAAGCCGATGGACTCAAAATGGTCTTTCATAATCTGCGCTGCACGCGTAACGCCGGCCGTATTAGCTGTTCCGGCATCGAGGTTCACGAGCTCTCTGAGGTCTTCAATGTATTCTTTTAAAAAAGACATCGGCGTCTCCGGGATAAATCGTCGGTGGGGTAAAGTTTAGAATTGAGCCACTCAAAATGGTGCTAATGAAGGAAACAAATGCAAATCAAAGCGGTTTTATTTGACTTGGATGGTACGCTTATCGATACGATTCCCGATTTGACCTACGGGTTAAACCAAATGTTAAAGGGATTGGACAAGCCCCCGTTGACGACGGTACAGGTTTCGTCCATGGTCGGGCGCGGCGTTATCGACCTGATGGAAAATGTGTTTCGAGCCAGCCGCCTTGCCGTGAGTAGTGATGCCATTCATAAGGCTATTTCCGTTTACTGCGACATCATGGTTCGAAGCGGAAGTTCGCATAGCACCGTGTTTCCCGATGTTTTCGAGAGTCTTGCCAGACTTAGAGCAAGTGGCATGAAGGTTGCCATCGTCACCAACAAACCGCGCAATATGACCGAGGCCATCGTTCGGGAAAAAGACCTTGCCGGACGCGTCGACTGCGTGGTCGCAGCCGGCGATGCAGCGACCGTTAAGCCCCATCCGGAAATGCTCTGGTTTGCTTGCGATAAACTCGGTGTTGTGCGAAATGAGGCTGTTATGGTCGGCGACAGTTCCAATGATGCCTTTGCTGCACAAAGCGCCGGTATGCCGGTGTATTTGGTGACAACCGGCTATAACGGCAGTGAGCCGGTGGATTGCTGGGCAAAAGAAAATGGATTTAGCCGCGTGTTCGGGAGCATTCGGGAGGTGACCGACAGCATCCTTAGTCAGCCGCAAGGTTAAAGCGTTGACGAAAGTGGGCCGAAGACCCGAGACGGAACTTGGCAACGCGCCGACCGGTACTCTCGATGTCTTTTTCGAGGACGCTCAGAGGAACTTGCTCTTGTTCCGCGTCGGTTTTCTTGCGGTACAGCCGATAGTTGACGCGGGCGCGTGTCGGGGTCAGGTTCGGCATTACGACATTGCAACCGGCGCCGATTCCGAGAACGCGACCGCCTGGCACGAGCGATTCCAGAGCTGTTGCAGCCGCGATATTGCAGGTCGGAAACATCAAGCGTGTGACGGCAAGCATGTTCAGTGTCAGCGTCAAAAGCTGTGTTTTTTCCATCATGCCTTCGGCGTGCATATCGCCGTCTTCGCTTTCAATGTACGGCCCCATGCCGAACATGTCGGCATCGATGCGCTCAAAGGCCCTCAAATCGGCGATAAGGTCCTCGATGGTTTGTCCCGGAATGCCGATTATGACGCCCGTGCCGACTTGGTATCCTGTCCGGCGCAAGTCCGATAGGGCCATATACCGTTCGATTAAGGTTTTTCGGCGAGAACCATGACCGTGAATTCTCTCAAATAGCTTCGGATTACTCGTTTCAAGGCGCAGCAAATACCGAAGCGCAGTTCGGTTGCCGGAGGCCTTTGCCCAATACTCATAGGTTTCGCGGGATTGCTCTCCGAAAGAAAGCGTAAATCCGCACCCATTTTGAATGCCCATTGAAAGACTTAAGGCATGCAAATCGCGTAAAACATCGGCAATAAATTCGACGAACCGCGCATCGTCGCGTTCTCCGCTTTGTAAGGCAAGCGAGTAGTACCCGGCGCGAAAACTGCGTTCGGCAGCCTGAAGGATCTCTTCTTTTGTGAGCGTATAGCGCGTCAACGTGTGATTGCTCTTACGGATTCCGCAATACCGGCAGTCGTAGACGCAAAGATTACTTACCTCAATTAAACCGCGCATATAAACGGCATTGCCGAGGACGGCTTCGGTTCTTTTGTAGGCCTCGCCATAAAGTGCTCGGCATTCGGTCGGCTCTTGTAAGGTAAGTAACAGCGCAAGATCGCTATCGGTAAATACAGTCTTCCCGAGTAAAGCTATTAAGGCTGGCGTTGTCATGGGGCGAGCAATCCTTGTAAGCGAGCTTTTTCCTTGTTGTAGGCTTCAAGCGCCTGCGGGTGCAAACTTAAAGCACGCGTTAAAGCGCCTTGCAGAAAACTGATGGCGATTCCGTAATTTGTCATCGGAACGCTTTGTTCTTGGGAGGCGCGTAATCGAGCGAGCATATGACGGCGCGTGACGACACAGCCCCCGCATTGGATGATGATTTTGTACGGCGTTAAATCCGACGGGAAGTCTTTCCCGACAACAATGTCGGTTTCGATTGCTCCGCCGATTCTTTGTGCGAGCCAGCGCGGAATCTTCTTGCGTCCGATGTCATCGGGTTGCGGATGGTGCGAACAAGTTTCGCAAATCATGACGCGGTCGCCGGGCTTTAGCGTCGTAAGGGCCGCTGCACCGCGCGCTAACGCTGTTAAATCCGACTTCATAACGGACATTTCAATGGAAAACGTCGTTACGGGAATACTCTCGGGGACAACCTTCACCACGTTGCGAACCACTTGGCTGTCGGTCATGACAAACGCCGGTCGCGCCTTTAAAGAAGCGAGAATCTGAGCAAGGCGATTTTCTCGAACGACCACACATTGGGCATCGGCATCCAGGACGGAACGAACGGCTTGAACTTGCGGCAAGATCAAGCGTCCCTTCGGAGCGCCGGTATCAATCGGTGTGACAAGAACGACCGTATCGCCCGGCTTGACAAGGCCGGAAAGAAAGTCCGGATCGGGCTCGTGAAGCGTCGATAAAACACGTACCATCAGAGCGCGCAAAGCCTCAACGCCGTCTCGGCTTTGTGCCGAGACTTCACAAAACGGGATCCCGAAAGATTGCGCGCGGATTCGAAACGACTCGGAGAGCGGAACCGAATCGATTTTGTTAAACACCAGGATGCTCGGCACGGATTGTTTGCGTGCCTTAGCAAGAAGGTCTGCTTCCGCATCTCCGAAGACATCGGCTGTTGTGACAATCAGAGCTAAATCCATCCAGGAAAAGACCGATTTGGAGCGCTCCGTGCGCTGCTCTCCGAGCGAGCCCGTGTCGTCGATACCTGCCGTATCGATGAAAACAACCGGACCGAGCGGTGCAAACTCGGCCGCTTTTTCCACCGGGTCGGTCGTTGTTCCGGCAACGGGGCTGACAATCGAGATGTCCTGATTGAGAAGCGCATTCATCAGAGACGATTTGCCGGCATTGCGCTTGCCGAAAAGTCCGATGTGAAGACGCAATCCCTTCGGGGTTTCCGTACGCGGATTCATCTTTATGGGAAATTCAGTCATCGGAAAACTCCTCGGGTTCGTTACATATCAATTTCTCTGAGTGGTTTACGCAGTTCGGCACGCACGTTATCCATGCCCGAATAAAACGCCTTCATCATCACGAGGCCGAGGAATTTTCCGGTTTCCGTCACGATGATGCGATCTTTATTTTCCGGGTCGTCTTCAATGGCGCCAACAAGGCGTAGTGCAAGCATCTCTTTTAATAGTGCTGTATCCAAATTGACCCCGTAAACATCGCGGAAATATTTACGCGATAAGCGACCAGAGAAAACGCCGAGCATCAAGCGGTACTGCAAAACGGCGTGCTTGTCAAAGATTCGTTGCCGCTCAACGCCGGTTTTCCCGGCGGCGATGCGTTCGCCGTAGCGGCGCAGGCTGAATGTATTGACGTACAGGTTGTTGTTCAAAAAACTAAATGCTCCGGAGCCGACTCCGAGATACTCGTCGTTATCGACAACGTACTCATCGATGCCCTCGTCGTGCGTACGACCGAACGTCCAACTTGTCAGTTGCCGGTATCTCGAGCCGAGTGTTTCCATGATAACGCGATACTGGTCGGCAAGTTCGTCTCCTTTGGCGGCAATGGTCCCTTTGACGCTCTTTTTTGTCTGGCTTGTGACCATGAGCGGATAGGTCGTAATTTGGCGGGGATTTAACTGCATCAGCAGTTCCATGTCGCGGCGCAACATCTGAAGGTTTTGTCCGCGAAAACCGAAAATCATGTCGATGTTTGTCGTCGGAAAAAGCTCAAGTGCCTGCGCAAGGCGGTCGTAAATGACGGCACCGGAACCGAACTTGTCGTACCGCTCTGTCATCTTCAAAATCGAATCATCAAAACTTTGCACGCCGATACTCATGCGGTCAACAAGTCCTTTCAGACGCTTGAAAGAGGGATCGGCAATTTGCAAGGGATCGGTCTCGCACGAAACTTCTTTAATGCCAGGAAAGAGTGTTTTCGCGTGCTCTAAGGTCTTTACGAGTTCTTCTTCGATAATCGTTGTCGTGCCGCCGCCGACATACAGGCCCGTAAAGTCGTATCCGAGATCTTTGACGTATTCCATTTCTTTGCGAAGATTCACGAAATACGCACGTGCTGTGTGTTCTTTAAACAAAAACCGGTGGAACGTGCAATACGAGCACAAAGTTTTACAAAACGGCACATGCATGTACATCAGGTACTTGTGTCCGTCAATCGGAGCAGGCGGTCTATCGAGAATCACCGGATCGCATGTCAGATAGCGATTGATATAAAAATCCATGACGCGATCGGTGAGTCGAATCGCCCAGTTGGGAAGAAGTTTGCCGACGGTAGTTTGAGACGTGTTTCCTGCCATAAGAATCTTATGTGTTTGTGGTCTATCGCACCCGTTTTGTTTCGGGGATGCGGATGAAAAAGTCAAAGAAAAAAGGACGTGAAACAGGCGGAGCCTAAAGCTTTGTGCATGATAACCTTCAGGGGAAAACCTCTCAAGGACACGGGAGCTACGTTTACGAGTCCAAAGGCAAAAAGCCGGACCTGTCCGATAAGGGGACGAAGTCCGGCCCGAACACGGCGCAAGCACGCAGTGCGTGCAAGCAGAGGATGCTATTTGTTGTGGATGGCGTACATGGCCTCGATTTCTTGCGCAAATTTCTTACACAAGGGGCCGCGCTTAATTTTCAGCGTCGGCGTCAGAAGCCCGTTTTCCACGGACCAAGGTTCTGGCGAAATCACTACGTTACGCGGCAAAGCGTAGTGCGGGAATCCGGCAGCGGCCACTTTGGCCCGACGCATGATGGCTGCTCGAACGACCGGTTTCTTGTAGGACTCGGGGTCTTTCGGGTCGACGTCGTAACGCTTGGCAAGCACCTCCCACTCTTTTTCATCCACGACGGCCAAGAACGTGATGTAAGGCCGGTCTTCGCCGATGACACAGACCTGTGTGAACAAGGGGTCGTTTTCCAGCGCATTTTCCAAATCCACGGGCGGAACTTTTTCGCCTGTACTCGTGACGATAATTTCCTTAATACGACCGCGAATGCGAAGCTGATTGTTTTGATCGATCTCGCCCACGTCTCCCGTGCAAAGCCATCCGTCACGGATGATTTGCGCCGTTTCTTCGGGGCGATGCCAGTAGCCTTGCATGACGCTCGGGGATCGAACTTGAATTTCTTTGGTTTCCGGATCCAAACGTAGCTGGACTTCCGGAATCGGTTCGCCGACCGTGCGCGGGTCATTCAGGGTTTTCGTATTAACGGAAATAACCGGAGAGCATTCGGTCATGCCGTAGCCCTGAACAATGTGCATTCCGAGACCGCAGAAAAGTTTGGCGACCGGACCACTCAAGGCGGCGCCCCCTGCAATTGCAAGGTCCAGGCGTCCGCCGAACGCCCCTAAGACCTTCGGAGCAATTATCTTACGCAATAAGGGACCGATGATGCCGTCCAAAGGAGCTGCCCACGAGAACGGGACGGACATCTTGTTGGCGCGGCAGTGATTTCGCCAGCCGGCTTCGATACAGGCATTAAAAAGGAAGCGAGAAATCGGAGAGGACTTCCGAACCGTCTCGGAAATCTTCGAATAAACGCGCTCGTAGATGCGCGGCACGGAGATGAGCATGTGCGGACGCACGATCTTTAAGTCATCTCCGAGCAGGGCAATGGACCTCGTGAACGTCACGGTCAACGCCAGTCCGAGCGGCAGGTAGTAACCTGCCGTACGCTCGAATGTGTGCGATAGCGGCAAAAACGAGAGCAGCTGAAAGTCAGGACGCAAAACGTCGTTTGCAATGGTCGAGGCCGAATCAACGACGTTCGAGACGATGTTTGCGTGTGAGAGCATGACCCCTTTGGGATTGCCCGTTGTGCCCGACGTATAAACGATGGCCGCTAAATCGTCCGGCTTCGGTCCCTCGGGCAGAACCGAGTTATCCAAAGCATCGCCGCGAGCGAGCCAGTCGTCAAGTCCGAGAACCTCAATGTCGGACGATGAGTTTTCCGGGGTTGTATCTTCCGTGAGAACAACGGTCTTTAGGTCCGTAAGACGAATGCCGGTTCGCTCGATGGACTCCCAACGATCGAGTTTATTTGTGACAAAGCACCGCGCTCCGCTGTCGCTTAAAAGGTAGGCAGATGACTTAGGTGTATCGATGGCATGCATCGGAACCGGCGTTAAGGCATCGGCAAGCGTGGCCTGGTCGATCAGTACGGCATTAACGGAGTTACCGAGCAAGATGCCGACACGATCACCGCGGGTTAAGCCTGTGGCAACCAAGGCCTTTTGCCAGCGACGGATGTTGTCTTTGATCCAAAGATAGGAGAAATCCTCCCATTTGTTTTCGGCGCGATTAAATTGCCGCAAAGCCGTTTTGTTCGGAACCTGGCTGGCTCGAAATGGGATGAAATCGGACAAAACGTGGCAGTTTTGTTTGAGTTCATCAAGTAACAAAGTGCAGTTAGCAGAGTTTTCCATGTCGATTGCAATAAATAAAGGACAACAAAGACATAGGGCACACATCCTCTTTAGTAAGGCGTGCCTCGAATCGGAGGTGCAGTGTACAGCGAAAAAAATGTTTTTGAATCAGAAAAAAAGATGATGTCTTGAAGATTCAAGTCAAGGAAGTTTTGATTCCGAAAGCGGAGTGGGTGTGATTATGCCGAGAATTTGCGTCAGCCTCTTTTGGTCCGCAGTGCCGTACATATATTGGGTTGTGTTCGTTGCCACGTGTTTGACATATTCACGAGTTTCCGTAAACGGAATGGTTTCGGCAAAGAGGGCACCGTCGACAGGTTTTTTCAGACGTGAGCGCCACAGGATGGCTCGACTTGGTCCGGCGTTATAGCTGGCACAGCTTAACGGAACGGAGCCTTCGAAGTTGTCATAAATCAGTTTCAGATACTGCGATCCGATCATCAGATTCGTATCAAGACGAGTTAATTGACCGTCTCGATAATTTTCAAGGGCAATCTTTTTAGCAACCCAACGCGCTGTACGTGGCATCACTTGCATCAATCCTAAAGCGCCGACCGAGCTTTTGGCTCCGGCGATAAAGCGCGATTCTTGACGGATCAGTCCGAAAAGCCAACTTTCCGGAAGACCCGATAATTGTGCGGCTTGCCGAACTTGATCGGCATGCGCTCTCGGATAAAGGTGACTGCGGACGAGTGCTCCTGTCGTAGCGGACGTATTGATGGCGCGGTGAGTCAATCCGATTCCTAGCGCATACTCGGCCAGAGCCAGACGCTCGGTTTTATCCATTGTTCGCATGGCCCAAGACCATTCACGGTTGCCTTCGTAATATAGGTTCAAGTCATAAAACCGCAAGGCGCGCTGTAGCGATGCATCGGCGGCAAAGGTAGCCTTCTTTTCTTCGGGCAACGGCGGGTTATATATTTTTTGTCCGGCCGGATACGCCAAATGAAGCGCATCACAAGCTAAAAGCCCGTAAAACGAATTGTGCTTTGCCAGGGACTGATAGAGTTTTTTGGCCGCTGTTTTTTTCCCGGTTGCCGACAAGGCACGCGCTTTCCAATACTGCCAAGCCGGTTGAGTTTGCAGTGAAGCGGGCATTGACTCGATGCCTTTGAGGGCCTCATGCCAGTCGGACACGTGCAAACCGGCGCGTACATGCCAGGCAAGAACGGCATCTTTATTAATAAGGAGAGGATTGTCTTTAAGGGTGCTACCGGCCCGGGCGTAGTAGCTTAGTGCTTTCGGGTCGTGATTCAGAGCGGCAAGGTAGCCGATACGACCCCAGACGAGTGTTCGCGTCATCGGGCCGAGGCGCTTGGCGGCTACGGAAGCGACTTGGGCCGCTGCGTCAGTGTCCGTTGCGGCAAGGCACAGCGCCGCGACAGCCAGTCTCGTGGCCGGAATCCGAGACAGACGTTTTTTATTTTTCGTATACCAGACTTTGGGCTTAGAGATTACGGGCGCGATATCTTTGGCCTGCAAAATAGTTTTGGCAAAGGGCGAAGATAGAAAGTCCGTTGCCATCGAGATTCTGTTTCTTTGTAGAAGAATCAGTAAATAGCTCCAGGCCCATTTCGGAGAGCGGGCCAGCGTTTCGTCGGCTAGGCGTTTGCACGATGTATCCTGAATAATCGGGGTCGTCGCAAGCTCTTTTTTAGCCGCATTCAGAGCCTCGTTGGTCGGATGCTTTTTTAGCATCATTAAGGCGCGAAAACAGCGCAAATCCGGCTCGGTTTTCTGCCACGTCAGTTTGGTCCAGAAGGCATTGAAGGTTGCGATGTCACCGGTAAGGGCTGCAACGCGAGCTGCTTCGCCACGAGCACGCTCACCCAAATACTCGCCCTCATGTGCGGCAATAAAGCGACGCATATCCGACAAAATGTCCGAGTCGTTCGGGGTGTTCTTGGCACGCAAGAGTAGTTGCCAAAGTTCGACGTAACCGGAAAGAGGATATCCTTTGACTTGTTGAGAGAGTTCGTCAAGAGTTTTTTTGTCATTGTTTTTGTAGGCATTTCGGGCCGATAAAAAAGCGCTGTCGGCAATTAAAGCCTGATGTGTGGTTGTCCCGAGCAGTCGCGAGGGTACGCCCTCTTGCTCGGTTTCTTGCGATTCGATTTCAACTTGAGCGTCTGTTTCAGCCTCTGCAGCGCGGACGGCAAGCGCTTCGAGTCGAGCTGGGGTTTCGTCAAGCATCCTGGCCGATATCGTTGGCACAAGCGCAACGGAAGCGAACAAACTGACAAGAGTCAAATGAACAAATCGGCCGAACATGGGAAAATGCGATAAATCCGAGAAAACGGTTACGGATACAACGACTATGATAACAGCGTCACGCAAAAAAGAACTTCGGGAACTGTATTTGGCGCGTCGGGAGCGCGAGACGAAAAATCACCCGGAATTTCGCGCGCTACTCAACGCGTCTGTTCTGGACTGGTTAGGTAAGGAGCGTATTTCCTCCATCGGGTTTTATTGGCCTTTCCGTGCGGAGCCGGACATTTCACAAGCCGTGCGCACGTGGCTTGCCCAAAGTCCGGAGCGTCGTGCCGCGCTCCCGGTGATTGACGACAAAAACAACGGACTGATGCACTTTGCAGCTTGGCAACCTGATACGACCATGCGTGTCGGAGCCTATGGAATCGCAATTCCGAAAGACGATGTCAAAGTGGTTCCGGAGATTGTGTTTTTACCGTGCATCGCCTTTAATGAAAACGGGGTTCGTCTCGGATCGGGTGCCGGATTTTTCGATCGATACTTGGCTTCTCGAAGTCGAGAGCCGCTTCCTCCCGTTACGGTGGCCGTTTCTTTTGAGATATTGCGTTGCGAGGAACTGCAAGCCGAGCGACACGATGTTTTATGTGACTGGATTGCCACGGAAGCCGGTGTGCGCCGTGTCAGATAGGGCGGTGCTTCGTGACGTGTCTCGAACCGATGCAAAGGCAAAGCGAAAAGAACATGCAACAAAGACAAAAACAGTCCGTGATTCTCGTCGGCATGATGGCCAGCGGGAAAAGTACGGTCGGAGCGGAGCTTGCTCGCCGCCTCGGATGGGCTTTTTTTGACACGGATGAGGTGATTGCGCAAGAAAAAGGAAAGCCCGTTTCTCAGATTTTCGCCGAAGAAGGGGAAGCGGAGTTTCGGTGCCGTGAAACGCGGACGCTGGCAGAGCTTACGAACTTAAATCGTGTTGTCATCGCAACGGGCGGCGGCGTGCCGATGTTCGAGGTTAATCAAAAGCTCTTATCTCGAGGCTTTGTCGTGCAACTGGTTGTGCGCGTGTCCGATGTGTTGGAGCGAACGCGCAACGACACGAGTCGCCCGTTACTGCAGGGCGATAATCCCTTAGGAAAGATTCGTTCGCTGCTGATTGAACGCACACCGATTTATGACGCGGTCAGTGATAAGAAAGTTTCCGTATCGCGGCGTACTCCGAATGAAATCGCCGAAGAGATTTTGGCCGATGTCCGCATCCAAGACATGATTGCGGCAAGCACAAGCGCCGAAAGGAAAGACAATGATTGAATACAACGTAGATTTGGCAAGTCGGTCGTACCCGATTTACATCGGGAAAGGGGTTATCGAACGCGTCGGGTCGGAGCTTTCCGAATTAAAGCCGACTCGAATTCTCGTTGTTACCAACACAACGGTCGGCCCTCTTTATGCCGAGACGGTGACTCGGAGCATTCGCCGTGCGTTGCCGGAAGTCCCTCTGGCGGTTTGTACGCTTAAAGACGGAGAAATCTTTAAGACGCCGGAAACGCTCCGTGAGATTCTTCAGGCCGCAGCCTACCTTCATGCCGATCGTTCTAGCGTAATTGTGGCGCTCGGGGGCGGTGTTATCGGCGACATGGCTGGCTTTGCAGCCAGCATGTGGATGCGCGGCATCCGATTCGTGCAGATTCCGACAACACTGCTTTCTCAGGTCGACAGTTCCGTCGGCGGGAAAACCGGTGTGAATTTGCCACAGGGCAAGAACCTTATCGGGGCGTTTTACCAACCGAAGTTTGTGTTAATCGATCCGCAAGTGCTTAAAACGTTGCCTGCGCGTGAAATCAGTGCCGGTCTCGGGGAAATCATCAAGTACGGTGTTTTGGGCGATGCAGCGTTTTTTTCTCGCCTTGAGAACGAAATGCCGCGTCTGAGAAATCTGGACATGCAGCCTTTAGAAGAGGTCATTGCCCATTGTTGCCACATGAAGGCGCAAATTGTCAAAGCCGATGAGCGCGAGGCCGGAGTGCGTGCAACGCTCAACCTCGGCCACACCTTTGCGCATGCGATTGAAAAGCTTGCCGGGTACGGTGTTTGGCTTCACGGCGAGGCCGTCGGCGCCGGTTTAGTGATGGCCGCATCCTTATCACAGGTATTGGGCTTGATTGCGCCCGAGGACGTGGCTCGAGTTCGTCATGCCGTTGCGGTAGCCGGTCTTCCGGTTCGCATTGAAGGCATCGGAGCCAATCAAGCCATTCAGGCGATGTACGATGACAAGAAGGCGAAATCGGACACGTTACGTTTTGTCGTGATTCGTGCCATCGGAGAGAGTTTTGTCAGACCCGTCAAAGAAAGCGTCGTGCGCGCAGTTCTTGGCGAATACGGCTGGAAGTAGGCTTATCGAAGATAAGGGGGTAAAACCGATAGTCCGTTTCGAGGTACGGGGCGGTTTCCTTCGGGCCTTTCCCTTGAAGCGCTCGAAAAACGCTCTTTCCCATTTTTGATTTCCGGTGCCCTCGGGCGATGTGTGTTTTCTGCAACAGGCGAGTTGCGCCGTACGGAAAAGGCAGCTAGCCCATATTTAGTCGGCTGAAAAAGGCAACCCCCAAAGGTTGTGGTTTGCAAAATCGGCTATTGACAACGTCGAAAATGCTGATATGATTCGCCCCCTCGTCGCAAGAGAGCGAAACAAAGATTGCACGAAAGAGGCGAGAGAGCAAGGGAGGGAAAGGAAGTTCCGAAACTTGCAAAACGGTTCGGACTAGTGTAATATGCCGAACCTTGTCGCCCCGAGAGGGGGGCAAAAAGAAGTTCTTTAAAAACTTGGCAACGAACCGATTAGTGTGGGAAGAGCGAAAGTAGAGCGGCAAGCTCGAAATAAAGCGTCTCGCACTGAAGAAGATGGAAGCAAGGAAGGAAACTTTCGATTCCATTTGAGAGCGAGCGAAGTCTTGGTGCCGAAGAAGGCGCTGAGGCGAAGAAACAGGAATTGAACTGAAGAGTTTGATCCTGGCTCAGATTGAACGCTGGCGGCATGCTTTACACATGCAAGTCGAACGGCAGCGGGGGTTTAAGCTTGCTTAGACCTGCCGGCGAGTGGCGAACGGGTGAGTACAACATCGGAACGTGTCCGATTGTGGGGGACAACTGCTCGAAAGGGTAGCTAATACCGCATAAGACCTGAGGGTGAAAGTGGGGGATCGCAAGACCTCACGCGAACGGAGCGGCCGATGACTGATTAGGTAGTTGGTGAGGTAAAGGCCCACCAAGCCGACGATCAGTAGCTGGTCTGAGAGGACGACCAGCCACACTGGAACTGAGACACGGTCCAGACTCCTACGGGAGGCAGCAGTGGGGAATTTTGGACAATGGGGGAAACCCTGATCCAGCCATGCCGCGTGCGGGAAGAAGGCCTTCGGGTTGTAAACCGCTTTTGTCAGGGACGAAAAGTCGTATTTGAACAAAGTACGATGCTGACGGTACCTGAAGAATAAGCACCGGCTAACTACGTGCCAGCAGCCGCGGTAATACGTAGGGTGCAAGCGTTAATCGGAATTACTGGGCGTAAAGCGTGCGCAGGCGGTTGGATAAGACAGATGTGAAATCCCCGGGCTTAACCTGGGAACAGCATTTGTGACTGTCTGACTGGAGTATGTCAGAGGGGGGTGGAATTCCACGTGTAGCAGTGAAATGCGTAGATATGTGGAAGAACACCGATGGCGAAGGCAGCCCCCTGGGGCAAAACTGACGCTCATGCACGAAAGCGTGGGGAGCAAACAGGATTAGATACCCTGGTAGTCCACGCCCTAAACGATGTCTACTGGTTGTTGGGGAGTTAAATCCTCAGTAACGAAGCCAACGCGTGAAGTAGACCGCCTGGGGAGTACGGTCGCAAGATTAAAACTCAAAGGAATTGACGGGGACCCG
>UQOW01000010.1 GCA_900542805.1 uncultured Sutterella sp.
GCCGATTTCTACACCGCCTAACGCGATTGTGTTCGGCACCGGCAAACTTCGCATTGTCGATATGCTCCGTGCCGGTATCATCATCAATATCGTGGCAATCGGCGTCATTGTTGTGATGGTGCTTTTAATCGGCGTGTAGTCTTCCGTTATTTCAGTATGTTCAGCCCCGTGTTTGTGCTTTTAACACGGGGCTTTTTTCGCTTTAAAAAATGCCTCGCTTGTAACGCTTGGGCGAGGCAGTCAAGAGACTTTGACTATTTAAAGGCTTTCTTAATTTCGCTTGTCATGGCCTTGGCGATGGCGGCATGGTTTTCGGACGTGTAGTGAATCTCATCGGGCCCTTGGGCGTACGGGACGACGGTGTTGACGTCAAAGTAGTATCCGTGAGCCGCTTTGGCTAAGTCAGGAAGAATCGCTTGCAATTCTTCGACACGTTCTTTGGCGCCGGCAAAACGCTCTTTGTTCTTGCCTTTTTGAGCGGCAATCTTCGAGGGGCAGACAATCATCACTTTCGGCGTTTGATAGGCGGTTCGTTGTTGCCAGCCGCCGTTTTTGACAATCGATGTGAGTTGGGCGATTCCCGCGGCAATATCGAGCGCTTTGCGATTGTGTTGAACCATCAGGTCATTGGAGCCGAGCCAGATGACGACCATGTCAAGCGGCATGTGAGAGGCAAGAGCCGCCGGCAGGTATGCCGCTCCGTCCATGCCGGCTCCCGGGACAATTCCGGGTCCCGATTTCGGGCCGCAATCAATGTTTGTCGTTCTCCCGCCTAAGGCTTCGACGATGACTTCGTAGTTTTTCCCGAGCATGCTCCCCATCTTTTCGGGCCAGCGTACGTCGGACGGAAGACGGTAGACGGTGCCTTGGGCGTCTTTAGCCCACCCGAACGCGTTCGAGTCACCGTAAATCATAATGCGCTTGGGGGATGCGCCGGCAAAAGAGGCTGTTGCAACGGCAATGGACAGAAGGGAAACACTGAAAACAGCAAGGGTTTTTCTCATGTTTTTTCTCCGAAAAACGAAAGGGAACAATGTTGTTTTGCCTACGCAAAAGCAACGGAACAACAGTAGCTAATTTTTGAAAAGCCGTCTTTTCGGGTTAACCCTGAAAGCAGGTTGCGTGTGTGGGACGAAACGCGATTGAGTAGATTCTCTTTTGCGTATGCCGTGCGCAGAGACCGCTTTTTTGCAAGCGAGGGTAACGAAAGCGGGGACTTATAGGGGCTTTCGTTAAAATGGGATAATTAACGCTTAATTGTCGATTCGAGGAAAAGGCAAGCAAAAATCAACATGACCGAATCCAAAGATTTCGCCGCTGTACCCGTTAAAGATTGGCAGGTGGCTCGTAGCCTCGTCGAACCGTTATATGCCGGGCAGTTCCTCAATTCCGGGGAGTCGCGTCTGGCGCATTCAGACGGAATGGCCTCCATTCTCAAGGGGCTGAATGAAGACGATAACCTACTGACAGCGGCTTACCTATTTAGTGTCCACATGTATGTGGAAAATGCCGACGAATGGATTGAAAAAAAATTCGGTCCGTCGGTTTTGCGTCTTGTTCAGGATATGCATCGCCTTGTCGTCACGAGCGAGCGAGCCCGAAGTGAGGACAAAAACGCTAAAGCGGTTTACCAACCCGAAGCGCTTCGCAAAATGCTTCTTGCTATGTGCCGCGATTTGCGCGTTGTGGTACTGCGTCTTGCCAGTCGTGTTCAAACATTACGATTCTTCTCGAAAGAAAAAGTCCCCTCGAGTGCAGCCGTCGGATATGCCGAAGAAACTCTTGCCATCTATGCGCCTCTTGCCAATCGCTTAGGCCTGTGGCAACTTAAGTGGGAACTCGAGGACTTGTCGTTCCGATATACCCATCCGAATGAATATGCCGAGATTGCCGAACACTTGGCGCAAACGCACGAGCAGCGAATCAAGTGGATTGATGAGGCCATTGCGCTTTTTAAGAAGTTTTTAGATAAGCAGGGTATTAAGGCCGATGTGAGCGGACGCCCCAAGCACATCTATTCGATTTATCGGAAGATGCAGCGCAAGCACTTAAAGTTCGAACAGCTCTTTGATATCGATGCGATTCGCATCATTGTCGACTCGATTGAGCAGTGCTACGAGGTTCTCAGTCTTGTGCAGGAAAACTGTCGTACGCTCAGTAAAGAATACGACGACTATATTGCGAACCCGAAACCGAACGGCTACCAGTCGCTTCATACCGTGGTGGTTCGTCAAGACGGACGCCCATTAGAAGTGCAGATTCGCACGCACAAGATGCACGAATTTGCGGAAATGGGAGTGGCTGCGCACTGGCGCTACAAGGAAAACGGCAATTCGGAAAAGACCAGGGGCGGGGAGGCCGAAGAGCAACGCGTTGCTTGGCTCCGACAGCTGATTGCTTGGCATTCGGACGTGGAAGAAAGTCCGGAGACGGCCGGAGCGACTGACGACAACATCTATGTGTTAACGCCGCAGGGACGGGTTCTGGAATTACAAAAGGGCTCGACACCGATTGACTTTGCCTACCACGTTCACACGCAACTCGGGCACCACTGCCGCGGGGCGCGTATCGACGGCGTGATGGTGCCGCTCAACACGAAACTGAAAACCGGGCAGACCGTTGAAATCATTGCCGTTAAAGAAGGAGGTCCCTCGCGCGATTGGGCTAATCCGGAGAGCGGCTTTGTGGCAACGCCTCGGGCGCGGACCAAAGTTCGTCAGTGGTTTAATGCCCAGCAACAGGCTGAGCAGATTGCCTTAGGACGGGACAGACTCGATAAGGAGTTGGCTCGTTTAGGCAAAACGGCTACCAAACTGGAGCTTCTTGCCGATCGCTTAGGGTTTGAAAACCCCGATGCGCTTTATATCGCGATTGCCAAAGACGAACTCAGTATGCGAGCCGTCGAGCAGATTCTTGCACCGGAACAGGAAAGTGCCGAGCCCGAATTTGTTCCGCGAAGCGCCACGAAGGGAAAATCCAAGAGCAATGTCCTTGTTGTCGGAATGGACTCGATGATGACGCAACTGGCGCGGTGCTGTCACCCGGCGCCGCCCGATGAAATCGTCGGATTCGTTACACGCGGCAAAGGCGTGACCGTACACCGCATCGATTGCCCGAATGTGCGCAATTTGGAAAACGTGGCGCGAAGCCGTATAATTGACGTGAGCTGGGGAACTTCGGAAGATGCCGTTTACCCAGTGGATATTTACATTGTGGCTCGTGATCGAATCGGATTGATTAAAGACATATCCGAAGTGCTCGTCAAAGAGAACCTGCGCGTAACGGGCATGAATTCCATGATGAGTAAGGGCGATGTCCACATGCGCTTTTCCGTTGAGATTCGGTCGGCCGAGCACCTGAAAAATGCATTGAAAGCCGTGCGCGACTTAAAAGGGATTTTGAGCGCGCGCCGCGCCTGAAAAGGAGAGAGGATGTCGTTTACCGTTGTCCGACGGGCTGCCTTGCTTTTCTTCCTTGTCCCTGGACTTGTTTACGGCCTTTTTGTCTCGCGCTTGCCGGCCTTCAAACTCTCGCTACAAGTCAATCAGAGCCAATTGGGTCTGATGCTTTTAACTTTAGGTATCGGGTCGGTTTTGGGACTGATGACGGCGCCGATCCTGATGCGCCGCACGCAACCGGGGCGCTTCCTTTTGACCGTGCTTGTACTTCAATTGGTCGGTCTTTGCTTTCTGGCTGTGTGCCAGGCGCTCGTCGCCGTCTTTGGCGTGATGTTTGCCATCGGAATTTGTATCGGGCTCACGGATGTCGCCATGAATGTGCAAGGCATTGCCATTGAGCGCACGTTTTTCCGTCCTGTCATCGGAACTTTGCATGCCGGATACGGCATCGGCGGCGCTCTCGGATCGATTGTCGGGGCTCTGTTTGCCGCCCTCGGTATCCCGATTTGGATGACCTTTCTTATCCCGAGCATTGCTATGCTTTTTCCGATTTTCTGGGCCGTAAGATACACCTTGCCCGATTCGAGTACCAAGGAAGCGAGGCCTTCTGCCAAAAGCACACCGATTCCCGGGGTTCTTATTTTGTACGGCGTGCTCGTCTTTTTGGCTTTTGCCTCGGAAGGGGCTTGCGGAGAATGGGGCGGACTGCTTTTGGCTGAGGAAAAAGGAGCCGGACAGGGGGCGGCCGGTGCTGTCTACGCGGTTTTTACGGTGTGTGCCTTGGCCAGTCGCCTGGCAAGCGATGCCCTTCGGCAGTCTTTTGCGGTTTCCCGAATTCTTTTTGTCGGAGTTCTTGTCGGACTCGCCGGCATAGGGCTTGTGATTGCGGCACCGGGCGTTGCTTTCCCGCTTGTCGGGTTTGCCGTTGCCGGTTTGGGAATCGGACCGATTTGTCCGCTTCTTTACGGTGCTGCCGGGCACCTTTCATCGCTTTCGGCGGCGCGTGCCGCGTCGGTTGTTTCCGTAATCGGGTACACGGGGCTTTTGTTTTGCCCGCCGCTTTTCGGTTTTTTGGCCCACATCACGTCGTACAGTACCGTTTTTGAAGTTGTCTCCGGATTGCTCCTTGTTCTGGCGCTCGGAAACGCCGTTTGTTCCCGCATTTCTCGGCAAACGGAAACGAGGTGATGCCTGGCGCATATTTCTTTTGTTTCGGAACAAGGGCCAGAGCGTTTTTCTTCGCGTTAAACCTTGCATTCCGTCTTGGAAATGGCTATATTTCGCATCCTCTTAGGCACGTAGCTCAGGTGGTTAGAGCATCACGTTGACATCGTGGGGGTCGTTGGTTCGAGTCCAATCGTGCCTACCAAAGAGACTTTGGAGATGAAATGAACCACAGTTGTCAGTTCCAGCGAACAACGACAACCCGATTCCGCTAAAGGGGCCGGGCAGGTGGTTTTGCGAATTGAAGGTGCGGCCGCAAGGTCGCACTTTTTTTTGATATTTTCAAGGGAAGCGTTTCCCGGGAGAACAAGATGATTACCGTTACGTTGCCGGACGGCTCTAAGCGCGAATACGACGCGCCGGTTACGGTCAAACAAATTGCCGAATCCATCGGAGCCGGTCTGGCTAAGGCCGCCCTTGTCGGAAAGGTCGATGGAAAACTCGTTGACTTAGGTCACTGCGTTGATAAGGACGCAACGGTTTGCATCATCACAGGCAAAGATCCCGAGGGCCTCAATGTGATTCGTCATTCGACCTCGCACCTGATGGCGCAGGCCGTTAAGGAACTCTTCCCGAGTGCCGAAGTGACCATCGGACCGTCGATTGAAAACGGGTTTTATTATGACTTTAAGTTCGAGCGCGCCTTCACGATGGAGGACTTGAAGGTCATCGAAGAGAAGATGCACGAGTTGGCGAAGGCTGATATTGCCATTAGCCGCATTGAAATGCCTCGCGAGGAAGCGATTTCTTACTTTAAGGGGCTCGGTGAGCATTACAAGGCCGAAATCATCGAATCGATTCCGGCTGGCGAAACCATCTCCCTATATCGTCAGGGCGACTTTACTGATTTGTGCCGCGGGCCTCACGTGCCGAGTACCGGCAAACTGAAGGTCTTCAAGCTCATGAAGGTGGCCGGGGCCTACTGGCGCGGCGACAGCAAAAACGAGATGCTCCAGCGTATTTACGGAACGGCTTGGGCGACTAAGGACGATCAGGATGCGTACTTAAAGATGCTCGAAGAGGCCGAACGACGCGACCATCGCCGCCTGGGGAAAGAACTCGATTTATTCCATTTGCAGGACGAGGCGCCGGGCATGATTTTCTGGCACGCCAAGGGATGGGCCATCTGGCAGGTTGTCGAGCAGTTTATGCGTCGCATCTACCAGGATAACGGCTATCTGGAAGTCAAGGCTCCGCAGTTACTCGACCGTTCGCTTTGGGAGCGCTCGGGGCACTGGGCCAAGTACCGCTCCAATATGTTTACGACGGAATCGGAAAACCGCTACTACGCACTAAAGCCGATGAACTGCCCGGGCCATATTCAGCTCTTTAACTCGGCCCTTCGCAGCTATCGCGATTTGCCGATGCGTTTCGGCGAATTCGGTCAGTGCCACAGAAATGAACCGAGCGGCTCGCTTCACGGTCTGATGCGTGTGCGCGGCTTTACGCAGGACGACGGACACATTTTCTGCTCGGAAGATCAGATTCTTTCCGAGTGCGTCAATTACACACGCATTGTGCGCGAGGTCTACAAGACCTTCGGCTTTACCGATATCAGTTACAAGATTGCCACGCGTCCTGCGATGCGTATCGGCGAAGATTCGGCTTGGGATAAGGCAGAGGCTGCGCTCATCGAAAGTCTCAAGGCGTGTGATGTTCCGTACGACATCCTTCCGGGGGAAGGGGCTTTTTACGGTCCTAAGATTGAATACCACCTAAAAGATTGCCTCGGTCGCTCTTGGCAGTGCGGCACGATTCAGGTCGACTTCCAGATGCCGGGGCGCTTAGGGGCCGAGTATGTCGCCGAAGACAATACGCGTAAGGTTCCCGTGATGTTGCACCGTGCGATTTTGGGCTCTCTGGAACGCTGGATCGGCATGCTCATCGAGCACTATGCCGGTGCCATGCCGGTTTGGTTAAGCCCCGTTCAGGTGGCCGTAGCCTCGATTACCGATGCCCAAATTGACTACGCCCGTACGGTTGTCGCGAAGATGAAACAAGCCGGGCTACGCGTTACAGAGGATTTGCGCGGTGAAAAAATCAATTATAAAATCCGCGAGCTTAGCCTTCAGAAGCACCCGTTTATCGCGGTCGTCGGCGAGAAGGAAAAGAACGACGGCACGGTGAGCATTCGCGCACGCGGAGGCAAGAATTTAGGTGTTATGCCGCTTGAGGACTTTATTGCCAAGGTTGTCGACTTGGATAAAAACCGAGTCAATTCCGATTCCTGGCAATAGTAATAAGGCGGTTCGATTAATCGTTTTCAGGAGTACTGACATAGCTCAAGAACGCACGCACCGGATCAATCGTGAGATTCGGGTACCTCAGGTTCGTTTAACCGGGGTCGATGGGGTGCAGATCGGCATTGTTCCGACTGCAGAGGCAATTCGAATGGCCATGGACGCCGATGTGGACCTCGTCGAGGTAGCACCGAACGCCGTGCCTCCGGTGTGTCGTCTGATGGACTACGGCAAGTTCCGGTATCAGGAACAAAAGAGAGCGCAGGAAATCAAGTCCAAACAAAAGGTCGTGCAGGTCAAGGAAGTGAAATTCCGCCCCGCAACCGATGAAAACGATTTCCAAACGAAACTTCGGGCTGTCAAGCGCTTTTTGGGTGACGGAGATAAAGCGAAAATCACCCTTCGCTACCGCGGTCGTGAGATGGCCCATCAGGATATCGGCATGCAGGTACTCAATCGCTTGCGCGAAGAGTTAAGTGAAGTCGCGCAAGTCGAGCAGATGCCCAAGCTCGAGGGACGTCAGATGATTATGGTTCTTGCGCCGCGCTCGAAAAAGAAGCCGGTGCAAAAGCAGGCTCCGGCTCCCGCCGCAAAACAGGAATAAAAAGGAAGGCTCCGGCTTTTTAGGTCGGAGCCCTTCTTTTTTCGGCCCTAAAAGCCTTTGAATGTGTGGAAAAGTCGAGGAACTCCCGAGCACGCAGGAAGTTAAGGGGACGGACTTGCTGCGTGCTCAGGTGTTTAGACCGGGGCTTTAGGCGACAAGATGCTCTAAAGCGCTTTGAATCCGCGCTTTCGTTTGGCGGAACTGCTCTTGTATGGATGTGCGGCAGGAAACGTCTTTTTCTAACATCGCTTGTGTATCGGCCGGCTTAGGGGTACCGCCCGTTACTTTGCACGTCAGGCTGTGAAGCGGATCGAGCATCTCTTGGATTTGCTCTTTAGAACGTTGAATTGCCACGCCCAAATGTTTTTGACTTTGTGCGAGCAAAAGGTCCGGCGTCATGTTTGTCACGGAAAGGGCATCTTTTTCCATCAACGTGCGAATCATGCCGCCTACAACGTGGTGTGTTTGTGTAAAGGGAAGGCCCGTTTCTTTTGTCAGTTGCTCGGCCATGGCCGTAGCCGCCGTAAATCCGTCCCGCGTACGGGAAAGAGCCGTTTCCTTGTTAATGTGTGACTGCTCGATATTAAGGGATAGCAACCCGAGGTTGCACACGAGCCGATCGATGTGCTCCCAGAACGTATCAAAGAATAAGAACGTTTCATGCGTCGGGAAAAACGTTGTTGAGGCAGCACTCGAAAATGCTGTTGTCGTGTACCCGAGGAAATGCTCCGTTTCCGAACGCATCAGCTCGGCCGCGTAGGCATTTTTCTTTTGCGGCATGATTGAGCTTGATTCGCAGACCGAGAAATTGAAATTGAGAATGTTGCACTCGGCACTCGCAAAAAACACCATATCGGAGGCAACGCGAGAAAGCGTGGTATTTAAAATTGCACAGGCCGAAATGGTTTCCAAGAAGTAGTCCACCGCACCGATGCTGATCCCGGTGTGTTCGATGACGCTGTCAAATCCGAGGCGTTTGGCGATGCTTTCTTTGTCGATGTCAAACGAGGTTCCGATTCCGGCCGCAGATCCCATCGGAGAGCAATTAACGGTTCGGAAGGCTGCTTGTAGGCGCTTTAAGTCGGCCAAGAGGGCCTCGTGAACACCCAAAAGATAGTGTGCCCAAGTTCCCGGTTGCGACGGTTGCCCATAGGTGTAGTACGGAATGACAGTTTCCAGGTTCTCCGAGGCGGCTTTTTCCAGCACGCAGGTTGCCTCGAGCGTTGCCTCAATGACTTTTTCCAAGGCCTTTCGGACGGACATCCGATACAGCGTAAAATACATGTCATTGCGACTTCTTCCCATATGAAGTTTGGCTGCAACGTCCTGATTAATTTCCCGAGAAAGCGCTTTTTCAACGAGAAACCAGATGTCACCGTCCTCGACCTTATCCATGTCTTGCGGTGTCATCTTGCTTTCGACGGCTTTCAGACCGCCGACGATGGTCTCGTATTCATCCTGCGTTAAATGCGCCTTTTCCCGAAGCATCCTGGCGTAAGCCAGATTCAGAAAAAAGAGCTCTCTTCTGCGGTAAAGCATGTCATTGTGACCGAGACTGCGTCTTAAGGCGTTGTAGTTTTCAAATAGTTCCATTGCAATCCTCTCTATGCATTTGAAGACAGTAAAAGGGAGGGTCCTATTGTCAAAAGGGCAGGAATAATTGGCAATTTATCGGCCAACGTAAGCATAACGCGTATGCGATTTTCGCATCATAGTGATAATTGCCGGTCCTGAACATGCATGGTCATGCACAAAACGCATAAAAAATATCCGAAAGAATCATTATGGTTGAGCGATGCGAAACAAGTGGGAAAAATCTCCCCAACTTGCTTTTGGCACGTGTTTTACGGTGTGGGAGGCTCGGTCAAGGGTAAGCCTTTTCATGGAGGTTTTTATGCTGATTCTTGATGCTCTAATTGTGATTTTGGCGATTCTTATTGGTTCGCGTAAGGGAGGCGCGACCGTCGGTTTTACGGGCGGTGTCGGCTTAGCTGTTTTGATTTTCGTTTGCGGATTAAAACCCACGTCTCCTCCGATTACCGTCATGCTTATTATCTTGGCGGTCACGTCGCTTGCCGGAATCTTGCAGTGTTCGGGCGGTTTGGATTATTTGGTGAGCATCGCCGAAAAGATCCTTCGGAAAAATCCGAACCACGTGACCGTTCTGGCGCCGCTTGTTGTTTTGTGTTTCGTAATCTTCACGGGAACAGCGTTTATCGCCATGGCTCTAATTCCGGTTATTGCCGAAGTCTCGCGCGGAGCCAACGTGCGACCCGAGCGTCCTTTATCGGCAACCTGCGCGGCATCGGCCTTCGGAATTGCCGCCAGTCCCATGTCGGCGGCAACGGCCGGTATGATCGGCATTCTCGGTACGCAGGGAATTAATTTCGGACCGATGATGATGGTGCTGATTCCGGCTATTCTGATTGGCGTTCTTGCCGGAAGCCTTTGTGTTTATAAGCGCGGAAAAGAACTCTTGGAAGACCCGGAATACCTCAGGCGCTTGAAGGCCGGAGAAATTGCACCTCTTAAAGCCGGTACGAACTACGTTCCGACTCGAGAGGCAAAGCTTGCCGTCGGTATTTTCGGTTCGGCTGTGGCACTCATTTTACTTTTAGGGTCGTTTAAGGGATTGCTGCCGCATTGGACGGTCAACGGAAAATCGATTGCTCTTTCGACGGTTAATCTCATTGAGGTTGTTACGCTTGCCGCAAGTGCTCTGATTATCTTTGCGTGCAAAATTAAGCCGGCTAACCTGACAAAATCTTCTGTCTTTAACGGTGGGGTGATTGCCGTGATGGTTGTTTTCGGTGTCTGCTTTATGACGGACACGTTCTTTGCAGCTCACAAAGGCGAATTAATCTCACTTTTCGGGGATGTCTTGCGCACCTATCCGTGGCTTTTTGCCGTTGTTCTTGTTTTGGGCAGTGCGATTTTGGAAAGCCAGGGCGCCACAACGGCCGCTTTAATGCCCCTCGGCGTTGCTTTGGGAATCGATCCGCACTACCTTGTGGCGATGGCGCCGGCTGTTTGTTGCACGTGGTTTTTGCCGATTCATCCGAATATTCTTGCCAGTGTTGCCATTGATTCGACAGGAACGATGAATGTCGGATCGTGGATTCTGAACCATTCGACTATGTTGCCCGGACTCGTCGTAACCGTTGTTTCTGTAATATTCGGTTTTGTTTTTGCCGGTATTGTTTTTTAGACCTGCAACAACTTTTTTCGCACACTGCGCGCCTGCTTCGATTTTTCGAGGGCAGGCGCTTTCCCATAACGGGAGGGAGGAATGCAGGAAAAGCCCAAACACGTTCATTGCGATTTT
Organism: uncultured Sutterella sp.; assembly: GCA_900542805.1. Lineage (GTDB taxonomy): Bacteria > Pseudomonadota > Gammaproteobacteria > Burkholderiales > Burkholderiaceae_F > Duodenibacillus. The sequence goes on from UQOW01000010.1 coordinate 10,792, forward strand.
TTCCAGCCCCAGATTCTTGCCTTCGATATGGTGTGCAAGACGCGTAGTTTTTCGGAGGCCGGAAAGGCGCTCGGAGTGAGCCAGTCCAATATCTCACGGCGCGTCCTGTCGCTGGAAAAGAAGTTGGGTATTTCGCTAATCGATCGCAACGTTCGGCCGTTGAAGCTGACGTCCGAGGGACAGCTTTTGCAAGACCTTATCCGTAAGCAAATCGATGTTGTCGATGCCCGTCTTCTGGCCGTCATGCAACGCGGGCACAAAAAAGTCCTTCTCCGCCTCGGATGCATCACAAGTTTGGAACACGACTTAGATGCCCCGTTGATTAAGGAGCTTTCTGATTGTGCCTCTCGGATTGAGTTGCGACACGGCACAAGCGGAAAACTCTTGTCCGAGTTCGAACGCAATGAGCTCGATGCTTTTTTAAGTTCGCAACCTTTTTTCGATTGCAAAGACGTCTACCGACGATTCCTTTTTTCGGAACCCAATGTTCTTGTCGTTCCTGCATCCGCGTCGATTCCCGAGCATCCGACTTGGGAGAATTTGCGGTTTTGCGGACTACCGAAAATCGGCTTTTCCACACGCTCTTCCAACGGCGAGTTCGAACGGCTGTATTTTCAAAAGCAGGCCATCGAATTTGTCGAAAGTATCGTCAGTGACGACGTCGATCCGTTCTTTGATTTTGTGGAGTATGGGCTCGGCTGGGGCATCGTCACGCCGATTTTTATCCCGTTTAAAAGTTCCCGATACCGCAATTTAAGAATCCTTCCGATGCCAGAGCCCGTTGCCCGGCGTGATGTGTACGTGCTCGGTCGAAACGAAGAGACATACAAAGGAATCATCGATAAAATGGCACAGGTTTCGCGTCGGCAAGTCGAGACCCTCTATCACGATTGCATTGCCAAGCACTGCCCCTGGCTTGAAGGTAGTTTGCACCTTAGCGAACCGACCTAGAGGCGGGCGGTCGATTTGTTTTTGGTTGCCCCATATGCTTCAGTCTCTTTGGATGTTGGTAGCGGCATTTTTCTTTGCCTGCATGTCCGCCCTCGTTAAGCAATGCTCTCTGGAGGCCGGAATCTTTGAGATTGTTTTCTTTCGCGCCTTTTTAACGCTCATCTTCATTTCCGTCGTGATGCGCATGGAGAAAATCTCCTTTAAGACGCGCTATCCGGGAAAGCACGTGTTTCGTTCGATTTGCGGTGCCGTGGCCTTTACCAGTTGGTTTGCAGCAACGGCACATTTGTCGCTCGGCACGGCTGTGACGTTAAGCTATTCGGGGCCGATTTTCATTGCACTGGCCACGATCGGTCTGTATCTGAAAATCGGAAAGCGCGTGCCGTGGTTGTTGGTTTCCTCCGTTTTTTTGGGCTTTGTCGGTATCTGCATCATGATGCATCCGACCGTAAGCTCCGATACCCTCACGTGGGCTTTAACGGCCCTTGTCGCCGGAATCTTGGCGCCTTTTATCTTTATGACCGTGCAAAAGCTCGGTAGCCTCGGGGAACCCTCGGCCCGCATCGTCTTTTACTTCATGCTCGTGAGTACGCTCTGGGGCCTTGCGGGTGTCTTTGTCGTTGAGGGTGGATTTCACTCGCACGGGACACTTTTATGGGTCATGCTTCTCGGGGTCGGCATATGTTCAACGTCGGCGCAACTGACGATGACGCAGGCCTATGCCAAAGGAAATCTCCTGATTACCGCATGCTTTCACTTCTCGACCATTCCGATGGCCGAGCTTTTAAGTGTGTTGCTTTTCGGCGAGTCCCTCACGGTCGATGCCTTAATCGGAATGGCTCTTATCTTCGGGGCCGGAATTCTCTCGAGTATTCCGAGTAAACACGCGCATCACCATCCGTAAAACAGCAAAAGCGGATGGAAGAATCGATTTGTGCTGTTTTTTTGGGAAATTTCGCGTGAATCGGGATATAATCCTCGCCTTCCGGCGCCAAGGGGCGTTCTTTTGTGTCCCTTGATGCCCAGAACAAGTCGGGGCGGGCTAAAAAAGAGCCCACGTTAAACGTAGGCCGCCTGGAGTTCCGATGATTTAAGAAGGAACGGCAAAATGCCGAAGATGAAGACAAAGAAAGCCGCGAGCAAGCGCTTTAAGGTTCGCTCGGGCGGCTCCATCAAACGTGCGCACGCCACAAAGCGTCACATTCTCACCCATCGTACGACCAAGAACAAGCGTCATCTTCGTGGAATGCTGACTATCCACGAGTCCGACAGCAAGTCGATTCATCGTATGTTGCCTTACGCGTAAAGAAAGGGAGGGAGAACAATGCCTCGAGTTAAACGTGGTGTGACGGCTCGTGCCCGTCATAAGAAGATTATTGCTCTTGCCAAGGGCTATCGTCTGCGTCGTAATAATGTGTTCCGTGTCGCCAAGCAGGCGGTGATGCGTGCCGGTCAGTACGCCTACCGCGATCGCCGTGACAAGAAACACGTGTTCCGTCGCTTATGGATTGCGCGTATTAACGCTGCAACGCGTGTTAACGGTCTGACATACAGCCGTTTCATGAACGGCTTGAAGAAGGCCGATGTGGCGCTTGACCGCAAGGTCTTGGCGGATATGGCCGTGTTTGACAAGAACGGGTTCGCCGCTCTTGTCGCTCAGGCCAAGGCCGCGCTCGGCTAAAGCGCAGTCTTATCCCGAAGGCGTTCTTTTAAAGAGTGGCGCCTTCCAATGAAAAGGGTTTGGCACAAGTACGCGAACAGCGTCTTGCCCGAACCCTTTTTTGTTTTTGTACGGTTTTACCGAACTGAAATATATTTGAGTCCGCGTGGATTGAAAATGCAAGAACTCCGTGAACTGATTGAATCGGCCAAGGCCGATTTTGCGGCGGCCGACCAGAGTGCCGCCCTCGAAGACGCCAAGGCGCGTTATATCGGAAAGAGCGGTGCCATCACTGCTCTGATGAAAGAACTCGGGAAACTGCCGCCTCAGGAGCGTCGTGAACGCGGGCAGCAAATCAATGCGGCTAAGACGGTCGTTGAAGCGGCGTTAAATGCGCGCCGTGAAGCGCTTGCCAATGCGAAGATGGAAAAGCGCTTGGCGGCCGAAGCTGTCGATGTGACGCTTCCGGGACGTGAGATTCCTAAAGGTGCTCTGCACCCTGTGATTCGCACGTGGATTCGGATTGAGGAAATTTTCCGCTCCATCGGGTTTGACGTGGCCGACGGTCCTGAAATCGAAAGCGATTGGTTTAGCTTTACGGCGTTAAATAATCCCCCCAATCACCCGGCGCGTTCCATGCAAGACACGTTTTATGTCGACCGCAAGGATTCGACGGGATTGGCGCTTCCGTTGCGTCCTCACACATCTCCCATGCAGGTGCGCTATGCCCGTACGCATACGCCGCCCATTAAGGTCATTGCACCGGGACGCACGTATCGCGTGGACTCGGATGCAACGCATTCGCCGATGTTTCATCAGGTCGAAGGCCTTTGGATGGATGAAAACATTTCCTTTACGGATTTAAAAGGGGTGTACTCCGAATTCTTACGGCGCTTTTTTGAAACCGAGGATTTAATCGTGCGTTTCCGACCGAGTTATTTCCCGTTCACAGAACCGTCGGTGGAAGTGGATATGGCCTTCACAACGGGCCCGAAAAAAGGGCGCTGGCTCGAGATTTCCGGTGCCGGGGAAGTTCACCCCAATGTGGTGCGTAACTACGGTTTAGATCCGGAACGCTACATCGGTTTTGCTTTCGGCTCGGGCTTGGAGCGCCTGACCATGCTCCGCTACGGTGTGGACGATTTGCGCCTTTTCTTCGAAGGCGATTTGCGGTTCCTTTCTCAATTCAGTTAAGTTTAGGTTAGGGGTTCAGTGATGTTATTTTCTGAAGAGTGGCTGCGCCACTACATCAATCCGGATTTGACGAGTGAAGAGTTAACCGAGACCCTGACCATGGCCGGTCTCGAAGTCGAGCAAATGACGACGATTGCGCCGCCCTTTACCGGGGTTGTCGTCGGAAAAATCTTAACGTGTGTCAATCATGAAAATTCCGACCACCTGCACGTGTGCACGGTCGACGTCGGAGAGGCCTCTCCCTTGCAGATTGTCTGCGGAGCACCCAATGCCAAGGCCGGCATTAAGGTGCCGTGCGCCAAAATCGGCGCGATTTTACCCGGCGGCTTTACCATCAAAAAGGCCAAGATGCGCGGGGTGGAAAGTTTCGGCATGCTCTGTTCGGCGCGCGAACTCGGGGTTTCCGAGGATCATTCGGGACTTTGGGTTTTAAATGAAGACGCCCCGATCGGTCAAGATATTCGCAAAGCCGAACGTTTGGATGAAAAGCGCATTGAAATTAAGTTAACACCCAACCGCGGTGACGCGCTTTCAGTAATCGGTGTCGGTCGGGATTTGCATGCCGTGACCGGTGCGCCGCTGGCCAAGCCCGACATGACAGCGGTTCCTGCTACGTGCTCGTGCGTCAAGCCCGTGCATATTAAGGCCCCCGAACTGTGCGGGCGCTTTACTGGTCGCGTGATTCGCGGATTGAATCCCAAGGCGCCCACGCCCGAGTGGATGAAAGAGCGCTTGGAGCGGTCCGGACAACGGTCGATTTCCGCCTTGGTGGATATTTCCAACTACATCATGCTCGAGCTCGGACGCCCGTCGCATTTTTACGACTTGGCGAAAATCACCGGAGACCTAACGGTGCGCTGGGCGCAAAAAGGAGAGCCCTTGGAGCTTTTGAACGGTCAAAAACCCGAGCTTGACGAGTACTACGGCGTTGTGGCTGATGAAAAAGGCGCATTGGGTTTGGCCGGCATTATGGGCGGTGAGTCAAGCGCCATCGGCGATACGACGACCGACCTATTTATCGAGGCGGCCTTCTGGTTCCCGGAAAAAATCCAGGGCCGTTGCCGTCGTTTGAACTTTTCGACCGATGCAGCGCATCGCTTCGAGCGCGGTGTGGATTTCGGAAGTCACATCGAGCACATGGAATATGCCACACGCTTAGTCCTTGAGATTTGCGGAACGCCGGAGACGAAAATCGGCCCCGTGGACGATCAAATCGTCAACCTTCCCAAGCGCTCGGTCGTGCGTATGCGCCCCGATAGGTGCCGCAAGGTCGTCGGAATCGAGATTTCCGATGACTTTATGGCCGAAGCGTTCACGCGCCTGGGGTTTGAATTTACGCGTGACGGGGCCGATTTCCTCATCAAGTCCCCGACGTATCGCTTCGATATCGAGATTGAAGAAGACTTAATCGAGGAAGTGGCGCGTCTTTACGGCTATGAAAAGCTTCCGGACCGCGAACCGGTGGCTCGCGCAACGATGCTCTCACACAAGGAAGGGGTTCGCACGAACCATGATTTGCGTTACGAACTTGTCAATCGCGGGTATCAGGAACTCGTGAACTTTTCGTTCATTGAGGAAAAGTGGGAAAAAGACTTTGCCGGAAACGATACGCCGATTCGGCTTTTAAATCCGATTGCAAGTCACCTGTCGGTGATGCGCACGCAACTTGTCGCTGGTCTTGTGGATATTTTGCGCTACAACTTGAACCGTAAAGCACAAAACGTTCGCATTTTCGAACTCGGACGCGTCTTTTACCCCGATTCGAGCGTCGAGGACGGTCCCTGGTCCGTCAAGGGGGTGTGTCAGCCTTTACATATTGCAGCGCTTGCCTACGGCGATGCCCATGACAATGCCTGGGGAGAAGCGGCTCGTGACGTGGACTTTTTCGATGTCAAGGGGGATTTGGAGAGACTTCTTTTTCCGCTCAAAGCCACGTTCGAGCCCGAACGTCATACGGCGCTACATCCCGGGCGCTCCGCTCGTGTGGTTGTGAATGGAAAACCCGTCGGCTTTATCGGCGAACTGCATCCGCGTCTTTGTCAGGAGTATGGGCTTGCGAAGGCTCCGGTTGTCTTTGAAGTGGACGTGGCTGACATCCTTGTGACGCCTGTCCCGAGTCCCAAGGCTGTCACGAAGTTCCAGCCCATTGAGCGCGATTTCTCGCTGGTTGTCCCCAATGCGGTGACGGCCCAGCAGATTTTCGACGCCGTTGCTGCCTTAAAGAAGGAAAAAGCCGGCGCTGCCATCGAAGACTTTAAGCTTTTCGACCTGTATAAGCCTAAAAACGAGACCGATGTCAAGAGCATGGCATTTCACCTGACTTTGGTTTCTCACGGCGATGAGGCCTTAACGGAAGAGGTAGCCGAGCGCACGCAAAAGAAGCTTTTACAGGTCCTGAGTGCTTTAGGAATTACTTTAAGAGCCTAGAGAAAAGACGCTTCGTTAGATCCGCATTTTTGACCGGCCTCGGTCCCTCATGCGGATCTTTCTTCTTTTCCTTGTTTTCAAAGAGGAAAAGCGGATATCATGCCAGACGTGGTAAATGGTTTTGAAAGAACACGGTAAGCGGCAGACTATGGACAACGAATATTTGAGGAACTTTTTTCAGCGCGAGTTTCCCGACGGGAAGATGAACGCGGCGACCTTGTCGAAAGTTCACTTTATCGACATCCTTTCCGATCGGATGGAAATTTCTCGTGCGGAAGCACTCACGATCATTGAGGTCATTTTCAAGGAAATCGAACAGGCGCTTTTAAGGGGGCGCGATGTGAAGATTGCCAATTTCGGTACGTTCTCAACGCGCGATAAGTCGGCGCGTCCGGGACGCAATCCCAAGACCGGAGAGTCCCATGAGATTTGTGCTCGTCGCGTCGTCACGTTTATTCCTTCGCCGCACTTGCGCGATGCCGTGTCCGAGTACGAGAACAAGAAAGACGCCTCATAGCAACGGGACATCTGACCATGAACATTCAAGACAGTCACGCTTTACAGGATGTCTACACGTTGTCCGAAGTCTGTGCTCGGTGCGAGGTGCCCGAACACGTTCTCGTGTACTGGTCAGATTTCTTTCGCCGGTTAAAGGATGAAAACGGCCACCTAAAGACGGCATTTTCCGAGGATGATTTAAAGCTCATCGCTCGGGTGAAAAAGTGCTTGTATACGCGGTGCATGACCGTACAGGAGGCCGTGCGCGAAATTGCCGAGCAAGAAAAAGGCACGTCTCGTGTTGCCGAGCAAGAAGCTCCGAGCGCTCCGACTATCACCGTTAAGGCCGAGGGTCCTGACAAAGAGCCCCCGATGCCGACGGCGCCGATTTTTGCCGTGCCGCCCAAGACAAGCGACGTGCCGGAGCAGGGGAGTTTTTCCGACTTGATGCAAGGAGGCTTGAAACACCTGGAGGAAGCCATCAGCGCACAAAAGAATCGCTTTGAGAATCGACTGACCGACCAGAACGCCGAGTTTTCTGCCGTCCGTAGCGAATGCGCTGCACGGATGTCGGACCTAACGACGAGTCTCGGATGCGAACAGGAAAAGAACAGGCGACTGGCGCAACTCATTGAACAGGCCGTCAAAGATCTCGAAGCCTTGCGCATCGAGGTTTTCGGCGACAAATAGGGCAAAACAATTCAGCTTGAACTCTTGAAAAAACAGGGTGTGCACGATAGAATGCGCGCTCTGAGTCGGGGCGTAGCGCAGCCTGGTAGCGCACTTGCATGGGGTGCAAGGGGTCGCGAGTTCGAATCCCGCCGCCCCGACCATTTTACAGATATAAGGTAACGAAAGTTACCTTATTTTTTTGTGTCTTATTCTCCGAGACCCGCATAAACAAAGGCTTTTCGCGGTGTTCTGTGTCCTGTCATCGTTTCTATTCTTCTATGTAGACTTGTCCAAAGAAAGAGAGGCAATAGTTAATCGTAGTAACAACTCAAACAGGTTTTAGCGTACACAAATCTCGATGTCGCCCGTGCAAATTCTGCACATATGCGCATTAGTGTGTATAATTTCCTCGTTGATAAGAAACGGAGCAAGCCATGGATAGTTCCACAATTATCAACACGCTTGAGGCTAACGGTTGGACTTGCGTTCGCACGAAAGGCGACCATCGGTATTATCGAAAGAAAGGAGTGCAGAGACCGACATGTGTCCCACATCCTGTCAAGGATATTCCGATAGGAACGCTAAAAGCTATCGAACGTCAGACAGGCATTAAATTCAAGTGACGTTGAGGTTGGGCAGAGACTTACGCGCCTTTGCCCAATATTCGGAGACTTAAATGAAATACCCAATTGCTGTTGAACCCGGAGATAAAAAACACGCCTACGGCGTCGTTGTTCCTGACCTACCCGGTTGCTTTTCCGCAGGCGATACTCTTGACCTTGCCTACGAAAACGTCAAAGAAGCAATCGCCGGCTGGATTGAAACAGAACTCGATGAGGGCCATGATATTCCCTTACCTTCAAAAATCGAAGATATTACTAAACGAAAGGAATTCAAGGGGTGGGTTATCGGCGTTGTAGAAGTTCCAGATAGTCTTTTGTCAGAAAAAGCACAACGCGTCAATATCACCTTGCCTAGTCGCGTACTCCGTCGTCTGGACTTTTTAGCCAAAACTTCCGGCGAAACGCGTTCGGGTTATATCTCTCGTATGGTGTATCAGCAAAGATAGCCTCGATTCCGTTCCTTTGTTCAATCCCGACTAGTAGCCCCTCGGAAGGGGCGGTTGTTAAGCAGACGATTTAGTGGCGAGGCACAATCCTCAGAAAGGGGGAGGATTATGAAAAAACTACTGTTTATTACAGCAACTAGTGTCACGTTCTTAAGTGGTTGCACAACTGCTGAATTAGTCGAGCTTAACGGCGACAATTGCTTTAAGGTCTTTCAAACATTACCAGACGGGGCATTGGTACACCGATGCACGTCCGTTATAGGCTCAAGCAACCCCATATGCACGGGAGTGGTTGCGTACATTCCCAACTCCTCCGACAGCCAACTGTACGACGAAAAACTTGTCTGTATGAAGAAGGCGAAAATGACAAGGCTGTACACGTACACAACAGTAAAAGACCGAGTCAAAACCGTTCCCGTGTTTGAAGAAAGCGGGGAGGACGAGCCGTAGCCGAAACGCCCTATTGCTGGGTAAGACATTCGTACCCAAAACTGCGTAGAGTTTCGGATAATTCGTATCCATATCAGCGATGGTCGAGCCGTCGCAACGGAACTAGCCGTCGGGAACGTCAGAGCCTGCGTACAACTTGATGTCGCCAACTTGATGGCATGTCGAGTCCGCGTGCGCATTAGCGGAGGCAATGGCAGAGGCCACGGTCTTGTTCTGAATCGCATTCGTTGAAGTCGAAGAAAGCGACGAATCGGTCGGGATAATGTCCGTGCGGAGCATCGACCCCGCTCCGTCATTTTGGAAAAGCTTTATCAAAAGTTTCGGGAAGGCCATGATTATTCTCCTTGATACGGGACAGTCCACTGCGCTGTTTGCGCTTCGCCTGCGAGTTTTAGTGCCTGCGCTAACTGCGCAACGGTCGGTGTTGCCACTGTGTTGTCCGCAGGAACCCAAATCTGCGTCGTTGTATTCAGGTCAACGCCGAGCGCTTGAGCGCCAGACACAACACGAGCCATGCGATCTTACTATTTCTCGTCCGCATCAAAGACCGAAGTCTGGGAGGGTTTTTTCAAAAATCTCATTTCTGAGAGTATTAGATAGTGTCCGGTCGAAGATCTGAAGGCCAAAATGTTCGCTGACGCTTCGGGCGAAAAGTAGTACTCGGCCAGTCATTAAACGCTTTCAGGGAGCTCTCAGTCAGTTCCAACCAACTGAAGGCTGTCGAGCGATATGAGAACTGTCGCAAGCGAACGCGTGTAGCGCAGGAACAGGGGAATTCAACGCTACAGGGAATGCGAAAGAAGGCAATATCACAGCGAGACATCTCTGTGGGCAAGTCAGACATTTTGACCTATTTGGTTCGTGGATGGAGGCAGGCAAACGGGGTTTTGTGGCAGATCAATCTGACAATAAAAGTTACAGAGGCTTGCCTGAATTTTCAGGGAGAGAGTCGTTTCTTCCGTGAAGTTGGCCATGATGAATGCGGGAATGACAGCAACATTAACGCTTGAGTCAGAACACTCTTTCAATGTGTACGCGACGAGCGATGATTCGAAAGCGAAGGCAGTCAACTTCGATGATGTGAAAGAAGGCAGCGGAAAAATAGGAGGCGCATCATGGCTCGTGAAGGAATTAAGGTTTAGGGTAAAGACAGTTCGACACCGTCGCCGACTGTTTTCACTTCGCTCGCCTAAGACAGACACTCAAATTGCACAAAACGAGTCGCGCTTGTGCTTTTCAATTCCCCGCTTCCTAGTCTAGTATTGCAATCTCGGGTTTTTAAAAACGTCCGGGGATGAAACTCAGGAAAAAATAACAGCGCGCCTTCGGGTGCGGGAGAAAAGAACATGAGTACGACAACGACAACACAAAAGGCCCAGAGCCTTCAAGATCCGTTCCTTAATACACTACGTAAGGAACACGTTCCCGTTTCGGTTTATTTGGTCAACGGTATCAAACTTCAGGGGCAAGTCATTGCGTTCGATCAGTATGTCGTGATGCTGCGAAACACGCTCACGCAAATGGTCTACAAGCATGCTATCAGCACGATTGTTCCGTCGCGGGCCGTGGACTTAGACACAACACCGGAAAAGTAATTTGACGCGATTTCGCTACGAGAGCCAAGCCGAAAAGGTCAGGCCGCGTGCCGTTTTGGTGACGGTCGCCATCGGTAAGGCTCCGGTTTTCGATACAAGCGAGGAATTAACCGAGCTTGCCCGATCCGATGCGTTTGAGGTGGTCGGCATTGTCCGCGCCAGACGGGATAAACCGGATCCTTCCACATTGTTGGGTTCGGGCAAGGTCCGGGAAATCGGGGATTTGGCGCGTGCCTACGGGGCCGACGTCGTCATTTTCGATGCCACATTGACAGCAGCCCAAGAACGCAACCTTATCAAGGTCCTTGAAACAGGCGTGATGGATCGGACCGAGCTCATTCTTTCGATTTTCGAGCGTCGTGCGCGTTCCGGAGAAGGACGATTGCAAGTCGAACTCGCTAAGCTCGAACACCTGTCGACTCGCTTGGTGCGCGGCTGGACACACCTGGAGCGTCAACGCGGGGGTTTGAGTAAGACAGGCGGGCCCGGGGAAAAGCAAATTGAACTTGATAGGCGTTTGATTGCCTCGCGTGTCAAGCAACTTCGAGCTCAATTAAAAAAGCTTTCTCGTCAACGGCAAACACGGCGCAGCAGTCGCTATTCGGGTTTGACTCTCACAGTGAGCCTTGTCGGGTACACCAACGCCGGCAAATCCACACTCTTTAATATATTGACGCGCTCTGAGGTTTATGCCGCCGACCAGCTTTTTGCAACGCTCGATACGACAGCACGGCGTGCGTGGGTCGGAAATGAAAGCGAAGTGGTCTTAAGCGATACGGTCGGCTTCATTCGCGGCCTTCCTCACCAGTTAATCGATGCGTTTAAATCCACGCTCGAGGAGACGGTTCAGGCCGACCTCTTACTGCATGTCGTGGACATCTCAAGTCCGATGCGCGAGGAACAAATGGAGTCAGTTGCTCATGTGCTCGATGAAATCGGCGCGGGTTCCGTTCCGGTGATTACCGTTTTTAACAAAATCGACATGACGGACCATGAGCCCTCGTTGGTGCGCGATGAGTTAACGGGCGCCGTGAAGTCGGTTTTCCTTAGCGCCCAAAGCGGTCAGGGGCTTGACTTACTGCGTCGGGCTCTTTCGGAGTATGCCGCAGCGAAAAAAGAGGATTTTTCCAAGGTAGCCGTGCCTGCGGTCGCTACAGATTTTCTTTAAACTACTCGCCGCATTTCAATTTATTAAGAAGGTGGTCATATGCACGCCATAGAGAAGATTCTGGCCCGTGCTTCGGGTCAGTCGTGTGTTCGTACCGGACAAATTGTCAATTGCTCGGTCGATCGGGCCGGCATTAACGACTTGTATCTGCAAACCAAACGCTCTTTTTTGGAAATGGGCGGCGTCAAAGTGGCCCGCCCGGAAAACGTATGCATGTTTATGGACCACTATGCGCCGCCCTCGACCTTAAGCCAAGCAACGGTCCAAAAAGAGTTTCGTGAATTCTGTCGCGAACAAAACATCGGGCACCTTATGGATGTCAATCGCGGGGTGTGCCACCAGGTTCTGATTGATTCGGGGTTATCCGAGCCCGGTCTTGTGATTGTCATCACCGACTCGCATACGACAACACACGGGGCACTCGGCGCCTTTGCAACCGGTGTGGGTGCGACGGATTTGGCGACCATCCTTTTGACGGGAAAGCTCTGGTTCCGCGTACCGCAAATTCTTCGGCTTACTCTTACCGGAACGCTGCAACCCGGCGTCTTTGCCAAAGATGTGATTTTGAAAATCATCGGAATCCTTAAGGCTGACTACGCTGTTTACAAGGGCGTGGAATTTTCCGGCCCGGCCGTTTCGGCTATGCCGGTCTCCGAGCGTTTGTGCTTGTGCAACATGACAACGGAAATGGGCGCTAAGTGCGCCTACATCCAGCCCGATGAAAAGACCTTTAACTACTTAAAGGCCCGTGGTGTTAAAAATCCGCAAGCCGGTGTCGTGCACTCCGATGCTGACTTTGTCTTTTCCGAAGAGCTTGAGTTCGATGTCTCGCAAATCGGACCGCAGCTGGCCGTTCCCTTCAGTGTCGACAATGCTGCCGACATCGGCGAACACGCCGGAAAGCGCATCGATCAAGCCTATATCGGGGCCTGCACGGGCGGTCGTTTGGAAGACCTACAAGCGGCGGCACACGTTGTTGCCGGTAAGAAAATTGCCGACCACACGCGCTTTGTCGTATGCCCGGCGTCGCGCGAAGTGCTTTTGGCGGCCATCGATGCCGGCTACATTCGCACGCTCGTTGAAGCCGGAGCCACACTCGTGACACCGGGTTGTGCGGCCTGTCTGGGAATTCATGAGGGCCTGATTGCGCGCGGTGAGCGGTGCATCTCTTCGACAAATCGGAATTTCCCGGGGCGTATGGGCGACAAAACGGCGGAAATCTACTTGGCCTCGCCGGCATCGGTTGCCGCCAGTGCGATTGCCGGAGTGATTGCCGATCCGAGAACGGTTTTTTAATAGGAGGGTGCGATGAAAACACTCTTAGAAGGAAAAGCATTTGTCTACGGGAAGAACGTCGATACCGATCAGATTTATCCCGCACCGCTTCTGACGATTACCGATGCCGACAAGGTCGGTCAGCACGCCATGGAGGGCGTCGACCCCGATTTTGTGCGTGAGTGCCGTCCCGGGGACATAATCGTGGCCTTGACGAATTTTGGTTGCGGTTCGAGCCGTGAGCATGCGGCCGTGACCCTCAAAGCGGCCGGTGTCGGAGCCGTTCTTGCCGAATCGTTCGGTCGAATTTTCTACCGCAATGCGATTAACTTGGGAATCCCGGCCATTGTGTGTGCCAAGGGATTTTCCGAGAACGTAAAGCGCGGCGACGAACTCAAACTCGATTTGAAGGAAGGGACGGTGACGAACCTAACTACGGGCAAGGTTTTTTCCGTTGAAGCGCCCTCCGAGTACATGATGGAAATTCTTCGCCACGGCGGCATCAAACCGATGATGCGCGAAAAGTTTGGACAGAAAAAAGACGGAGTTTGATTACATGACACTCAGTAGTACTTCGGTGCTCAAAGAAGCGGGAGCCCCTGTCTCCCGCTTGTGTTTTTTACACTTATTTTGGATTGTTTTAAGTAACTTTGCGGTGCAGCTGCCGCTCACGCTTTGGGGAATTGAGACGACCTGGGGGATGTTCACCTATCCCTTTATTTATGTGACAAGTGACTTGACGGTTCGGCTTTACGGGTCCCCGAAAGCGCGCGCCATCGTTCGCAGGGCAACGATTCCCGGGTTCTTTTTAAGTTACCTGGTGGGCGTGCTTTTCGAGCAGGGAGCCTTTCAGGGATTTGCAAGCCTGTTGACGCCGAATCTGTTCGTCTTTCGCATTGCACTTGCTTCTCTTGTTGCGTACTTTGTCAGTCAGAACCTCGATATTCGCGTGTTTCGGCGGTATTTGTCACGCGTGTGGTGGATTGCGCCGGCGGCCTCGGGCTTTTTCGGTAACATCGTCGATACCTTCCTTTTCTACTCCGTGGCGTTTTATCGTACGAGCGATGTGTGGATGGCGACCCATTGGCCGGAAATCGCTGCGGCGGACTTAACACTTAAGATTGCCGTTAACCTTCTGGTGTTTGTTCCCGTGTACGGTGCCGTTTTGTCTTTTATCGTGCGCCGTTTTGCCGCTCAGAGCTTTCAAAGGGACATGAATGGTTGAGTAGCTTTGTAAGAGGCGATTCTGCACCTTACTCTTTTCATTTCGAAGAAGAGGACGCAACGTGTTTAGGATTTGTCCTTAGAGGCAAGGGAAACGGCCGCATGCGCTTCTTAAAAGGTGCCTTGCAAGGTGGTAAACTGCAGGGGTTTCCCGCATGCCGGTGACAAAACATCGTGCGTGCGGCTTCGGCGTTTTCGCCGATTCATAATCGCTTGTGTTTTACTACAAACGAAGGATGACGTTTTATGACGCTCAATGACCCCCGTTGGGGCCGCTCTCCGGACCCGAACAACGAAGACGATCGCAAGAGTCAGGCGACGCAGGACGAGGATTCGCGAGGCAATCGCAACCGACCTCCCGAGAACGATTTAGATCAGCTCTGGGACGATTTCAACAAGCTTTTAGGCGGTGTGCTCGGGGGTGATCCTCGCGCGCGCAGGGCTCCGTCCGACTCGGACGGCGGCAACGGGGGCGGCGGCGATGACGGCGGAAATAGGCCTCCTTCGCCTCGTCGCGTTCCGAACTTTGCTTTCAAGGCTCCGAAAACAAACTTCAAATTCTTAGGCCTTGTGTTTGCGGCCGTAGTTGTGCTGTGGGCCGGTACCGGGTTTTACATCGTTCCCGAAGGCCAAATCGGTGTCGTGACCACATTCGGCAAATACACCCGCGATGCAACGGCAGGTTTTAACTGGCACATTCCGTATCCGATTCAGGATGCCGAGATTGTCGATATTTCCAGCGTGCGTAAAGTCGAAGTCGGTATTCACGGGTCGGCCAGCCGCCTAAGAGAAGCGTTGATGCTCACCGATGACGAAAACATCGTCGACGTGATGTTTAACGTGCAGTACCGTATTAAGCCGCATGCGGCCAAAGAGTTTCTTTTTAAGACGCGCAACCCGGATTTGTCGGTTTTCCAGGCGGCCGAAAGCGCCATGCGCGAAGTGGTCGGACGCAAGAAGATGGACTCGGTCCTGTTTGAAAATAAGCTCGAGATTGTCGAGAACGTCAAGCAGGCCATGCAAGACATGCTCGATCGCTACAAAACCGGCATTGAGATTATGAGTGTGGCTATTCAAAATGCCCAGCCGCCCGAACAGGTTCAGGCTGCTTTTAACGATGCGGTTAAGGCCGGTCAGGACCGTGAGCGTCAAATTAACGAAGGCGAGGCGTATGCCAATGCCGTCGTCCCCAAGGCACGCGGCTTGGCCTCACGCTTAAAGCAGGAAGCCGAAGGCTACAAGGCCCGTGTGACGGAAACGGCAACCGGTGATGCCGAACGCTTCGAAAAGATTTTAAATGAGTACAAGAAAGCGCCGCGCGTCACGCGCGACCGTATGTATGTCGATGCGATGCGCGATGTGTACTCCAACGCCACAAAGGTCTTTGTCGATACCAAGAGCTCCAATAGCTTGCTCTATCTGCCGTTCGATAAGCTCTTGGAAAAAAGTCGTGAGCCGGGCACAGTGCCGCAGGCAGCGAGTTCGCAGCCGACTTCCGATGCTGCGCACACGAACGCCTCCTCGAGCGAGCCGTCCACCGATCTTGACCCGCGCACCTTAATGCGGCTGCGTGACCGCTAAAGCGACAAGGAGACCAAGACATGAAGAGATTGATTTCGACTGTTGCCATTGCCGCCCTCGTGCTCATTGCGCTGACGCGACTTTGCCTATATACCGTCGGGGAACGCGAATACGCACTTGTGTTTGCTTTGGGTGAATTAAAGGACGTTAAGGCCGTTCCGGGGCTTTACGTCAAATTGCCCGCTCCGCTTCAAAACGTTGTGTACTTAGATAAGCGCATCCTGACGATGGATACGCCGAGCCCTGATCTGGTGCAGACCAGTGAGAAAAAGAACCTTCTCATTGATAGTTTCGTCAAGTGGCGCATTGAAGATCCTCGTAAATACTGGGTTTCGTTTCAGGGGTCGGAGCGGGCGGCCGAAGACCGTATGGCTTCGCTCTTGCGTGACGTCTTGAACCAAACCGTGAACCGCAGGACCGTCAACGAAATCACGTCCAAGCTTCGCGAGCAGTCCATGCGCGATATTCGCAATGCTCTGCAGGCGCGCATGAAAGAAGTCGGTATCGACGTGGTGGACGTTCGGTTAAAGCGCGTGGACTTTACGCCGGAAATCAGCGAGTCCGTGTACCGCCGTATGGAAGCCGAACGCAAGCGCGTGGCTTCCGAAGAACGCAGCAAGGGCGCGGCCGAGGCCGAAAAGATTCGTGCCGATGCCGATCGTCAGCGTGAAGTGATTCTCGCGCAGGCGTACCGTCAGGCTCAGGAACTTAAGGGTGACGGCGATGCTCGTGCCAACGAAATTTATGCACAGGCCTTCGGAAAGAATCCGGAGTTTGCCCGCTTTTATCGGAATTTGGAAGCCTATCGCTCGAGCTTCGGTAAGAACGGTGACGTGATGGTCATCGATGCTTCAAGCGAGTTCTTCCGGTATTTAAAGGAGCCGGACGCCGTTAAATAAATCGACTTAGGTACCGATGAAAACCATTCTCTTGGCCTTGGGATTTATGGCCGTTTTCGAGGGGATGATGCCGCTCATTGCGCCGCAGGCTTGGTTAAATGCCTTGCGCGCCATGTCGCGCTTTCCCCTCGGAACGATTCGAGCCGTCGCCTTTGTTGTCGTGGCGCTCGGTTTGGCTTTCATTTGGGCAATCGATTGGGCGCTAT
Source organism: uncultured Sutterella sp. (assembly GCA_900542805.1). Taxonomy (GTDB): domain Bacteria; phylum Pseudomonadota; class Gammaproteobacteria; order Burkholderiales; family Burkholderiaceae_F; genus Duodenibacillus. The sequence continues at coordinate 27,661 of UQOW01000010.1, forward strand.
GAAACTCGGCACTGTGCAATAGGTTCGGATTATTTTGTTTTTTTAGACTTTGGAGAAACATATGGCGAAAAATGTCGTCATTGTCGGAGCCCAGTGGGGTGACGAAGGAAAAGGCAAGATTGTCGACTGGCTCGGCGAGAAGGCCGACGGTGTCGTGCGCTTTAACGGCGGAAACAACGCCGGACACACACTGGTGATTAACGGGAAAAAGGTTGTCTTACGCCTCATTCCCTCGGGTATCATGCACGCCGATAAGGCGTGCTACATCGGTAACGGAGTTGTGCTTTCGCCTGAAGCGCTTTTTTCCGAAATCGCAGAACTCAAGAGTAAAGGTGTCGAGGCCGAATCCCGTATTCGTGTTTCCGGCAATGCCGCTTTGCTCCTGCCGTATCACGTAGCCTTGGATAAGGCCCGTGAAGCGGCCTTGGGCGCCAAGAAAATCGGCACCACGGGGCGCGGAATCGGACCGGCGTACGAAGATAAGGTGGCTCGTCGCTCGGTGCGTGTGGACGACCTGTTTGACGAGGCGCATTTTGCTGAACGGGTGCGCGCGATTCTCGATTTGCACAACTTTGTTTTAACGAAGTACCTGGATGCGGATCCCGTTGACCCTCAGGCTGTTATCGACAGCACTTTGTCGTATGCTCCGCGCTTAAAGCCCATGATTTGCGACGTTTCGGCGGTTTTGAATCGTCAGATGGACGAGGGCAAGCGCTTTCTTTTCGAAGGCGCGCAGGGCTCGATGCTCGATATTGACCACGGCACGTTCCCGTTCGTCACAAGTTCCAATACGGTGGCAGGCTCCGCGTGTGCCGGGGCCGGTGTCGGCCCGTTCCGCCTAGATTATGTGCTCGGCATTACCAAGGCCTACTGCACGCGTGTCGGTGCCGGTCCTTTCCCCACGGAACTTTTCGATGCGCTCGGCGAGACGCTTCGCGCTAAGGGTAACGAGTACGGTGCCGTGACGGGGCGCCCGCGTCGCTGCGGTTGGTTTGACGGAGCGGCCCTGCGTCGTGCCGTTCAGATTAATGGCCTCACGGGTCTGGCGGTTATGAAACTCGACGTTTTAGACGGTATGGAGACAGTTCGCTTGGGGGTGGGCTACAAGGTTGACGGCAAACCCGTTGATTTAATGCCCTACGGGGCCGACGCGGCGGCTCGTTGCGAAGCGGTCTATGAGGATTTCCCGGGTTGGAAGGAAAGTACCTTCGGACTGACGCGTTGGGAAGATCTTCCTCAGGCCGCTCGGACGTATTTAACGCGCCTTAGCGAAGTGGCAGGCTGTCCGATTGCGCTTGTCTCCACGGGACCCGATCGCAATCAGACGATTCTCATGCGCGATCCGTTTAACTAAGGAACACGAAACGAACTGGGGGAAATGACCTTTCCCTCAGTTTTTATTTATGAGTACTGCAGAAAGGAAAAAACACCCATGAGGCACGTATATGTCGACTGGCCTGAATACAACGATCTTTGTGAGCGTCTGGTCGCTCGCGTGGTGGCAAGCGGCTGGAAATTCGATTCTTTGCTTTGTCTGGCTCGCGGCGGCATGCGTCCCGGTGACATTTTCAGCCGTGTCTACAACTCCATGCCGCTTGCCGTTTTAACGACAAGTTCGTACCGTGCGGCGGCAGGGACGATTCAGGGAGACCTGGACATTGCCACGTACATTACGGGTATGAGTGACCTAAAGGGAAAACTCCTTTTAGTGGACGATTTGTGTGATTCCGGTCAGACGGTTTTAAAAGTAATCGAGCACTTAAAAGATCGCTATCCGCGCATTACCGAAGTACGTACGGCCGCCATTTGGGTCAAGGCTTGCTCGGTCATTGTTCCCGATTACTATGTCGTCAAGTACGAGGACAGCCCTTGGATTCATCAGCCCTTTGAGTTTTACGATGATTTCGGGCCGGAAAAGCTCTTGGCGCGTGTGCGCGAAAAGTTCGGCGAGCCCTGACTCTTTTTGCTTTTTGCATGTCTTCGCAGGACGCTCGGCTTCGGGTGTTTGCGAAGGCTTTTTGTCAACTTACCGGCCGTAAGTCTTTGCAAAGCGCGTGGCCTTTACAAGCTTTAAGAGCGCTCCGGCAATCTCCTCGGACTCAGCAACATAAACCGTATTTTCCGAAAGCGGGGGATTGTCCGTATCGATATTTAAAAACGCCGATTCGATGCCGGCGGCCTGTAAGTTGTCCCGAAGGTCCTCTAAGGCATCGGCGCGACTAGCGCCGTCCGTGATCACGAAAAGAAGGCGATTCGCGTGACGGGAAGCCTTAAGGGTCTGAATGCCGAAGCGCACGGCTTGTGTCAAGGGTGTTGCACCGAAGGCGCCGATTCCGGGAAAGCGTTTGCGAAAGAGTGCCGCAGAGTCTTCCCGTTTCTTCACAAGAGCAATCGGTGTTTTCTTGGGTCCCGGAAACACGGCAACGGTTGTTTCAATTCCGGGGACATCGCAAAGGGCTTGCATGAGCGAAAAGACCGCCGCCTTGGCTTTCGTCATGCGAGTTAGGCCCATCGATCCGGAGCGATCGAGAAGAATGACGACATCGGCATCGGGCTTTTTGCGCGGTACGTCTTTGAGGAAAAGACGATTGTCGTTGACGGCAATGCGACCGATAAAATCTTCCGTTAAGGTCGAGCCATTGCGCTCGGGAAGGGCTTGTCGGGACGGAGCCGTGAGAATGTGTGAAAACGCGCGCGCCAAGCGCTTGACGGCGGCGGTTTCGGCGACAAAACGTTCGCTATAAAGCTTGGCGTCTTCAATAAGTTGCGGGTCTTGCGTCTCATCGGGCCAGTCGGGAAAACTGTCGTCGGAACAAGTCTCGCTTCGTGTCGGCGCGTTACTGCCCATCGGTGCCTGTTGCACCGGCGTGACGGGACGGACTTGGCGTGCGGCACGCGCAAGCTCTTGGATGTTTGAGGCATCGCTTTCACTACCCGGTTCGGAAAATAAGTCGATCTCAGGGTTTTCCTTGCTGTGCGCATCGAGCCCTTGCAACTGAGTCAGAATCTTGCGGGCGATTTTGCAGACATCGTCCGTCGTGCAAGCCGTGTGGGTTGCTCGGCTGATTTTTAAAAGAGAGGCGACCGTTTCGGGGTTCATGCGCGCTAAGAGCGCGTTGCGAAGGCGCTTGTGGTGTCGCTCGGCCCACGCGACATTCATTTGTGCCATGAGTTCGGTCTGTAGCCAAACGGCAATAAGTTCACCGAGAGAAAACGCATCGGCGTCGGCCGCAGCCTTCAGAAGCCCGGTCTCTTCGAGGTATTCGGTCAGTATATCGCGCCAGACGCGGTACCCCGGGTAGCGGGCCATGCCGAGGTGTCGATTCGAACGTCTTCCAAAACATTGATGATCGATCCTGCGAGCGGATTGACACATGCTTTTCGAAAGGCCTCCATGTCCGTGTCGGTCACGTGCAGCATTTCGTGCATGCCGTGAGCTAAAGCGCGCATCAGAAAGGTCTCGTCCTCCGGGGCATAGTCGCCGAGCCAAACGGTTTTTCCGTCCGTGCGTGCCGGTCCCTCGAAAACAAAGCGGACATTGTGGTCATTGCCGTAGGACTGTAAGAAACGTTCGGCGTGTTCGCGTTTTTGGCGCGCGGAAAAGTTCGAAGGTGAATAAAAGGGTTTCACGGCGTTCTCCCCGACGTAAGCGGACGCGGTTTTCGAAAGAATACGCGCTATCGAAGAAAAAGCACAAAAGAGGCAGGAGCAAAAAAAGGCGGACGGGTAGCCGTCCGCTTTCTTCGGAGAATTAAGTTTTTCTCCCGATTACTTCACGCGGCTACGGTATTCGCTCGTCCGTGTGTCGATTTCAATCTTGTCGCCGACGTTCACAAAGGCCGGAACGTCAAGCACAAAACCGCTTGCCAGCTTCGCAGGCTTCATGACCTTGCCCGACGTATCACCCTTGACGGCCGGTTCCGTGTACGCCACTTCACGCACAATCATCGTCGGCAGTTCGATACCGATGACGCGACCTTCGTAAAAGACTGCCTCGGCCTTGAGCTCATCCGTATCGGTCAGATATTTCTTGGCCTCCTCCATCGTGTCTTCTTCTACGTCGTACATATTGAACTCATCGTCGGTCCAAACATACGTCGGGTTGGCGTAGTACGAGTACGTTAACTCTTTTCGCTCCAAAACGATGTCATCGAACTTGTCGTCGGCACGGTAAACGATTTCCGAGACGGCGTTCGTTAAAAGGTTTTTCATCTTCATTTTGACGGTCGAAGCACCGCGTCCGCCTTTGGCGTAAACGGCCTTGAGAACAACCATCGGATTTTTGCCGACCATAAAGACGTTGCCGGCACGCAGTTCTTGCGCTGTTTTCATGAGAAATACTTTCCTTTTCAAAAGCGATAGGCGCCGGAAATCGAAGCCTTTCCAGACCCGTCCAAAACAAAACATGCTATTTTAGCCCGTCAAGGAGCATTTTTGCGATTTTTCGGGGAGCTCGCGGTAGAGTAAGACACTTTCGGGCATACGTTCGGGCCCCTTTTTGCTGAGCATCAATGTCTTGAAAGTAGGCTAAAAGGGCCTTTTCGGGCACGGGGCTCTCTTCGTTTAAGGCGCGTTCGACGGCGTTGCGCCGTAAAAGCGCTTCGGGTTCAAACGAGTCCGTCAGGGTCTTTTCAAAGGCTTCCATCTTCTTGATGTGCAGCTGCTCTTTTTGAGGGTAAAGCGTCCAGAAAAAAGGTTTTCCGGAAAGAAGGGCGCGTGAGGCGCTGTCTTCCCCGCGGACGATCAGGATGTCCGAAGACCACAAAAGCAAATCAAAGTCTTTTTGCGGGACCATCGGCAACTTGATGCACGTCAGGCTCTTAGCGCTAAAGGCGCGGCACGCTTGAAAAAACGTCTCTTGGGCTTGACCGGGTGCAAGAAGAGCTTGGATTCGGAGGCCGGACTTGATGAGGGACCCGGCAAGAGCGGCTGTATCGACGGTCGGATACGTAAAAAGGAAAAGGCGCAAGGCATCACTTTCGGGGATGTGGAGTGCGTGCTCCAAAGCGGCTTTTTTTTCAGGCGTAAAGGTCTTGCGGCGCATTTCGTAATTGTCCTCGACAATCAATCCCCCTGTTTTTTCCGTAAAACCCGGAAAGAAAAAGTGCTTGGAGTAGCCGTAACGCGGGTGCGGGCTTTCCAGTCCGTGAAAGTTACCGGCGTAGTCTTCGGCTGTTAGATAATCGAGCGCAATGACCGAGACCGGGCGTCCTTGTGAGACGCGTTCGGCAATTTTTTCTTCGTATGCGGCCGGTAGAAAGCACGAAAACGCTTCGATGACGGCATCGGCCGGGACGGCGACTTTTTCAAAGGCCTCATCCCACCTTACGATACGGATACTGTCAACCCATTGGTCGGATTTGTTCGGACAACACGCCGGCACAAGTTGCGTGAGTCTTGCGACGTTGTCGATAATCAGGCGCACGCAAAAGGGGCTTTCGCGCTGTAGACTTTGCGCTACGCGCCAGGCAACGCCGGCGTCTCCGAAGTTATCAATGACCCGACAAAAGATGTCACAACAGGGCATAACAAAAAACGCGCCTTTTGCAAAATAGGAACGCAATGCAAAAAATCAGTGTTAAGGACTATAAGACAACGCTCTCGCTTTTGCCGAATCTTCCCGGGGTCTATCGGTATTTTGATGAGAAAGGGCAGTGCCTGTATGTCGGTAAGGCCCGAGATTTAAATCACCGCGTCAGTTCTTACTTTCATAAAAACGACCTGTCGCCGCGCATTGCTATTATGGTCAGTCACATCGCCGCCATCGAAACGACAGTCGTGCGGAGCGAAGCCGAGGCGCTCATTCTGGAAAACAACTTGATCAAGACCTTGAACCCGAAGTACAACATCTTATTTCGGGATGATAAGAGCTACCCATATGTGAAAATTTCTGCAGGGTCTTTTCCTCGCGTTTCCTACTATCGCGGTGCGTTGGACAAAAAGAGTCGCTTTTTCGGTCCGTATCCGAATGCCTCGGCCGCTCGCGAAGCCATCGTGATGTTACAGCGTGTTTTTAGAATCAGAACCTGTGAGGATGCCGTCTTTAAAAATCGTTCGCGTGCGTGTCTTATGGGACAAATGGGGTGCTGTTCGGCGCCCTGTGTCGGCGCAATCACCGAGACCGATTACGAAGCGGACGTGTCCGATGCGTGCCGCTTCCTTTCCGGTGAGTCGGGCGTTTTGGTTCAGGGACTTAAAACCCAAATGTATGCGGCAAGCGAACGATTTGATTATGAAAAAGCCGCGGTTTTGCGCGATCGAATTGCCGCCCTCACCGATGCCGTGCGCGATCAGGTTGTCGAACCCACAGGGGTTGTGAAAGATACGGACATCATCGCCGTGGCGCTTTCTTCGTCCGTTGTGTGCGTGAATCTGGCGATGGTCCGAAACGGACGGCACCTGGGCGATCACGCTTTTTTCCCGAAAATTGCCGATGCTTCGGATTTAACGAAAGCCGATGTTTTCGAGGCGTTTGTCTCGCAACACTACGAAGAGCAAGTGCTTCCGAGTGTGGTCGTTTCTTCCGATGCCCTCGATTCGGCTGCGCTGATTCGCTCTCTGGGAAATGGCTTAGCCGGTAAGACTCAACTGGTGCGAGAGCCCCAGCAGATTCGCCGTAAGTGGCTGGAGATGGCAGAGCGCGGAGCTAAGATTGCTTTAGAAGCTCGCCTGACGGAAATCGGCGGTGAAAAGCGTCGCATCGATGACTTGATTCGGGTTTTAAACCTGCCGCTCACGCCGGAGGAAATCGATGATATTCGTATTGAATGCTTTGATATCTCGCATACGGCCGGGGAGGCCACACAAGCGTCCTGTGTCGTATTTCACGGCCGAGCGATGGATTCGAGTCGCTATCGGCGCTTTAACATCACCGATGTGACGGCCGGAGATGACTATGCGGCCATGCGCGAAGTGTTGATGCGTCGCTACACGCCCGTGGCGCGCGGGGAGGCCAAACTCCCGACGCTTGTTCTTGTCGACGGCGGACTCGGGCAGGTGCATATGGCGCGCGATGTTTTTATCGAGCTCGGACTTCCGATGGATGTGATTGTCGGCGTGGCTAAGGGCGAGGGGCGCAAAGTGGGTTTGGAGACCCTTATTTTTGCAGACGGTCGAGAGCCTTTGACGCTCGGGTCCGAAAGTCCGGCTTTAATGCTCATTGCCATGATTCGTGATGAGGCTCACCGTTTTGCCATCACCGGCATGCGCGCCAAGCGCAGTCGTGCTCGCCTGACAAGTCGTGCCGAAGATCTCGAGGGAGTCGGACCGAAGCGCCGTCAAAAGCTTTTAGCGCAGTTCGGAGGCTTTAGAGGACTGACGAATGCCTCTGTTGAGGACATCGCCAAAATCGACGGAATCTCGCGTAAACTAGCGACTCGCATTTATGCACAGCTTCACGGAGTTGACAATGGCATCGCCGGTTCATAAGCCGTTTAACGTGCCCATGGCCTTAACCTGGGCACGCATTGCGTTTATTCCTTTAATCGTCGGATTATTTTATTTTCCCGATGCCGTGATGTCGGCGCATACCAAGAACCTATTGGCTTGCGTGATGTTTTCCATAGCCGCGATAACCGATGCCTTAGACGGATTTCTTGCCAGACGCTGGAACATGATGACGGCTAAAGGTGCTTTTTTAGACGCTGTGGCCGACAAACTCATTGTCAGTTCCGCCATCGTTGTTTTGATGTACTTTGACCGAATCGACATGCTGGTGGCCCTGATTATTATCGGTCGGGAAATTGCCGTGACGGCGCTGCGCGAGTGGATGGCCAAGATTCGAGCGGCCAAGTTCGTCAAAGTTAATGCCTACGGAAAAATCAAGACGATAGCCCAGATGACGGCCATTGCGTTCCTGTTGTATTTCGATCCGGTTTTGGGGATTGATATTGCACTGATCGGCACCGTGCTCATTTACATTGCGTGCGCCTTGACGCTTTACTCGATGATGGTGTACCTGACGGCAGCCTGGCCCCATATCGAAGCCAGCGACGAAAGAACGGTGTTGTAAGTTTTGCGCCTCTTTCCGTTTTGCGCCTGTGATTTCGGACACGGATTCAATACGACTCGCCGCCGCATGACAATCGGCGTCTCGGTTGCATCGCACAAGCTTTCCTCCGCTTTCAGTTTTGCCTTCCCTTGTTCGACGTTGCCCTCGAGAGCAACGTCTCAATCCGAGCGAGTATGTTTTCTCAAGGACTTCGGAAGTCTCGAAAGACTCTTAAGGGTGAGAAACTTCCCGCGGGGCGCGTACCGGGTCAGCCTGTCGTGAATAGGCTCGTCGGAGGAATGCCTCAAGCCGTGGCCGCGTATGTCGAAACGAACGTTCCGGAATCGGTCGGGCAGTAAGAAGTACGAAATCGATTTTCTGCTTGCTCGTAACAATAAAACCTGCCCGATAGAGGTTAGGTCGGGGAGTAGCCTGCGCCATACGCCCTCGGACGAATCTTGCGAAAAAGACTCGGATAGGATTGCCGACAGAGTCATTTTCAGCACAAAGGACTACAAGCGGGAAGGAGAAATCCTTTCCCTTCCTATCTCCATGACGTCGTTTTTTTAAATGAGAGGAATCAGTCCGGTCGTCGCGATTGGAGTTAAGCGGGTGCTAGTCGGGCTTCTTGACAGCGTTTAACTTTGCCGCTTCGCTTTGAAGTTCATAGACAAGATTGAGTGCCTCGCGCGGGGAAAGCGAATCGACCTGAAGTTGAGAAAGAGCCTCAATAAAGGCTGCTTCTTTCCCGGTTAAAGGCGCCTCTTTTTGCGTCGGTTCAACGTCGTCTTGCGCACCGGCAAATAAATCCGGTTGCCCGTCAATTTGAACGGCTCTGTCTTCGATACGCTTTAAATACGTTTGCGCACGCCGAATCACCGAAGGACGGATGCCGGCTAGCTTTGCGACGGCGATGCCGTAGGAGCGACTGGCCGGCCCTTCCTTGATGTCATGGAGGAAAACAACCGAACCGCCGCTTTGTTCGGCACACACATGTACGTTAACGGCTTGCGAGAGCGTATGGACAAGCTCCGTAAGCTCGAAGTAGTGGGTCGCAAAAAGTGTCCAACTTCGGGTTTTTTGCCCCAGTTCCGTGGCAATGGCTGCCGCCAGACTCAACCCGTCGGCCGTGGAGGTTCCGCGTCCGATTTCATCCATGAGGACAAGCGAGTGTTCCGTCGCCTCGTGCAAGATTGCCGCGGCTTCGGTCATTTCCACCATGAAGGTCGAGCGCCCGTGCGTAAGGTCATCGGAGGCACCGATGCGCGTGAGAATTTTGTCAATCGGTCCGATGCGAGCCGCTTTGGCCGGAACAAACGAACCGGCGTACGCTAAAAGCACAATCAAGGCTACCGAGCGCATATAGGTGGATTTTCCGCCCATGTTCGGCCCTGTGATGACCATCAGGCGCCGTCCGGGACACAAAACACAGTCATTGGGAACGTAGTGCTCGAGTGTCTTTTCGATAACCGGGTGCCGCGCTCCGAGAATTTCAAGGCCTTCGGAGTATGTCAAATCGGGTTGAATCCAGTTGCACTCCAAGGCATGCCGGGCAAAGACGGCCAATAGATCGACCGTCGCCAGAGTTTTGGCCGCTGCCAAAAGCGGTTCGACATAGACGGCAAGCGCCTCGACAAGATTGTCCCAGAGTTCTTTTTCCAAAGCTCGAGCGCGCTCTTTGGCACTCAGTGCTTTGTCTTCATATTCTTTTAATTCCGGCGTAATAAACCGCTCGGTGTTTTTCAAGGTCTGACGCCGCCGATAGTCATCGGGAACGTTTCCGGCCTGTCCGCGCGAGACTTCGATGTAGTAGCCCGAGACACGGTTGTATTGCACGCGAAGAGTGGAAATCCCCGTACGCTCTTTTTCGCGGGCCTCCAAATCAATGAGAAAACTTCCGGCGTTGTCGCGCATCGCGCGCAAAGCCGAAAGCTCCGCATTGGCTTCGCTACGAATGACATCGCCTTCGCGCAAAAGGGGTGCCGGGTCTTCGAGGAGTGCGTCTTTGAGTGTCTTTTGTAAGGCTGCATTTAGGCTAAGAGCCCCCGTTAATTCTTCAATCAGGGCGCTTTCGGAAAGAGCTGTGAGAAGCCGAGCGATGCTTTCAATCGTCGGCAGTGCATCGCGAAGGGCAGCAGCTTCCTTCGGACGAATGCTTTTAAGCGCAATTCGCCCGGCGATGCGTTCAATGTCGGGAAGCGTTTTAAGAAGGTCTTCAAGCGACAAAGTCGTTGCGTCTTTGGTAAGCAAAACGGCGACGGCTTGATGGCGCTCCTTGGCTAAAGCAGCATCGCGTACCGGGTGCGTCAGGTAGCTACGCAACAGGCGACTACCCATGCCGGTTTTACACGTATCCAACGTGGAAAAAAGCGTCGGACCGTCACCTTCATGCAGTGTGGTGTCGATTTCTAAATTACGCCGAGTCTCGGCCGTCAGTCCGATAAAGGCGCTTTGCGACTCCAGGCTTAAGGGCTCGATAAAGGGTGTGGTTTCACACTGTGTTTCCGAGACGTAGTCCAAAAGTGCATTGGCAGCGGCAAGAATCGTCGTATCCCGCTCAACGCCGAAACACTCAAGGGAGGCGAGGGAAAACATCGTTTTTAGACGTTCCCGCCCGCGTTCGGCATCAAAGTGCCAGTCCGGAAGTTCCGTGACGGTTCCGGGTAGCCCCAGGTCCTTGAGGTACGTACGTCCCTTTTCACTGACAAGGATTTCCGAGGGGTTGATGCGGGCAAGCGTATCGGCCAGGTCGCCCGGGTACGCATGTGTGGCGCAAAAGCGGCCGTTTGTCAGAGTAATCCAAATAAGACCGATTTCACTGGTTTTGAGTTTCGGGATCGATACAGCCAAAAGCACCGAATCGGCTTTTTCACTTAAAAGGGCATTGTCGGTGAGAGTCCCGGGCGTGACGATGCGTACGATGCGCCGCTCCATCATCGAAGATTTCTCGGCGCCGGCGCTTTCGGTCTGCTCGGAAATGGCAACCGACTCTCCGTACCGCACTAAGCGAGCCAGGTACTGCTCTAAGGTGCTTGCGGGGATACCGGCCATCGGAATAGGCTTCCCGTTGTGATTGCCCCGCCGCGTTAACGTTAAACCCAACAGGCGCGAAATTCGGACGGCATCGTCAAAGAACGTTTCGTAAAAGTCACCGAGGCGAAATAAAAGCAAAACTCCAGGGTGCTGATCGCGAAGCGCAAAGTATTGACGCATCAAGGGCGTGTGCCCTGCATACGGATCTAAGGCACAGCAAGACGATTTGTCGGTCGGAATGTCGGCCATGGGGCGTTAGTTTTCTGGAGTGGCCGGAGTTTTAGCCTCCGTCACTTTCATCAGCAGTTCGGCGAAAATCTTAGGTGTTCCCGTGCACACGTTTCCTAACTCCAGGAACTTTTCCTGGCCCAATAGGTCGGTCACAAGACCTCCCGCTTCTAAGACAAGAAGTGTTCCGGCTGCAATATCCCAGCTGTGGACATTGGCTTCCCAGTAGCCGTCTAATCGCCCGCAGGCAACGTACGCCAAATCCAAGGCCGTCGAACCGGCACGCCTGAGGCCGGCCGCTGCGCGTGCCACACGTTCGAATTTCGGGAGAAAGTCCGTGTAGTTGTCGTTTCGACGGAAGGGAAATCCCGTTCCGATGAGGGCGCGCCCCATATCGCGACAGCCGGAGACGCGAATACGCTTGTTATTTAAAAACGCACCCTTGCCGCGTTCGGCTGTAAAGAGTTCATTACGTACCGGGTCGTAGACCACGCCGACAACAACACGACCGCGTTGTGTCAGGGCGATGGAAACAGCATATTGCGGAAAGCCGTGCAAAAAATTGGTTGTTCCGTCCAAAGGATCGACAATCCAAAGATTCTCATCGGTTCCCGAAAATTTCGTTCCGCTTTCTTCCGTCAGAATCGTGTCGCGAGGAAAGTACCGGTGCAAGGTTTCGCAAATCGAGTTCTCGCAATCGATATCGGCTTGCGTGACATAGTCGAATTGGGCTTTTTCCCGAATTTCGATTTGGTCGAGTCGCAAGGACTCGCGGTTGATGATTTTTCCGGCGTAAAGCGCGGCGCGTGTTGCGATTTCCAGTTGTGCCGAAGACATACGAAATATGTACTCTGTGATAAAACGAGCCGGCTCGAAAAACTTCGGGTCGGCGCAGTTAGAATGCGGTTGCCGACTATTTTAAAGGAAATCGATCTTGAAGGACGTATCGGACTTGTCTTGTCGCGTGTGTTTTGTTCTCGCAGAACCGAGTCACCCGGGCAACATCGGCTCGGCCGCTCGAGCGATTAAAACCATGGGTTTTACGGATTTGCGCGTTGTTTGTCCGAAGTATTCCGAGTACCGAGCACACCCCGATGCCGTGGCCTTGGCAACAAGTTCGGTCGATGTCCTGGAAAAGTCAACGTTGTTTGCAACGCTTTCGGAGGCGCTTGACGATGTCCTTTTTGCCTTTGCGCTTTCCGGTTATAACCGAGAATTCGGGCCTCCGATGGAAGATTTACGCACGAGCGTTTTACGGGCAGCCTCGCTTTTAAAGGACACGCCCGGCGGGAAAGCCAAGATTGCTTTTGTTTTCGGGTGCGAGCGATCGGGGCTGACGAACGAAGAAATGGCGCTCTGTCAAACGTGCTCTGCCATTGCGGCTAACCCGGCCAGTCCCAGTTTGAATCTAGCCCAGGCCGTACAGATTACCGCTTACGAAATGGAGCTCGCCCTTTTAAAGGTTGAAAACCACACCGGAGAACTTTACGCGTGGCAAGATCGATTCGACCACGAGGAGCCGGCCGGTGTTGCCGCTCTCGAGGGCTTTTTTGCCCACTGGGAAAAGGCCATGATTGCCTGCGGTGCACTTGACCCGAAAGAGCCCAAAAACCTAATGGAAATTTCAAGACGCTTTTTTACACGCGCGCGCTTAACGCAAAGCGATGTGGCTATGCTCCGAGGCATTTGTTCTGCCGTGATTTGCCCTAAGCGCGAGCGAATCGGGCGCAAGGATGCCGCTCGAAACGCGACCAAAAAGACGTCGTAAAAGGCCCCAAAAATTTCGAGCAAAAACCCCAAAAGGGTCCGTTGCGTCAATACAATTAAGGCACACGTAATCCCGTATGAGGCACACCTTATGTTTGACTTAATCAAAGAAGATTTGCAGACGATTTACGAGAAGGACTCCTCGGCTGAAAGCCGACTTGAGGTGGCGTTGTGCTATCCGGGGTTTCACGCCCTACAGTTTCACAGGGCGGCACACTGGTGCTACATCCAGGGATGGACGACCACGGCGCGTGTCGTCAGTTCTCTCGGGCGCTTTTTTACCGGCGTGGATATTCACCCGGCTGCAAAAATCGGGCGGCGCGTCTTTATCGATCACGGCATGGGTGTTGTCATCGGCAATACCGTGCAAATCGGCGATGATTGCACCATCTATCAGGGTGCGACCATCGGCGGGACCGATATCGGAAAAGAAAATGCCAAGCTGACAATTAAGAACAATGTCGTCATCGGTGCCGGAGCGCAGATTTTGGGCGGTGTGACGGTCGGCGAAAATGCGCAAATCGGACCGAGTGCCGTTGTCTTGAAGTCGTTGGGGGACGGAGTGTCCGTCGGGCTACCGAATCATGCGACATACAGCGGACGGGAAGTTAAAAGCATCGGATTTAGCCCCGAAGATGTGAAAAAACTGCAAGACCTGGTTAAAGAACAGGCTGAAGTGATTGCAAGTCTCAAAGCGAAAAACGCCCCTGTGTCCGAGAAGACAAAAAAGACCGAGACTAAGGGTAAAGAAGTTCCGAAAGCTACAGCGTCTGTTGTTCAGAAAAAGAAGTCCAATAAAAAGCCGGTCGCTTCTAAGAAGCGTTCGACGACGAAAAAGACTCTGACTCCGAAAGTGCTCTCTGCACTTCAAAAACCGGCAAAGAAGACGCCGACGGCCAAATCGGCAAAACAAAGCCTTGTTCGAGTCGTTCAAGCGGAAAAATCCGAGAAAACCACGGACGCACCGGCCCCGAAAAAGCCTGCCAAATCCTCGGGCAAAGCGAAAGCAGCGGTGAGCCGGAAAACCTCGGTTGCAAAAGTTGCCCGAAAGTCCGTAGCAAAACGACAAGCGACCTCAAGCCCTAAGAGTTCGGGACGTGCGAAGGCCTCTTTGCCGAAAACCCGATCCTAATCGATTCTTTAGGGTTTTTCCCAGAGTGTAAAGGCGTGTGCGGTTTCCGAGAAGACGGCGCCGACACACCCGGTCAGAGGGGAATCGTACTCATCGATGAGCAAAACAAGGGAATGCATGGGCTGAGCACACATCCAGGCGGATGTTTAGCTGACAAGACGCAAAGAACTACCCGAATCGAAATCCCGGTACGCCGAAGGACGCTGTTAGCGCTGAGACCAACTTGTAGTCAAACTCGTCGATGCAGGTGACGTTTTTGACATAAACCGGATTGCTCAGGCGCAATCTTTTCAAAGAGGCTATCCCCGGGGGTAATGCTTTCAATTGGTCTGTGACGAACAGAACAAAAGCCCGAAGCGAGTTTGCGAAACTGTCAGGGGAGACTGACAGCGCATTTCCCGAGACATAAGCGCCTTAGGAAGGAAAAAGGGCAACACCCCGGGGAATATGGCCCCTTTTTCGCGGTATCGGAAATCGATTATAGGTCGTGAACCGCTGTTGCGACCGTCTCGAAGTTTTTCTTCATATCGTCAGAGGGTTCTTCTGTCATCAGGCTGACGACAAAGATGGCGATACTCGCGAGGATAAAGCCCGGAAGGATCTCATACAGACCGAACCAAGCAAAGTGATGCCAAATCAGGACGGTTGCCGCGCCGACAACCATGCCGGCTAAGGCCCCGCTCCGATTCATACGCTTCCACCACAACCCGATGAGAATCACCGGTCCGAAGGCGGCTCCGAACCCTGCCCAAGCGTAACTGACGAGTCCGAAAACAAGACTGTTGGGATCAAGAGCAATGAGAATGGCAATCAAAGCAATCAAAAGCACCATGCCGCGCCCGAAGCACATGAGTTCGAACTGCGAAGCCTTCGGACGGAGGAAAACGCGGTAAAAGTCTTCCGTGAGCGTTGATGAGCACACGAGCAGTTGGCACGAGAGCGTCGACATGACGGCGGCCAGGACGGCAGACATCAAAATGCCGGCAATCCAGGGATTAAAGAGAACTTGTGCCAAGATGATGAAAATACGCTCATTGTTTTCGGCAACCGGCCCGACTAAATCGGTATGTTCGGCAAAGAAGGCCGCGCCGAAAAAACCCACGGAAACGGCACCGGCAAGCGAGAAAATCATCCACATGATGGAAATTCGGCGGGCGTTGGGAAGAACGCGAACCGATTCGGCTGCCATGAAGCGTACGAGAATGTGCGGCTGCCCGAAGTATCCCAGACCCCAGGCCAGGAGACTGACGATACCGACGACGGTCTGCCCTTTCATGAGATTAATCATGTTCGGGTCAATGGAAACGACACGGTCGACGGTGGCGGAAAACCCGCCCAAATCGCTCATGACGACAATCGGAGTGATTACCAGTGCTAAGCACATGAGCGATGCTTGGATCGCATCGGTCCAGCTGACGGCTAAAAACCCTCCGATAAAGACATAGGCAATCGTTGCGGCGGCCCCGAGCCAGATGGCCGTCGAGTAGGGCATGTCAAACGTGCTTTCAAACAGACGAGCCCCGGCAACCATGCCGCTTGAACAGTAAATCGTAAAGAAAATCAAAATGACGATGGCCGAGATGATGCGAAGCCACCGGCTTGTGTCATTGAAGCGATGTGTGAAAAAGTCCGGGAGTGTGAGCGAGTTGTGCTCAAGTTCCGTATAAAGACGCAACCGAGCGGAAACCAGGCGCCAATTAAAGTACGTGCCGAGTGTAAGTCCGATGGCAATCCAACTTTCGCAAAGACCGGCGGCGTATGCTGCCCCGGGAACCCCCATTAAAAGCCAGCCGCTCATGTCGCTTGCGCCGACAGAGAGCGCCGTAATGACACCGCCGACGCGTCTGCCGCCCAAGATATAGTCGTTGAAATTTCGCGTATAGAAGTAGGCGCAAAACCCCAAGGTAATCATTAAAAACAAATATCCGCAAAATGTAACGGCAATCGGATTGTCAAACATGGCGTACGCTCGTAAAGTATGGAGGCAGGATAAGATACCTACTCCGATGAACGAAAAAAATCATTTTACGCTGAGGAGGGAATGAGGCCTTGTGAAGACGGGAAATATCTCTCAAAAAGAATTAACAGCGTTGTTTAAAAACCAAAAAACAGCATTTCTGGCCTCCGGTCGGGAAGATTGGTCGGATAGGCGTCGGCGACTTGTGCGCTTGCGTGAACTGATCTCAGGCAATGCCGATTGTCTGGCGCAGGCCGTTTCCGAGGATTTTCACGGAAAACCCGTTGAGGAGGTCTATCTCGCAGAAATCTCCCAAATTCTCTCGGAAATCGATTTGATGCTCGCGCAAGGTCCTGTTTGGTCTCGGATGCGACGCGTAAGAACGCCTTGGATGTTTTTTCCGGCGACAAGTTCTCTTTGTCCGGCCCCGCGCGGAGTAATCGGTGTTCTCGGGGCTTGGAACTATCCGCTTGCTATCAGTCTGACACCGGTTATCGATGCGCTGGCAGCCGGGAACCGTGTTCTCATGAAACTGCCGGAGCGAAGTCCGAAAACGTCAGCGCTTTTAGCCGAACTTGTTAATTGCGCGTTTGATGCAACGGAGTTGGCTGCGATCAGCGGCGGACCGGATCTGGCGCAGGAATTTACACGGCTTCCGTTTAATCTACTGGTGTATACGGGAGGAGGCGTTGTCGGCCGGGCTGTGATGCGAGAGGCTTCGGCCCATCTGACACCGGTTCTTTTGGAACTCGGTGGAAAAAGTCAGACGCTTGTAGCCCGGGGTGCGGACTATGCGCATGCCGCGCGACGCATCCTGGTCGGAAAACTCCTTAATGCCGGCCAGACCTGTATTGCTCCCGATGTCGTTCGAGTTCACCGAGAGGATCTCGCGTCGTTTCTTGCTGAGCTTAAAATCCAAGCACGCCACCTTTGCCCCGATCCGCGGGCTCTTTCGGCGTTGATTGATTTGCGTCATGCGCGTCACGTTGCCGGTTTATTAAAAGAGGTCGTTGACCTCGGCGCGTCGTACGAGGAAATCGTGCCGGCAGTTGCAGGAGATTTGTTGCGACCTGCCCTTGTGGCCGTCATCAATCCGCCTGCCGATAGTCGTCTCGCGCGCGAGGAAATTTTCGGCCCGATTCTTGTTCTTGCGTCTTATACGGACATTGACCGAGAAATCGCACAATTAAGAGCGCTTGAAGAAACGCCCTTAGCGCTTTATTGGTTTGATACGGATCAAAGACGTATTGAGCGCGTTTCTCAAACGGTGCCCTGCGGCGGAATAACCGTCAACGACACGCTCTTGCATTACGCCCAAAATCGACTTCCGTTCGGTGGCGTCGGTTCGTGCGGTATGGGCGCCTATCACGGGAAAGCCGGTTTTGACGCGATGAGTCGAACGACACCGGTTTTTCATCAGTCGCCTTTTTCCGGATTCGGATGGCTCGATCCCCCGTATTCGACAACGGCCAAACGCGTATTGAATTTTTTAGTGAGGAAAGCATGATTGATACGAATACCATTGTGCCGGTTGACCCGGCTAAGGTCTATCGACTCCTGAATATCGGTCCTACCACCGTCGTTTCCGCCGCATTTGACGGTAAGACCGACGCTTTGGCCGCTGCCTGGGCGTGTAACTTGGATTTAATGCCCTGCAAAGCGACGGTTGTCATCGATAAATCCCACTACACACGCACTCTAATCGAAAAAAGCGGCTACTTTGCGCTGCAGTTGCCGACGGTATCGATTGCCAAGACCGTTCTGGCGCTCGGCAGTATCAGTGAAAACGATGACCCTGAAAAACTCAAGCACGCGGGGGCGACTGTCTTTTACCAAGACGGATTTGATATTCCGCTTCTTTCCGGGTGCGCGGCTTGGATGATTTTCCGAGTCATTCCGAATGAATTTAACGAAAAGACCTATGACCTATTTACCGGCGAGTGTGTAGCCGCCTGGTCCGATACCCGAGTCTTCCGTGACGGGCATTATCACTTTGAGACAGCTCCCGATGACATGCGCACGCTGCACTACGTCGCAGGCGGGCATTTTTACACCATCGGAAGGTCCGTCGAGGTAGCGCTCTGAAGCGGACGACATTACTAAAAGCCGCCCGCAACACGGGACTGTGGCGGGCGGTCAAGGCAGGCAAGCTCCTTGTCGCTTGAATCGACTTAATTTTCCTGACGGTAGTTCGGAGCTTCTTTCGTAATCTTGACGTCGTGCACGTGGCTTTCACGCCAGCCGGCGGCCGTGATTTCCACAAATTCAGCCTTCTCACGCATCTGATCGATGGTCCGGCATCCGCAGTAACCCATGGCACTGCGCAGTCCCCCTGCCATCTGGTACAGAATCGTCAACACCGATCCCTTGTAGGGCACCATACCTTCGATACCTTCGGGCACGAGCTTGTTGATGTTTCCGGAGTTGTTATCCTGGAAATACCGGTCGGCCGAGCCCTTGAACATGGCGCCGAGCGAACCCATTCCGCGGTAGGATTTGTAGGAACGTCCTTGATATAGAATGATTTCTCCGGGGGCTTCCTCGGTACCGGCAAGCATGCCGCCCATCATCACGGTATTGGCGCCGGCAGCAAAGGCTTTGGCAATGTCGCCCGAGAATCGGATACCGCCGTCGGCAATAAGGGGGATGTCCGTGTCTTTAAGGGCTTCGGCCACGTTACTGATGGCCGTAATCTGCGGGACGCCGACACCGGCCACGATACGTGTCGTGCAAATGGAGCCCGGTCCGATACCGACCTTGACGGCATCGACGCCGCAATCGGCAAGAGCCTTAGCTGCCGCTGCCGTCGCAATGTTGCCGCCGACGACCTGAAGATTCGGGTAGTGTTCCTTGACCCAGCGGACACGCTGCAAAACGCCTTCGGAGTGCCCGTGCGCCGTATCCACGACGACAACGTCGACTCCGGCTGCGACGAGTTTTTCCAGGCGATCTTCCGTGCCGGCTCCGACACCGATTGAAGCACCGACTAAAAGTTTTCCGTCTTTGTCTTTGGCCGCATTGGGATGCTCGGTCGCCTTAACAATGTCTTTGACGGTAATGAGCCCCTTGAGGTTAAAGTTGCCGTCGACAACAAGAACGCGCTCTAAGCGATGTTCGTGCATCAGGCGTTTGGCCTCGTCAAGGGAACTTCCTTCCCGAATCGTCACGAGGCGCTCTTTCGGGGTCATGACCTCTTTGACGGGTAAATTCATGCGTGTTTCAAAGCGAAGGTCCCGGTTGGTGACAATGCCGAGAACCTGTTGACCTTGAACAACGGGAACGCCGCTGATCTTGTGTTCGGCGCACATGGCAATCACGTCACCGATCAGCATGTCGGGGTCAACCGTAATCGGGTCGCCGACAATGCCTGCTTCGTGGCGTTTGACGCGAGCCACTTCCCGAGCCTGCTGCTCGGGTGCCATATTCTTGTGGATGATGCCGATGCCGCCTTCTTGGGCCATGGCAATCGCAAGGGTGGCTTCGGTGACCGTATCCATAGCCGCCGAGAGCATCGGAAGGTTCAGGGTGATTTTGCGTGTTAAACGGGACTTTAATTGCACGTCGCGCGGCAGAACGCAGGAGTGGGCCGGGACGAGCAGAACATCATCGAAGGTGAGAGCTTTTTGCAGAAGGCGCATGAGAGAACCCCAGAAAAGAATAAAGGCAGAAGATTCAAGGCCTAATCGGGGTTTTGCTAACCCCCGTTCGGCGGTTAGCGCCGCATTATACCGTGGACGGTTGCCTCCGTGTTTCGACGACACGTAAAAAATGTTTTCCACAGAATCTGTGGAGAGAGAACTAGTTTTCCAATACCGACTCTTTCAGACCGTTGATTTTATTGGAGTGCTTAATAAATAGGCACGAAAACTACTTGACAAGTTGGCGTTTTCCGCCGTGCCTTGCCAGGAGGGCCTTAGCGTGTTTTTCACTCTTTTGGGCACGTAAACGGCGCGCCTCGACCCTGTTAATAACTAAGGGTGTGGCTATGTCGATGCGATCGCCCGAGCGTAAGACCGTTTCGGGGGCAGCGCTATGACACCATAGCCCCGTTGTCTCACGGGAAAACGAAAGGTTCAGGTGTTTGAGTGCTGCCGCGAGGGTGGTGCCTTCCGGTACTGTGAGATTGCTTAAAACGGCCTGTTTGGTCGTCGAATCGATTCGGGCAACGGTAATGAGCATGACGCGCTTGCTTTAAAATGCAGGGAAACTCTTTGATGGACGAATTTTAATGGCTGGACCGATTAAAAACAGACGAGCGACGTTCGATTATTTTATCGAGGAGCGCTTTGAAGCCGGATTGGTACTTCGCGGGTGGGAAGTCAAAAGCGTGCGGGCCGGTCGGGCGACGATTAATCTGGCGCACGTGTACGTCAGAGACGGGGAATTGTTTCTTTGCAATGCCCACATGACGCCGGCCGATCAAATCAGCACGCACGAAAAGCCCGAGATGAGCCGTACCCGTAAGCTTTTGATGCACAAGAGGGAAATCGAGCGCCTAATCGGCAAGGTCGAGCGCGCCGGGTACGCTCTGGTCCCTTTGGATTTACACTTTAAAAATAACCGCGTCAAACTCGCCCTGGCGCTGGCTCGCGGCAAAAAGGCTTTTGAAAAGCGCAACGATCAAAGTAAAAAAGAATGGAAGCGCACGCAAGAGCGCATTATGAAAAACGACATGACGCGGGGTAAACCTCGTCAGAACTACAAAGATGTCTGATTGCAAAGATAAGATTGCGGGCGATGCGTCCCTCAAAGAAACCGTTCTCTCCGAGACGCTTTTATCGGGTAAAGATTCGTTTATTTCGCTTTATCGGCAGCAAGTGCGTCTGCCGAACGGTCAGGTTTCTCACCGGGACATTATCAGGCACCCCGGAGCTTGTGCCATTTTGGCAATCGATGAGAAGGACAACGTCATTCTCGAGCGTCAGTGGAGAGCGCCGATCGGACACGCCGTCTGGGAGATTCCGGCCGGAAAAATCGATACCGGCGAAGCCTCTCTTGTGTGTGCCAAGCGAGAACTGACGGAAGAAACGGGACTCGTTGCCTCGGAGTGGACCTATTTGGGGACGCTACATAACGCCCTCGGGTACAGTAACGAGCATATCGACGTGTATTTGGCGCGCGGCTTTCGTCAGGGGGAGCGCCACTTAGATGCCAACGAGTTCTTAACGGTCGTTCGCATGCCGATTTCTCAAGTGCGCGCCATGGCCGTAGACGGCACGATTACCGATGCCAAAACCCTCGGGGCGCTTTTCTGGCTCGATGCACGGTTTCCCGAACTAAAGCGCAATGTCAAATAAGGACGTAGGCTTGTAGCCGAGCGTCTGCGCACAAAGCGGCCGTTGACCGGCCGTAAGCCGTAAGGCTTTTCTAACGGTCTTCGGGTCAAAACTCATTCGGGCGAGGCACCGAATTGTAAGGACGGCGCACGCCAAGTACACGGCTTCGACTTTAGCTCCGACTTCAACAGCCGGTCCGTACGTTTTAAAAAAGTCGCGTAGCGCCGGGTCGCTTTCTTTCGATTTCACGCCGAAAAGACGTTTTAACGTATCGACGGCCGATCGGTGCGTTTCGATGGGATTGGCAACGTAAATCAAGTGAACCGGAGCACTTTCAATCAAGGGGTCCGTCAGGCACACGTCTTTTCGGCAGTCCCTGTCGATTAAGAAAACCAAGGCTCTGCGAGTGTTATCCCAAAGCCAAACGCCGTTAGATTTAACCACATAGATGCTCACGCAATGCTTTTGCAGAACCGAGGGCGTCGTCCTTAAATCGTCCTTTTTGGCCAGGCGCCCGTCGGCTGCCCACAAAATCGTCGATAAGTCTTTGTCGTTGATCGGATTATCGGAAAACTCATACCCCGAACGACGAGCCCGAAAGGCATCGCTCAGAGCGGCATTCAGACGAGCCGGTACCGGAAGGCTTCGAAGTATCTCATCGGAGCCCTTTTTACCGGACGAAAAAACGCGCATGCCAGGAGGTCCTTTACGCCGGATACCCGACCGTTAAGGCCATAATCGGCGTAAAGCGGCCGTCCGAACCCAAGAGCGGTGTGATGCGTGCCGGGTCGAAACTCGCGCGCGGGACACTTGCAAGTCCCAAGGCCGTGGCCGCAAGTTGGCCTGCCATTGTCATGCACCCGGTATCGACGCATAGGCACCGCTCAAAGCGTGTCTCGTTAATCTTCTCGCAACGCGTTGTATCGGCGGCAAAAAGGAGCGTCACCGGGGCTTTGGCCACGAAAAACTGACCGAGTGTGGTTTCGGAGCGCTTGTCCCCTTCGGCGGTTTGAATCAGCGACGTGTTCGGAGCGTCATAGAACCAAACGCCTTGCTGGTCGAAGACGAAAACGACAATTTCGCGGCAATCCATAGCCGAAGGAACGGTTCTAAGACCGGTTTCCGAACTGATTCCCGCCACCGACCATAGCAGTGTCGAGAGAAGGTCGGGGGAAAGGGGTTTGGCTGAAAACTCACGGTGTGAACGGCGTTTTCCGAGCGCTTGCGTGAGCGACGTGACCATCGGAATCGGATCGGGGAGTTTGACTGTTGTAGACATCAGATTTTTTCCTCCTTCAAAGAATCTTTTCCGCGTGTGCCGCCGAAAAGTGCCTCGTACATCGGCCAGTAGGTCGCATAGATGACAGTGAGCACAAGACAGCTTAATGGAAAGAAGACAAACATGTTAATCGAGCGTAGGCCGAGTAGGTCCACGAGTTGTCCGGCAACAAAGAAAACTCCCGTCACCCCGAGTACCAACAACAAGCCGAGCACGAGAATCGGGAGGATGTTCGTGATGCACCCGAAAAAGGAATAAAAAAGTGCTTTTTTCCAGTGCATGCCCTTGTCGGCACATAGGAGCGGCGAAAACCACGTAGCCATGACGCCCGGGATGTAGATAATCGAGGCGACACCCAAAGGCATCCAGGGGAAGTGCTCGAAAACCGAATCCCACACGAGGCGATCCCCGGCCTGCGTTTGCCACTGAGCCCAATAGGGTTCTGCAAGGTATCCGTAAAGCGCCTGTGCCGTGATCAGTACGAAAGCGTATACAAGGCCGGTTGACATTAAATCGGTCCGAAGCACCTTGTCGGAAAAGGCCCGGGCAAGCGGGAAAAAGTCGGGCAGGCGGTCGGCGATGGCTTCGCGCGTGGCGTATCCGATCAGCACGGTCCCGAAGGGCATAAAAAGAGCGGCAAGGACAGGGCCTGCTGCCGGAATGAGCATCAGTAGTCCGAGTGTTGCCGTGTAGAAAAAGACGATGAGAAAAAGACGGGCGGCCCTATGGCGCACGGCAATTAAGGCATTTTTGAGCCAGAAATAGCCGGCTGTCGGACCGAGGCGTTCGGAGTGTTGTGCAGGTGTCATAAAAATTGTCGGTTCGCCTCGGTCGGCCAGGGAAGGGTGCAGGTCTTACGGTCCGTCAGAACGCGCTCGAAATGCGTCGGGTCATGGGGCTTAAGTAGAGCCGCTTGCCTCGGCAGATAAAAGTCAAAGAGGCGGCTGAGCCAAAAGCGAAGCGCCGCTGCCCGAAGCATATCACGCCATAGAGCTCTTTCATGAGCTCCCAAGGGGTTGACGGCGTGGTAAGCATCGATAAAGGCTTGAGAAAGTTCTGGAATAAAGCGTCCTGTTTTCGAATCGATGCACCAGTCGTTCATTGTGACGGCAAGGTCAAAAAGCGTCGGCGAGCACCCGGCAAAGTAAAAGTCAAAGACTCCCGAGACGTG
Organism: uncultured Sutterella sp.; assembly: GCA_900542805.1. Classification (GTDB taxonomy): domain Bacteria; phylum Pseudomonadota; class Gammaproteobacteria; order Burkholderiales; family Burkholderiaceae_F; genus Duodenibacillus. The sequence goes on from UQOW01000010.1 coordinate 51,494, forward strand.
AGCTTTGTCGGTTCCGATGCCTTCGGCCAAGGCATTATTTTTAAATAAATCGCAGTGACAGGCGCCGACCGTAAGGGCCTTGAAGCCATCGGTTTTTGAAAGCGCAATTTGGCGTGCAAGCTCTTCATGCAAAAGCGCCTGTTGCCCGGCATTTAAAAACGGACGTACTTTCGGGGCGGTTTGAATCCACCAATCCAGGCCCCGCAGATTCTTTTGAACAAGCGGGAAATCTCGGACGGCTCGGTGCATCTTCGCCAAAAGATCTCCCATCGAGCGGGCTTCGGTCACGGTGACCGTCGTAATCTGCTCACCGGGAAGGCAGTCGGCGATGGCAACGGGTTTGCCGTGCACATATGTAAAAAGCTCTCCGGTGCGCGTTTTCTGAGGACGAGCCACACGGCAGCCTTTTTTCGCTAGGTGCTCGCAAAGTTCCAAATAAAAGGGAAGTTCCTCGGCCTTCAAGCGCTCAAAGACAGTTAAAACCCACTTGCCGCCTTCGGTTGTCAAAAAGTAATTGGTGTTTTCGATTCCCGATTCAATCGGCGTTAAAGCGAGGAATTTTCCGAGGCTAAATGTACGCAAAAGCTCTGCGACTTCGCCTTCGGTTAACTGGGTAAAGACAGCCATTTTTTACCAGGTAAATTCAATAAATTTGGGTGTTCCGAGTGTCGAGCGCGTATTGGCTCCCGGGCCGTTATCAATCGGTTTTCCGGTCTCGTTTTCCATCGTATAAGGGATGCCGGTTTCCTTCGGTGTGACGGTCACGCTTTTCATGTGATTGTTTTGATCGACGTTTTTGCGAATGACAGTCCCGCGTTCGGAGACATACACGTTGGCTTTGTCATCGACCTTCTTGGCGCGTTCGGCGCGGGCTTTGGCCATGTCTTCGGCCGTAGGTTCCAAACGCAGACCTTCCGCGCTTTTTCCATCGGAAGAAGCGTACGTAAGACCTGTAGTCAGACCAAGTACAACGAGGGTCGACAGCGTAACAAGGCGTTCTTTCTGCGTAGACATAAGTATCTCTTGCATCAAAAATCCGTGTGACATCCTAACAAGGATATTATGCCGAATTCCACAGCCTTTTCGATGCGGCTCGCTCTGAAAAAACGGAGTTCGGCTTGCCGGCACGTCCTGACAAAACGGGTTTGAACCGTTAAAGTTCGAGATAGACTTCTTGCAACGTTTTCGATATGACCAAACTTCTTCTGATTGACGGATCGAATTACCTATTTCGAGCCTATCACGCACTTCCTCCCTTAACGACAAGTTCCGGGGAGCCCACGGGAGCTATTAAAGGCTTTCATGCGATGCTCCGAAACGTGTACTCGAAAATTGCCCCTGACTATGTTGCGTGCGTTTTCGATGCGCATGCCAAGACCTTTCGTCACACCATTTTCCCGGAATACAAGGCGAATCGACCGCCCATGCCCGAAGACTTACGTGTGCAATTGGAACCGATCCGTCAGATGGTCAAATTGCTCGGTTGGCCCCTTTTGCAGGTCGAGGGCGTGGAGGCCGACGACGTTTTGGCAACACTGGCCTGCCGGGCCTCGGCCGAAGGCATTGAGGCTTTTATTGCCACGGGCGATAAAGATTTAGCGCAAGTGGTTACCGAGAGAATTTGCCTTGTCAATACCATGACCCACGAAGTCCTCGGTCGCGAGGGCGTAAAGACAAAATACGGTGTGTATCCGGAGCGCATCGTCGATTACTTGACCCTGATGGGAGACAAGGTCGATAACGTTCCCGGCATTAATAAATGCGGTCCGAAAACGGCCGTCAAATGGCTCGATGAGTTCGGGTCGTTGCAGGGCGTCATCGAAGCGGCCCCGAGCATGAAAGGCAAAATCGGCGAGTATTTAAGAGAGGGAATCTCGAACTTGGTTTTATCGCAGCGCCTCGTGACGATTAAGTCCGATGTTTCGCTTGACGTGAACTTACAGGATTTGGTGCTGCGTCCTGCATCGGACTCTGAGCTTGCCGCGTTTTATGCGCGCTGGCAGATGCGCGTTCCGGGGCGAAAAGAAGCGGTCAAAACGGTGACGCCTTTGCCGAGCGTTCCTCCCAAAGCGCCGACAGTAGGTGCTCAAACCGACCTTTTTTCTTTCGGGGACGGGGCGCCATCGGTGCCTTCCTTTTTTCAAGACGGTTCTTTGCCCTTTACCACGGTTGATTCGGAAGCGGCACTTAAAGCTCTTGCAATGCGTCTTTTAAGCCTTACGGATAGCCCTGTTGCCGTGGCGCTTCTTGCCGACAGGCTCCTTCCGATACACGATACGGCCGCCGCGCTCGCCTTTGCCGTCACGCCGCTTGAAGTGTATGTGGTGCCGACAAAAAGCCGGGGAGGGTTTTCCTTTGAGTCAGTAAAATCCGTATTGGCCCCCTGGCTTTCATCCGAGGCCCCGAAAGTTTTTCACGATGCCAAATACGCGCGGCACGTACTAGCGAACATGGATTTACCTTTGGGCGGAGTTCCGGATGATGTGATGCTGGCAAGCTACATTCTGGAAGCGCACATGAATCACACGCTTTCGGGTTTGTCACTTCGGCATTTGGCGACGGTACTTGCTGAAGAAGAGGCGATTTTCGGCAAAGGAACCTTGCGCCAAAAAGCCGCCGACATCGATTCGGCAAAGGCCTATCCGTGGCTTGCACAAGAGGCGGCGGTCATTAAGACGTTGGGAGGCGTTTTGGGTGAAAAACTCGTTCGTGAGAAGGCATTAAAGAATCTATATCGCGAGATGGAGCTTCCGGTCAGTGCTGTCCTCTGGTCCATGGAGCGCACGGGTGTTTGCGTTGATACCGGGCTTTTAGCGCAGGAAAGCGCGGCATTGGCGACAAGAATCGACCAAATTGAAGAGAAAATCACGGTACTTGCCGGTGAGGCCGTCAACCCGGCAAGTCCCAAGCAACTTGCGCACATTCTTTTTGAAAAATTGGAGCTTCCCGTCAAGAAAAAGACCTCGGGCGGAACGCCTTCGACAAGCGAAGAGGTGTTAGCGGAACTTGCGCTTGACTACCCGATTGCCGAGCAAATTCTCGAATACCGAAAGCTCACGAAACTGAAAAACACGTACACCGATAAGCTTCCGAGCATGGGCGATGCGACCGATGCTCGCGTACACACGACATTCGGACAGGCAACGGCCGTGACCGGTCGCCTTGCAAGCTCGGAGCCGAATCTACAAAACATCCCCGTGCGAACGCCGGAAGGACGTCGCGTGCGTGCGGCTTTTGTTGCCAAGGCCGGGTGCGTCATCGTCTCGGCGGACTACTCGCAAATCGAACTGCGTCTCATGGCGCATTTGTCGGGTGATAAACGCCTGATTGCTGCTTTTACGGCAGGCGATGACGTGCACCGCGCTACGGCAAGCGAAGTTTTCGGCGTTGCTCTCGATGCCGTAACAAATGAGCAGCGGCGTATGGCCAAAGTCATTAATTTCGGTCTTATTTACGGGATGAGTGCGTTCGGGCTCGCTAAGAACCTCGGCATTGATCGAACGAGTGCCAAGCGCTACACGGATGAATACTTTGCTCGGTATCCCGGGGTTGCTCGGTACATGGAAACGGCACGCCGAGAGGCCGTCGAAAAAGGATTTGTTCGCACGATTTGGGGGCGCCGTCTGTGGATTCCGGAATTAAAAAGCCCGAACGCTCAGGTTCGGGCTGCTGCCGAACGCGCCGCAATCAATGCACCGGTTCAAGGATCGGCCGCCGATGTCATCAAGCGCGCGATGATTGCCGTCGATGCGTGGATTCGAAAGGAAAAGTTGAAAACGCGCCTGATTCTTCAGGTGCACGACGAACTGGTTTTCGAAGTGCCCGAAGGTGAGATTGACCGCGTCAAGGAAGCCGTGCCACGCCTTATGGCAGAAGTGGCGCACTTTGAAATTCCGCTTTTAACGCAAGTCGGAGTGGCAAGCAACTGGGAAGCGGCCCATTGATTTAGCGACAAGCTCCCATGGCTTCGGGAACGAGTGTGGCAATGGGCTTGCCGGCAGCATCGAAAAACGTCAGACGGTTGTCGGCAAGTTTGATGCGACGCGTCTCGTTTAAGACGCGTTGCATGGTTTCTTCCAGGGCCATCGAGTCGGGTGCACAAAGACGCAAGGTGGCAGCGACGTTTTTGAAACGTAAGGCGCTTGCCTTTAACGTGTACTCGGCGTTAAAGCTATTGCACCCCATGTCGCCCGATACTTTTTTGTCGGTAAATTCGATATACGGGGCCGCATCGCAATCGGTTCCCTTGGGCAGTTCCATCATCCAACTGGTGTTTCGGATTGCCGGTGTCGGTTCGGTTTGCGTTGATGCGCCCGAGCAGGCAGCAAGTGTTGTAACGGCAAGAGCGGAAAAGAGCAGGGAGCGCATAAATAGTCCTTGGCTACGTCAATCGAAAGCGCAATCATTTTAAGAAAAAGTACGGTACAAAAAAAGGGCGGGTCGCGTCTGCGAACCCGCCGTGAGTAACCAAAGGAGAAAATGTACAGAAAGGTAACTGACCCTTCAAGACCGAACTTTAAGGAAATGTGCGGGCAAATGCTGAAACGGAATATTCGAAAGCGAAACAAATTGTATCCGTCCTAATATTTTCATTGTTTTGAAAGAAAAAACTTATAATGCCGTCCCATGTCAGGACTTCTTTTATTCACGGTCTTTGCCGCTAATTGCCTCTCGCGTGCGGCAGCCTTGATTTGTGCTTTGCGGCTTTCGGTGTGGATTTTGGCGCATTGTGCACGGGCTGTATCGCTACTTGCCTGCGGTATGCTCGTTGCCATCGGAGCCTTTCATCTGATTCCCGAAGCGCTTGAGGCGGGAGTTTCGACGGCCGCTTCGTCAGTCACGCTGGTTGCGGCAGGAGCCGTTTTTGCTCTCGTGGATGTTCTTCTCGACCGTTTTGTCGGACATACGCACAGCGTTAATCGTGTGCATGCCGTGCCGGCTCTTTTAGGGGGCGGCTTTGAAGTGCGCACTCAGGTCTGCACCGACCGCCCCGCACGGGCGCTTCCGATTCTTGTCGGCTCATCGTGTCACAACTTTGTCGACGGGCTTTTGGTGGCAGCGGCCTTTACATCCGGCCTAGGACCGGGCATTGCCATTACGCTCGCGATTTTCGTGCATGAGGTACCGCAACTCATTGGTCAAACGGCGATTTTTACGCGGTTCGGCATGAGCTTAAAACACACGGCATTTCTTTTAGGCCTGGCTGCTCTCGTCGCCCCCATCGGCGGCATTGCAGGAACCGTGCTTTTTACCGTTTCCGATACCTTGATTCCGTATGCGATGCTTGTGTCGGCTGCGGCGTTTCTTTTTGTGGCTTTTTTCCTCCTTAAAGAAGAGTTCGGACGACCTGCCCTTAAAAGACAAGAGGCTCTTTATGCATTGCTCCTGATTGTTCTCGGAGCGATTGCATCTCTTGTCGTGCTTTCCATCGGACACGCTTAAAGTCAGTCGTTGCTTTCATGCGGGCGCTTTCCTACAATCTCTCGGTCAGAAGAAAACGGGGAATCCTATGCTCGATACCAAGTCAAGAGTCCTTCGGCGCCGTGAACGCGCTTTAAATGATGAGCAGACGCTCGAAGTGATTGCGGCTTCGGACTACGCCGTCATCAGCACGGCTGATGAGGCCGGTAATCCTTACGGGACGGCCGTTAACCCGGTGTATCTGGACGGAGCGTTTTATTTTCATACGGGCAATGGCTCGGAGTCGCGTCGCAATGCCAATATGCTCGCCAATCCGAAGGTCTCACTTCTTTTTGTTTCCAAGTCGTTTGTTCTTCCCGAATGGTATTCGGTGGATTTTGCAAGCGCTGTTGTAACGGGACGCGTCGAGTGCGTTCAAAATCCGGCGCTTCGAGTACGGGCGATGCTCGCACTGGTGCATCGCTATGCCCCGGAAAACAGCGATGAACGAAACGCCGTTCAGATGGCAGAGCACTTTTCCGAGGCCTTAATTTGGAAGGTCACGGTCGAGCGCATGGAAGGCAAGGCTCGAGCGGCTTCGGTGTGGGTTCCCGGAAAGACCGTCAAGGAAAAGACCCAGACGGCTCCGTCCCCGTGGCTTAAAGACGTCAAGTAGCGTTAAGGCCGCGTCGGGGGTCTTAATAAAGATTGCGCTCTACGGTCTCAAAGACAACCGGATTCAAAGAGACTCCCGGCATTCGTCGATGATTAAGACGATAGGACGCTCACGTGTCAGGTGCAAAACAAAGCGGATGACAGAGTCCATCTTCTTCCGACAAGACAAAAAGCGTTCGGATTTGGGAAATCCAACTTTGAGCAAGTTCCTCTTCGATGTATTTGCGCTGAAAAAAGGACAGAACTGATAATGCACTTTTTTCGGCAACTTTCAGAAGGAGCGTTGTTTTCCGATGCGGCGCCGACCGGTCACAACGGCAAGGCGACTCCCGGCATCAAGGGCCTTGCATTCGCCTTTTAACGCAGATAACGCGTTTTCTCGACCGTAAAATCTCATAACGTATTTTGGTTCAGTTAGTGTACGCACACGGAAAGTACCATGTTTGCGGTGGCGGGGGTTGCTATGTATGAATCGGCATCGTCAACGGGATAAGGAATCCGGTCTACCGATTTCGGTTTCTATCGAAGAACATGTTCAGTGAATCAGGCAAGAGAAGGGGGAACTGGCAACTGAATCAGTCATCGGATGAAAAACTTTACCGTTTCATTCGGCAACGTTCTGATTTCGAAGAATTAACTTTTCAGGAGTGTAATGAGGAAAAGTTAGGAAAAACACGAATCGTAATGAGGAAAAGTCAATGTCAGATAGCCATTACATACCGAGGTTGATTGCTGAGTCCATCCAAAAGTTCCCTCGTGACAAAACCCTTGTTCTCTTCGGAGCTCGTCAAATCGGCAAGACCACCCTTCTGAATACGCTTTTTTTCGGTGCTCGTACGCGTTTACTTACCGGTGATGAATTCGATGACGTTGCCTTGCTCACGAATTTGAAGTCCAAGTCCGATTTGCAGGTCTTGCTTGCAGGATTGGACGTTCTGATTATCGATGAGGCGCAACGTATTCCGAGTGTCGGGCATTTGCTAAAACGCATTGTGGATGCTCGAACCGACTGTAGGATTATTGCAACCGGCTCGAGCTCATTAGAGCTAGCAGGCGGCGTTATGGAGTCAGCCGCCGGGCGTCTTGTGCAAAAACGACTTTGGCCGATTTCGATTCAAGAACTTGCCAAGGAGAACTCCTGGCTTGATGTCGTGCAGGATCTCCCGGCGCGCCTTGTTTTCGGATGCTATCCGTACGTCATCTGCCGACCGGACATGGCGAAGCAAACCTTAAGTGACCTTTTTGAAAGTGTTGTGTTCAAGGATATCTTTTCTTTGGCGCGAGTTCGTAAGCCTGCGAAATTTGTGCACCTCGTTAAGTTATTGGCTTACAACATCGGGGGGCTAGTTTCCTATGAGCGACTTGCCCGGGGGTGCGGGCTCACGGCGAACTCGGTTGAAAGTTACCAAATTGCGGCGTCAAGCTCCGTCCTTCAGGGCGGCGATATAAGCCGCGCGGTTTTGTTTAGCTCGGCGTCTGCTGATTCTCGATGTATGTCTTGATAATCGAGAGCGGAGCTCCGCCGCAGCTGGCG
>UQOW01000011.1 GCA_900542805.1 uncultured Sutterella sp.
CTAAACAAAACCGCGCGGCTTATATCGCCGCCCTGAAGGACGGAGCTTTACGCCGAAATTTGGTAAAATCCCGTTACGGCGTTTTCCGATATAAGGCACTCGTCAATTGCCGTAATGCGAGGGTTTTTCAATGCCTATGCCGACACAAGAGAATCCTTTTGAATTCGGAACCGTCGTAGACGGAGATTTTTCACTGACAGAAAAGAAGAACCCCTGAAGGTGATGCAGATGCTCTCCGGGCATAATCACCTAATCATCGCTCCTCGTTGTTACTGAAAAACAAGTCTCGTTCGGAAGGCTATTGTCGAAAGCAATCGTCGGCCATTTTTGCGGATATCCAAATGGCGCTGTCGGCGTCGAGCTTGGTAGCCCTCCTTTTGAAGTCTTTTCTGGCCCTTTATCCTTGGAAGCGGTTTAAGGATGCGCTCAAGACATTTCGCGTCAATCCGGTTTTTTCCTACGATCCGGGAACAGATTCGCTCGAAGTCTCTTCTCTCGTCGAGGGTCTTTCTCTCGGCAGTGGCGCGTCTGAAGAAAGAAGGAATCCTTATCCGAAAGGAAGCTTTTGCCTTGGAGGACCCTTTCTTTGCTCTTTGGATTCGCCGATCGATGCAAAATGCAGTAAGCGGGATAAGTCCTGCTCCGCAGCCGATTAACGCTTAGACATTACGGTCGGTTCGGATGCTTTTTTCAGTGCTTCAAGCAAGGGTTTTTGTTGCAAAAGTTCCGGCAGAACAACAGGCTTTCCGCTCGTGTCATACAGAACATAAAGTGGCACTCCCGTGCGCCCGAAAGCATTAATCAAGCGCGTAATTTCGGAATCTCGCCGCGTCCAGTCGGCCACAAAACACCGGTAGCCGAATTGCTTTAAGGCTTCTTGTGTCTGATCGGTATGCAAAGCCGTGATCTTATTGAATTGACACGTGATGCACCAGGAGGCTGTAAAGTCGATGATGATGGGCTTGCCTTCTTCAACGGCGCGCTCGACCGCTCTCGGAGAGTAGGGTTGCCAAAGGGAACCAGTTGTGCCTCGGGACGTTGCCGTATCACTGATGCCGAGCACCGCCAAGCACGCAAAGGTCACAAAAAGCGAAACCGACTTTAAAACAATCGAATGGCCGCGACCGTATTGCTCGCGACCGAAGGCCCACAAAAAGAGCGTTAAGGCCCCGGCGCCGAGAAAGAGAGTAATTAGACCATAGCCGTTAACTTGATGGCTTAACACCCACACGAGCCACAGGACCGCACAAAACATCGGAAGCGCCATGAAGCGTCGTAGGTAGACCATCCAGATTCCCGGTTTCGGAAGCCATTTGGTCCAGACCGGGAAGAGCGTCAACAAAAGCCACGGAAGAGCAATTCCCAAGCCCAAAGCGAGGAAGATGGCACAGGCCTCATAGGCCGGCTTCGTGACGGCAAATCCTAAGGCTGCTCCCATAAAGGGGGCCGTGCAGGGACTTGCAACCACAACGGTCAGAATGCCAACCCCGAAGGTTGACCAAGGGCCGGAAGAGGGTAGGGCCTTTGCGGCGCGCGAGTCGGCTAAGTGACTTGCAGCCGTAAATTCGAAAACGCCTAATAGATTGAGTGTTAGCGCAAAAAAGAGCAGGGCTAAGGCGGCCACGAACCACGGAGTTTGGAGCTGAAAGCCCCAGCCGACGGCGTACCCCAAGGAGCGCACGAAAAGCAGCAACACGGCAAGTGCTAGGGTACTTGTCAGGACGCCGGCCGTAAAGGCCAGGCCGTTGACGGCCAGCGACCCGCGTCGCCGCGTCTTGTCAATTAAATGCAAAAACTTCAGGCTTAAAACCGGGAACACGCAGGGCATGAGGTTAAGAATCAAGCCGCCGGTAAATGCAAGCGTCAGCGCAGAAAGTGCTGTTAAGGGCGCTAAAGGAGCGACCTTCGTTGTGACCTGTACGGTCGCTTTCTTTTGAGCGACTTTTGCATCTAGACCGATTTTTCCCGTGCGAACGGGAATCGTTGTTTCGATGGCCCACCCGCGATTGACCGCTCCTCCGTCGGCAATCAGGGTTCCCGTCAGGTGCGAAAGAGTTCCGTTAAACGAGTCTTTGAGCGTCAAAAGAAGAGACGTATCGGACGAACCGGCTTTCTGACGGATAGGAGATGTGCGGGCGATTAGGTTGCCGTCCTCGGCAATAAAGACAAGAGACTTGGAAACAAGACCTGCGGACGAGGGTAATTCCAGCAAAATGCGGCGACCGTCCTGAACGGCCGTAATGGGAGTGTTGGTTACGCGCTCGGGCGTCTGAGTTTTGGTTTGAGCAAAAAGGGCACTTGCTGCCGAGGGTTTACTTGCCACTTCAATCGGAAACGTCAGGCGCAATTCGGCCTGTTGCGGTACACAAACGTCTTTGCAGGCAACCCAGGAGACTTTGGCTCGGATTGTGGCTCTTGTCCCATACGGCGTTCCCCAAGGCACGTCAAGCTTAAAGGGAAGAAGAACTTTATCCTGGTACACGTAGCTTGTAAGCGGTCCGGTGGTTAAAACCGTCGGAACGGGCCAGCCGGCAGAAGTCATTGTCCAGCGCCTGGGGACGCTCCAGTCAACGTGAGTCGCTTCACCGCTATCGCCCGGGTTTTTCCAATAGGTGTGCCAGCCTTTTTTGTGCTCCAAAAGAATGCCGACTTCATAGGCGCTTCCCGGAGTTGCGGCCGTTCGGTTGGCCACGATGCTCGCTCGAACGGCGTCGCGACTTTCGTCGGCTTCTTGGGAGTGATTAAGAAAATCGGACGGAAGCTGGGCAAACGCATTCATGCACATCGCAGTTGCAAGTGCGACAAGACCGGCCCGAAACAAGCGTAAAAGTCGGTTCATGTATTGTTAGTTTTTCAGTGTCCGAAAGGCGGCCTGAGCGGCCGCGACGGTTGCGTCGATATCTTCTTGAGTGTGCGCGGCACTGATAAAGCCCGCTTCAAACACAGAGGGCGCAAGGTAAATCCCGGCATCGAGCATGGCGTGGAAAAAGTGCGCAAACGCCTTGGTATCGGACTTCATGACGTCAGCAAAGGTAGTAGGAAGTGTCGGGAGGAAAAAGAGTCCGAGCATTCCGCCCAAGGCTCGGGCGCAGAAGGGAAAACCTTCACGGCAGGCCGCCTCGTTTAATCCGGTCACAAGGCGCGCGGACTTTGCCGAGAGTGCCTCATAAAATCCCGGCTTTTCAATTTCTTTTAAGGTCGCTAAGCCGCAGGCAACGGCCACGGGGTTACCCGAGAGGGTTCCTGCTTGGTAAACAGGGCCCAAGGGTGCAATCTTTTCCATAATTTCACGCCGCGCGCCGAAGGCTGCGACCGGCATGCCGCCGCCGATGACTTTGCCGAACATCGTAATGTCGGGCGTAACCCGATAGATCGATTGCGCACCGCCCAAAGCCACGCGAAAGCCCGTCATGACCTCATCGACAATTAAAAGGGCTCCGTACTTAGTGCAAAGCGCACGCGCCGTGTCGATAAATTCTTGTGTCGCCGGGACCATATTCATGTTGCCGGCAACGGCTTCGACGATGACGCAGGCGATGGCCTGTCCCTCTTTTTCAAAACACTCGCGCAGTGCCTGCGGATTGTTGTACTCCAAAACCAACGTATGTTCAGTTGTTTCCTTGGGAACACCGGCCGAAGAGGGGTGTCCGAAGGTGAGCATTCCTGAGCCCGCCTTCACAAGAAGGCTATCGGAATGGCCGTGATAGCACCCTTCGAACTTGATGATTTTGTCGCGTCCCGTGAAACCGCGAGCCAAGCGAATGGCGCTCATACCCGCTTCGGTCCCTGAGCTCACAAGACGCACTTGTTCGACCGAGGGCACAAGGCGCGTGATTTCTTCCGCAAGTTCAATTTCCGCCTTCGTTGCCGCCCCGAACGACAGTCCGTCACGCACGGCTTTTTGTACGGCTTCGATGACGGCCGGATGATTGTGTCCGAGAATCATCGGCCCCCACGACAGGACGTAATCAATAAAGCGTTGACCCGCTTCGTCGAACATATACGGTCCCTGGGCACGGCAGATAAACCGCGGGGCTCCGCCCACGCTCCCGAAAGCTCGTACCGGGGAATTGACTCCGCCGGGAATGGTTTTCTTAGCGCGCTCGAAAAGTTCTTCATTAATGCCCATGGCTGACTCCGAAAAGACACAACGCCGTCAAGCGGACGGCACTGAGTGCATTGTAGGCGAAACCGTCCCTAAGATTTCCCGAAAAAATGTGTCCAAGGTTTACAGGGACGGCAAAAGAACGGCCTAACCCTAATAAGACCCCTTGTTAGGCGAATTAAAACCGGTCGGCCAAGCGCAAAGCGAGGTCCTTTGTCGGGGTTTTTGTCAAAAAAACGGTCAAAAACCCTTTGCGCCTCCCTACAGGGAGGCGCAAGAGCTTCGTAACCCATTGATTTTGCACGAAATCGATTTTTGCCATTACAAAATCGCCGAAGTCGGGAAAGGATTTCCGGCACTTTTAGGGGTGAAAAAAAGCCCGCCCCCGAAAAAAGCGGGACGGGCAGATAGGTCTTGAATTTAAGACGAACTAGAAAAGCATGACCTTACTAAAGTCCAAGAACACATTCGTGTCGTCGGGGAAGGCCGTTGCATCGACGCCCTTGACGATGACGCGGAACATGTGTTTGCCGCACTCGATACGAAAATCGGTCGAGTCGCCCAAGAAGAAGCTGTGGCGCACAATACCGGCAAGTGCGCCGGCTGTCTTGGAGATTGTGATGTTTTCCGGACGCACGGCAATGGTGACGTTGTCGCCGGAAACACCGTTTGCGTTCGGGAAAGACACCTCCGTGCCCTCAATGAACACGCGGTCGCCCTGAACCGAACCCTTGACGAAATTCACCAACCCGATAAAGTCGGCCACCATCTTGTTGACCGGGTTCGAATAGATATCGTGCGGATGACCGATTTGCTGCACGACCCCGGCGCTCATCACAACGACGCGGTCGCTCATGGCCATGGCTTCGCTCTGGTCGTGCGTCACGTAGATCACCGTGATGTGCATCTTCTTTTGAATCGCGGAGATTTCAAAACGCATGCTTTCGCGGAGCTTGGCATCCAGGTTACTTAAAGGTTCGTCAAGAAGGAGTAGACCCGGGCGCATCACGAGGGCTCGTGCCAGAGCCACGCGTTGCTGCTGACCGCCTGAGAGCTGACTCGGGAAGCGCTCGCTATATTCTCCGAGGTGCACGAGTTCGAGCATCTCGGCCACGCGCTTTTTGCGCTCTTCGGTCGGGACATGCTGAATCTTTAAGGGATAGCCGACGTTATCGGCCACGGTCATGTGCGGCCAGACGGCATAGCTTTGAAAGACCATGCCGATGCCGCGCTTTTCCGGCGGCACGAAGATGCCCTGCTCGGAACTAGAGACCACGGTATCGCCGATGGAAATCGTTCCTTCCGTGGCGCGTTCAAAGCCCGCGACCATGCGAAGCGTCGTCGTTTTGCCGCAGCCCGAAGGTCCGAGAATCGAAATGAATTCCCCGTCCTTGACTTCCAAGTTGAAGTCGTCGACAACGGTAATGGAACCGTACCGCTTGTAGACGTGATTGATTTTGACTTCTGACATTTGTAAAACTCCTAAATTCCGACGTTGCCCTTGGTGGCCTTACTCAAAATGAGGTTGCCGACCAAGACGATAAGTAGGACGATCACGCTCAAAACGGAGGCGTTTTGCGTATCGGCGTACGTCTGCAACTCATAAAGCAGAACGCCGATGGTCTTTGTTTCGCTACCGTAGAGCAACAAAGACATCGTCAACTCGTAAAACGAGGGCATGAAGATTAAGAACCAACCGGCGACAATCGACGGGGCGATGAGCGGGACGATGATGTCCTTGCAGCAACGCAGCCAGTCGGCGCCCGAATTTAAGGCCGCTTCCTCAAGCGAGCTATGCACCTGCGTTAAGGCGGCGGAAATCGTGCGCACGGACATGGTCATGTACTTGACAAGGTACGCGACAACGAGAATCCACATCGTCGAGTACAGGTTCAGACCGTAGTTACCGCTAAAGGTGATAATCAAAGCCAAGGCAATAACGATTGAGGGAGTCGAACCGCCGACAACCGTCAGAAGGTCCGGCAGCGTCCGACCGCGCAGCGTTGTTTTGACGGCCAGGTACGAGACGAACAAACTTAAAAGCGTACCGATGGTTGCCGCAATGATGCCGTACAGGACCGAGTTCCAAATCGTCTCCATGTACTGGGCCGACGTAATGACCGGAATCCACGGGTCAAACCCGTAGTTCGAAAGCGAGAGCACGGACTTAGATAGGGACTTTAAGAAACTTGTCATCACAATCGAGCCGATCGGGATGACCACGGCAATGGCCGCATAGGTCGTAATCGCTGCCACGGCAACCCACTTCCACTTGCCGAGTTCGACGATATTCGGACGTGTGGATTTGCCGCTGATGGTCGTAAAGTCTTTGCGACCGAGCATCCAGGTCATGAAAAAGAGTAGACCGTTGGCAATAAACATCAGTGAGGCAGCCAGGGCCGTCGAATCCCGCACGCCTTCGTCGCTACCCATATATAGATACGTGACGATGCGCGTTGTCAGCACTTCGACGTTACCGGGCATACCGACGATGGCCGGAATACCGAAGCAACTGCCGGCTGCGATAAAGACCAGAAGACCGCCGGCCAAAATCGACGGGGCCATCAAGGGAAGCGTCACATTCAAAAGCGTTCTGAAGGGACCTGCGCCCGAAATGCGAGCCGCTTCTTCCAGTGTCGGGTCCATCTTTTCCATCGCGCGCGAAATCGTGATGAAGGCAAAGGGGCTGTAAAAGAGCGTGAGAACCCAAGCAATACCGCCGAACGTGTAGATGTTAAAGGGAGCCGTCTGTAGGTTAAACATCCAGCGGAAAATGTCGTTTAAGTAGCCGACGCTCGGATTCAGAAGTTGTGTCCAGGCAATAGCGCCCACGTAGGGCGGAATCATGTAGCTGGAAATTAAAATCGTGCGGTAAAACTTTTTACCCGGCAAATCCGTGCGTCCGACGAGCCAAGCGAGCGGGAAGGTAATCAGGACACTTGCAACCATCACCAGAAGCGAAAGCTCGACGGTGTTGGTAAGTGCTCGCCAGTTCACATCCAGGCTGTAGACCTCACGGTAGTTTCCCAAATTAATGGTGCCGTCCTTCCACACGGAGTCAATTAAAAGGACTCCCATCGGAAGAATGACAAAGTAAATCAGCAACAACACCGCGAAACTAATAACGATGGTTTTGCTGTTTAAGCGAAAGCGCATACGAAAAACTCCTGCGATAAAACCACAAAAGGCGAGAGACGAAGTCTCGTCCCCCGCCTGTGTGTTTTACGAAACGAAAAGACCCGTCAATTAACGGTCCATCATGCGCTTACGGAAGTTCTCTTTAATCTTCGCGTTGTTATCGGAAAGGTCCTGCCAATCAATCTTGATCTTCGTGGCAGCAATCTTGCTTGTCGGGATCGAGCCCAAGGGCGCTTCAACGTCGCCGCGCACCGGGTGCATCCAGCCCTTAACAACCGCCTGCTGGCCTTCCTTGCCGAGCCACCAGTCCATCAAGGCCTTGGCGCCTTCCGGATTCTTCGTGGTCTTCATGATGGCAATCGGAGAAGGAATCATGATCGTGCCGTCCGTCGGATAGGAAACCGCGAGAGGTTCTTTCTTGGCAACGGAAAGCTTGAGGATGTTTTCTTCCAGAATCATCGCCGCGGCGTATTCACCCGTTAACAGCTTATTTTGAATCGCCGAGTTACCCTGTTCGACCTTCATGCCGTTGGCGGCGAGTTTGTCGAAGTATTCCCAGCCGTACTTTTGGGCCAAGGCACCGACGGCCACATAGGCCGTGCCGCTCAAAAGCGGATTGGGCATGGCAATCTTGCCTTTCCACTTCGGGTCAAGCAGGTCCGTCCAGGACTTGGGCGCATCCTTGGGATCGAGCTTGTCTTTATTAAAGGCAATGATCATGTTGCAGACACGCACGGAGTACCAGGCGCCTTGCGGATCCTTATCGAGGATGACTTTGTCAAAGTCTTTGGCTTTGTACGGGAGGAGAAGCCCCTGTTTTTGGAGTGTGAGGTAGTAAGAGGGGTCGGCAACCATCAATAGGTCCGTGCTGATGCGCTTGGCGCGGATTTCACCGTTCATCTTGGTCATGATGTTTTCGGTGCCGCCTTGGAACCAACTGACCTTCATCTTCGGGAAGGCCTTGGCAACGCTCGGCTTGCACATGTTGTCAACAATATCCGGATACATCGAGGTGTAAACCATCGCTTTACCGGAAACACCGGCCTGGGCAAATCCGACGAAACTCATAGCGGTTGCGGCCACAACGGCGCTTAAAAGAGCACGTTTCTGCATTTACTACTCTCCTTAGGTAATGTGGATAAGGGTTTTTCCGTGTCAAATACGCCGAAAGACGGAGATGCCATCGGACAAACGATTTTCGAAGTGTAACCATTCCCTTTGGTTTTATCCAATAGTTTTATTTGACTCTCGCAACTTGTTTTGTGTCGATAAAGATTGAAAATTATCCTTTTATATCAGATTGTTTGTGAGTTTTATCCTCGACTTTTCCGAATCGAAAACACAAGAAAGTACGGGCGTATTGGTGAAAACCCCTAGAGGGATTCTCAGCTCGGTCTTGCCGTCATTTGCGGGAAAAGGCCCGAAAAAACAACGGAAAACTGTTGCAAAATCGCCTAAAGAGTGCCGAAAATCGGGCTGTTGCCCGCCTGCGACCGTTGCGCTCGGGCTTCGGAGTCCTTAAAGTTCCGCTGAGCACGACGGTCGGTCGGACGATTGCGGGCGAGTTTTCGCACGAGGAAAGTCCGGACTCCGGAGGGTACCGTAGGAGGTAACGCCTCTCCGCCGTAAGGCGAGGATCAGAGCAACAGAGACGAGCCGATTCAGTTCGGGTGAAACGGGCAATCTCTACGGGGAGCAACATCAAATAGGCGGCTGCTTGATTCTGACCCGGAAAAGGCCGCGGGTAGATGGCTTGAGGCGGGGCGTGAGCCCCGCACTAGATGAATGATCGTCAGTGCACCCGATTGTTAATCGGGCGCGCAACATAATCCGGCTTACAGACCGACCTCGTGCCTACTTTGCGATGCGGATACGCGCATCGACGGCAACGGCTTCGCCCGTTGTCTCCGAAATCATCAAGGGGTTGATATCGAGTTCGCACACGTGCGGATACTCACAGGCAAGTTGAGAAAGCCGCAAAAGCGTTTCTTCAATTTGCTCTATTTTGGCAGGCGTTGTTCCGCGCGCACCTTTTAAAAGCGCGTAGGAGCGAACGGAGCGAACCATATCTTTGGCATCGGCATCGGTTAAGGGGGCAACGCGGAACGTAATGTCCTTTAAGACTTCGACGAAAATTCCGCCTAAGCCGAACATCATCAGCGGTCCGTACTGCGGGTCAACCGATAGACCGCAAACCATCTCACGACGCCCTCGGACTTGTTCTTGAATGAGAACGCCCTTAAGACCGACCAAAAGATTCTTTTCCTTGAGTTTTTCCATCAAATCGGCATATTCACGCCGCAGCATCGCCTCATCGGTGATGTTAACGCGCACTCCGCCGACATCGGTCTTGTGCGAGGTGGTCTCGGAAACCATCTTCATGACAACCGGATAGCCGATTTCTCGGGCAGCTGAAAGTGCCTCTTGCTCGGTTGCAGCCAACTTGGCACGGCACACACGAATGCCGCAGGAGGCCATCACATCAAGGCTTTCTTGCGTCGTAAGTTCCTCACGCCCCTGTTGCTTGAGGCTCTCGAAGATGCTTTGAATTTGGGCCGTATCGAACTCAAACGAAGGAACGCGTCCGGCAGGCTTTTTAACCCATTCGCTCTGGCGGCATAGCTGCGCTAAGGCATCGACGGCTTCTTCGGCGTACATAAAGAAGGGAACGTTGGGTTTTGCGTCCGAGAGCGTGCTGAAAAAGGTGTTATCGGTCATAAAGACCCCGATTAAGGGTTTGTCGGGATGTTTTTCTTTGGCTCGGCACACAGCTTGAGCAACGGCCGTGTCTTTAAGACCCAAGAACGGCAGGTAAATCACCAGCGCTGCATCCACACCGGGGTCCGACAAAACGGTATCCAGCGTTTTTTCGTAATGCTCCAAGGGAGCCGAAGCAATCATGTCGACCGGGTTTTTCACGGAGGCTACGGCCGGTAAGAATTCGCGCAAGGCCGATTGAGTTTGCTCCGAAAGGCGCGCCACGGTCAAGCCATGAGCGCTCACGGCATCGGCGGCCATAATGCCCGGGCCCCCGGAATTGGTGATGACGGCAATGCGGTTGCCGGCCGGAAGCGGCGAGCGAGAGAAAACTTTGGCTGTGGCAAATAGACTTTGTAGGGACGTCTCTCGAATGACACCGCACTGCTTTAAGAGTGCGTCTGCAGCTTTATCGGATCCTGCGAGCGATCCGGTGTGGGAACTTGCAGCACTTGCGCCTGCCTCGGAGCGACCGGCCTTTAGAGCCAATATCGGTTTTTTCTTGGAAACACGTTCGGCTGCTTTTCGAAAAGCTGCCGGGTCGGGAATCGATTCCATGTAAAGGAGAATTTGACCGACGTCGTCATCGTTTTCCCAGTACTCGATGGCCGTCGTGGCGTTCACATCGGCTTGATTGCCGATGGAGATAAATTGCGCAAAGCCGATATTCAGGTCCTTGAGGATATTCAAAATACCGCCGCCCAAAGCGCCCGACTGAGAGACAAAGCCGATGTCGCCGCGTTCCGGGAGAGACTCGGCAAAACACCCGTCCATCCGAATGCTCGGATGTGTGTTCACAACGCCTAAGCAATTGGGGCCGATGCAACGCATCTTGTAGTCGCGGCACTTTTTCAAAAGTTCGGCTTCAAGAGTTGCGCCGGCGGCTCCCGACTCCTTAAAGCCGGCGGAAATCACGCACAGACCTCCGACACCCTTTTCGTGGCACTCATCGATGACAGAAAGAACGTGTTTGGCATTGATGACAATGATGGCCAAATCCACGGGACCTTCGATCTCTTTAACGGAGGCGTAGGCCTTAAGACCGCCGATGGTGTCGGCCTTGGGATTGACCGGGTACAAATTGCCGGTAAAGCCGTATTCGGTTAAGCGTTTCAAAATATCCGACCCGATGGTGTGTTCTTTGGTCGAAGCCCCGATCAGCGCAATGCTCTTGGGTTTCATAATCGGATTTAAAGAGGGGAATGGTGACATCAAACTATTCTCCGTGTTTAGGGGTTAAACGGGCTTGTAAGTCGCCTGGGGTTAGGCTTCCGGCTTGTGTTGTGCCGTCAGAAAAAATAATGACAGGTGTCCCGGCAACGCCGAGGCGTCGTCCGAGGGCAAGGTTGCGGTCTAGGGCCGACGCGTCGCACTTTCTTGCTTCACCGGTAGGTTCCTTGCCTTCGAGCATGTAGTCTTGGAAGGCTTTGGCCGGATTTTCTGCGCAGAAAATCTTGCGCGATAAAGCGCGTGACATCGGTGTCGGGTGCAAAAAGTTATAGACCGTCACATTCCCGACTTGACGAATGGACTGCTCTAAAAGTCGGCAGTACGTGCAGCGCGTATCGGTGAAAACGGCAAGGCGCCTCTCGCCTTTACCGTAAACGACTTTGACGGCATCTTGAAGCGGGAGTGTCTCCCAGGAAACCTTCGAAAGCTCGGCTAAGCGCTCCTGCGTCAGATCGCGATTTTTCTTGGTGTCGAGAATGTGACCGGCAAAGACAAAGCGCACCGAGGAATCCACGTAAAAAATCTTTTTATTAACGATGACTTCCCATAGATTCATCATCGTCATTTTTTTCACGCTTTCCGGTTTACTCTGAAACGTTTTTTCAACGGCGCGGGAAACAGCATCGCTCTCGGGAGAGGCAAACGACGAGGCCGAGTAAAAGAGAGCAAGGCTCAGAACAAGGGGCAAAATCCGTTTCAAACGTCTCTCCTTAATGCGGATAGAGGGCGCCTAAGACGCGCAGACCGCGTGCATGGGTGGCTTCGCAGAGGTTGCCCGGGCGACCTTCGATGAAAGCGCGCGCCAGCCAGGCAAATGCCAGGGCTTCAACGTGCATCGGGTCGATGCCGAGCTCGGCGGTTGTAGCCACATGGGCCGGACAGGCAAGCTCGGCGATGCGGTCCAATAGGGCCGTGTTTTTCGTGCCTCCTCCGCATAGATAGATTTCTTGGGCCCCCCGGCAAGCCAGAGCCACGGTTCGGGCCGTAAGCTCCAAAAGGGTTCTTTGAACGTCTTCGGGTTTCTCATCCGTAAGAACGCTTCTAACCCATGCTAAGTTAAATTCCTCACGTCCCGTACTCTTGGGCGGACGACGCATCAGGTACGGATGGCTTAAAAGGCGAGTCAGCAGCGCGTTGCAAACCGTCCCGGTTTTGGCCCAAGCACCTCCTTCATCGAAAGGCGCTCCGGTATTTTCCGCACACCAAGCGTCCATCAGGGTATTGCCCGGCCCGCAGTCAAAACCCGAGACCGGGTAAAAACGTTGCCGCTTTCCCGGTAGCAGCGTGACATTGGCAATGCCGCCTAAGTTCACGACGGCACGCGGTGAATCGGATGAAAAAAGAGCTTTGTGAAACGCCGGAACCAGCGGAGCTCCTTCGCCCTCGGCTGCCAGGTCCCGTGAGCGAAAATCTGCAACGACATCGATGCCCGTTAACTCGGCCACAAGCGCCGGATAGTTTAACTGTAGGCTCCAGCCCTTGGCCGGACGGTGTCGTACGGTTTGTCCGTGGACACCTACGGCTCGCACGTCGTTGCGCGGAATCTGTGTGGCATCGACAAGGTCAAGAGCAATCTCGGCATAAAGGCGTCCGAGCGTGACCGTCAAATCCCCGGCGCGCTCGATTTCATTGTCCCCGGGCGTACATAGAGAGCTAAGAGCGCCTCGCAACTCGGTCGGATATGGGGCAAACAGGTGTCCGATAACGCGCGGTTTCTTGCCGGAAAAGTCGGCGGCAACGGCATCGACACCGTCTAAGCTCGTACCCGACATCAGGCCGATGTAAAGGGACTTATCGTGTTCGTGTTGATTCATTAGGTTTTGCTCCGGAGACTTGCACGCGTCGCAGCAGCGAAAGCTTTTCCTGCAAGGGCGCAATGCGTGCTTCCATTTTTGCAATCTGATACGCAGACAAGGTCTTCGTATCCGGAAGTTTGGCCGTCATCGGGTTAATTTGGGTTCCGCTCATAATGAGTTCGTAGTGCAAGTGGGGACCGGTTGCCAGGCCTGTCTGTCCGACCTTACCGATTTGTTCGCCGTGGAGAACATCGCTTCCCACTCGAATGTTCTGGGCAATACTCGATAAATGAGCATACACCGTCTGGCAGTCCGGGCCGTGCTGAATGCGAATGTATTTGCCGTAGCCAGTACCTAGGCCCGCAAAGACCACTTTACCGTCCGCGGCGGCGCGTACCGTCGCTCCCCACGGGGCCCTAAAGTCCGTTCCTCGGTGCGGGCGCAACACGCCGGTAATCGGGTGGCGACGTAGCGGTGCAAATTCGGAACTGACCTTTTGCACATCCAAGGGAACACGCATGAAGGTTCGTCGCGTCAAAGTTCCTTTGCTGTCGTAGTAATTGCCGCCTTGGTTGTCATCGGGAAACCAGAAAAATTCCCGCGTTTTGCCGTCTTTTTCAAATTGCATCGCCAGAAGTTTGCCGATACGTACGAAATTGCCGTCGATGTATTTGCTCTCGTAAATGACACGAAACGCTTCGCCTTGCGCCAGGTTATTGACGACATCGCGGTCGTAGTCAAAGGCCGCATGCATTTGCGCAATGACGGCTGTCGGGATATTGCTTTTTTGAAGACTCGTGCTCGGAAGTCCCCGAACCGTTCCCTCGGCCATCACAAGCTGAACGTCATAGGAAAAGGGCTTTTCCGTGACAGTGAGGCCAGAGGCCTCTCGCGCCACTTCCAGAACTTTTGTCGTCGTGTCATCGTCGATGTAAAGCCGCAAGGACACAAGTCCTCCGCTTTCCAAAGTCGAGGCGGTGACGTATTGCCCGGGTCTCGGGCTTAAAAGAGCACGGGCGGTAGCCTTTTTTTCAATAAATGCGGCGGCATCGGCATCACGAATTCCTAAGCGCGATAAAAGCGAACGCAAGGTATCCGAACTTGTCACATACGTTTCGTGCATGACCGAGTCGTCTTTTTTTCCGATGGATTCCATCTGCGATCGCAAATCGGGTAGGCGAATTTCCAGACTTCTTTGTACGCGGGCTATGTGCTGCTCGGGAACATCGGTTGCCGTTGTCCCCGGGCCCGAAGGCGTCAGGACCAAAAGGGCCACAACGGCAAGAGGCGTCACTAAAGCCGCCGCCCCGATCATTACGGAGGTACGCAGGGGCGTTTTGGCACACGTCGGGGTGTGCCGGGCTAAAAAAGACGCTGCGCTTTTACTGATGTGTCGCAGTTGTTTTCCGACTAAATCCGGAGAGGTCATCTAGAAAAAGGAATCCGTGTCACCCCCAAAGGGGACTTTTTACCCGTGTAATTCAAACGGTCCATTATAATAAAGCACCGTATTTTTTCCGTTTTTACACCCGCTCAAGGCGGGTGAAATCTTTACGAGATATTTCAATGGCTGACGAGGCAAAGACAGAAGAAAAAAAGTACCCGGTGACGCCGGAAATTACCGAGGCGATGGCCACGATTCGTCGCGGTGTCGATACGCTTCTTTTGGAAAGCGAATTAGAACAGAAACTCGCTCGGTCTCGAGTGACCGGCAAACCCCTGCGCTGCAAGTTAGGCCTGGATCCCACGGCGCCCGACATCCACGTCGGTCACACGGTGGTGTTAAATAAATTACGCCAACTGCAAGACTTAGGGCACACGGTGATTTTCCTAATCGGAGATTTTACGGCAGCCATCGGCGATCCTTCGGGGCGAAACGCCATGCGCCCGCCCTTGTCGCCCGAGCAGATTCAGGAAAATGCCCAGACGTACTTGGCACAAGCCGGGCTCGTGTTGGATCTTGCCAAAACCGAAGTGCGTTATAACTCCGAGTGGAACAATGCTTTAGGGGCCACGGGGCTCATTCGTCTTTGCTCGCGCTACACCCTTGCTCGCCTTTTAGAGCGCGATGACTTTGCCAAGCGCTACGAGCAGGGCGTTCCCATTGCCATGCACGAGATGATTTATCCCTTAATGCAAGGGTATGACTCGGTGGCCCTGCAAAGCGATATCGAACTCGGGGGATCCGATCAGCGCTTTAACCTTATTGTCGGACGTGAATTGCAGCGACAGTACGATCAGGAGCCGCAGTGCATTCTGACGATGCCGCTACTAGTCGGCTTGGACGGCGTCAATAAGATGAGTAAGAGTAAGCACAACTACATCGGCATCACCGATACGCCCGATGAGATGTTCGGAAAGGTGATGAGTATTTCCGATACGCTCATGTGGAATTGGTATGACTTGCTGAGTCTTCGGTCCAACAGTGAGATTCAGACGCTTAAAGACGAATGCCAAAACGGGCGCAATCCGCGCGATGCGAAGGTGGCGCTTGCCAAGGAGATTATCGAGCGCTTCCACAGCAAGAAGGATGCCGATGCCGCCGAAGCCGAATTCAATTTGCGTTTTCGTGCCGGAGCGGTCCCCTCGGACATTGCGTCCGTGACGGTCGCGGCTCCCGAAGGCCAAATCGGTATTGCCCGCATGATTAAAGAGGCCGGCTTGGCGCCGAGCAACGCCGAGGCTAATCGCAACATCGAACAGGGCGGCGTGCGTATCGAAGGCGAGCGCGTGACTGACAAGGGGCTTCAGATGGGGCCCGGGACCTACACGGTTCAGGTCGGTAAACGCCGTTGGGCAAAAGTGACGGTTGTGGCCGGGAGTGAGAAATGATTGTTGTCTTACAGCGCGTCACACAGGCGCACGTGACGATTGAGGATAAAACGGCCGGTCAAATCGGCAAGGGACTCATGGTTCTTGTGTGTGCCGAACGGGGTGATACGGATGAAAAGGCGCGTCTTTTGGCGCAGCGGCTGTTACGGTACCGCGTTTTCGAGGATGAAAACGGCAAGATGAATTTGTCGGTGACGGACGTCAAGGGCGGACTGTTACTGGTCTCCCAATTTACGCTGGCTGCCGATACGACACGCGGCAACCGTCCGAGTTTTACGCCGGCAGCGCCCCCCGATGAAGGTAAGCGGCTTTTCGATATCTTTGTGCAAGAAGCCGAAAAGAGCGGCCTGACGGTTCAGACCGGTAAGTTCGGAGCCTACATGCGCGTTTCTCTTGTTAACGACGGTCCCGTGACCTTTACGTTACGCAATTAATTCGGATTCTCGCTTGTCATTCGGTCTTTGACGCTTAAAAGCGGAAGCGTCAGGCGCATTTTTAGGCCGTGCGGGGTGATGTTTTCAGCATTGAGCGTGCCGCTGTGACGGATGGCGGCGCGCTTAGCAATGGCCAAACCTAATCCGAATCCGCTTCCTGTTGCCTGATTGCTTCCGCGCACAAAGGGTTCGAAAAGTCGAGCGATATCGCTTTCGGCAATGCCCGGGCCCGAATCACAAATCTCCACGGTAACCATCCGGTCCGTTTTCCGAGCGAGAACGGACACAGTGGTGCCTGCCGGAGAAAAGCGCAACGCATTGCGAATGAGATTTTCCAGAGCACTGGCAATCGAATCAATATGGGCGAGCACCGGAAGCGCGGCATCGGAGGTAAGCGTCACGCGCACGTTCTTGGCACTTCCTTCAAAATCAGCGTCTTCCACGATGGTTTCTAAAATCGGCACCAAGTCGGTTGTCTCAAAGTGCATCGGGGCGTTCTCATCGAGCCTGGCGTAGGTTAAAAGCGCCTCAACGAGGGTATCCAGGTTTGCCACTTCCTCTTCGATGCGCTCGACGGCTTGACGGCTTTTTGTCGGGTCCTTTTCAAGAAGAGCCAGAGCAACGTCAATGCGCGCCAAGGGGCTTCTTAACTCATGGCTTACGTCGTGAAAGAGCGTCTTTTGTCGTTTCAGGAGCCCGTTGATTTTTTCTGCCATGGCGTCGTATCGCTTCGCTAGATCCCCGATTTCATCGTAGTTATGCCCGACAAGCGGCGCAATTCGATCTCCGAAATTGCCCTCTGCAGCCCGTCGCATGGCCCAGTCGAGTTTGCGGATGGGCTTTGTAAAGTTCCATGCGAGGAGCCCGGCGACAAGGGCCGTCGAAAAGAGAGCCAAAAGCACATGCACCCACCACGGCGTGCGCCAAAACGCCATGCCCCAGAAATGTTTGGGTTTATCGGTGCGAACGGCAATGAAACGAAGCGGCTCGCCGGCAATCGTTTTTGTCACAATACGCGAGGAGACGACCGGATCCGTAAGCTGCGCCTGTGCTTTGTTCGGAAGCGTGCGTCCGGAGATTTCTTCTCCGGTTGCAGTGAGGACGAAAATCGCAGGACGGACATTGCGTTTTTCATCCAAAAGCCATTTGATGAGAACATCTTTTCCGCCCCACTGAGCGATACCGAGAGCGGTGTTCACGGCTCGCTGGCCGGGAAATTCAAAATCCACGGTCTCAAAGGCGCTGGCGGCATACTTTTGATAGCTCGCACTGATAATCCAGACACAAAGACCGAGCACCAGGAAAACACTTAAAAGTCCGGTAAAGAGCTTTAAAAAGATGCCGCTGAAAGGTCGGTGTTTCATGGTGCGGCCGGCTCGTTAAAAATGAATTGGTACCCGATGCCGCGAATGTTTTCAATGCAAAAGCAATCGGGTGCTGCGGCGGCGAGTTTTTTACGCAGAGCACTGACGTGTACGTCAACGGTGCGATCGAAACGCCCCATGGCACGCCGCAAAACCGTCGCATAGATGTCGCTTTTGGCAACGGGTTTTCCGACGTTTTCGGCAAGCATCTGCAAAAGTGCCATCTCGGTTCCCGTAAGCGTCAACTCTTTCCCTTGCACGGTCGTTTTACGGTGCACGGTATCGATTGTGAGCGGCCCGACCGCCACAAGCGAGGTCGTTTCTTTTTTCGGGCTCATGGCGCGACGCAAAATCGCACGCATGCGCGCCACGAGTTCGCGCGGCGGACAGGGCTTGGCCACATAGTCGTCGGCCCCGAGTTCCAATCCCACGATGCGGTCAATCGAATCGCCTTTTCCCGTGAGCATTAAAACGGGGGTGTCGTATTTTTCGCGAATGCGGGCGAGGACTTCGGTTCCCGTCATGCCCGGCATCATCACGTCGAGAATCACCAAATCAAAGCGCGATTGGGCAAGTTTAGCGAGCGCCAGAGCTCCGTCGCCGGCAGCCTCAGTGATAAATCCTTCCAAAGACAGATAGTCCACTAAAAGCGTCACCAGCGCCTTGTCATCGTCAACGATGAGAATCCGAGGGTTTTGCGTACTCATGTCAAGATTTTTGAAAAAGTCGAAATTTTTGCTACCCAATCATGGCACGAAACAGGAGCCCTGTCATAAGGGCAAAACTCAAAAGTGCAACTCTTTGCATTTCTTTACGCGTAACGCAGGGTCGGATTTACGCAAATCTCGATACCATGTTCGACAAAGATTCGAGTAACTTTCGGCGAGTACGTTCACACATGACGCGCAAAATGTTTTTTTCCAATATCACACTGGCAGTGGGACTTGTCGCCCTTTTAGCCGGGTGCGCTTCCTCCTCTTTTTTTTCCGAGCAGAATAAAGTCCTTGCCGGTACGCACTGGAACGCACCGGTTCCGGTCAGTTCCGGTCCCGCTCTTAAGGATGCGCGTGCATGGTGGCAGGCATGGAACGATCCGATGCTTTTCGGACTGATTCAAAAGGCCCTTGACGCCAATACCGATGTGCAAACGGCCTTAGCGGACATGAAGGCTGCGGCAGCGCTTTCGGATGCGGCAACAGCCGAACTTTTCCCGACGGCCTCCCTTTCGGGCGATGCGTCGCGGCAGCACCGCTCGGGCTCGACGACGGAAAGTTACGCAGCTCAAGCAGGAGCGTCGTGGTCTTTTTCGCTTGTCGGCGGAAACATTGCCGCTCGTCGTGCTGCCGCGCGCGAGGCGATGGCAAGTGCCTTTTCGGTTGAAGATGTCAAGATTGCCGTTGCGTCCGAAGTGGCTCAAAACTACATTAATTGGCGCCTTGCCGGCATGAAAACGGCATCGGCTCGTGCGACGTTAAGAAATTACGAACAGATTCTTGAAATCGCCTCTTGGCGCCTGAAAGCCGGCCTGGCCACGCAAACGGAAGTCGACCAAGCGCACGCCGAGCGCAACTCGGCGGCCGCCAGGATTCCGTCCTATGAGGCCTCGCAAACCAAATACAAAAATGCGCTGGCTCGCCTTTGTGTGATGAATGCATCGGACATTGCCGACTCGCAAGGTGAAAAGATTCCGACTTTACCGGCCTCGCTCGTTGTCTCGATTCCGGCGCAGACTTTGCAGCAGCGACCGGATATGCGAGCGGCCGAGTATGCCGTGCTTGCCGCGTCCGATCGTTTGTATGAGGCTCGTTCCCAATGGTTCCCGACCCTAAAAATTACGGGAAACCTCGGCACTCAGGCTGCCGCAATCGGCGCTTTGGGGGCGAGCGGAACCGGCATTGCGGCCTTGGTCGGGGCGCTTTCCATGCCGCTTTGGAATTGGAACGAACAAGTCCTCGCAGGAAAGCAAAAAGAAACGGCCTTGGAAAAGGCGCAGATTTCTTACACAGCAACGCTTGTGAAGGCTTTGGAAGAAACGGAAAACGCCTTAACCGGCATTCATGCTGCACAAAAGCGCCAAGAGGATTTGTCGCAGGCCCTTTTATCGGCCGAGAGCGCCGCCGCGCTGGCGCTCGCTCAGTACAAGGCAGGCCTTGAGGACTATCAGACCGTTCTTAGTACCGAACGCTCGGTGATTTCATCGCGCGAGACGATTGAAGAAAACAAGGCAGATCTTGCCACGCAATACGTCAAACTCTTTACAGCATTGGGCGGCGGGTATCAGGTCCCTCAAAGCGATAGCAATTTATAAAGTAGGAAGGTTCCCATGAGCGATTTATCTCAAACGAAAGAAAAACTTTTCGGCAAGGCCAAAACTATGCCCGTGTGGAAACGCGCAGCGTGTGCGGCAGGTGTTGCTGTCGTGTGCCTTGCGCTCTGGTGGACCTTTTCCGGCGCGCCTGAAAAGGTCTCCTACATGACAAAACCGGTACAAACGGGGGACCTCATTGTCACGGTTTCGGCAGACGGGACACTCAAACCCGTACGGACCGTCTCCGTGGGCTCGGAGCTCTCGGGCATCGTCTCGCGAGTGAACGTGGACGTTAACTCCGTTGTGAAGGTCGGCGATGTACTCATTGAACTCGACTGCGCAAAACTCGAAAGCGCTGTCAATCAAGCTAGAGCGACTCTTACGAGTGCTGAAGCAAAACTCCTGGAAGCCCAAGCCGTTTACGCGGAAGCCAAGGCTAAGCTCGCGCGCTACGAGGAATTAAATCGCACCTCGGCGGGAAAGATGCCTTCACGTGCTCAACTCGATGAGCAGCGTGCGACAGTTAAGAAAGCCCGTGCCGGGATTGCCGTCGCTCAGGCCAGTATCGATGACGCAAAAGCTACACTGCAGACAAATGAGACCAATCTTTCGAAAGCTTTTATTCGCTCCCCGGTAGACGGCGTTGTTCTCACACGGTCCGTGGAGCCCGGCTATGCCGTTGCAGCGAGTTTGCAGGCTGTCGAACTCTTGACGGTTGCCACGGACTTACACGAATTGGAACTGCAGGTCGATGTCGACGAGGCCGATGTCGGAGAGGTGAGGCCCGGACTGAAAACAACCTTTACGGTTTCGGCTTACCCGGACCGTCCTTTCCCGGCAACGCTCACGAAGGTGGCCTACGGGGCCTCGTCCGGTACCGACAAGGTCGTGACGTACACAACGTACCTTGCTGTGAAAAACCCGGAACTTAAACTGCGCTCAGGCATGACGGCTACGGCAATCATCGAGACGGCTCGCAAAAACGACGTGCTTTTAGTTCCCAATACGGCACTCAGATTTCGGCCTGAAGTGAAGACGCAAAGCGACTCGGCGACACGTTTGATGATGCCCGGTCCCCGACACGCGGGTCAAAAGACCGTCAAAGAAACGACGCGTGCTGTTTCCGGGCAAAGTCGCACGGTCTATGTTCTCAATCAAAAGGGTGACGCCGTTAAGCGCGATGTGAAAACCGGCATGACCGACGGAACCATGACGGAAATCCTCTCGGGCGATTTAAAAGCCGGGGACAAGGTCATCATCAGTCAGTTAAAAAAGAATAACTAATTGAAATCGATAAGGAATCCATCCGATGACGCCTTTAATTGAATTAAGCGATATTCATAAGCGCTACGGACAGGGACCGGCCGCTTTCGAAGCCCTAAAAGGTATCGACTTGACGATTGCGCGCGGAGAGTTCGTTGCCATTATGGGTCCCTCGGGCTCGGGTAAATCGACGACGATGAATATCATCGGGGCCTTAGATCGCCCTACGAGCGGAGAGTACCTTTTCGACGGCGTGCATGTCGAGTCTTTAAACCGCGATGAGCGGGCGCTTTTGCGGCGGCTTTACATGGGTTTTGTGTTTCAGGGCTTTAATCTGCTTGCTCGAACGACGGCGCTTGAAAACGTGGAGTTGCCGCTCCTTTATCGTGGGTCACCGGCTAAAGAGCGACACGAGGCGGCACGTGCGGCTTTAGATCGCGTGGGGCTGCTGCGTTGGGAGCGCCATACGCCGGCTGAACTTTCGGGCGGTCAGCAGCAACGCGTAGCCATTGCACGGGCCATCGTGACGCACCCGCTTTTGCTTCTTGCCGATGAGCCGACGGGAAGCCTTGATAGTAAGCGAAGCATCGAAATCATGGAACTATTGACGGATCTAAACAAAACCGAAGGTATTACGGTCGTGCTCGTGACACATGAACCCGATATGGCCTCTTACGCTTCTCGGTGCATTCGTTGTGTGGACGGACGCATTGCAAGCGATACGCGTACGGGAGGACGGGATGCTCGCTAACGCGTTTTTGCTGGCGTGTCGCCAGATTTGGCGCAACCCGATGCGCTCGCTTTTAACCGTTCTCGGGATTGTGATCGGTGTTGCCGCCGTCATTACGATGGTCACGGTCGGAAACGGCACGACAACGTCGGTGCGCGAACAAATTGAAAGCCTCGGCGGCAATCAGTTGGTGTTGCGTCCGGGGCAACGCCTGGGACCGGGCGGGTCGGCAGGAGCTCCTTCCTTTAAGCTTGCCGATATCAAGGCGATTGAAAATCAGGTCGGCGGCGTTGTCTCCGTTGCGCCTCGCGTCACGCGCACGACGATTGTGGTCGGAGAAGGGAAAAACTGGTCGACATCGGTGACCGGAACGACAAACGAGTACTTTACGGCCGACAATCGCACCCTCGCAGAAGGACGCTTCTTTGAGGAGGCGGAGGAAAAGGCCGGGTCGGCCGTCTGCGTCATCGGTCAGACCATACGCCGGGAGCTTTTCGGAGAAGATACCCCGGTTATCGGCAAGATGCTTCGCGTCAAGAGTTTTTCCTGTCGCATTGTGGGGCTTTTAACGGAAAAGGGATCGGCCGCAATGGGGGGCGACCAAGACGATATCGTTGTGATTCCCTTTAATACGGCCGCAAGGCGCTTAATCGGCAGTAACCGCGTGAGCATGCTCTCGGTAGCCGTGGACCCGGCAAGTGACCGCGAAATGCTCAAAAGTTCCTTAAAGGAACTCATGCGGGAGCGTCGTTCTCTTTCGAGCACCGATGCGGATAATTTTCAGATTATGGATACGGCGGAAATTGCCGATACGGTGGCCTCAACGACCAAGATCTTAACAACGCTACTGGGGGCCGTTGCTGCCGTCAGTCTCCTTGTGGGCGGCATCGGTATTATGAATATCATGCTTGTCTCGGTCACGGAGAGAACCAGAGAAATCGGCGTACGACTGGCAATCGGCGCAACCGAGCGCGAAGTTTTGCTGCAGTTTTTGATTGAAGCCATCGTGCTCGGGTGCTTGGGAGGCCTACTCGGCATTGTTATTGCTTTTGCCGCATCTTGGGTTTTGGCTTCGCTCATGCAGGTGCCCTTTGCGTTTTATCCGGGGATTAATTTGCTGGCCTTCGGGTTTGCCGCGTTAACCGGCATTGTTTTCGGATATTTCCCGGCCAGGCGCGCTGCGCGACTTGACCCCATTGAGGCGGTCCGGCACGAATGACGGTGACAGATTCGTTCAAGGTCGTAACCGGTTAACGAAAGAGCGGCTAAAAAATGTCATGTATACGGAAGGCGTCGTGCATGCGACGGTTTTCCCCGATTTGCCTCATAATCGGATAAGAAAAAAGGGATGTCGCCGTGCGCGATATCCCTTTTTATAGGCTAAAGACCGAAAGCTTTAGAACGGAACATCATCCTCTTCAAGCGTATCAACCGTCGGCTGCGTTGCCGGCTGGGGCTGAGGGGCGGGGCGCGAAGCAGGTTGCGTCTGGCGGAATTCGCGTCTCGGAGATTCAAAAGAATCGGATGAGGTTCCCGACGACTGCCCCCGAGAGCCTAAAAGCTGCAAGGTTTCGCAGATAATTTCGGTCTGATACCGCTCGATGCCTTCCTTGTCCGTGTATTTACGGGTGCGAAGGCGCCCTTCGATGTAGGCAGGACTTCCCTTTTTCAAATACTGCTGGGCGATTTCCGCCTGGCGACCGAAAAAGACAACGCGATGCCATTCGGTCTCCTCCTGGGGTTGCCCTTGACTGTCCTTGTAGCGACGGCTTGTGGCAACGATAATGTGGCAGATAGCGGTATTGCCGTCTGCGGTATAACGGGTTTCAGGGTCTCGGCCTAAATTGCCGATTAAAATCACTTTATTCACGGAAGCCATAACAAATCTCTCGTACCAAAAAACCAAACACGTGTCGACAAAGTTTGCTCATGCGCTTCGAGCAAGTTTCTCGACTTCACGAGCCGTATTGTATACGGCATTGTTCATTTCTTCGGAGGTTTGCGAAAAAAGAACGTTCGTCTTTTCGGAGGAGAGCGCTTAAGGCCTCATGGCCGGGGAACTTCGGCAGAGCGTCTGAAAGAGTTGAGCAAGCCGGAAAAAGGTGCCGTCGGAGCTTTTCGGTGCTCGGTTTCAGGGCACTCTGCTCAAGTACAAAGACATCTAATTTTTAAGACACCCGATCGGTACAACGAAGACGCCGTCTTTTCTCTTGTAGGCAAAGCGTCCGACTGCCGTCTCTTGCCGCAAACGGCAGGGACCGGGATTCGGAGGAAAAAAGGTGTTCGTTTGCAACGGCGGTGTGCTAAATTGGTTTGTTTCCCCTTCTTTTTGCTTTTTCGAGTGGCTTGATGGAAAAAATTCATGTTATCGGAGCCAGAACGCATAATCTGAAAAACATTACGACGGAGATTCCTCGTGGAAAGCTCGTTGTGATTACCGGCCCCTCGGGGTCTGGAAAGAGTTCACTTGCCTTTGATACGGTGTATGCCGAAGGACAGCGGCGGTTTTCTGAAAGCCTTTCGGCGTACGCCCGGCTTGTGCTCGGCACTCAGGCACGAGCCGATGTCGATGCGATCGAGGGGCTGACGCCCACGGTGGCATTGGCACAAAATCGAACCCGAGCCGGCTCCCGTTCGACGGTCGGAACGCTCTCGGAAATTAATGACTATGCGCGGCTTTTGTTTTCTCGAGCTGGAAAGGCCTACTGCCCCGAGCACCATGTTCCGTTGGTCAAAAGTGCCGTCCATGACATGGTCAAGGCGGCGCTTCTGTGCGGGGAAGGCACGAAGGTCGCCGTTTTAGCTCCCTTGCCCGAGTCTTTTTTCTCCGACCGAAGTAAGGCCGTGCGAGAACTCCGTCGCTTAGGATTTGTGCGTCTTTACTTAAACGGAGCCTTTGTCACCGTCGAGGAGTTTTCTTCGCTTCCGGGGGATGCGATTCTGAAAGACGCCGCTGTTGTGGTCGATCGGTTGCGTGTGTCCGATGCCTCTCGCGTGCGCCTTGCCGAGAGTTTCGAGACCGCTTGCGCGCTCACCGGCGGCCGAGCGGCTTTTTTGGAGCTTGATACCGGGAAGGCTCACACCTATAGCGAACACTACGGATGCCCGATTTGCGGCTTTACGGTCCCGGATTTAACACCGGCCTTTTTTTCCTTTAACAATGCCTTAGGAGCCTGCCCGCGCTGTCAGGGAACGGGGATTCTAGAAGATTTTGACGAAGCTCTTTTGGTGCGCGATCCTACACTCACGCTCAGGCAGGGGGCGGTCTGCGGGTTTAGTGCGAGCAATACGCAAGCGTTCTCGGAGCTCTTAAAACTAGCAAAGGAAACGGATTTATCTTTGGATACGCCCTGGGACAAACTTCCCGACGCATCGCGACACATCGTTCTTTACGGGAAAGAAAGCAAGGGAAAGTGCATTTTCGAAGGCGTCATCGAGCAATTAAGGCGTCGATGGCACAGAGCTCGCAGTGAGGCCGTAAAGACCGGTATGTCGGTTTTGCGCTCTCGACGGACGTGTCCGGAATGCGGTGGTTCACGATTGCGGCGTGACATGCAATGCGTTTACATCGGCGAGGATTCGGCTCGTATCAATATTGTGGATTTTTCCGAGATGACTCTGGAAAAACTCAAAAAGCACCTAAAAACGATGGTCTTTAGCGCTTCGACTCAGGTCGTTGCGGCACCGCTTATCAGAGAAATCGATAAACGCTTAGGGTTTCTCATCGATGCCGGGCTCGGGTACCTGACGATTTCGCGCCCGATTGCAACACTTTCAGGCGGCGAGTTGCAACGAATTCGTCTTGCCGGGCAACTCGGATCGGGCCTGTCGGGTGTGACGTATGTTTTGGATGAACCCACAGTCGGACTGCATCCGCGTGATACGGCCCGACTTTTAAAAATTCTGCGCGACTTGGTCAATGTCGGCAATTCCGTTCTTGTCGTCGAGCACGATGCCGATGTGATTGCCGCGGCTGATTGGGTGATTGATATGGGGCCGGGAGCGGGGCGTGCGGGCGGTACGATTGTGGCGCAAGGAACTCCTGAGCAAATTCTCAAGGATTCTCATTCGTTGACGGGCGCGTATCTGAGCGGCAAAAAACGCATCACTCCGCCCCGGGAAAAACGCTTTTTCAAGGGAAAAACGCCGTTTCTCACCATTTACGGCGCAACAGGACGGAATTTAAAAAACGTCACGTGCTCGATTCCCTTGGGGGCTCTTACGGCCGTTACCGGAGTTTCGGGATCGGGCAAAACGACGCTCATTCTCGAAACACTGGCACAAGCGATGCGTTGCCGCTTGTACGGCGCCAAAGATAAACCGCAACCCTTTGCGGCCATTGACGGGGCGGAAGAAATCGATAAAGCGGTGCTTGTCGATCAAAGCGCTTTGGGACGAGCCGGGCGCGCAACCCTTGCGACCTATACGGGTGTGATTGTTCCCATTCGTGCGCTTTTTGCCCAAACTCCGATGGCGCGCGAGCGCGGTTACGAGGCAGGACGCTTCTCATTTAACGTTGCCGGAGGACGGTGCGAAGCCTGCTGCGGAGAAGGAGAAACCAAAATCGAAATGGGTTTTTTGCCGCCCGTTTTCGTCAGATGTCCGGTTTGCCTCGGTAAACGCTTTAACGCCCAAACGCTTGACGTGCGCTTTAAGGAAAAAAGCATTGCCGATGTTCTAGATATGACCGTTTCCGAGGCCCTGGAGTTTTTCAGTGCACAACCGGAAATCGAGCGGCGCTTGCGCTTTATGGTCGATATCGGCTTAGGGTACATGCGACTCGGGGAAAGGGCCGACACGTTTTCCGGCGGGGAGGCCCAGAGGATTCGCCTGGCGGAGGAACTCTCGAAAAAATCGACCGGCAAAACACTCTATATCCTGGATGAACCGACGACGGGGCTACATTTTCAGGACGTGATGTACCTACTAAGAGCTTTGGAATCCTTAACGGAGCAGGGAAACACCGTCGTGGTTATCGAGCACGATTTAAACGTGGTTGCTTCTTGTGATTGGGTGATTGATTTGGGCCCGAACGCCGGAGAAGAGGGAGGCAAAGTTCTTGCTCAAGGTAGGCCGCACGAGGTTGCATCGAATGCTTTAAGTGTGACAGGGCCTTTCTTGAAGCCTTACCTACGCTAGGTGAGGGTGAGCGTTACACCCGCATACGAAAAATCCCGGATAAACCGGGATTTTTCGTGCAATACGTAAGATAAAACCGAAGAATTACTTATTGATGGACCAGACGGTCGTCGGTGTGTAGCGCACGGCCGATTGCTGGCTTTCAACAAGGGATTTACCCGTCGAGTAGAACGACCAGGCCGTGAGGGATCCGCAGACAATCATCGCGAGAGCGACAATGACCATTCCCTTGCGAAGACCGTTGCAACGACCCTTGATCACATCCCACTTAACGGCGAGACGATATAGACCGATCATGCCGTGCAATTCCGTGACAATCAGGAAGATTAACGTCCAATCTAGACCCATGCTGAAGGTGTGAACGGCGGAAAGGTTGGGATCTAAGCCCGCGGGGTTGCAAATCATGCTCATCAAGTGCGGGAAGACCAAGGCGGTCAAAAGGACACCCGTGACAATCTGGATGCGCCAGAGCGAGGAATCGGAGTGGTGCAACATCGTGATATGCGCATTGACGTCACGGCACTGCTTGTAGGAAGTCGGGAAGCGACGCAGAGCGCACAGAGCATGCAAAATCACGCAGAGCATGATAAAGCCGATAAAGAGCACGTGAAGCCAGAGCTGTTCATGACCGAAAATCGGTGTCCCGCCGGAAATCTGAATCAGATTCCAGAACGTATCTTTGCCGATTTGCATCGAGCTTGTAAACGCCATGTGGCAGAACAGGAATAAGCCGAGAATCAATCCTGTTACCGACTGTGTGACGTCACAGTAGGCAGGCCACTTGCTCGCGCGTTTGGCATCTTTCAGAGTCACACCGGCGATGATTTCCGGACCGGTCGGTGTGTGCGCACGTAATTCTTGCTGAGGAGTCATTTTGTTTTCCTTGAATTTCATAAAGCACGAGTGCGAAGCGGTCTGCCCCGCTCGTCTGCCGACATGATGCTCCCTTCGGGAGTTTCGTATTTGATAAATGTCAAAGTTGTAACGTTTTTTTGCAGCCGAACGTGTATTTAAAAGGCATTTTGTTCCGTATATCGGTACAGATATCAAAAACCCTAGTAATAGCCCTTGGTTTTCTGAAAAATTGCGCAAAGGCTCTCACAAGAAGCCGGCGGTCGAGCATCGCAAAAAAGCCTGCGCTTCCGGCATCGGAAAGGCAGGCTTTCAAAAGCGATTGAAACAGAATTACTTGGTACCGAACAGTCGGTCTCCGGCATCGCCCAACCCCGGAACAATGTAGGCGTTCTCGTTTAAGCGCTCGTCTAAGGCGGCAACCCAAATTTCAATCTTCGGGTGACGCTCGAGCATGACCTGAACGCCTTCGGGGGCAGCCACAAGAGCCAGGAACTTAATCGAGTCGGCGCTCACGCCGCGCTTTAACAACACCTCGACGGCGTGGGCGGCCGAGAAGCCTGTGGCCATCATCGGATCGCAGACGAAAAAGAGGCGATCGGTTACGTTCGGCAGACGCACCAAGTACTCAACCGGGCGCTTATTTTCATCGCGGTACATACCGATGTGACCGACGCGAGCCGAGGGCATCAATTCCAAGAGCCCGTCGCTCATGCCGAGACCGGCACGCAAAATCGGAACAATCACCTGTTTTTTACCGGCCAAGGTCGGCGCTTCCATCTCCGAAATCGGCGTTTCAATCTTGCGACTCGAAAGCGGCAGGTCACGCGTTAACTCATAGCCCATGAGAACGGTGATTTCTTTTAAAAGCTGGCGAAAGACGTTGGTACTCGTCTCTTTTTGCCGCATAATGGAAAGTTTGTGCTGAATTAACGGATGGTCAACGATATGCAGATTGGGAAAACGCGAATCAGTTTTCATAAGAGACCTCAAAAAACGGTTGCGACAAAACCATACAGGGAAGACTTCAACCGATAAAGTTTCTCTGCGACGCTCAGGATTATAGCGAGGGCTTGTTAAGAAATTTTCAAATCGTTCGATTCAAAGCCTGCGGGCTCGTACATTTGCCCATTGAGTTTTTCAGGTTCTCTGACTAGACTTGCCGAAACATCTTTTTTCCTTTTTGTCATTGAGGATGCCATGTCGATTCGAACCGTTGTCATTTTGCTGTTGTGCATTTTGAGCGCTGTGTTTTTAGCGGTCAATTGGTCCGGAATTGTGGCTCCGGTTCCGGTGAACCTGCTTTTTACGCAAGTGCAGGCGCCGCTCGGATTGATTCTGTTCGTTGTCTTGGGCTTGCTTATTGTGGCGTGCCTGCTTTGGTCCATTATGCAGCAGGCCGCCGTGCTCGTGGATATTCGCAAGGCCTACCGGGAAGCGCGAACCAACAAGCGCCTGGCGGAAGATGCCGAGCAGTCGCGTCTTGAAGCATCCACCAAAACGGTGACGCAGGAGTTTGCCGATCTTTCGCAGGCCATGAAGACCGAATCGGAAAAAACCGTGGCAGCCCTTACGGCCCTAACGGAAGAGGTTCGGACGCTGCAAACGAACCTCAAGTCGCTCGATGCCAAGATGGTGACGATTGCCCAAAGTCACGGGATTGAATTGCCGTCCGAAGAGCCCCCGAAACGTCGCCATCCGTTCTTTGATTTTTTCAGCAAGAAGACCGACAAGGTCGAACAAAGCGAAGAGCCTAAGCCTGCGCTTGTCGCCGAAGAAAACGAAAAACCCCGCGATGAAAAGACCGCGGGGCTGACCTAAAGGAAAACGACGTCCGTTATTTGGCGTCTTCTTTGGCCTTTTCCGCTTCTTCGGCTTCCGTGATGTAACGCGTAACGCGTTCGACTTCTTCGGCCGCGCCCAAGAAAACCGGAATACGCTGATGGAGTTTTTCCGGCTGAATCTCCAGAACGCGTCCGTGTCCGTCGGTGCACATGCCGCCGGCTTGTTCGATTAAAAAGCCCATGGGGTTGGCCTCATACATCAAGCGCAACTTGCCGGGCTTGTCGGTCATGCGCTTGTCCCACGGATACATGAAGATGCCGCCGCGTGAGAGAATACGGTGCACTTCCGCTCCCATGGAGGCAATCCAGCGCATATTAAAGTCTTTGCCGCGCGGACCTGTAGTTCCCTCCAGGAGTTCCGTGATGTAACGGCGCACGGGTTCGGGCCAGTGGCGCATGTTCGAGCAGTTAATCGCAAATTCGTGGGCATCGCGGGGAATAATCGATTCGCTCTTGGTGAAGATGTAGTGGTTGGAGGCCGGGTCGAGTGTAAACATCACGACGCCGCGCCCGAGTGTTAACGCCATCGTGGTTTGCGGACCATAGACGACGTAGCCGGCGGCAACCTGGTTGATGCCTGGTTGCAAGAAGTCGATATCGGAAATGTCGTGGGAGGCGCCGTGCGGACTCGGGAGAATCGAAAAGAGGGTACTGATCGAAATGTTAATGTCAATGTTGCTCGAGCCGTCCAAGGGGTCGAACGTCACCAAGTATGGGCCGACCGGCAGATAAGCCGGGACCGACAGGGCGGTTTCCATTTCTTCGCTTGCCATGCCGCACACGCACCCGGAGCGAATGCAACCCTTGACCATAAGGTCGTTACAGAGGACATCCAATTGCTTTTGGACCTCGCCTTGTACGTTTGTCGAGCCGGCTACACCCAAAACGCCAGCCACATCACCGCAGGACACTTCAAAACTGATTTCTTTACAGGTTTCGGAAATATTGATAATCAATTGCGAGAGCTTCGGATCGAGTCCGTACTCGGCAATTTCGTTATCAAGGAATGTGTGGAGCGTTTGTCGTTGCATGGCCAAGTCCTTTAATAATGAGTGAGCGCTTTTTCGACAATTTCCCGAACGGCCGGGGAAAGCGTCGAGCAAGAGGCGACGCGGGTAAGAGCTTTGTACATCAGTTTGGCACGTTTGGGCTCGTAGCGGCGCCAGTGATCGAGGGCGCGAGCCATGCGAGACGCAACGTGTGTGTTAATGGAGTCCAATTGCAAAACCGTATCGGCCCAGAATTCGTATCCTAACCCGTCGGCCCGGTGAAATTCAGCCGGATTCCGATTCAAGAAGGCACCGATTAAGGCGTAGACGTTATTGGGGTTTTTGATGGAAAAGACATCGTATCCCATCAGGGCGCGAACGCGATCTAAAACCGGAAGTTCGTCGTTAAAGGACGGGGCCAAGGCCTGAACCGTAAACCACTTGTTTAAAAGGAGCGGTTCTTTGTACCAGAGCTTGGCTGCGGCGTTTAAAACGTCGGCCTTGGCCGGACTTCTGGAAAAGACGATACTGGTTAAGGCGGCTAAGCGGTCGGTTAAGGTATCGGCTTTTTCAAACTGCTCGCGCACATCCAAAAGTGCCTTAGCGCTACCGCCGGCAAGCCAGTAATCAAGCGCAAGATTTTTCAGAGCGCGTTTGCCGGCCTGCTCGGCATCGGGGCGATAGGGCCCTGTGACGGCCTCGGCCTGTGCCGTCATCGCCAAATCTTGCGCAAAGCGATTTCCGATTGCTTCGCGAGAAGCCATCACGGCCTTGTGGATAGCTTCAGGGTTAATCATTACGCGTTCTTGGGCGACGCTTGTCTCTTCGGGCATCGTCAGCGCGCAGGCACGAAATGCCGGAGAAAGTCGCGTGTCTTTCAGGATGGCTCCGAACGTACGAACCCAGATTTCGGGAATCACGGCATCTTCCCCGCGCTCAACCTCATCGATCATTTCGGCGAGCGAGGAACTGACAAGAGCTCGCATCGCTTCGGCTCGGTTAAAGAGGTCCGAATCATTCAGAGCTAAGAATGAGAGTTCTTCCCTGGTATACGGGTACTCGAAAATCACCGGCGCGGAAAAGCCGCGTCCGATGGACACAATCGGATTTTCTTCAATGTGGGTAAAGACCCATTCGTCGGACTCTTTGGCAAGAATGAGCGTGCGATTGTGTCCGGAGGGTTCTTCTTCACCCGCAAGTTGCAGCGGCAAATCTTTCCCGGCATTTCCGACGAGCCCGATGGTAATCGGAATGACAAAAGGTTCTTTTTCGGGCTGCCCCGGTGTAGGTGTCGTGGTCTGAGATGCAAAGACCGTGCAGGTCTTTGCAACCGGATCAAACGCGGTGCGCACCCGCACGCGTGGGGTTCCGGCTTGACTGTACCAGCGCGCAAACTGCGTTAAATCCACACCGCAGGCCTCGGTAAAGGCCACGAGGAAATCGTCACACGTGACGGCTTGACCGTCAAAACGCGCTAGGTAATTTGTAAGGCCCTTCTTAAAACCGTCTTTTCCGAGGATTGTTTGGAGCATACGCACGACTTCCGCCCCTTTCTCGTAGACGGTCATCGTGTAAAAGTTGTCGACCTCTCGATAGCTTTCCGGCCGGATGGGATGGGCCATAGGGCCGGCATCTTCCGGGAATTGTGCCTGACGCAACGCGCGCACATCCAAAATGCGCCGTACGGCACGTGAGGCGGCATCGGGCGCCATGTCCATGGAAAATTCCTGGTCACGGAAAACCGTCAGTCCCTCCTTGAGGGTAATCTGGAACCAGTCGCGCACAGTGACGCGGTCGCCCGTCCAATTGTGGAAATACTCATGACCGACCACCGATTCGATCCGGTCGTAATCGGTGTCGGTGGCAATGTCGGGCGTTGCCATCACGTAGCGGGAGTTAAAAATATTCAGGCCCTTGTTTTCCATGGCCCCGAAGTTAAAGTCATCGGTTGCCACAATGCCGAAGCGGTCCAAATCGAGCTCCAGTCCGAAACGCTCCTCATCCCAGCGAATTGCTTTTTTCAGACTTTCGAGCGCATGCGCACTTTTGGCGTAGTTGTGCGGTTCGGTCCAGATGCTTAGGTGCGAGACGCGTCCGTCTTTAAGCGTAAAGTCCTCGCTTCGATCCTTAAAGTCTCCGGCCACAAGCGCAAATAGGTAACTCGGCTTTTTGTACGGATCGACGAATTTGACCCAATGGCGCCCGTTGGCCTCTTCTCCGGAGGCCACAAGGTTTCCGTTACTTAAAAGAATCGGGCAAGAGGCTTTGTCGGCGTGAATCGTCACCGTAAAGCGACTCATCACATCGGGGCGGTCAGGCCAGTAGGTGATGCGACGAAAGCCCTGGGATTCGCACTGGCTCATAAAGGCTCCGTGACTCATGTAAATCCCGGAGAGCGCGGTATTGCGGGCCGGACTGAAGCGATTGATAACCGTAATGCGC
Source organism: uncultured Sutterella sp. (assembly GCA_900542805.1). Taxonomy (GTDB): domain Bacteria; phylum Pseudomonadota; class Gammaproteobacteria; order Burkholderiales; family Burkholderiaceae_F; genus Duodenibacillus. Next base: position 33,224 of record UQOW01000011.1, read on the forward strand.
GCCGGAGCTGTAACGCCTCGAACAATTAACGCGGAACTTGTGAGGGTGTAGTGGGTATCGTCGACTTCAACGCCGTTGATAAACAGACGCTCGAAGGCCAGTTCCTCGGCATCCAAATGTAAGGACGAAGGCGAAAAGCCCGATTTCGGGCGCACGCGCATCGTTGTTGTCACTAGGGTTGATTCGGTATCGAGAACGAAATCCAAGTCAACGCTGTCAACGGAGTAGGGGAAGGGCTTGTAATCCTTACGGTAGACAATTTTGGAATCTGTTTCAGGCATGGAACGGAAATGGAATAAACGAAAAAACTTTGCGCTCATTGTAGCGCTGAAAATCGGATTTCCCGATTAGGGAAACGAAAAAAGAGGACGAGCGGCGCACAAGGAAAAGTGCTTGCGTGCGCATGGGACTTAACGTAAGAGAAAAGACAAATCCGAACGTCTCAGGAAATGCCGTCACAATCCTAATGAAAAGGGAAAGTGACGGCCTTGCGTTAAAACAAGGCGTCCGGATACAGTTCCGAGAGCACCTGTCTGAGAACGGAATCGAGCATAATCGGCAGGTGTTTCGTTTCGACTTTTCGGATGTTTAAGGCTTTGGAAAGCAGCGTGCGCCAAAAGTCAGGGCATTCGCCCTCGGCCCAATCCCCGCGACCCCGTCCGAAATGCGCCACAGCCAAATATAGGAGCAAGGCTTCTAGAGCAAAGTTACGGATGGCGGCGTCCGACCAGGCGACAACGGTCCCTTCCTTGGCATCGCGCCGTGTGTTGTAGGCAATGGCAAGTCCCACACCCCCTAAGGCCCCTAAGACGCTTCCGATGAGGGTTCCGAGCCCCATCGATAAGCCCCCGGTGGTCAAATCGGCCGCAAGTCCCCCGACTGCTCCCGAACCGACAGCGCCTGCTAAGGCGGCATTTGTCGTTTTCATCGGAGAGGAGATTTCCCAGTCGCTTTGAAGACGATTGAAAAGTTCCTTTTTCACGCCTTTGCCGCGCAGCCGATTGGCGGCAATGAGTTTGTCCGTTAGGTCGCAGAAAGCATCGGTCGCACGGGCGCACAGCGCCGTCTGCGCGGATTTCACGGGGTCTGCGGTATCATCGCCTCCGCGAATGAGTTTCAGACGCTTGCCGAGACTTTTTAATTGATAAGTAAACGAAAGGTCCCCGGTCGCTTCCTTGTCGTTCATGATGCGCTCGAGCGTGTGCATGAGAGCTTCAAGACTTGCTGCGTACGCCGCACGTCTTTGTCGCGACCACGTTTCACGCAAGGATTCGAAGGCAGCCTTTTGTTCCTCGGGCAACGCGTTGCCGATGGCGTCTAAAAGCGTAAATTCCTGCACCCAGCAACGGGCAAAGGCATCCATCGGGAGCACTTTGCTTACAATCGGATAACCGCGCATCGCCTCATTCCAACGCGCCACATCCAAAGCTTCTTCTTTCGCGGGGCGCGGCTTCCCCATCTGATTTAAAAGCACAATCACGGGCTTTTTGACCCACGCGAGGATACTCATCTCGGCTTTGACATAGGGAGCCTCGTCCGGGAGCTCTGCGGCATTGACAAGATAAAGCACGATGCTCGAAGTGTCGCGCACGTGCTTTAGGGCTTTTTGATTGAGCCACTGGGCTTTATTGGTAAAGCGATCCCAAACTTCGGATAAGAACCACCCGACCGGGTTTTTTCGCCCCTCCAAGCGCTTGGCAAGAGCCACGGAATTTCCGAACCCCGGAGTGTCCCAGAGAACCAGTTCACAGCCTTCGGCGTTACGCGCTAAAACGTACTCATCGGTCGTCTCGGTCACGTGCGCCCGGTCGGCCACTTCACCGACGTCACGCGAAAGAAGCGTGCGCGCGAGCGTCGTTTTACCGATGTTCGTGTGACTGACTAAACTTAAATGAATGCGAAGTGTGTCTTTGGACATGAATCATTACCTCGGTGTCTTTCGATCGACAACCGAACTTCTTGTGGACGCCCATTGTCGCATATTTCGCACGAGCGTAACCGCGTCGCCTTCATACACAAAGACCGTCAGTCCGAAGCTTGCGGCAAATCGCGTCCAGGTATCGATGCGTTCCGTCAGGCGCCCCGGATACACATCAAACCGATCCCGAAGTCGTCGTGTGTCCAATAAAACCGCGCATAAAAACGCCTTTTCCTTTGTTTCGGTGTTGTTGACGGTGCTAAATAGCGCACCGGCTAATTCCTCTTCGGGCGTTTTCAGAGCATCCGAAAGGATTAGGACGAACGGATTTTCTCCGTCTCGGAAGATATCGGGGACGACAAAGGGCGGCGCGTCGTAGTCAAGTTCCTCCACAATCGGTTTGGGATTGCCCCAAAGAACCGAGAGATTGTCGAGGGTCGCTTTGTCCGAGCCTTTGAAGGCTTTGTCGGCAATGATGACAAGGGGGCCCAAATGCACCGATTCTTTTCCTTCGGTTAACACCGAGACAAAGTACGAATCCGAGACCGTCAGGTGTAAGCGGTTGAGACAAAATCGCGCTGCGCTTAAAGAAATAAGGGCTAAAAGAAGACGCGGAATGATTACGAAGACCGTTAAAAGCACCATCATGCGAATGAGCCACGGAGCGGCATTGACCTGATGCATCCGAAACACAAGACGGTCCGACTGCATCGCTTCCAGGGTCGCGGCATCGGGCAGGGTCCCTCCGAATGGAATCAGCCCGTAGGTCCAATCGATAAAGGCCTTGACGGCTTCCGGGTTTTGGGCAAACCAGGTACTTTCCCAGCCGACGACAAAGGCCGTCGAAATCCCTCGAAATCCGATTTCGGCAATCAGACCAAAGGCAAACGCCAGAGCGGCCAAGTGCATCAGGTACGCCGCCTGTTTTTCATAGACAGGGACAAGGAGCTGAGCCATCTCGACTCGGAGCGCCGTATCCGGAGATGTTCGGCGCAAAAGACGCGTGAACTTTCCGGCTAAAAGCGCCGAAACAGTCCCCCGAACGGGAAAACGGTCAGGACAAATAAGCCCCAGGGCACCTAGGAGCAAAATCCCGTAGATAAGGACGTTCCACGCAATCACACCCCAAAACGGGAAGGAGAGCAAATTGATAAAGGGTTCGGGCGAGGCAAGCTTATCGGTCAGCGCCCCGAGGATAAAGGCCGCAAGAAAAAGAAGTCCGGCGGCATTGCGAATCGAAGGCCTGCGGCTTGGAGTTTTTGACGCGGCATCCTCTTGCCCGGCTGTTTGCAAGACGGCCTTAGCGCGCTCGGTTAAATATGTTGCCTCATCGGCACTCTCGCCTAAGCGATGTGCCGTCGCTTTGCTGATGACGGCACTTTGAATGACGTGTCCGGACGCAGCCTGCTCGAGGGCTTTGGCCCGAAGGATGGTCCTTGCCTGCTCGTAGGTGACGGTAATAAAGGGTTCGTGCATAACGGCTATTCGGAAAACGAGGCTATTGACGGCATTTTATCGCCCGATGCGCCGTGTTTTCGTTGCAGATTGTCAGTAAGTTTGGCAAGATGCACGATTGCCTTTTGTTTTTCGCGAGGAAAATATCGGTGGATAAGGTGCTCACTTTTGCGCATTCACCTTTTGAATTACACGCGCCGTATGCGCCGGCAGGCGACCAGGCTCAGGCGATTGAGGAACTCACTGAGGGGGTTCGAGAGGGCTTGACGGCTCAGACGCTTCTCGGGGTTACGGGATCCGGTAAGACCTTTACCATGGCCAATGTCATTGCCAGAATCGGCGTTCCCGCGCTGATTATGGCGCCTAATAAAACGCTTGCGGCTCAGCTTTATTCGGAAATGCGTGATTTTTTCCCGAATAATGCCGTCGAGTACTTTGTCAGCTACTACGACTACTACCAGCCTGAGGCCTATGTTCCTGCGCGTGACCTCTTTATCGAAAAGGATGCGGCTATCAACGAGCATATTGAGCAGATGCGTCTTGCGGCCTCCAAAAGCATCCTTGAGCGGCGCGACACGATTTTGGTTTCGACCGTCTCGGCCATCTACGGCATCGGAAAGCCGGAAAGTTACACGCAAATGCGCCTGATTTTGCGACAGGGTGACACTAAGGAGCGCTCGACGATTGTTTCGCAGTTGGTGAAAATGCAGTATCGGCGTAACGACATGGATTTTGTGCGAGGAACGTTCCGTGTGCGCGGTGACACGATTGACGTTTTCCCGGCTGAGCATTCGGAAGCGGCCGTACGTATCGAACTTTTTGACGATGAGGTTGATGCCGTCAGCCTCTTTGACCCCTTAACGGGAAAGGTGCTTCAACGGGTCCCTCGCTTTGTCGTCTACCCGGCAAGCCACTACGTTACGCCGCGCGATGAAGTCGTGCGAGCCATCGGAACGATTAAGGCCGAGCTTTCCGAACGCCTGAAAGAATTGGAAGGGGCCGGTAAACTCGTTGAGGCTCAGCGGCTGAAAGAAAGAACGCTCTTTGACTTGGAAATGCTCGATCAGGTCGGCTTTTGCAAGGGTATTGAAAACTACTCACGGCACCTGACGGGATTAAATCCCGGGGAAGCTCCGCCGTGCCTGATTGATTACCTGCCGCCCGATGCCCTGATGTTTTTTGACGAAAGCCATGTTTTGATGGGGCAATTGCACGCGATGTATCGGGGCGACCGTTCACGCAAAGAAACCCTGGTTGAGTACGGATTTCGACTCCCTTCGGCTTTGGATAACCGGCCGCTTCGATTCGATGAATTCGAACGCAAGATGCGACGCAGCATTTTCGTTTCGGCGACACCTGCCGAATACGAACTAGAAAAAAGCTCACAGATTGTCGAGCAGGTCGTGCGGCCGACAGGCTTAGTCGATCCGGAATTAGAAGTTCGACCGGCGACAACGCAGGTCGATGACGTACTTGATGAGATTCGAGAACGCGTCAAAAAACATGAACGCGTTTTAATTACGACGCTGACCAAAAAGATGGCCGAGGAACTCACGCAGTACCTTGACGAACACCACGTCAAGGTTCGGTATTTGCATTCGGATGTCGATACCGTCGAGCGCGTGGAGATTATTCGCGATTTACGTGCAGGGGTTTTTGATGTGCTCGTCGGTATTAACCTCTTGCGTGAGGGACTTGACATGCCGGAGGTGTCTCTGATTGCCATTCTCGATGCCGACAAAGAAGGGTTTTTGCGTTCGACGCGTTCTTTGATTCAGACTATCGGGCGTGCGGCGCGTAATGTGCATGGAAAAGCCATTTTGTACGGCGACACTGTGACCGATTCGATGAAAGGCGCGATTGAAGAAACCGAGCGGCGTCGTAAAAAGCAAACCGATTACAACAAAGCGCACGGCATTACGCCCAAAAGTGTTGTTAAAGCTGTCCGAGACATCATCGACGGCGTTTACAAGAACCCCTCGGAAACAGAGCGCCAAAAAGGTCTGGATGAAGCACTTAACACGGACGATCCTCAGGCGGTGGCTCGAGCAATCCGAGAGACCGAAAAGAAGATGCTCGCCTGTGCTCGAGACTTGGATTTTGAGCAAGCGGCTGTTTTGCGAGATCGCTTGGAAGCATTGCGTCGTCGTGTTTTCGGCGCGGACCGGAGCGCCTAATCGGTCGCTAGGAAGTCACAAGAAGGGTGTTAATCAAATCCGGCAAGTCCGATACCCTTCGGGCCAGTGCGGTTGCTCCCCAGTTTTGAACATCGGTTCCGTAGCCCCAAAGAGCGGCAATTGAGGACATTCGGGCAGCACAAGCCGCCGTAATGTCGCGTTGCTCGTCTCCGATATAAAGGCACTCGGTGACCGGATACGCAAGGCGCCGTGCGGCCTCTAAAAGCGAGTCCGGAGCCGGTTTCATTTTCGGGGTTGTGTCGCCTGCAATGAGCACGTCGGGCTCGGCAATCGGACCGATTAAATCCTGAACTAAGGGTCCTGCAAGGTACATGGCTTTGTTGGTGACAATGCCCCAACGTTTCCCGTCGGCCGCAAGATCTTTGAGAACGGCATCAATTCCGGCAAATGGCGCGGTGTTATCGCGCATGTGCTCGCTGTAGTCGGATAAAAAGCGAGCTCTTAATTCCGGATACTGAGGATTATCGGGGAAAACGTCCAGTGCTTTGGCTAAAAGCCCTTTGGCGCCGGTGCCGGCAAAGGGGCGCAAGTCTCCGTACGCAAGGGGCTCTAGGCCGAGCGCGATGCGCAACCGGTTAGCTGCCCCGCACAAGTCCGGCGCCGTATCGATGAGCGTCCCGTCCAAGTCAAAAAGAACAAGTCCCCGAGCCATGAAAAACCTCGTTTAGTTCGAAAGAGCCTTTTTCTTGGTGACGTGACCGACTTTGCGGGCTCGGGTTTTGCGCGGGGTAATCGGAGATTTGGCCGCAAAGCGCTTAGTCGGTTTGCGGGCCGGTTTTACCGGTTCGTCCTCCTTTTCCTCCGGAATCGGACGATATAAAACCAAAGTTTTGCCGATGGCTTGAATGCGGGCTGCCCCCAATTTGTCAGCGAGTTCCGCATAGATGCGAGCGCGTTCTTCGCGGTCGTCGCCCGGAACCTTGACTTTCACGAGACCGTGTGCCGACAGTTCGCGGTCGACTTCCTTGATGACGGCATCGGTCAATCCGGCATTTCCCAAAAGAATCGAAAAGGTGATGTGATGCGCTTGAGCACGCCGGAGCAAGCGTTCGTCGCGCTCGAGAATAAGTTCAGACATAATTCGCCTACCGAAAATTTTCCATCAGGCGCATTTTAAGGCACTGGTATGCCCAAGTCAGCAAAGAAACTGCGTTCGAATCCGGCGTGGATCGAACGCCATATCAACGATCCGTTTGTCAAGAGAAGCAAGGCCGAGGGGTATCGAGCTCGGTCTGCCTACAAGCTTTTGGAACTCAATGAGAAGGAAAAACTTTTTCGCCCCGGCATCACTGTTGTCGATCTGGGAAGTGCTCCGGGCAGTTGGACTCAAGTCGCACGGTCCAAAATGGTCAACGTAGCCGGGAAGTTTTCCGGACATCTTGTTGCTATGGATATTCTCCCGATGGAACCGGTACCGGACGCCGTTTTCCTGCAAGGAGACTTTCGCGAGCAAGAGGTTGCCGATCAATTGTCCGCGCTGTTAGCCGACGGAAAGGTCGACGTTGTCTTAAGCGATATGGCTCCGAATCTATCGGGCATTCCAGCTGTCGATGCAGCGGCAAGTCTCCTTTTAAATGAACTTGCGCTTGAGTTTGCTTTGGAGCACTTGTGCGAGAACGGCGTCCTTGTTGTCAAAGCCTTCCAAGGGTCGGGTTATTCGCAATTTATCGAAACCGTGAAACGGCACTTTAAGTCCGTGGCACAACGCAAACCCGAGGCCAGTCGCGATACGAGCCCGGAAATGTACGTTGTTGCGAAAAATCTTAAGCATGGCAAGAGAGTTTCCTAGCGTCGACTTTTGTTTTGGGGTGGCGGACGAAGGATTGTTGCCCGGCTTTTCCTTGCGTGTCTTGAGCGAGAAACCGAGCACTGCCGACTCTCGTACGTATAGTTCTTTCCAAGAAAAACCCCGTGTAAACAGGAAAAAATGCCCTAATCCGTTCTCAAGTTTGCCCCGTACGACATCGCGAATTTCCAAACACTGCGTCAGGGGATTTTGCCTACGTTGACAAAACGGAATTTATTGCCGAACTTGAGGATTCTTGGTGCCCTTATCCCTTCATTGTTCGCTCTCGCCGCTTCGGAAAGAAACTGTTCACACAAATGCTACAGGCCGACTGCGACATTGCGGCGGCCAAGGACTTTGAACGCAACTTCGCCGGTACCTATCTCGGCGAGCACAAGACAACCCTTGCCAACATGTTTCGGGTCATCCGCTTGGATTTTTCCGGAATCGATGCCGATATATTTACGGAAGGTTTTGTGGCAAATGTTCGAGACGGACTGCTGGAATTTTCTCTTCGGAACAACTTCAAAGAGGGAACCGAACTTTCACAAGGACATTATCGCTCTCGGGCCTTGCTGCTAACGGCTTTTCTTTTTGTTTGTAAGCAGTACTTTACAGATTCGATTTATCTCGTTGTCGATGAATACGATCAGGGAGCCGATGAGGTTCTGGCGATGAATATTGATTTTTTTCGAGACTTGACGCGCTTAGGAGGGGGTCTCAAAACTTTTTACTCCAAAATTAAAAATTTTTCCGCAAAAAGCACCATTGCACGCATTTTCATCACCGGCGTTACGACAATTCAGCTCGACTCGATGGTTTCGGGGCTTTCCATTGCGAAGAATTTCACGGCAAATGCCCAATTCACGAACTATGTTCGGTTTTACGGAGCGAGAACTTCGCAACTGGATCCCTCAACTCGTTGTCTTGAAGCGATACGGATAATCGCTGGACGAAGTCCTGACTCGCATGAAGGAGTGGTACAACGGATACTGCTTTTTCCTTGCAATTCGTTGCAAATTGACGGCGTTTTGTGCTCTGAAAAGCGGTGAAAGTCGGCTAAAACAGATAGACTGTTACACAAATTCGTGCGGACGGGATGTTCGCTTACAAAGAAAGGAGTCCTAACTTTGGACAAGAGGATGATGCAACGCTTGGCGGTCTGGTGTTTGATCGCCTTTGTGCTTTTTACGGTTTTCCGGCAATTTAGCGGCGAACGTACGGTGGCCGGAAACTTAGACCAGACAAGTTATACCCAGTTCATGGACGATGCCAAAGCCGGCAAAATTCGGCGTGTGGACGTGCAGGGACGACGCATTACCGTAACGCCTGCTGAGGGTGCGACCTATACGATTACAAGTCCGGGGGACCTGTGGATGGTCGAGGACCTGCGCAAGAACGGCGTGCAGGTTTACGGAAAGCCCGATGAGGAGCCTTCCTTTATCGAGCAACTTCTGATTAGTTGGTTCCCGATGATTCTTCTCATCGGTGTGTGGATCTTCTTCATGCGTCAGATGCAGATGGGCGGCAAAAACGGCGGTCCTTTCTCGTTCGGAAAGAGCAAGGCCCGCATGCTCGATGATTCGGCGAACAAGGTCCGTTTTTCCGATGTCGCCGGGTGCGATGAAGCCAAGGAAGATGTTCAGGAAGTTGTCGATTTCTTGAAAGACCCTTCAAAGTACCAGCGCTTGGGCGGGCACATTCCCCGCGGCATTTTGCTCGTCGGTTCGCCGGGAACCGGTAAGACGCTTTTAGCCAAGGCCATTGCCGGCGAAGCCGGAGTTCCGTTCTTTTCCATTTCGGGTTCGGACTTTGTGGAAATGTTCGTCGGTGTCGGCGCTTCTCGTGTGCGCGACATGTTCGAGACAGCAAAAAAGAACGCTCCGTGCATTATTTTTATTGATGAAATCGATGCCGTGGGGCGTCAGCGCGGAGCCGGACTCGGTGGCGGCAATGACGAACGTGAGCAGACCTTAAATCAGATGCTCGTGGAAATGGATGGTTTTGAAACCGGCACGAATGTGATTGTCGTTGCTGCGACGAACCGCCCCGATGTTCTCGATCCGGCTCTGATGCGCCCGGGGCGTTTTGACCGTCAAGTCGTCGTGCCGCTTCCCGATATTCGCGGGCGCGAACAGATTCTTGCCGTGCACATGAAAAAGATTCCCCTGGGTGCGGACGTGCAGACGGATGTCCTTGCGCGCGGAACACCGGGCTTTTCGGGTGCCGATTTGGCGAACCTAGTCAATGAAGCGGCACTTTTTGCGGCGCGCCGTAACGGGCGTGTTGTGGAAATGCACGACTTTGAATTGGCCAAAGACAAAATCATGATGGGCGCAGAACGTAAGTCTATGGTCATGACCGAAGACGAGCGGCGCAATACGGCCTATCACGAATCGGGTCACGCTTTGGTTGCCAAATTAATGCCCAAGTCCGATCCGGTTCACAAGGTGACGATTGTGCCGCGCGGACGTGCTTTGGGCTTGACGATGCAGTTGCCGGAAACGGACCGCTATGCCTACGATAAGCAGTATCTTCTGACGCGCATTGCGATTTTGTTCGGTGGTCGTATTGCTGAAGAAGTCTTTATGCACCAGATGACGACCGGGGCGAGTAACGACTTTGAGCGAGCCACGCAACTTGCGCGTGATATGGTTATGCGTTTCGGGATGAGCGACAAGATGGGCGTCATGGTCTATGCCGAAAACGAAGGTGAAGTTTTCTTGGGACGTGCCGTGACGAAGACAACGCACATTTCCGAAAAGACGATGCAGGCTGTCGATACCGAAATTCGTCGAATCCTCGAAGAGCAGTACGGGGTGGCCCGAAAACTTATCGAAGAGCATCGCGACAAGATTGAGAAGATGGCCTCGGCCCTGTTAAAGTGGGAAACGCTCGACGCTGAGCAACTTGACGACATCATGGCCGGTAAAGACCCGCGCGAGCCCAAACCTCCGGAATCCAAGGATGCGCGTAAGCTTGCGGAGTCTCAGGACAAAGCACCGACTCAAGCCGAAGAGGGCGATTCCGTAAAGATTTCTTCGGAAGAAAAAGAGTCGGGAGACAAGGTGCCAAAGGAAACGGCATCTGAGTCGGCCCCCTCCGCGCCAGCAAGAGACGAGTCAAAAGAATCGACCCCGGAGGATTCCGTTAAGAAATCGCGCAAACGCACGGTCAAAAAAGACGCATCTGCTGAGTAGCTTTTTTTGAGACACTCGTTTTCTTCGAGGCGCCCTTAACCGGGCGCTTTCGGTCTTAGGGAGGTTTTCATGTCAGAAGTACACATCTGGCAATGCCGTGACCGTGCGGTTAACCTGGATAAACCCGTGATTATGGGTATTGTCAATGTCACCCCTGACTCGTTTTCCGACGGTGGCAATCACGCAACCGTGAGTGAGGCTCTTGCCTTTGCGCGTCAATTAGCACATGAGGGCGCCGACATTCTGGATGTCGGAGGCGAATCGACGCGCCCTGGCTCAACACCGCTTGGGCCCCGAGAAGAACAGAGACGCATTCTTCCTGTTGTCAAAGCGTTGGTGTGTGAGGGGTACACAGTGTCAGTTGACACCTATCACCCCGAAACCATGCGTGCTGTTTTAGCTCTCGGCGCCCACATTATTAATGACGTGCGAGGATTTACGCAAAAAGGAGCCGTTGAAGCGGTAAGTGCAAGCGGAGCCGGTCTTGTTGTCATGCATTACGAGGCCGTGCGCCCAGGCCGTCTTTTTCAAGACATCGAAGCATTTTTAGAACATCAAAGCCGAGCGCTTCTTGTGGCCGGAGTCCCTGCTCGGACGATTTGCTGGGATCCCGGGTTCGGGTTCGGAAAAACGATGGAAGAAAACCTGACGCTCTTGGAGCACTTTGAGGATTTTCGTTGTCCGAATTACCCGATTCTGATCGGAGTTTCCCGCAAACGCATGATCGGCGCGATGACGGGAATTGCCGATCCGGCCAAACGTGCGGTTGGGTCCGTAAAGGCCGCTTTAACAGCCGTCAAAAAGGGTGCGCACATCGTACGAGTTCACGATGTGGCTCAAACGCTTGCAGTGTTCAAAGAGGCGGGGTTGCGCTAAAAGGACGTGTTGTATCTTGGCATTGTCTAAAATGGCATCACAAGTTACCTAAGGGGGAGGTATGGTTCGAAAATACTTCGGAACTGACGGGGTGCGCGGAACGGTCGGAACCGATTCGATTACGCCCGATTTCGTTCTCAAATTAGGTCAATCCGCAGGTCGCGTTTTTGCTGAGAAAAAGCCGGGCTCTCGTCCGGTCGTTTTAATCGGCAAAGACACCCGTGTTTCGGGCTATATGTTAGAGGCGGCTTTGCAGGCCGGCTTTTCGTCCTCGGGCGTTGATGTTTTGCTCTGCGGACCGATTCCGACTCCGGCGGTCGCGTACCTGACGCGTGCTTTGCGCTTGGATGCCGGTGTTGTCATCAGTGCGAGCCATAACCCTTTTGACGATAACGGTATTAAGTTTTTTTCCGAAAAGGGCATGAAGTTACCCGATGCCGTCGAAGAGGCTATCGAGCAGGAAATGGACAAGGGCTTTGCGTGCCTGACAAGTGACAAACTCGGGAAGGTGCGCCGTTTGGATGATGCCGTCGGACGCTATGTGGAGTTTTGTAAGAGTACGTTCCCTTCGCACCTGGACCTAAAGGGCATGCGCCTTTATTTGGATTGTGCCAACGGGGCGTCGTACCACGTGGCGCCGGCTGTTTTCCACGAGCTCGGCGCGGACATCGTAACCGACGGGGATAAGCCCGATGGGTTTAACATCAATAGAGGCCTGGGCGCAACACACACCGAAACGCTTTCGGAGCGTACGGCCAAAGCCGGTTGCGACTTGGGTCTGGCATTTGACGGCGATGCCGATCGCTTAATCATGGCTGATGCCAAGGGGCGTGTGTATAACGGCGACGAGCTTCTTTACGTCATCGTTTCCGATCGGTCACGCCAAAAGCCTGTGGCCGGTGTGGCCGGAACCTTGATGACCAACTATGCCTTGGAAAAGAAATTGGCCGAGGATGGAATCCCTTTCGTTCGCGCTAAGGTCGGCGACCGGTACGTCATGGAAGAACTCTTGGCTCGCAATTGGCTTTACGGCGGTGAGTCGAGCGGACACATCATTGCCCTGGACCGTCAGACAACCGGGGACGGCGTTGTCAGCGCCTTGCAGGTTCTTGCCGCCATGCGCTCTCAAAAGAAATCTTTGCCAGAATTGCTGGCCGGATTAACACTGATGCCGCAGATTCTTATCAACACTCGCGTTCCCAAGGGCTATCGCTGGCAAGAGGATGCGCTTTTTGTGAAATCGGTTGAAAAAGCCCAAAAAGAAATTGCCGGTCGCGGTCGGGTGTTGATTCGACCGTCGGGGACCGAACCCTTGTTGCGTGTTATGGCTGAGGCCGATGATGCCGAGTTTGCCCGCACCTTGGCACAAACGATGTCCGAGGCGATTGCGCGGTAAAGTGCCGAGCATCGGCGCCCTGAAAAACTCGAGTCGGCGAAGATTTGTCACGGCTGAAAAACATGATTGACGTACTCCCCAGCCTGAAGACTGAGGATTCTTGGATCAAACGCCGGATGCCGACTTTCGTCGGTCTGACTCCGGCTCTCCTTGACGGACGATCGTCCCGCCCGTTACTACTCTGTCAGCAATGCGAAGCGCTTCCGCAAGAATATTGCGGGCCGCATTCACGTCACGGTCATGCACCGCACCACAGTGCGGGCATGTCCACTGACGTACCTTCAGATCTTTCGTGCCTTCAAATTTAAATCCGCAGACCGAGCAAAGCTGGCTTGAAGCGAACCATTGATCAACATGAACTACCTGAGTACCCACTTTCGATGCGACATAGCTGAGAATAGAAGAGAACTCGGAAAATCCGTAGTCACTCACCTTCCGTCCCCAAAGACGTTGCATTACCTGAATGTTGAGTGTTTCAAGTCCGATGAACGCAAAATCCCCGACCAGCTTCCAGGCGGTTTTCCACTGCCAGGCCAGACGCTGATTGGCGATGCGTCGGTAAAGACGCGCCAAATCACGTTGCGCCCGTCGGTAGTTGGCAGAGCCTTTCTGCTTACGGGAAAGAATGCGGTGAAGTCGTTTCACGGCCTTCAGGTTCTGCTTAAAGAATTCAGGACTCTCAATGGTTGTTTCGTCAGAGCCGGTAAGGTAGGTTTTCAAACCGAAGTCCAGGCCGACTGCATTACCCAGCCGTGGAAGGACGTGATTTGCTGCCTCATCTTCAACTGCAAAACAAAGCCAAAGATCGTTCGCCGAATCACGTTTCACCGTGAGGGTCTTGATCTTTCCTTCGATCTCTCGGGACTTGAAATACTTGTATTTCTGCCCGCAGATGACAAGCTCATTGCCGTCAAGCAGTTTGTAACCCGCCTGCTTGAGTGTAAACGACTGTCGAGTAGAGAGGTCTGAATTCGAACTGCAAACAGCCTCCCCCTCACAGAACCGTACGTGCCCTATTAAGGCATACGGCTCTTCAAATCAGCATCGGTTCGCACTTCCAAATCTCCTTCGAAATAAACGGGGGCCTCACAAAAGTTTCCCAAAGTTCGCCAAACTTTTCTTGGCTTATCGGATGCTTCTGTCCTCGACGCCTCAGCATTTTGAGTGTCATGCAAAACGCATACCACCCAAATTTCTTCAGCGCCTGCCAATTGCCATTCACTCCATAGTAATTGTAGTGTCCCACCAGCTTGCGGTTAAGCGCTGTTAGCGTATCCGCTACTGGCATTATCAGTCGTGTCTTTAGCCATTGTTTCAGCTCTTGCCTCTTAACTTTAAGCTTCTTTTCACAGGAACGGACTCCCAGGCGAAAACTGCCCTTCCTCGTCCGCGCGTTGTAGAAGTTGAACCCCAGAAAATCGAAATTTTCTTTGGTTCCCTTATACCGACCGATGGGGAGAATACGAGTTTTATCCTCTGCCACCTGGAGGCCAAACTTTGCAAGCCTTTCTTTCAAGAGCTCCAGCACCATCCGGGCTTCTTTTTCCACTTGGAACAGGACGATAAAATCATCGGCATACCGGACGTAATACATCTCTCCGATCACCATTTTCTTGACTTTCAGCGTCATCCAAAGGTCAAGAACGTAATGCAGATACACATTGGCAAGTACCGGCGATATCAGCCCGCCTTGCGGCGTTCCTTTATCACTTTCCTGCAGCTCCGTTCCTTCCATGACCCCTGCTTTCAAAAACCTCACGATGTAACGGATGAAGTTCTTGTCGGCAATGTCGTGTTCGAGAAACTTGACCAGCCATTTCTGGTCAAGATTATCGAAAAATCCTTTGATGTCAGCCTCTAGAACGTAGTTTACGTGCTTTGTCCCTATCGCCTGATTGATGAACCGCACGACATCATGAGCGCTGCGCCCCGGTCTGAACCCAAAGGAGCAATCGAGAAAGCGCGGCTCATAGATTTCGTTCAGCAAATCCGCCATGACATATTGAACCAACTTGTCTTCGTATGAGGGAATACCCAACGGTCTTTGTTTGCCATTGGCTTTCGGAATGTACGTACGCCGCACCGGCTTCGGGATGTACTTGAAGAGTTTCATCCGTTTTACGAGCTCAATGAGCTTTTCTACCAGACCTTCCTCATAAGTTTCTTTATCCACTCCGTCGATGCCGACCGCTTTTCCGCGTTTCTGATGCTCGTGGGCGTCCCACAGACTAGCGACATTTACCCTATTGATAACACTGGTAACTTTGCTATATGTCTCCGACTGATACCTTATCGGCTTCAGCTCTTTTTCCACGTTTTCCAGGTCTCTAGAACCTTCCATGTTTTACCTCTGCCGATGGCTGATTTGTCGCCCCCTTCGCTCCGCCTGCTTTCACAGGTTTCGACACTACTATGAGGCGATCCGACTTCTGAACTTCCATAAACTCGCACTCGGCTTTGTCGACCTTGATTGAGCCTTACCCATGCAGGAGAAATCCAGACCTCCCAGGTACACCAAACACACTTCGTCTGCTCGCCACGCCTTAAAACCCCGGTGGAACCTGCCTCCGACTCGCTTATCGTCGGGACATTGCTGCCTGCTGCAAATATAAGTACATCGGCTTCCACTTTACTGGTGCCTAACGAGGCTAGTACGGCTTCACGCATAGTGCTTTCCGCGTTGCGGCTCGCAAACTCCTTCATCTACGCTTAAATCTCACCTCACGGCTTTGACCTCAAGATTAAGTACCGGCTGCTTGCTAGGCTTTGTCGGGGCTGGGACTTTCACCCGCCTATGTGTTTGGCGCCGAACTGGCGCACTATATTTACGCACTTTTTTGAAACCGGGAAGACCGCATTTTTCTCCGTTCTTCTTGGCATCAAAAAATCGCTTGTAACTGCGGTACAGTCTTTCAACCACGTCCTGAAGCGCCTGCGAACCCATTTCACGCAAGTACCCATAGGGTACACGTTTCTTGAGTTTCGTCAGATGCTTCTTGAGGACGTTTTCAGACACCGATTTTCCGTAAAACCGGTAGAACCTCCTTGTGAAAGCCACGCAATGGTTCCACGCCAATGCACCGGCATTGATCTGCCGGTGCAGTTTCTTATTGCGCTTCGCCGAAAGGAGCTTGTATTTGTAGGTTCTCATGGTTGAAATGATACAGCGGATCTTCCGTAGTTTTGAACACAACAACCTGAGCGCCTTATATCCTCCTCCTGAAGGAACAGGTTTTACGGCGCGTGTGATAAAGCGAATCGTTAGTAAAGAAATTGCGTGCAAACTTTAATAAGAGACATGCTTATTAAGGATTTCACGATGCAGTGCCGTTCAGTCCGTTCGGGGCAGCGGCGACGAAATCTTGCCGAGGACCAAGACATCCTGTATAGAGTTGCTGACAACGTGAAATAGGACATAAATCATCCGAGTGTTCGCAAGACTCTCTCGGACCATCCTCGGATAGGCGGCGCTCATGTCGCACGTGACTGAGCGAATCTGCTCGGATCGGTTCTTTTTGGTGAGCCAATCAAAGAACGTCTGAAGATTTTTCTCGGATTTGTCCATTCCGCCCCAAAGCCCGTTCTTTTCCACTCCGTCCATCACAACCGTTGCGTAACGGTGCCCTTTACGCACGGAGAACTCATCAATCATCAGAGGCTGAACGCCGGACAAATCAACTTGGTCGAACAGGAGATTTAACTGGATTGTGTCGAGATCCTTGCCGGTACTCCAAGAGAGTTGCGTGAGGCGGACGACATCGGAAATCGAAAGCCTCAAGCCCAGGAGTGCCTGCAAATAGAAAGTAGTAGCTCCTGAGTCGGAGGCTGTGCAATGGCAGCCATGGCACGACTCTTTTTAGGGAAAAATCATTTTAGGATAATCGCGCCATCTATGTTTTGTGCTGTGATTTCCGACAGAGACAAGGCCGAGGGTAGGATGCGCCAAGAAGCGACATAACCGGTCGCAACCGAGGAAAGGCTTCTTCCTTGAGCTATTAATGAGAGGCCGGCATGACGCTGTCAGTTCAGTGGACACAAAACGCCGGGAAATGCCCTTTCCCGTAAAACCGTGAGGAACCAAAAAAGACCCCGCGCCGTCTTCGGCCCGGGGAGAGATAAGATGATTTAATCGAAGGAATTCGGGATTGTTCTCAGAACGTGTGGTTGATTCCGAGACCGAATTGGTAGGCGTTAAGAGCCTCTTTTTCGGCAAGGGCCTTCTTTCCTTTCACGAGAACGGCTCCCGTGTACAGGCTCGTGCGCTTAGAAAACTCATACGTGTAAGAAACGCCGAGCGTATAGGCCTTGCCCGGCAAATCCATTTCGGAAGATTTGACGCGTGCGTACTGGCCGGCAACAGCGATCGTGCCGCCTGCTATCGGTGCCGTTGCTCCGAGGACAACGGAATCAACTCGCGCCGGTGCGTCTTGGTCATCTTCTTCAAAGAGCGAATCTAAGGCGCCGTCAGCAAAGGAACGTAAGCTCGCATTCTTAGCATGCTGGTAGATAACCATGGGCTTAATGCATTCGGCATCCCAAGATAGACCGACTGAGTAATAGCTTCCGTTGCGACCCGCCGGCGTCCCAGGAGCTCGGCGTTCCGCTTCAGCAGCCAGGATGCCGGCAAAGGGTCCGTTCTCGTAGAGCGCACCGACGCCGTAGTAGTGGTCCCGGTCAGTCCACTTGGGAATGTCCTTGTCGCCGGCCGAGGCTTGAAGTGCAATCTTAAGTCCGTCTACGGGCATCACTTCAAGCGCAATTGCTGATGTCGGGGCCATGTCTTTGGTCGCCATCAGTCCCATGCCGCCTAATCCATAGGCCGCTTCCAAGGGATCGAATCCGCCGATCAGGTCAAAGTCGCCGCCCCCGGACGTAAGAGCCCCGCCTAAGTTGCCGACGGAAACCTTGACGGTATCGTTTCCGATCCAAAGGTACGACATCGATCCGAAAATCGTATTTTCATCGGCAAGAGCTCCCGTATCGGACGCGTATTCGCTTTCAAGTGCTACGCCGGCTTTAAAGCCGTTTGCCAGGTCTTCTTCGGCTGTGATGCCCCAGACTGAGTCACCAGCCCAAGCCGATTCCATCTTAATGCCTGTGGTCGAGCGGTTGTCGTTTTCGGCAACACCCTTGGTGTGCGAGACGACAAACCCGGTTGAGATTGACCCGTAAATGTTCACCTCGGCTGCCTGAACCGCGAAGGCAGCACCTAAAGCTGCAAGCACGGGGACGAGTTTCTTTTTCATGATGTTTTTCCTGAGATAAAGAGAAAAATGCGACCGGCATCTGTTGTGCAAGGAGTCCGAAAGGTGACAGATGCCGGTCAGACAGGACGCATTTTAAACATAAATGAGAATCATTCGCAATATGGAATATTAAAAGAACGTTCGCCGTTGCATTTTTCTGTTGCACGAGTGCTCTCGGCGGTCATGCGCCGGTGAAAAAGGGAGGGCTTTCTCTCGGACTCTGCCGGGGACTGGACTAAAATTCTTATCCTCCTTTTTTTGTTTTGATTGCGAAGTCACCATGAGTACGAAACCTGCAACCTACATGACGGCTGCCCAAATTCGGACGGCGTATCTGGAGTTTTTCAAGAGTAAAGGACACACAATCGTCAAATCGAGCCCCGTGGTTCCCAAGGACGATCCGACGCTTCTTTTTACGAACGCCGGGATGAATCAGTTCAAGGCGAACTTTTTAGGTTTGGATAAATCGCTTTCACGTGCGACGACAGCCCAAAAGTGCATCCGTGCCGGCGGCAAGCATAACGACTTAGATAATGTCGGTTACACGGCGCGTCACCACACCTTCTTTGAAATGCTCGGCAATTTCAGCTTCGGTGACTACTTTAAACGCGAAGCGATTTCCTGGGCGTGGGAACTTCTGACAACTGTCTATAAGTTGCCGCCCGAGCGGCTCTGGGTAACGGTCTATCAGGAAGACGACGAAGCCTACGGAATTTGGAATCAGGAAATCGGAGTTCCTGCCGAACGCATCGTACGCATCGGGGACAACAAGGGTGCGCGCTACATGTCCGATAACTTCTGGATGATGGGTGATACGGGTCCGTGCGGTCCGTGCTCGGAAATCTTTTTCGACCGTGGTCCGTCGGTGCAGGGAGGCCCCCCGGGAACTCCCGATGAGGACGGTGATCGGTACCTGGAAATCTGGAACCTCGTGTTTACGCAATTTAACCGAGACACAAGCGGCAAAATGAATCGGCTGCCGCGCCCGAACATCGATACGGGAATGGGTTTGGAGCGTATCGCCAGCGTCTTGCAGGATGTGCCGACCAATTACGACATCGACCTGTTCCAGAACATTATGCGGGCAGCGAAAAAAGCCGTCGAAGAAGCCGGGGCGACCGATGTCGATCCCCAGTGCCCGTCCCTGAAAGTGATTGCCGACCACATTCGCGCTTGTGCTTTCTCGGTGGCTGACGGCGTGGTTCCCGGAAACGAAGGGCGCGCGTATGTGCTACGCCGGATTGCACGACGCGCGATACGCCATGGGTACAAACTCGGGGCGCGGGGCCTTTTCTTTTATAAGCTCGTCGAGCCCTTGGCACGCGAAATGGGCGATATCTATCCGGAATTACACAACCCGAGAATTGCCCAAGTGATTCGCGCCGAAGAGGAACGCTTCAGCATGACGCTTGCAACGGGAATGGCGATTTTGGATGCGGCGATTGCCCAAACGCACGACGGCGTTTTGGACGGGGAAATTGCCTTTAAACTCCATGATACGTACGGATTCCCGGTGGATTTAACCGGTGACGTGTGTCGCGAGCGAGGACTGAAAGTCGATATCGACGCCTTTAACCTTGCGATGAACGAGCAACGGGAAAAAGCGCGTGCTTCGGCTAAGTTTAAGATTGCCGCCGGACTTGCCTATAGCGGCGAAGCGGGCCTATTCACGGGCTATACGGAACTCACGACAACGGGCGCGAAAGTTCTTGCCCTTTATAAAGACGGTGCCGAGGTCGAGTCGGCCGCAGCCGGAGACGATGTCGTTGTCGTTTTGGATAAGACGCCCTTTTACGCCGAGATGGGCGGACAGGTGGGCGATGCCGGAACGCTTTCCGATGATTCGACTCTCCTTAAAGTTTCCGATACGTTCCGCATTAAAGCCAATGTCTTCGGTCATGCCGCGCACATCGCCGAAGGCACCCTCAAGAAGGGAGATACTCTGACGGCCTCAGTCGATGCCGAGCGCCGAAACGCCATTGCCCGTAATCACTCCGTGACGCACATCATGCACAAGGCTCTTCGCGAGGTCCTAGGCATGCACGTGGCGCAAAAGGGAAGTCTTGTGAATGCAGCGATTACACGCTTTGACTTCTCGCACGACAAACCCATGACGGCCAGTGAGATGGCTCAGGTCGAAGAGATTGTCAATAAAGAAATCCTCGCGAACACGGAAACGCTCTGCCGAGAACTCCCGATTGAGGAAGCAAAAGCCACGGGGGCGATGATGCTCTTCGGGGAAAAATACGGCAAAACCGTCCGTGTGATGAACATCGGTACGTCGTGTGAACTCTGTGGCGGCACGCACGTGCATCGTACGGGCGATATCGGGCTCTTTAAGATTTTGGGCGAAGCCGGTATCAGTGCCGGTGTTCGTCGCATTGAGGCGGTTACAGGCTTTAATGCACTTGCACTTGCACAAAAAGAAACAACGCTTTTATCCGGGGCAGCTTCTCGCTTTAAGGCACCTGCCGAAGAGCTCCCGGAGAAAATCGATCAGGCTGTCGCTCAGATTCATGCACTGGAACGTGACCTGGCTCGCGCTAAGGAAAAATTGGCCGCTCACCAGGTCGCAGGTCTCGTGCACCAGGTCACCGAAATTAACGGCACAAAGGTTCTTGTGACGACCCTGGAGGACTTAGATCCCAAGGCGCTTCGCGAAACCGTTGATTTTGTTAAAGACCGCATCAAGTCCATTGTCATTTTGTTTGCCGTTAAGGGTGATGGAAAGGTTCAGTTCTGTGCGGGTGTGACTAAGAACCTACTCGGCAAAGTCAAGGCCGGGGATTTGGTTAAAGTCGCCGCGGCCGTTGTCGGCGGCAAGGGCGGCGGACGCCCTGACATTGCCATGGCCGGAGCCGCTGATGTCACAAAACTCGAAGAAGCCTTCGCCGCAGCTAAAGAGTGGCTCCGTGAAAAACTCGTCTAAATGCCGTGAAAGAAATTAACTTATGCGGCATGGTCTGTCCGATGCCCGTCTTGAAAACCAAGCGGGCATTGGCCGAGCTCGATGCCGGGCAAGACCTTTGCGTTCTTACCGATGATCCGCATGCCGTCGAGGACATTGCGCTTTTTGCCAAACAAAGCGGGCATACGCTTGTTTCGCAAGAAACCGACGGCGCCGCCGTGACGCGCCACGTCTTACGAAGGGCGCCGACGCATAGCTAGTTGCGCTCGAGTTTTAAGAAGTTTCAAGCCCCGTTTTCGGTACCGAAGGCGGGGTTTTAAACAGGCTAATGCCAGGCCCAGAAAGCGGAAAACGGAACGGCGTAAAGATTGTTTCCCAGACTCAGCAAATCCTTTCCGGCATAAAGAACAATGCCGACAAAATTCGGAACTTGCTTCGAGAACCATCGCAGATGGTAAAAGTCATCGGAGTTAACCGATTCGGCCGCTTTGACTTCTAGACCAAGATATCGATCGGCCTCATCGCGTATGAGAAAATCAATTTCCCGGTTGTTCTTATTTCTAAAGTGATGAACCGACCACAAGGGGTGCAAATCGGTTTCTGCCATAATCTGAGAGTACGCCCAAGTCTCAACGAGTTTCCTGCCCTCGCTAGCCATTTTCTCCTGACTGGAAAGAAGTGTCTCCGGAGAATAAATGCCGAGCAGGCTCGCCATCAGAGCGCTGTCGGAAATAAAAACTTCCGGTGTTTTGCTGCCGAGTCGATAGTCTTTGGATTCCCAAGCCGGCAAATAATCAACCAGAAAGAGTGCCTCAAGAGCGTTAAGGTAAGAGGTGATTGTTTGGGCGTTCCCGTTGAGTTTTCGGCAAAGTTCCTGAACATTAAGAGGCTTACTCGAGTAGGCCGCAAAAATCTGCAATAGGATTTCCAAGTCCTTATAGCGACGCAAATCCCACGCTTTCGTGAGGTCGTAGAGAATTTGCGTCTGAATATAACTTTTGAAATACAAATTGCGATTCTCTGCGGTAAATCCGATTGTTTGGGGATAGCCGCCCTCAATGGCCCAACTGTAAACGCTTCGACGGGAGCAAGGTTCAATTTCCGTAGCTTTAGGAAAGCGCTCCTTAAAAGCGTTTTCGATAAAGCATGGCAAGGTACCGAGCATTTCTGCGCGAGATAACGTGCGAAGTCGCAATACCACCACTCGCCCTGTCAGGGAATCGGCATTTTCTGCTGTCGGAAGCTTTCTGTAGTCGGCAGAACCGGTGAGGATAAATTGACCGGGGCGATTGTCCTCATCGACATGACGCTTGACTTCGGAAATAAGCGAAGGAGCTTTTTGGATTTCATCGATGATTAGGCACTTTTCGGCGTATTGGTCCAAGAAGAAGTGAGGATCCTCTCGTGCAGCCAACAGCGTGACGTCGTTATCCATGGTGACGTATTGCGCCGGAATCGGGCACTGTTTTCTGACCAGTGTTGTTTTGCCGCTTTGCCGTGCGCCCACAAGCAGGACGGCTCGCTGGAACGAAAGTCCTTTGGCGAGTGCCGAAGCTAACCAACGCGAGATTGTGGGCATACACAGTCCCTCCCAATTCCAATGTTAGTAAAAGTTTACGCTTTAATTAAGAAAATCTCTACACTACTAAAGAAGAAAAGTGAACAGCAAGGATGTCTAACAGTCTAAAACAATAGGAAATTGTTCTGATGATATTCCTTCACCGTAGCGTCCTATTGCCCATCATCCATTCGGGTACGAGGCAACTGGACGGGAAAAATACGATGCTTAAATAGGAATTCCGCGGAGGAAAACTGCAACGAAAAACCCTGCCTCCGGTGTGTTCAGTCGGAGGCAGGGTTTTTAATTCGTGAATACGAAAATCCCGCTCCTTGTTCAGGAACGGGACTCTTTACGATACTAACTAACCAAACGGTGTTTGATTAGAAATTGTGGCAGATGCCGGCGTTAAACTGCGTTGTCTTGGTTTTCACCTTGGTCGTGGCAGCTTTTTCCTGGGCATAAGCGACGTCCGTGTAGAGGTATGTACGCTTGCTCAGACTGTACTTGTAACCAAGAGCACCGGACGTGAGGCTGTGACTGTCATCACCCTTAGCATAGGCGACAGAGGCCATCACCGTACCTCCGGCAACAGGAGCGGAAACGCCCAGCGTTCCGGCGTTGAGGTCGCCCCAGTTAGCAGATTCCTTGGCGTACTGATAGCCAGCGAAGACCTTGGCAACACCGAAGTCATAGTTCGCTGCGAGGCCATAAGCCTGAGGATCATCACCAGCTACCCCGGCAGGCATCCGAATCGTTTCGGCTGTCATAGCAGCATAGAACGGGCCATTGGCATAGGAAACGCCGATACCACCGTAACGCTTCTTGTTGGGCAGTTTACCTTCGCCATTCATGTTGGCGTATTCAGCGTGAACTTGGACACCTGCAAACTTCGGAGAGA
>UQOW01000012.1 GCA_900542805.1 uncultured Sutterella sp.
CCCCCCCCTTCCTGGAGAGAAAATTAGATTGGTTTGCTCAGAGTCTTTCCTCGGGAAGCGCGATGGGATTCGTGTATTCGGGCGCGGCGATTTCGGGGATTGACGCGAATGAATTATTTCGGGGCGTCGAAGGATTCGAGAAACGGGTATTTGAGTCGGACAGATTTGTCCGTCGTTCAAACAAAAACTTATTGACAAGGGGAGGGGTTCTCTATGAATAGGACTTTTAAGGTTGTCTTTAACCGTGCTCGTGCCGGGTTGATGGTTGCCAATGAAATCACGAGTTCCGTGCAAAAGAAAGGGACGAAGACGGTTGTTGCCGTTGCGGCTCTTGGATTGATGGCGATGTTTGCTCAGGCGAATGCATCGGAGTATGCGGATGCAATCTGGAACAAAAGCTCCGGAACCCCAGCAAGTAGTTACAAGGGTGTTTTTGAAACAGGAAATCAGAAGAACTGGATTGCTGCACTCTGCGCAGAGGAAGGTGCATCTGGCGACCTGTCAAATCTAACCATCGAAAAAACAGGGGATAGGACACAACAGTTGTTTGGGCTTGCTGTCTTTGATAAAGCGAATTTCAACTTGACGGGCGAGTCCGTGACAGTAAACCTTTCAACCGGCGGTCTTGGGGGTGGAGATAACGCTCTCGCCGGAATCTATACGGAAGTTCGTAAGAGCAATGATCAGGGGACAACGGTCGGGATTTCGGCAAAAAATGTTTCCGTTGAGACAACGTCAACCGACCCCAACGGAAAGAGCGTTTACGGTGTTGCTTCTTACGGAGGGGAAGTGAGTTTCACCGGAGAGAGCGTCACACTCACGACATCAACCAGTACAGAGCGTAAAGCTTCGGATAATCAATACTCAGAAACAGCAGGCCTTCTTGTAGGGACATATGGCGGCAACTATGGTGTCGGGAAAGTAACTTTTTCCGAGAGCACAAAACTTAACGTCAATGTCGAGTCTAAGAGTAGTGAGCCGACTGTTTTTACGGACAATAAGACGAGTGATCGCTCGGGAGGGTCGCCGGCTTTCGGAATCAAAGTTGACGGCGGAACGCTTGAGGCAAAGGGTTCTACAACACTTACCGTAAAGTCAAACGGAGCGAATGCAACGGGACTCCAGCTTTCAGCGAAGAACTATCAATCCTCAACCGGCACGCAAGTGTTCTCAAGCACGGCAACGATTCATAACCTTACTGCGTGCGCCACATCAGAAACCGGGAGCGCTTATGGTGTTCGTGTTCAGGACCCGTTAGGGAAAGACGTCAATCTCACTCTTTCTGGCGACGTGTCTGTAAGTGCATACGCAAGCGGGGCTTACAAGGCAAGGGCAATTCAAGCATCGGATGGTGGACAGATTTCCATAGACGCAGGCAAGGTCAAAGCGGAATCTTCCTCTATCGGCATCATCGCTCTTGGCAAGGATGCCGGAACGAAGATTGACATAAAGGCCAAAGAGCTCACTGTCAATGCGGATTATGGAATATGGCTTCAAAACAATACGGAGACTTCGACAGGCAAAACAGAAGCAACGTCGGTCACGGTTAATGCTGACAAGACTGTAATTACAGGAAAGGAATCGGGTCTTCTTGCCTTCTCCTCTAGTTGTCTTACCATCAACTCCGACTTGGCTGTAACGGCAACCAAAGTGATGGATGTTCGAGGTAACTCGACCGTTAACATCAATCAAGACGGAAAGAAGTCAACTGTTCTCAAGGGGGATGTCGTTTTCGAGACGCCCAATGCTCCGGGGGATAGTCAAAATAGCGGCGCATTGATTAACGCCTTCGTAAATGTCAATTTGACGGGAAAGGCGTCTTCGTGGGAAGGGCGTTCTTATCAGGCGTACCGAATTAAATACGTGGAAGATGGAAAAACGAAATACAAGGACCAGCAATCAGTAGGCTTAGAGGGTGATGCCTCCTATCACGGCAACGTGACGGGTTTCAATCTTACGATTGCTCAAGGCGCAAAATGGACGCTTTCCGGTGATAGTTTCGTTAATACTCTCACGTTGAAGGATAGCGGCATCATTGATGCAACAAAGGCAGCTGAGTTTAACGTCGGCACGTGGGAAAACAGA
The DNA here is from genome assembly GCA_900542805.1 of uncultured Sutterella sp. Taxonomy (GTDB): domain Bacteria; phylum Pseudomonadota; class Gammaproteobacteria; order Burkholderiales; family Burkholderiaceae_F; genus Duodenibacillus. The sequence continues at coordinate 2,086 of UQOW01000012.1, forward strand.
GGAGTCAAATCGGGCTTTACGGTTTCCGGAACAGGAAATCTCCTGACACTCGGACAGGACACAAAGTATTCCGGCGATATCAGCATGACAGCCGGAGCCGAACTCATCACGCCGCTTGATACAGCGTTTAAAGAAATCAAGAAGGAGAGTGATGTTATCACCAGCGGAGCAGGAAGACTGAATATCAAAGGACCGGATTCCGATTCCGATTCTGCAACGCTCACAATCAACGATAGCTTTACTCTGACAACGGGCGCGTTTACTCAGTTCGGCGAAGCTTACAAGAACGTAGCCCTTAATTTAGCTAACGCCACACTCAAGCTGGATCAGTCAGAGCAGGCGATTGATATCCCGACAGACGTAGCCCTCGGTGCCATAACCGACAAGAAGGATGTCAATGTCAACGGAAAGAAACTGACGATTTCCGGCAATGGCAAGGAATCCTCTATCGGCAGACTCGATTTCGGAGAAAACAGTGATGAAGAATTTGCTGGAGAATTTGCTGCCCGGAACAACACGATTGTCAATGTTGAGAAACTCACCGGTAACGGCGGTGTTTACGTCGGTGAACGTGAAGGCGCCGGCGCTAAGATGTTCATCAACAACTTGGCGATGAGAGGCGGTTACATTTTCGTAGATCCCATCCATGGTCACTCTGTGTTGGGCGTGAATGAACTGGGTACGGACAACACGTTAACAACTCAGATTATTGCCGGAGACGGTGCTCTGGTTACGATTGGAACGACATCGGAAACCGAAGCAAGGGCTGCTCTTGCTAAGGTTGAGGGAGCCGGGTCTGCCAAGTCTGTGGTCTTCATGAAAAAGGCAATCACCATCGGCCAAGGCGGAAGCATCTACATTGGTTCTGAAGCCACCGATACCAGCAGTTCGGACTACCGCGTGTATGTCGGTGCTGGCGGCCTTCTTGCGGTTGACCAGGGAGCCGTCGGCGACAGCCCTGTGTTTGATGCTGCGCAGGTTGGTGCTGCGCTGGTTCATTTTGAAGGGGGCAAGCTGGCTGTCGTCAACGCAGCTCCCGGAACTTTGACTATGGTTGCAAATTCGAGCCAAAACCCCTCGACAGATGCGGGGGTTACTCAGAGTGCCGCTACCTTGCAGGGACTTGCGGCCGAAGCCGTCCTGACGGATAACCCCTTCGTTTCTGTCGCCGGAGTCTCGGATACAGCAGTAACTTTAGAAGCCTCGGCTTCCCAAGAAGGTATGTCCACTCTCGCTTCCATGGGTATCCAGTCGATGATTCGCCGTGCGGATATGGTCCTTGCGGAAACTATCGCCGATCGCATGGCCGGTGAGGTTCAGACGGGCTCGAACCTTTGGGTTGACGTTCGCGGTGAACGCTACGAAAGAGATAACCTCGATAACGGTGCTGGCTTTAAGGCCGATATCGGGTACGGCGCCTTCGGTGCGGAACTTGCTCCCACAGAGACTACGACTCTCGGTGTTGCCTTCCAGTACGGCAACGGTACCGTCAAGGGCGATGTCGCAAACGTCAAGAATAAGACCAAGGACTACGGCTTTGCCCTGTACGGCTCTGCCATGCTCGGTGATACGGGCGTGAAGGGTATCGGGGAAGTTGCGTACACCAAGAGCACCAACGACATCACCTCGTCTCTGGCTCTCATGAATCAGGACACGGATGCGACGATGCTTTCTGCCGGCGTGAAGGCTCAAAAGAGTTTTGACCTCGGGACCTTCGAAGTCATTCCGAGTCTCGGAGTGCGTGTCTCGCACATCAAAACCGATGCGATGCAGGCCGGAAACGTCCAAATCGAAAAGCAAAAGCAGACGATTGTTCAGATTCCGCTCGCCCTTCGCGTCAATGCCAAGGCAACGGAAACGGCAAGCGGCTGGTCTGTGACCCCGAAATTTAAGGTGGCCTTTATCCCGACGGTGGGTGATAAGTCCATTGAAGTGTTCGGCGTGAAGCAGTCTGTCATCGACACAAGTCCGGTTCAGGGTTCGTTCGGTGTGGGCTTTGCCAAGGGGAACCTCACGATTGACGCTGCGGCGCACCTAGGGGCCGGCAACAAGGGCACCTCGGCCGTCGGCGGTAAGGTGGGTCTGACGTATCGCTTCTAAGTCACATCGTGTGATTTTGTGATGTCACGGGCCCGGCGGGATGACTTCTGCCGGGCCGCTTTGTCATTCCACCCAAGCCGTGACGCATTTCGTGTTTTTTATTGCGAAATGCGCCTTCCTGCCCCTATAATCCGCTTCTCCGTTTTTTCGGAGACAGTTGCCCGTTGAATCGTTGTTGTTTCGCGGGTTGTAAATGGCGCGCCGCAAGCTCATCCGAGGTGAATTCAAAAATTTGTCACAGGGGCTTGGGCGTCAGACATTAACCTTGGAGACTAAACATGTCTGTTAGCATGCGTGAAATGCTGGAGGCCGGTTGTCATTTCGGTCACCAGACTCGTTTCTGGAACCCCAAGATGGCTCAGTACATCTTCGGTGCTCGTAACAAGATTCACATCATCAATCTGGAAAAGACCGTCGAGAAGTTCGAACAGGCCCAGAAGTTCGTGCGCGAACTCACAGCTCGCGGCGGTAAGGTCCTTTTCGTCGACGCCAAGCGCGGCGGACGCGAAATCATCGCCGAACAGGCGCAACGCGCCGGTTGCTGCTGGGTTGACCAGCGCTGGCTCGGCGGCACGCTCACCAACTTTAAGACCGTCAAGCAGACGATTAAGCACTTAAAGGAAATGGAGCAAGTCATCGCCGAAGGCGGTCTTGAGAAGATGAGCAAGAAGGAAGCGCTCGACTTTAGCCGTGAGATTGAAAAGCTCAATAAGTCCATCGGCGGTATCAAGGAAATGACAAGCCTTCCTGATGCACTTTTTGTCATTGATGTCGGCTACCACAAGATTGCCATTGCCGAAGCCAACAAGCTCGGAATCCCCGTCATTGCTGTTGTCGATACGAACAACAGCCCGGACGGTGTCGATTACGTCATTCCGGGTAACGATGACTCGGGCAAAGCCGTTGCCATCTACGCGAGCGGAATTGCCGACGCCGTTTTGGCCGGTAAGGAAGATGCCGCCACGGGTGATAAAGAAGCCGAGGAGTTTGTCGAAGAGACGGCGCCGGCTCCCGCTGACGCTCAATAAGTCGTATTTACGCCCGAGACGATTTCGGGCATTTCATGGATTTCCCGAGGTCCGACAATAGGGGCTTCGGGACACACTAGGAGTGAGTTATGGCTGTTATTACCGCCGCAATGGTCAAGGCCCTGCGTGAAAAGACCGATGCCCCTATGATGGAGTGCAAGAAGGCGTTGACGGAAGCTCAAGGCGATGCCGCCAAAGCCGAAGAAATTCTTCGCGTCAAGCTCGGCAACAAGGCCACTAAGGCCGCCTCCCGTATTACGGCTGAGGGTATCGTTGCCGTTTACATCAGTGATGATGCCAAAACCGGTGCCATCCTCGAATTGAATTCCGAAACGGACTTTGTGGCGAAGAATCCGGAATTCCAACAGATGGCCAAAGATGCCGTGCGTCTGGTTGCCCAAAAGGCCCCGGCCGATGTCGCGGCGTTGCTCGAGCTGGATTTGAACGGCAAGCCCTTGGAACAGGTTCGCAAAGACCTTGTCGGCAAGATCGGCGAAAACATGTCCTTCCGCCGCTTCGTGCGTATGCAGGCCAAGGGCAAGCTTCACAACTATGTGCACGGCGGTTCCAAAATCGGTGTTCTCGTTGATGTGATCGGCGGAGACGACGAAGTGGCGCATGACGTTGCGATGCACATTGCCGCTTCCAAGCCCAAGGCCCTCGATAAGGACGGCATCGAGGCCTCTTTAATCGAAGCCGAACGTCGTGTGGCCCTAGAAAAGGCTCGCGAAGCCGGAAAGCCCGAAGCCATTCTCGAGCGCATTGCCGAAGGCTCCGTGCAAAAGTTCTTAAAGGAAGTGACGCTTTTGAATCAACCCTTTGTCAAAGACGACAAGATTTCGGTCGGCCAGCTTTTAAAGAGCAAGGGCGCCCAGGTGGGCGGCTTTACGCTGTATGTGGTCGGCGAGGGCTTAGCTAAGCGTAACGAAGACTTTGCCGCGGAAGTGGCGGCTCAGCAGGCTGCGGCTAAAGCCTAAGCCTTTAAGCTTACCGTGTCTTTTTTGCGGCAACTCTCCTTGGGCGGGAGTTGCCGCAAATCATTTTTAGGATAACTGATTCAATGCAACGCCCTTTGTCGTGGACTCGGTTGCCCCGAGCCTCTTCCCGGATTCTCTTTTTTGAAAAACGCACTCAAAGGCGTCCCGTTTTTCTTTAAAATCCTGCCCGAGTACAACAAGTGTGTCCGGTATCTTTAAAGCTAACGGTACGGGACCGGGAGATCTGATATGTCAGAGGAATCTGAACCTCAATTTAAGCGTGTGTTATTAAAGCTTTCCGGCGAGTCCCTGATGGGAGACGATGCGTTCGGTATTAACAAAGAGACGCTCTCACAGATTGTGGCGGATATTCGGGAAGTCATTGATTTGGGTGTCGAGATGGGAATTGTTGTCGGCGGAGGCAATATTTTCCGCGGCGTCGCACTCGGCTCGACCGGAATGGACCGGGCCACGGGTGATTACATGGGTATGCTTGCGACGATGATGAATGCCATGGCCCTGCAAGATGCCTTCCGTAACACCGGCGTAGATGCCCGAGTTCAAAGCGCGATTAAGATGGATCAGGTTGCCGAACCGTATATTCGCGGCAAGGCCTTAAGTCATTTGAATAAAGGTCGCGTTGTGATTTTCGGGGCCGGTACCGGAAATCCCTTCTTTACCACCGACACGACGGCCGCATTGCGTGCAGCCGAAATCGGCGCTCAGATTGTTTTAAAGGCGACGAACGTGGACGGCATTTATACCGAGGATCCCAAAAAGAACCCGGCAGCAACGCTTTACAAGGAAATTACCTTTGACGAAGCGATGGTTAAACACTTAAAGGTGATGGATTCGACGGCTTTTGCCCTGTGCCGTGATCAGGGAATGCCCTTGAAAGTCTTTTCCATCAAGAAGCGGGGAGCCCTAAAGCGCGTCATTCTCGGACAAGACGAAGGCACGTTGGTTCACGTATGATTGCATTAATTCCTGTCGGACAAACCGCATCGGAGGATTCCTATGGCAACGATTAGCGAAATTCAGCAGAACACAGAATACAAAATGAAGCGTACCGTCGAGACGCTTGAAGATCACTTTAAAAAATTGCGCACGGGTCGCGCGTCGACCGGCTTGGTGGAAAATATCACGGTCGATTACTACGGATCTCCCACACCGCTTTCGCAGGTCAGTAACCTCGGTGTTTCCGACGCACGCACTATCACAATCCAGCCCTGGGATCGCAAGATGATCCCCGTGATTGAAAAGGCCATCCTCAAAAGCGATTTAGGACTGAACCCGGCCACAAGCGGCGATACGATTCGCATTCCGCTACCGCCCCTGACCGAAGAGCGCCGCCGGGAAATTACCAAGGTCGTGCGCGGGGACGGAGAAGAGGCCAAGGTGGCGATTCGCAATCTGCGTCGCGAGGCCAATGAAGCCGTCAAGCGTCTTTTAAAGGACAAGGAAGTGAGCGAGGACGAGGAAAAGAAGTCCGGTAAAGACGTCCAGGCCTTGACCGATAAGTACATCGTCGCCATTGACGGCGTCGTGGACGAAAAAGTCCAAGAAGTGATGACTATCTAAGTCCGAATCGACTTGTGGAAAAAGGGTTTCGAGGGGCTTCCTGCGAAACCCCTTCACGTGCATGACAAACCCAATCCCTCATCACGTTGCCGTCATCATGGACGGGAACGGTCGCTGGGCCAAAGCCCGCTTTCTGCCGCGCGTTCAGGGGCACCGACGCGGGATGCAAGCCCTGCGTACGACAATCGAGGCGGCACGTAAAGTCGGCATTGCCAACTTAAGTGTTTTTGCGTTTTCTTCGGAAAACTGGAGCCGCCCGGCCTCGGAAGTGCAAACACTGATGCGGTATTTTGTCACCGGTCTACATGAGGAGGCAGAACCCCTTTTTCAAGCGGGGATTCGCCTTAAGGTCGTCGGTGACATCACGGCATTTTCTTCCGAGTTACAAGAAGCGATTTACGAGTCTGAAAGGAAGACGGCCGGCGCCGACAAGATGCTTTTAAATGTGTGCGCTAACTATAGCGGCAGGTGGGATATCGTTCAGGCGGCGCGTCAGGCGGTTTTGTCCGGGGAGGCCGTGACGGCACAGGCCCTTGAAAAGAACCTATGCATGCGCGAATCCGGCCCGGTGGATTTACTCATTCGTACCGGAGGGGAATCGCGGATTTCGAACTTTATTCTCTGGCAAAGTGCCTATGCGGAGCTTTGGTTTACTAAGACGCTTTGGCCGGATTTTTCCGAACGCGATTTACGTGAGGCTCTTACCTGGTATAGCGGACGCGAGCGGCGATTCGGGCGAACGGGCGAGCAAATCCAAAACGCTCGAGAAAGGAGTCAGTAAGAATGTTGGCAAAACGCATCGCTACGGCTTTGGTGCTTTTAGCCGTTGTTGTCGGGACTTTGCGGGTTTCGGAAAATGTTTTCCTGGCAGCAATCGGTCTGGCGTTTGCCATCACGCTTTTCGAGTGGCTTCGGATTGAAAAAGTGTCGATTCCGATTTCCGGGACTCTCGCACTTCTTGTCGGCATCGCGATGGTTTGGGTCGGTCTTTCGGGGTTTAACCCGGAAGGGGTGATTTTCCTGAGTCTGAATTTGATTGTCTCATGCTTTTGGCTCGCCATTGTGGCCGTGTGTTTTAACGCACGGATGACCGGGTTTCGCGTTGCCCGTAATAAATCCGTTCTTTTTGCCTTTCTCTTTGTCACTGCCGCCTTTTTAAGTCTGGTGTGGTTAACGCGCACGGGCGGTTGGCCGTTAACGCTTTCCGTTTTTGCCATTGCTTGGGTAGCCGATATTTTTGCCTTTTTCGTCGGAATTGCTTTCGGGCGGCATCGGATGGCACCGGCCATCAGTCCGAAAAAAAGTTGGGAAGGGGCCCTCGGGGCGTATGTCTGCGTCTTTCTTGCGGCTCTGGCCGCCTGGATGTGTTTGCCGCATGAGATGGTTCTGACCAGTCGCCTTTTTGCGCAAATCGGACCGGTTGCGGGTTTTCTTGTCGTCTTCTTGCTTGTGAGTGTTTCGATTGCCGGGGATTTGTTTGAGTCCGAATTAAAGCGCATTGCCGGCGTGAAGGACTCCGGGTGGCTCCTTCCGGGCCACGGCGGCTTTTATGATCGACTCGACTCGGCCCTGGCGGTTTTTCCCGTCGGCGCTACGTTGCTCCTCATTCTTTGACGCGGCTCTTGCGTTTGAGTGTCCGTGAAGTCCTTCACGGGCAAAACGGGCAAGAGGTGAGAAATTTGCAAAATCCGGCAGACAGAAAAGGGGCATTAGACTAAAATACTCAGTCCTGTACGGATTCCTTTTTCTTCGGAGGGTATGTGAAACTCTGCGGTTTTGAAGTCGGCGACAGAAGGCCTTTCTTTTTGATGGCAGGTCCCTGTGTCATTGAAAGCGAACAGATGGTTCTTGACATCGCGGGCTTTATGCATGAGACCTGTGAGAAACTCGGAATTCCCTATATTTTCAAAGCCAGTTTTGATAAAGCCAACCGGACATCGGGTGCAAGTTTTCGCGGACCGGGCCTGGCCGAAGGCCTGCGGATTCTCTCGGAAGTCAAAAAACAAATCGGTGTTCCCGTTGTGACCGACGTGCACACCGAAAATCAGATTCCTGAGGTTTGCACCGTCGTCGATGTGTTGCAAACGCCGGCCTTTTTGTGCCGCCAAACGGATTTTATTCGTGCCTGTGCGGCAAGCGGTAAACCCGTTAATATCAAGAAGGGCCAGTTTTTGTCGCCTTACGATATGGTTCACGTCGTTCAAAAAGCACGAGAAGCGGCGCGCGAGGCGCATGTGAGCGACGACTGCGTCATGGTCTGCGAGCGCGGGGCAAGTTTCGGGTACGGCAATCTAGTCTGCGATTTGCGGTCGCTTGCGATTATGCGCGGCACGCATGCCCCTGTTGTCTTTGACGCGACACACTCGGTGCAATTGCCCGGGGGTAACGGCGCCTCATCAGGCGGAGATCGCCGCTTTGTCCCGGTCCTTTCGCGCGGTGCGGTGGCTGCCGGTATCGACGGCTTATTTATGGAAACCCATCCGGACCCGGCGCATGCAAAAAGCGACGGGCCGAACTGTGTTGTTTTAAAGCGCATGCCCGAATTGCTCGAGCAATTAAAGGCAATCGACGCTTTAGTAAAGGCACAGCCCTATTTGGAAGATTCGTTTTAATTTAACCCTAAACTCTAATAATCTTAAGGAAGAGAAAAATGAGTGCAATTATTGATGTCATCGGACGCGAGATTTTGGACAGTCGCGGTAATCCGACCGTTGAAGCGGAAGTCGTTCTTGAAAGCGGCGCGACGGGCCGTGCTGCGGTTCCCTCCGGAGCCTCCACGGGTGTGCGTGAAGCTATCGAACTGCGCGACAAGGATCCGAAGCGCTACGGCGGCAAGGGTGTTTTGAAGGCCGTTGAACACGTCAATACGGAGCTTGCCGATGCCGTTATCGGGTTGGAAGCCACCGATCAGGCCTTTATCGATCGCAAGATGATTGAATTGGACGGCACGGACAACAAGAGCCGTTTGGGCGCCAACGCGATTTTGGCCGTTTCCATGGCTGTGGCTCGTGCGGCGGCTGAAGAAACCGGCATGCCCCTTTATCGCTATTTCGGCGGCATGGGTGCCGTTGAACTTCCCGTCCCGATGATGAACATCATCAACGGCGGTGCGCACGCCAACAACAACTTGGATTTGCAGGAATTCATGATTATTCCGCTCGGCGCTCCGTCCTTTAAGGAAGCTTTGCGCTACGGTGCCGAAACGTTCCATGCGTTAAAGAAGATTATCAACTCCAAGGGCATGAGCACGGCTGTCGGTGACGAAGGCGGTTTCGCTCCCAAGTGCGAAAGCCATGAAGAAGCCATTGAACTCATTATGGAAGCAATTAAGGCTGCAGGTCTTGAACCGGGCCGCGACGTTTGCATCGGTTTGGACTGCGCTTCGAGCGAATTTTACGAAAACGGCAAGTACACGCTTGCTAAGAGCTCGGGCAAATCCATGACGGCTGAAGAATGGGCTCAGGTTTTAAAGGGCTGGGTTGAAAAGTACCCGATTATCTCGATCGAAGACGGCATGGCCGAAGGCGATTGGGAAGGTTGGAAGCATCTGACGGACCTTTTGGGCGGCAAGATTCAGCTTGTCGGCGACGATCTTTTCGTCACGAACCCGAAGATTTTGAAGGAAGGTATCGAGAAGGGTGTCGCGAACTCCATTCTCATTAAGGTGAACCAGATCGGCACGCTTTCCGAGACGTTCGAAGCCATTGATATGGCCAAGAAGGCCGGCTACACGGCTGTCGTCAGCCACCGCTCTGGAGAAACCGAGGATTCGACGATTGCCGATATCGCCGTCGGTTTGAACGCAGGCCAGATCAAGACCGGTTCCATGAGCCGTTCCGATCGTATGGCCAAGTACAACCAACTCCTGCGTATTGAGGAAGATTTGGGCTCCGTTGCCGTCTATCCGGGACGCGCTGCTTTTTACTCGATCAAGTAATCGGTCGGAGAGCCGGAGTGTGACGTGAACGTACGTTACGTCATTTGTGTCGTCCTTTTCGCCTTGGCGGTCATGATTCAGTGGCCGCTGTGGTTCGGAAAGGGCGGCTTTTTCCGCAAACTCGAATTACAGCAAGACGTTGCCGCCATCAGCGAAGACAACAATCGCCTTCGTCGGGAAAACGGCATGATTGCCACGGAAATCGAATCTTTGGAAAGCGGAACCGATGCTGTTATAGAGCAAGCCCGTACGCAACTCGGGATGATTCGCGGCGATGAGGTTTTATTCCGTTTTGTGCCCGAAGGATCAAAAGAGGCTCGCGATAGCCTCAAGCATGCGCCGGGACAAACCGGCGAGCGTCTTTTCAAGCCCAAGCACGATCACTTGTATTCACCGGGTGACCCCCGAGCCAAAGAGAAAAATTAGCGTTGCTTTCTCTTAAATCCGGTACCCGATTCCCGATGTCCCCTTACGCTTTCTAAGCGAGTTTCAAACCGAGGACGAACGTCGAAAAACTGCTAGAGTTTCTCGTTCGTATTGTTTTCGGGAGTTCAAATATTCATGATGTCTTTTTTGAATGCGCCGGGCAGCGCCTGGGTTTTGCCGTCTCTGGTCGTTGCCGTTCTTTTCCTTCTGGTCGTCGTTGTCGTTCTTCTTTACGCACTTCTTGCGCGTCAGAAAGGATTTGATGCTGCGTTTTCGCATACGCTAAGCGAGGAGCGCGAAAAAGCTTTAAGTCACCTGGCAACGTCTTTTGACTCACTTCGCCGCGATGTGCGGGATACTTCGAACGAACTCAAAACTTCGCAAAATAGCCAAATGACGGCCTTTATGGGGCTGATTCAAAAAGCATCGGAACTCCAAAACCAAAGCGGAAAAGACATGCAGGATTCGCTTTTAAAGCAACTTGAGTCTCAATCACTGCGTCAGGAAAAGCGCCTTGAATTGTTAACCGGCGGGATTTCCGTCGGACTTGACGGGATGCGTCAAAGCTTAAATGAGCAACTCACGGGAATTCGGGAATCGAATGACCGAGCGCTCACGCAGATGCGCTCGACCGTGGAAGATAAGTTACAGCAAACTTTAAACGAGCGCATCAGTGAAAGTTTCCAGAAGGTCGACGAGCAACTCAAATCGGTCTATAACGGCCTGGGCGAAATGCGGCAAGTTGCCCAAAACGTCGACGGCTTGCGGCGTGTCCTCGTCAATGTGAAAACGCGCGGCACGTTCGGGGAAGTGCAACTCGGGAACCTACTCTCGGAGATTTTGACGCCCGACCAATACGACACGAATGTGGCCACAATTCCCGGTTCCGGCGAGCGCGTGGAGTTTGCCGTCAAGCTTCCGGGTAAAGAAGACGGGAGGGCCGTGTATCTTCCGATTGATGCGAAGTTTCCTTTGGAAGACTACGAACGCCTCGTGGAGGCGGCCGAGGCGGCAGACTCCGAGAAAGTCGAAACGAGCGCCAGGGCCTTGGAAGTTCGGATTCTTGCCGAGGCCGAGAAGATTCATCGTAAGTACGTTCAGGTGCCTTATACGACCGAATTTGCCATTTTGTATCTGCCGATCGAAAGTCTTTGGGCCGAGGTCATCAAGCGCCCGGGTTTAATCGAACGCGTGCACCGCACTTCGCACGTGACGATTGCCGGTCCTACGGTTCTGGCTGCGCTTTTAAATAGCCTGCAACTCGGGTTCCGAACCCTTGCCATTGAGAAAAAGAGCGAGGAAGTCTCCATTGTGCTCGGCAAGGTCAAGAGCGAGTTTTTGAAGTTTTCCGAGGCTTTCGATGCCGTTGACAGAAAGGTCGACGGTGTGCGGACGGCCTTGGAGAATGTTCGCAAGAGAACCAACATCATGAGTAAGAACTTAAGGGACGTCGAAACGGTTTCGATTACCGCACCCGAAAGTACCGCGTCTCTTCAAGCGCCCGAGACGGCAAATAAGTGACTGCTCCCCGACCTGACGGACGAGGTTTCCTATTGCGTCGAACATGGCCCGATGTACCGGGTCGTAGGCGCTCTTTACAGGCTTTGCGCGAGTCGCTGCGAGTTAAAACCTTGAGCTTTTCCAAAACGTATCCGCAGGCAGAACATATCTTGGAAGACGGGAACCGGGTCAACGGCAACAAGCCCTTTCCCTGTTTCTTCGCTGTGTATTCCGGACATCGGACGAATTCACCCCGGGACGCGCCCCCTATGGCACGTGCCGGGTGATGGTTCTTCACTCGTAGGCTCTTAACCGCGACCGCTCGGTATCGAATTGCCGGGAACTACTTTCTTTCGAAAAACGGGGCAACTGTGATCGCCGTCCTATTATGCTCCATCTGCGAGAGGCGTAACTATTGAAATACTTGAAAAGTATGTAAAAAACCAGGGGCGATAGAATTTACTGCTTCGCCATTTATCCCCGCCTCAGAGAGGCGAGGGTTTCCGGCGGAATCGAAGCTAAAATACCGCCGCATCGATTGATTTAAATAATTCTCATGAGTAACGATTCCATGCAGACACCGGACCTATTTGAGTCTGAGACGACCGCAGGGCCGGGTTCATCTCACAAAATACGCTCCCAAGAGCCTGAGGCCAAAGCAGACGAGCCCCCCAAGGCACCGCAAATTAGGAAAGCGACAAACGGCAAAGGCGCCGTTGAGCTTCCCGATGTCTTACAGGACGGTGCTCCGTTTGAAGAGGACGGAAAACTCACTCTTGCACGTTTTGCTGCCAAGGCCTATTTGGAATACGCGCTTTCGGTTGTTAAGGGCCGGGCGCTTCCCGATGTTTTCGACGGCTTAAAGCCCGTACAGCGCCGTATTTTGTACGCCATGGACAGGATGCGTCTTGCGCCGCCCGCCAAAGCCGTCAAATGTGCGCGCGTTGTCGGGGATGTGCTCGGTAAATACCATCCGCACGGCGATCAGGCGGCCTATGAGGCCATGGTCCGTATGGCGCAGTCCTTTACGCTGCGTTATCCGCTTGTGGACGGGGAGGGCAATTTCGGATCGCGAGACGGAGACGGACCGGCGGCAATGCGCTACACGGAAGCGCGGCTCACGAAGATTTCCGAGCTTTTGTTGTCAGAACTCGATAGCGACGACGTGGACTTTATTCCCAACTATGACGGGTCCTTTAAGGAGCCGGAACTGTTGCCCGCTCGTCTTCCCTTTGTGCTTTTAAACGGCGCAAGCGGCATTGCCGTGGGCCTGGCAACGGAGATTCCTTCGCATAACTTACGGGAAGTGGCAGCGGCCGTGCTGTTGCTTCTTGAAAAGCCTGAAGCCGCGCTACAGGAGGTTTTACAGGTGCTTCCGGCGCCGGATTTTCCGGGCGGCGGTCAGATTATCTCGTCGCCCTCGGAAATCGAGGACATTTATCGCACCGGGCGCGGGAGCCTTAAGGTCCGTGCGCGCTATCATTTCGAAGAGTTACAACGCAATCAGTGGCAATTGGTCATCGATGAATTGCCGCCCGCGGCCAGTGCCGAACTGGTGCTCTCGGAAATCGAGGACATCACCAACCCGAAACCTAAAGCCGGGAAGAAAGTGCTTTCGGCCGAGCAGTTGCAGACCAAAGCCCATATGCTTGCGTTTTTGGACGGCGTTCGCAACGAATGCGATAAAGATACGCCCATGCGCCTTGTCTTCGAGCCCAAGACATCGAAAATTAATCGCGAGACGTTTGTCAACGTCCTGCTTTCCGAAACCTCGCTCGAATCGAACGCCCCGATGAATTTGGTGGTGGTCGGAGCTGACGGACACCCGATGCAAAAAGGGTTACTCGCGATTTTATGTGAATGGGTCACGCTGCGCCTTGCTACCGTCAAACGTCGGTGTCAATCCCGATTAGACAAAGTCTCGACGCGCCTACACATTTTGCAGGGTCGCCAGATTGCCGTCGATGCTATCGATCGAGTCATTGAAATCGTGCGTTTTGAGGATAATCCCAAAGCTGTTCTCATGAAGGAGTTTTCGTTAACCGACGAACAGGCCGAAGACATCCTCGAGTTGCGATTGCGGCAGTTAGCAAACCTGGAGTTTGAAAAGCTTTTGGCAGAAAAAGAAAAGCTTACAAACGAAGCACATACGCTTTCTCGAACCATCGCAAGTGACAAACTTTTACGCGTTCTTGTGGCCCGGGAGACGCGCGAGGCCGCTAAAACATACGGCGATGAGCGCCGTACGCTCGTTGAGCAGGCGGCCAAAGCGACGGTTCGAGAGCAGGTCATCGATGAGCCCGTGACGGTCGTTATTTCCAAAAAAGGTTTCGTGCGCTTGCGCTCGGGCCACGGGCACGATACAACGCTCATGAGCTACAAACTCGGCGATGCGTTCGGGGTTGCTTTCGAATGCCGTACCGAAGATACGCTCATCGCATTCGGCGATAACGGACGGGTGTACTCGGTGCCCGTTTCCACGCTCCCGCCGGCGCGCGGAGACGGACTGCCGATTTCAAGCTTTTTTGATTTGGAAAGCGGTACGAAAATCGTCGGGTATTTAGCGGCAGATAAAAATACACGCGTTGTTCTCGCGAATGACGCCGGTTTCGGATTGCTTTGCAAGGCGGGGGATCTTTGTGCCCGCGTGCGTGCCGGTCGAACCTTTATGCGTGTCGGCGAGGGCGTCAAACTTTTGCCCCCTGCGCCGGTCGATACGCAGGCCGGTAAGCTCGCATGCCTATCTTCTCAAGGACGACTCCTTGTCTTTGACTTAACCGAGTTGCGTGTATTATCGGACGGCGGCAAGGGTGTGACGCTCATGGATTTAAATCCCGGGGAAAAGCTCTCGGATATTCTGGTTTGCGGCGAGTCCGGGTGTGTTGTCGAAGGCATAGGACGCACCCGTACGCGCGAAAAGACCTTGGTTCGAGGCGATTGGCAACGTCACTTCGGGCACCGTGCTCGAAAAGGTAAACCTATCGAAATTCGTTTTAAGGCCACCGACTTAAGGCCCCTTGTAACCGATGAGAACGGACGGGCAACCACGGGGGCTGACGAGGAAGAGCCCGAACCGACTTTACTGTAGTTAAGCTATGGATAACCCTACACAAACGCCGAGCGGTTTTGTTTCCATCGAGCGCCGTCCGAGTCTGATGCACACGCTCTCGTGGCGCTTGGCGGCGACGGTGTTGCTTTGGATTGTGCTTCTTGTGATATCGGTCGGGTACTCCTTTATTCTCAATCAGCGCGTGCACGACTACTACACATCGCTTTCGTACGTCTCTTCCATTCGGTCGGATATTTATAAAGCGAACATCATGACCGACGACCGTTTTACGCGCGTCGAATTTAAGGAACTGACTGATTCCGTCGGTGCGACGATTCGTAATCTCAGAATTACCGTTGCGGCCTCCGATTCCAAACACAAGGCCGAGATTTTGCGTCTGACGCAGGAAATCCGCGAGCAGTGGCATTCGATTTTGCTTCGTATGCTCTCGCAGGCACGTGAGAAGTCTGTCCCGATTCTCATTCCCGACATCGAACGCATCATGCCGGAGTTAAACAATCTGGAAATCTTAATTCAAAGCGATCGCAACGAGTATGCGGTCTTGGCGCGCCTCGTGCAAGGGGCGCTCATTTTGATTTGCTTCATCGGACTTATCGGGGTGATGTATTTTCTCGTGCGCTGGGTGATTCGACCGATTGATTCGGTCTCGGCCACTTTGGAAGAATTTACGCGCGGCAACCTGTCCATTCGGCTCAATCTCAAGGGGAGCGCCGAATTCGAGCACATTTCCGACGGGTTTAACCGCATGGCTTCGCGCCTGCAAAACCTCGTACAGGGTCTTGAGACCATCACGCAGCAAAAAACCTTTGCAGTCGAGGAGCGCAATCGAAACTTAGCGCAACTTTACGAAATGACAAGTTCGCTCGGGAAATTTCGGTCCGTTTTCGAGATGTGCGACAACTTTACGCTGCGACTGATTCACTACACGGGGGCGTATGCCTCGGCCGTACTTCTTTTGGATGAAAAAACGCAGCAGCTCACACTCGCGGCCCAGACCGATTTGCCCGATCATGCGATTAAAGCGTATGCCGGGCGCGAGCTTTTTTACGCCGACGCCGAGGAGTTTGCACTCAAGGAAGCCGGACTGAAGTTTTACCCGAGCGGCAACAAGGAGCAGCTTTTCAATCAACTGTTCGTTCCCGCTCCCGAATTTAAATGTGCCTACGCCTTCCACGTGCGTAGCGGCGGAAAGACCCTCGGTATCTATCTTCTTTTTTACGGGCGCGACGTGTCGCTCAGTCCCCGGCGCAATCAGCTTTATGAGAACTTCGGCACGCACCTGGCGGTGGCCATTGCCAACCGGCGTCTTGTCAACCGCGATCGGGAATTTGCCGTTGCGCAGGAGCGCGCCTATTTAGCACAGGGTCTGCATGACTCGATTGCGCAATCGCTTTCTTTTTTAAATCTTCAGGTTCAGATTTTGGAAGGGGCACTGCGCGACCAAGATACGCCGCTTGTGGACGAAACACTCGGGCAGATTAAAACCGGTGTGCAGGAATCGTATGCCGACGTCCGCGAATTGCTGATTAATTTCCGCGAGAGGCTCCATCGAGAGCCCTTTGTCAAAGCGCTGACGACCGTCATCGATCGTTTCAGAGCCCAAACGCACATTCCGGTGGATTTTCGGATTCACGGAGCGGGACGCGAGCCGACCGAACAGCAAAAACTTCAGATTGTGTTTATTTTGCAGGAAGCCTTGGCCAACGTACGCAAACACGCCGGCGCTACGGCCGTTTGCGTCGAGTTGAAAAATGCCGATGTTTTTCAGATGCGTGTCACGGATAACGGGTGCGGCATTGATCCCGGGCTCGCCGAATCGCGCAAGAGCTCGCACTTCGGTCTTAGCATCATGCAAGAGCGTGCCGAGCGCATCGGATCGACGGTTCGCGTGGGGCCGGCCGATCCTGCGCTTTACCCGCACGGCACTTGTGTGCAATTGATCGTTCCGGGAACGATTTCGCCTGAAAAGGACGCCGTATGATACTTTTTACCGTTGCGCCCTTGATGGCGCTTTACGTGTATTGGCGAGCCGTAAGGGCATTGGGTAGGGGTCCTCGGCGCTTAGTTTCAGTCGCAGTACTGGCTCTCGGCGCAGCGTTTCCGATTGTTGTCGATACCTTCGGCGGTTCGCTTCTGGCCCCGACCTTAGATGGCCGCCTCATGATTGCCGGGGAGTTTTTTCTTCTTGTCCTTTTGGAAAGTGCGCTTTTAATTGCCCTTCGCGACGGCTTGCTCTTAATTTCTCGCGTAGTCGGCCAACCGATCTTGATTTTAAGAACCCCGAAGGTCGTGGTTTTTTTGTTGGTGCTTGCGACCTTCGTGAGCCTTTATGCCGTTTCTCAGGCTTTACGCGACCCGGTCGTCAAGCACGTGACGCTTGACTTTGAAAATCTTCCCGATTCCTTTGTCGGGATGCGCATTGCTCAGCTTTCGGATTTACACCAAGCCAATATCTTCGGTCCGGAGCGCTTAAAGCGCATCGTTCACGCCACAAATCAGCTTAATGCGGACATCATCGTCATCACGGGGGACCTTGTGGACGGCTCGGTTAAGTCGCGCGGAAAGGAGTTGGGCGCACTACGGAACCTTGTTGCCCCCGAGGGTATTTACGTTGTCGAAGGCAACCACGAGCATTACGTTGATTACGACGGCTGGATGGCGTTTTTCCCGAAGCTCGGGATGAAGCTTTTACGAAACGAACACGCCGTTTTAAGGCGCGGCAATGATGCGCTTCTTTTAGCGGGGCTCACGGACTACGGCGCTAAGCGCTTCGGGCGCGCCGTCCCGGACCTTACCCGGGCATTGAAAGGCGCTCCCGAGGGCTTTACGATTGTGCTCTCGCACCAGCCGCGCGAAGTGAAAAAATGGACGGACTCGGGAGTTGATTTGATGCTTTGCGGCCATACGCACGGTGGTCAAACGCCGTTGGTGTCACTACTAGTTAAAGCATTGAATGACGGGTATGTTCGGGGTCTGTACACCGAAAAGAGCGCGGACGGAAAGGCGCTTTCCGTGTACGTGCATCCGGGAACCGGTCTTTGGACGGGATTTAGTGCGCGGCTCGCTTCTGAAAACGAGATTGCGCTCATCACATTGACTAAAAAAGGAAAGTAGGGCTTATGCAACGCATAGCTGTTTTAGGGGCTACGGGATCGATCGGAATGAGTGCTTTGGATGTTCTGTCACGTTACCCGGACGACTTTTACGTGCATACGCTTGCTGCCGGAACGCGCATCGAAAAGCTTGCGGATTTGGCTGCGCGCTTTCACCCGGAGGTGGTCGGTATTGCCGATAAGAACAAAGCCAAGGACTTAAAAGACCTTTTGGCGGCCCGGGGCCTGCAAACGATACGCATTGCGGCAGGGTCCGGGGACGTCGCGTCTTTGGCCGGCGAGAGCCGGGTCGATACGGTTTTGCAGGCTGTTGTCGGGGCGGCCGGTCTTGCGCCGAGTTTTCAGGCGGCCCGAGCCGGCAAACGCCTGCTCCTGGCGAACAAAGAAAGCGTTGTGTGCGGCACCTCTCTTTTGATGGATACGATTAAAAAGGGCGGGGCAACGCTCCTTCCGATTGATTCCGAACACAATGCCGTCTTTCAGTGTTTGCACGGGGCAAGTCAGCAGGATCGCAAGGCCGCGCGCATTTGGCTCACGTGTTCAGGCGGCCCCTTTCGAGATAAAAAGGACTTGGATTTATCACGGGTTACGCCCGAATCGGCTCTGTCGCACCCGACCTGGTCGATGGGCCGCAAGATCAGCATTGATTCGGCAACACTCATGAATAAAGGGTTTGAAGTGATCGAAGCGCGCTATCTATTTGATGTTCCTAGCGAGCGCATTCGCGTGGTCGTGCACCCGCAGTCGGTTCTGCACTCGATGGTCGAGTTTTCCGACGGATCGGTTATCGGGCAGATGGGGCCGACGGATATGCGCCTTGCGATTGCGTATTGCTTGGGCTACCCCAAGCGTCTTGTCGGAACGGATGTGCGCCTTGACTTTACGAAACTCGGCTCCTTGACCTTTGAGGCACCCGATACGGCTCGATTCCCGCTTTTAACGCACGCGTACGAGGCATTGCGCGCCGGGGGCGTGGCGACCATCGTTTTAAATGCCGCCAATGAAATGGCCGTCGGAGCGTTCCTGAATCGGAAAATTCGCTTTACGGACATTGCGAGGGTCTGTGAGACGATGCTCCGAAAGGTTTCGGGTAACACCCCGACGTCTTTAGAAGAAATCTTACAGACCGATGCAGCCGTGCGCGCTCAGAGCGCCGAAGAGATTGCCCGGCTTTCTTGCGTGTAAAGGAATCGTATGGCCGGACTACTTGGTTTTATTCTTGCTATTGTCATCCTCGTTCTCGTGCACGAGTGGGGTCACTACATCGTGGCGCGCCTCTCGGGCGTGCCGGTTTTGGCGTTTTCTCTCGGATTCGGTTCGGTTTTATTCCGATATACGGACAAAGCCGGCTGTGAGTGGCGCCTTTCGGCGATTCCGCTCGGCGGGTACGTCAGGATGCTTTCTTCAGAGCAAAAAGAGCTTTTTCAAGAGGAGTTCCCGAATCGCACGTTTGACTGGGCGCATTCTTTTGAAAACACGTCCGTTAAAAAGCGGCTTTTGATTGTTTTGGCCGGTCCGTTGATGAATCTCATTTTTGCCGCCTTCGTGTACGCCGGTTTAGCGATGGTCGGCACGAACGAGGTTGCGCCCAGGCTCGGAACGCCGCTCGTTCACTCTCAGGCGGCTGACCTCGGCGTTGAGGAAGGCTGGACAATTCGCGCCGTTGACGATACCCCGATTAAGACTTTCTTTCAGGCCGAGAGCATCCTTACAAATGTTGATATCGGTCAGACGGTGCGCATAACGTTTGCACTCCCGTCGGGCCCGGAGCGGACTTTGGCTTTTTATGTAGACTGGGAAGGCGTGCACGGGAAAAATCCCTTTGCCTTCGGCCTTATGCCGTATATGGAGTCGGTTGTCGTCGGAAGCGTTGAAGCCGGGTCGGCGGCCGAGGCGGCCGGTCTTAAGGTCGGCGATACGGTTCTTTCCGTGAACGGGAAACCCGTTCGAAAAGCTCGGACTCTTGTGGATGCGATTCGAACGGACGGGGCCGATCCCTTAACGCTACGCATTAAAAGCCCGGAAGGTCTGGAGCGCACACTTACCGTTTCGGCACGCCTTACGGCGCTTGAGTCCGGAGAGCGTGTTTGGAAAATCGGTGCTGTTTTGGGAAGCATTCCCGAAACCGTTTACACGCAGCACGGCCCGGTTGAGGCCCTTTTCATCGGTGTTAAGCGTGTTTGGTCCTTTACGTCGATGACAATCAAGGGTTTGGGGCGGATGATTACGGGTTCCGAAAGTCTTAAGTCCGTCGCCGGTCCCGTCGGAATCGGAAACTTAGCCGGCAAGACCCTTCAAATCGGCCCCGCTGCGTTTTTAACGTTCCTTGCGATGCTCTCGATTAGTCTCGGGATTCTCAATTTATTGCCGGTTCCGATTTTAGACGGCGGGAATATCGTGATTTTCCTTTGGGAACTTATAACCGGAATGAAGCCCTCGGCGACCGTTTCTCTGTGGCTCACGCGAATCGGAGTAGCGTTTATTCTCGGATTGATGGGACTGGCATTTTTTAACGATATCGTTGCTCTTTTTCGGTTAGACTAGCGGACAATTGTTTCCCATGCCTTGGTGTGAGGGTCGGATACGACTTACCTATTTGAGAATGCATTCATGAGAACACGAAAAGTTTTCTGTCAGGCTTTTGCAGCAGCACTAGCGGGTTTGCTTGCCACAAGCGTTGCCGCTCAAGTCTTTACGATTAAAGATATCCGTGTCGAGGGGATACAAAGAACCGAACCGGGAACGGTGTTCTCGCATCTTCCGTTTCAAGTGGGCGATGAGTACACGCCCGAGCTCGGAACAGAGGCCATTCACGATTTGTACGCTTCGGGACTGTTTCGCGATGTCGGGCTATCGAGCGACGGGGACGTTTTGGTTGTCACTGTGACCGAACGCCCGGCCGTGGCGGCCATTGAAGTAAACGGCGTCAAGGCCTTCGATAAGACGGCCGCCTTAAAGAGCCTCGGGGACGTGGGGCTTGCCGAAGGCCGCATTTTCGACAGTGCCGTTTTGGACCGCGCCGAGCAGGAAATCCGCCGGATGTACCTATCCAAGGGTTTTTACGGCGTCATCGTTACCAAGACCACGACCCCGGTTGAGCGCAATCGCCTGAAAGTGTCGATTAACGTGAACGAGGGGGCCGCAAGTTCGATTAAAGAGATTCGCTTCGTCGGCAATCGGGTTTTCGATGAAGACGACCTTTTCGATCAAATGCAACTCCATGCGCATACGTGGTCGAGCTTTTACACCAAGCGCGACATGTACTCGCGCGAGAAGCTCGCCGCCGATTTGGAAAGCCTGCGCAGCTTTTATTTAAATCAGGGCTATTTGGATTTTCGCATCGACAGCACGCAGGTGTCGGTCGCTCCCAATAAGTCCGACATCTTCATTACGATTAATTTATCGGAAGGCGAAAAGTATCGCTTAAGCGGCGTGACACTCGCCGGCGACATGCTCGGGCTGACGTCCCTTGTCGAGCCTTTAACGCAAGAACTCGAAATCGGGGCGACGTATAACGCGGAACTTGTCAACGACGTCAGTCGCAAGATTGCCGAAAAATACACGGCGCTCGGGTATGCCTTCTGTACGGCAACGCCCAATCCCGTGGCCGATGAGAAAACCAAAACCGTGCGGATTATCTATACGGTCGATCCGGGGCGCCGTGCCTACGTGCGTCACGTCAATATCGTCGGAAATTCCCGCACACGCGATGTGGTGATTCGCCGCGAGATTCGTCAGTACGAATCGGCTTGGTTTAATAGCGAAAAAGTCAAGCTCTCGCGCGATCGTATCGATAGACTCGGCTACTTTGAATCGGTCGAAGTCGACCATACGCCCGTCGAAGGGACGCGCGATCAGGTGGACCTTGAGGTCAAAGTCAAAGAGCGTCCGACAGGGTCGATTAGTTTGGGTGCCGGTTACTCAAGCGATGACGGTGTGATTCTTTCGGCCGGGTTTGCGCAAAACAACATCTTCGGTACCGGTAACGCATTTGCGATTAACGTGAACACGAGTAGCAGCCAACGCACGATTGCCGCAAGCCTCGGCGAGCCGTACATCACGCCCGAAGGCATCAGCCGCAACTGGGAAATTTACGATAAGCGCACGGACTTAGATGACCTGGATGTGGCCAATGTCGCTTACGAAACCATGGGCGGCGGCATTGACTTCGGGGTGCCCGTCACGGAACTCGATACCGTGTACTTCGGCGCTAAGATCGAAGCGACGAAGGTCACGACGCGCGGAACGGCACAGGAGGCTGCGTCCACAGGGGCCTATAGCTCGTCTCCGTACCGGTATTTCAAGTATGTCGATGACTATGGAAAGACTTCTAAGGCCGCACTTCTTACAATCGGGTGGGGGCGCGACAGCCGCGATAACCCCTTGGCTCCGACGCGCGGTCGCTATCAGCGCTTAAGTGCGGAAGCGAGCCTTCCGACGTTTGATTTGAAGTACTACCGAGCCACCTACCAATTTACGCAGTACCTGCCGCTCTCGAAGAATTGGACAATGGGGCTGAATATGCAGCTCGGGTACGGCGATACGTACGGAGGTAAAGACTACCCCTTCTTTAAAAACTTTTATGCAGGCGGTATCGGCTCGGTGCGCGGTTACGAAAGTTCCTCTTTGGGTCCGCGTGATGTCGGTAACGGGGATAACTTAGGCGGCGACCGTCAGGTGGTGTTTTCCGCCGAACTCTTAACACCGCTTCCCGGTGCCGATAAGACGCTGCGCGGCCTCGTGTTCTTCGATGCCGGTACGGTGTGGGGTTACGAAGGTTACCGAGTCAATGACACGACGGTTCGTTACAGTCGGCAGAAGCTCGATTTTTCGGATTTGCGTTACTCGTGGGGTTTCGGCGTAGCGTGGATCTCGCCCTTAGGGCCCTTAAAGTTCTCGTTGGCCTTCCCGATTAATAAGAAAGAAGGCGATAAGACCGAACGCTTCCAGTTCCAAATCGGAACCGGGTTCTAAAATTCAAGTTTTTGGATAGTGAGGAAAATTCGTATGTTTAAGAAACTTTTGGTTACTTTGGCCTGTGCAACGTTTGTTGCCGGAAGTGCTCTGGCAGCCGACACCAAAATCGGCGTTGTCAATCCCCAAAAGATTTTGGCTCAGTCCCAAACGGCTGTTGCGGCGCAAAAGAAGTTGCAAAAATACTTCAAGCCCCGCGAAGACGAAGTCAATCGCTTGGTGCGCGACTTCAAGAACCGTGCGGCGAAGTTTGAAAAAGACAACGCCATCATGACCGAATCCGAGCGCTTAAAGCAGCGTAACGATTTGGCCGAGAGCGAACGGGACATTGCTCGCAAGCAACGCGCCCTTGTCGAAGAGCGCAATCAGCGGAGCAATGAGGAAGCGCAGCTCATTCTCTCGCAGGCCGTGAAGATTATTCAGGAAATTGCCTCGAGCCAAGGATACGACGTGATTATTCAGGACCCTGTGTGGGCCAATCCCAAGACCGATATTACCGAGCAGGTTATTAACCGCCTCGATAAAAAGGCGCAGAAATGAAGGTTAAGTTCCTTGCAGACGCGATTTTTCGTCTTTCGGACAATCGCCTGACGAGCACCTTTTACGGCGATGCTCAGGATAAAGACATCGTTACCTTTGCTCCCTTGGAGCACGCCGGTGCCGGGCACATTGCCTTTCTTGCCCAAAGTAAGTGGCGTGATGCAGCGCTTGCCAGTCTCGCCGACGTCTTAGTGGTCACCGAGGCCGATGCAACGGCTATGTACGGCAAGAACCCGACGCGTGCCTTAGTGGTGACGCAAAATCCGTATGCCTGGTTTGCGTGGGCATTACAAGTGATGCTCACAGTCGCGAAAGGCCGGGAAACGGGCTTTATTTCCGAGCGTGCATTCGTATCGGAAAAAGCCACGGTTGCCCCGAGTGCTCGCATCGACCCGATGGCCGTCGTTGAGGCAGGGGCTCACATCGGCGAACGGACGCACATTTTCCCGGGCGCTTATGTGGGCGAAAATGCAACGGTCGGCGACGATACGATTGTCTATGCCAATGCGAGCATCTATCACGATTGCAAGGTCGGATCTCGCGTCATCATCCATTCGGGCGCGGTTATCGGCGCAGACGGCTTCGGGTTTGCTCCGTTTCTGGGCGAATGGGTCAAGATTCCGCAGGTCGGAGCCGTGCGCATCGAAGACGATGTGGAAATCGGTGCCAACACAACGGTTGACCGCGGGGCCCTGGAAGACACGGTGGTCGGACGGGGCACGAAGTTGGATAACCAGATTCAGCTCGGTCACAACGTGCACGTCGGCGAGCATACCGTGATGGCCGCCTGTACGGGTGTTGCCGGTTCGACGCACATCGGCAGTCACTGCATGGTCGGCGGCGCCTCGAGCATCAACGGTCACATCCGCATTCCCGACGGGGTGCAAATCGGACCTTCGACGAACATTCGCCGTTGGCAGGAAGGCGCCAAAGCAATGATGGGTGTTTTCCCGGCCCAAGAGCGCGTGGCGGCCGAACGCACTATCGTTCTCGTGCAGCGCCTAAGTCGTATGCGAGAAGAACTCAAAGTCTTGACCGAAAAGGTTCAGGAACTTTCGAATAAGCACTGAAAAACCGAATCCGTGCACCATGCTGTGTCGGGGGTCCGGATTCCCCTTTTTTTAAAAAAGCCATGGCCCATATTCACCCTTCCAGTCTTGTCGACCCGGCGGCCCGATTGGCCGATGATGTCGTTGTCGGTCCTTTTTGCATCATCGGTCCGAATGTTCAAATCGGATCGGGGACGGTTTTAGATTCCTGTGTGCGCGTGTCGGGAATCACGCAAATCGGCGAGCGCAATCACATCTATCACGGAGCGGCTGTCGGATGCGATCCTCAGGATAAAAAGTACGATGCCGAGCCGACTCGGCTTGTCATCGGGGACGATAACGTCATTCGCGAGCACTGCACGCTTTCGACGGGTACCGTTCAGGACGAAGGGATTACGCGCATCGGGTCCCGCAATCTTCTGATGGCCAATGCCCATGTGGCGCACGACTGCCGAGTCGGAAGCGACATTATCCTCGCCAATAACTGCGGACTTGCCGGCCACGTGCACGTCGAAGACTTTGCCATTTTGGGCGGACAGTCCGGTGTTCACCAGTTCGTGCACATCGGCACGCACGCCTTTGTCGGCGGGGCCTCGGCCGTTTCCAAGGACGTTCCTCCGTATGTGATGTGTAACGGAAATCCAGCTTTGCCGCACGGATTAAATCTGGTCGGACTACGTCGTGCGGGCTTTACCAATGAGCTCATCGGTCTGATTAAGAGCGTATACCACGCCATTTACCGAGAAGGAAATCTTGTGGCCGATGCCGTGCGTGAAATCAATGCCATCATCGAAACGGCGCCCGAGGATGTCAAACCTCTTTTGATGCACATGCGCGACTTTGTCGTCACGAGCCCTCGCGGCATCGTTCGGTAGACCTATATGACCGAGACCGTCAAACGCAATGCCCTTTGGTGCGCCGGAGAGGCCTCGGGCGATTTCCTGGCAAGTCTGGTGATTCCGGAATTTGTACGACGGTTTCCGAATCTCGTGCCCTGCGGCGTTGCAGGGCCTAAGATGCGCGAGGCGGGACTTGCGGCTTGGGAAGACGCATCGACGTTGAGTGTTCGCGGGTATGTGGAAGTCATTAAACGCATTCCGGCAATTTTAGGATTGCGGCATCGTCTCTTAAATCGTGCGGCACGAGAGCGGCCGGCTCTTTTTATCGGTGTTGACGCCCCGGACTTTAATCTCGGAATCGAAGCAAAGTTATCCCGAACCGGGATTCCGTGCATTCACATGGTCAGTCCCTCGATTTGGGCTTGGCGTCCCGAACGTATCGAACTTGTGAGGCGCTCTGCCCGTCACGTGCTTTTGATTTTTCCCTTTGAAGAGGGGATTTACCGGAAGGCGGGGATAGCGGCGACTTACATCGGTCACCCCTTAGCCGGCATCATTCCGATGGTGCCCGATACGGCTCGGGCCCGCACGTTGCTCGGAATTGCCCCTGAGACGCAAACGGTCATCGCCGTTTTGCCGGGCTCGCGCGTGGATGAGGTAAGCGGGTGCGGCCCCGTTTTCTTTGCCGCCTGTGAAAAGCTCGTCACGCTTGTGGGCGGCAAGATTGCCTTCGTGCTTCCGGCGATGACCGAGCAAGCGCGTCAAAAAATCCTTTCGGTTGCGGCACGGTACCCGAAGTTTGCCGAGGCGCTTTACGTTACCGTCGGACGCAACCACACGGTTTTGGAGTCTTCCGATGCCGTGATTGCCGCTTCGGGAACGGCAACACTGGAGGCGGCTCTCTTTAAAAAACCGTTGGTTGTCGGCTACAAAATGCCGGCTCTTACGGCCTGGCTTATGCGCAATAAAGGCTTGATTCCATACGTAAGTTTGCCCAACATCCTTTCGGATGAGGCACTTGTGCCGGAGTTTTTACAATACTATTGCACCCCCGAAGCGATTGCATACAGTATACTAGAGCAGTTGAAGCCGTCTCGTCGTGCTTTTCTTGTCGAACGCTTCACGCAAATGCATGAAACGCTTTTGCGGCCGACAGCTTCATTAGCGTGTGATGCAATCGCCCGCGTTCTTACGCATAGCTAGGGAGCAAGCCGGGATTCACGCTCTGACCTCTGACTCACGTCAGCTCGAGACTTCCTTTTTTAAACAGCATGTTTTTCTGCTCTTGATTGTCAAGAGGAACAGGAGGCAACGTAACGGAGATGAGTGAGTATGACTAGACGTTCTCACAGCGGGTTGTTCCTACCTAAGGAACTGAGAAAAGATTACCAAGAACGACTGAATGTCGCCTGCAAGGCCGATGCTGGAGACGGCCTGGCGGTCAGTCGTGTTTTAAGTGAGATTTGCCATGAAATCGGCATGATTCGTGTGGCAGGAGCCTCCGGAATCGAACGCACGACGTTTTATCGGCTGTTAAGCGGTAAAACCGATTTGCGTGTCAGTAACGCCCTTAAAGTCGTTCGCGTCCTAGGCTGTCGATTGCCTTTGCGATAATTTTTCCCCGAAATCATTCGGGGGGACAAGCGCTTTCGTGCTGTCCCGAAGAGACCGGTCAGCGGTCTCTTCAAGTTTCCGGAAAGCCGATTGACGCCGGTCAGTCGCAGGATTTTCCTTATTCTTCACGCATTTGAACGAGCGTATCAAACGCTTGTTCCATGTCGCTTTTCACTAAACGTGTCTTCAAGTCATAAAGGCGCCGGTAAAGGCGTGTGTTTTCTTCATCGGGTAGGTAGGCGGCATTCATTTGAATCGTCCGCTTTAAGGACTTAATCGGCTCGTCGATAGCTCCGCTTGCCAAGGCCGCAAAGACGCAATTGGTGACGACGGCACCCCCGGCATTTCGAAACCGTACGACGCGACTTGCGAGCATGTCGGCTTTGATCTGATTCCAAAGCTCGTCACGACTGCCGCCTTCGGTGACGGTCACGGTATCGAGCGTGACGCCGGCCTTGCGGTACGTGTCGGTAATTTCCATATAGTCGTAACCGATGGCTTCCAAAACCGCCCGCCAAGCCACGAAGATGTCGTCTTTAAGCGTCATATTAAGTAAGCACCCGCTTAACTTGGCGTTAGGGCCTGACCCCCCGGTCAGGTACGGTAAGAACACGACGCCGTTACAACCGGGTTTGACGTTTGCGGCGCCTTCGGACAGTTCTCGATAGTAAGAGGAATCCTCTTCCTTGCGGCAGATGTTGTCTTTAAACCAGCGAAGCGCAAGCCCTCCCGTCCGAATGTAGCCCCAGTAAAAATAGGTGTCTTTGAGAGTGCCGCTATTGAAAATCAATCCGGTCCCTTTTTTCGATAACGCCGGAACGATTCCCTTGGTCGAGACACAAAACATCGAGCAGGTTCCGGCCACATCCACGCCCTTGTCGGAGGAAAAGACACCCGAGCCCAACATTGACTGCATCGTATCGCCCGCACCGGCGCACACGAGGGTGCCTTCTTTTAAACCCGTTTTTCGGGCCATCTGCGGACCGATGGTACCGATTGTGTCCCAGGGCTTGACAATGCGCGGCATGTAGCGCTCATCGATTCCGAGAATCCTTAATTGTTCAGGGCTCCAGCACTTTTCTTCGACTTTGTACCCGAGTCCCCAGCCCGACATCGTGCCCCAGTCGATAAAGGCATCGGCACCCTTAAGTCCGGCTAAATGCGCCAAAATATACGGAGCGTTATGCATGAACTTCACGCCTTTTTCGACAAATGTCGGACTGTTGGCAAGAAACCAGCGGGCGAACATCGCCGGAAATAGGCAAAGGGCCTCGGGGTTACCCGTTTCTTGAGCCCAAATCGGAAGGTTTAATGCGTTGATTCGATCACAGTCTTTTTGCGTGCGGCTATCGAGGTAATTGACGTAGGGCGTCACGGCATTTCCTTCAGCATCCACGCCGCAAATGCCGCAGATGATGCCGTCTCCCATGACAGCCTGAATTTGGGCCGGATCGAGTCCCTTGGCTCGAATCTCTCGGACGCAGGCGGCAATGCCTTCGACGGTTAAGGCGACGTACTCATCGGGGTCCATTTCCACACGGTCGGGCTTGGGGGTGTGTAATGTGGTCGGCTTGGCGTAGGTTGCGCGACACTTCCAGGAGGCGTCGTACACGGAAACCTTCACGCTTTGGGTTCCGGCGTCAAATCCGAGAAAGAGTTTTTCCATAAAAGCAATCTCTTAAGAAGGTCAGGCCGTTTCGTCCGTTTTGCGGTTGTCCGAGCGGGCTTTGTCGTACTGAAAATCGAGCGAATCAGTATAATGCACCTCACTTCGAACCTGCCATGCGTGTCGGCTCGATTTCTTTTTGTTGTTTAAACCCGCCGAATCTGCCCTTTTTCGGGGCATCGGCTATTTGGAAAAATTTCTGCGATGACTGAAAACGTTCAAGACCAGGCGGCTCAAGAGCCCGTCAAGACCGAAGAAGTGAAGGCGGCCGAGCCCGAAAAGAACCCGCTTGAAAAATCCGTCGAATTTACGGTGAGTGCCGAAGAATTGAAAAAGGGCACGGAAGAGGCGTTAAAGCGCTATGCCAAGAAGGCTAAGATCGCCGGTTTCCGCCCCGGTCACGTGCCGCCTGCGACCGTTCGTGCGATGTACGGACACGATGCGTATGTGGAAACATTAAACGATTTGATTGTCCGCGAGTTCGATAAGGCAGCCCAAGAAGCCAAACTCATGCTGGTCGGTCAGCCCGAAATCACGCCGGTTGAAACCAAGGAAGGCGAAGACCTTCGCTTTAAGGCTGTCGTCGAGTGCTATCCGGAATTTACGCTTCCGTCTTTTGCCGATTTGCAGTTAAAGCGCTATGTGTGCCCCGTGACCGACGTCGAAGTTGACAAGACCGTGGAAGTAATGCGTAAGCAGCGCGCCACGCTCGTGGACGAGCAGGGACGCAAGGCGGCCGACGAGGATGTCCTGACGATTGACTTTAAGGGCATGAAAGACGGTGTGGCTTTCAAGGGCGGCACGGCGGAAAACTTCCAAATGGTTGTCGGCGCCGGTCGTATGCTCCCGGAATTTGAAGAAGCCGTGCGCGGCATGGGTGTCGGCGAAACCAAGACCTTCAAGCTCACGTTCCCGAACGATTACGCCGAAAAGTCCTTGGCCGGTGTGACGGCGGACTTTGACGTGACCGTGAAGGCGATTAAGACCCCGATTCTGCCGGAACTCAATGACGAGTTTGCCAAAAAGCTCGGCCAGGATTCCGTCGAGGCCTTGCGTGCCGAAGTGCGTAAGAATCTGGAGCGCGAAGTCAAGGCACGCCTTTTGTCTCGTACCAAGGTCGAAGTGATGGACGCCGTTGCCAAGCTTGCTCCGTTCCCCGCTCCCAAGGCCATGACCGAGCAAGAGCAGGAACGCCTGGCACAGGAAGCCGTTCAAAACTTAAAGCAGTTCGGCTTAGATCCGAAGAAGGCTCCCAAGCTTCCGCTTGATATGTTCAAGCCCGAAGCGCAAAAACGTGTTGTCTTAGGTATCCTCGTTCACAAACTCGTGCAGGAAAAGAACCTTCTTGCCACGCAGGAGGATATCGAGAAGCTGGCCAGTGAAATTGCCGCCAGCTACGAAGATGCCGAAGCCGTGAAGAAGGAATTTTTAAGCGACAAGAATCAGGTCAATGCGTTCGGAAATGTGGCAACCGAAACTAAGGTTGTCGAGTACGTTCTCTCGCAAGCCAAGACCACGGAAGAAATCGTTCCGTTTGACGGCCTGATGAAGAAGTAAGAATCGGTCCCGAACTTACCGACAAAGCGGAAATCGGGGTATTCTCGGTTCCCGCTTTTTCATTTTTTTGAGGCAAACCGTATGCGTCCCGTTGATGATATGCTCATTCCGATGGTCGTTGAGCAAAGTGCTCGCGGCGAGCGGAGTTTTGATATTTATTCGCGCCTGCTGCGTGACCGTATTGTGTTTTTAAACGGCGAAGTGACCGGCGAGAGCGCGAATTTGGTTATCGCTCAGTTGCTTTTTTTAGAAAGCGAAGACCCCGATAAGGATATTTCGCTTTACATCAACAGCCCGGGAGGTTCTGTGTACGCGGGTCTCGGGATTTTCGATACGATGGAATTTATTAAGCCCGACGTGCAGACCATTTGCGTGGGGATGGCCGCCTCCATGGGGGCATTTCTTCTTGCCTCCGGCGCCAAGGGTAAGCGCTATTCGCTTCCCAATTCCCGCATCATGATTCACCAGCCTTCGGGCGGCAGTCGCGGCATGGCCAGCGATATTGCCATTCAGGCCAAAGAAATTCAGGATTTAAAGCAGCTGTTAAATGCCGTGTTGGCGGAAAAAACCGGCCGGTCCCTTGAGACGATTGCCCGTGATACGGATCGGGATAACTATATGTCCCCGAGTCAGGCGCTTCAGTACGGTCTGATTGACCGCATTCTCACGCACCGGGCCCAAGGGACGTCTGTTTAAGAGGGCTTTTTATGACGACACACGATACGCAACGATGCAGTATTTGCGGACGGTGCCGCGAAGACTGCGCGGAACTGATTGATACGGGGCGGGGTATTTACGTCTGCGACCGCTGTATCAAGGGCTTAAATGCTGCGCTTGAAGGGAGTGCGGAGGGTACGCCCGAGAAAGCGTCTTCGGAGACTTTCGACGAGGCTCTTCCGACCCCCTCCGAGCTTCATGCGCACCTTTGTAACTATGTCATCGGTCAGGAAAAGGCCAAACGCATTCTTTCGGTGGCCGTTTACAACCACTACAAACGACTGAAGCACTTGGCTTCGGGTTCTGACGTTGAATTACAAAAGTCCAATATTTTGCTCATCGGACCGACGGGTTCGGGCAAAACGCTCCTGGCACAAACGCTTGCTCGTGTTTTGAAGGTTCCCTTTGCCATCGCCGATGCGACGACGTTAACGGAAGCCGGGTACGTCGGGGAAGATGTCGAAAACATCATTCATAAGCTGTTGCAGGCGGCCGACGGCGACGTGAAAAAGGCCGAGCGGGGGATTTTGTATTTGGACGAATTGGACAAAATCGCCCGTAAAAGCGAAAACCCGTCGATTACCCGAGACGTATCGGGCGAGGGGGTTCAGCAGGCGCTCTTAAAACTCATTGAAGGAACGGTGTGTAACGTTCCTGCAGCCGGCGGTCGCAAAAATCCGCGTGGAGCCATGATTCCCGTTGACACGACCAATATTTTGTTTATCTGCGGCGGGGCTTTCGACGGACTCGAGAAAATCATCGGTAAGCGCACCGAAGGGCGTTCGGGTATCGGGTTTTCTTCCGAGGTGAAGAAAAAATCCGAGACGGAGCTGTCGGACTTAATCGCGCAGTGCGAGCCTAAGGACCTTGTCAAATTCGGGCTGATTCCCGAACTTGTCGGGCGCCTTCCCGTGACGGCGTGTTTGGCCGAGTTAACGCAAGACGCGCTTCGGGCGATTCTGACCGAGCCCAAAAACGCGCTTGTCAAGCAGTTTACCGAGCTCTTTGCTATGGACGGCGTGCGTCTTGAGGTGACCGACAAGGCAGTAACGGCCATTGCACGCCTGGCTTTGGAACGCAAGACCGGGGCACGCGGTCTTCGCTCGATTCTCGAAGGCGCTCTTTTGGAGCCGATGTACGAGATTCCGTCTGATAAAAATGTCGAACTCGTGCGTTTGGATGCCGATAAGACCGGCACGGGGCTTAGGGTCTCGTACGAGAAAAAAACTTCGGCCTAAACCGAGCACGAAAACGCATTTGAGTTGAAAATAGTACGGACTGCCCTCATATACAAAGCAGGTAGTCCGACTTTTTTTCTATAGGTTACGATGAGTACAGAATTTACAGTACCTGAAGTGTTTGTCTCCCCGGTCATTCCGATTCGGGATGTTGTCGTGTTTCCGCACACCGTGTTGCCGATTTTTATCGGTCGTGCGAAGTCCTTGAAGGCCGTTGAAGCGGCCATGCAGGGCGACCGGCGCGTGATTCTGGTCACGCAACGCGATCCGAAGGCCGACGATCCGAAAACCTCGCAACTGTTCGATGTCGGTGTTGCGGCTAAAATTTTGCAGATGCTCAAGCTCTCGGACGGCACCGTCAAGGCGCTCGTCGAGGCGCATGAACGCGTCAAACTCGAGGCGTTTTCCGAGGACGGGGTCCTTACGGCCAAAGCCTTGCTCTTTACCACACAAGTGACCAATAAAAACGAGATTGAGGCCTTGCGACGCGCCGTTGTTCAAAACTTTCTCACCTATGCCAAGGAAAGTAAGAAATTCACAAGTGAAGTCACTGACTCGATCTCTTCGATGACAGATGCCGAGCACTTAACCGATGCCGTGGCCGGTCACCTGCCGATTTCGCTGGAAAATAAACAAAAGCTTTTATCGACGGCCTCGCTTGCAGATCGCATGAATCTGCTCCTGGGGTTCATCATGGGCGAGATGGATATCCTGCAAGTGGAAAAGCGCATTCACGGGCGCGTGAAGCAGGCGATGGATAAAAACCAGCGCAACTATTACCTCAACGAGCAGATGAAGGCCATCCAAAAAGAACTCGGCGGGGAAGAGGCGCTTCCGAGCGATGACCTCGACAGTTACCGTCAGCGTATTTTGGCCTGCGGCATGAGTAAGGAGGCCGAAGAAAGTGCCTTGTCGGAACTTAAAAAACTGCGCCTGATGCAACCGATGAGTGCCGAAGCAACGGTTATTCGCGGGTATTTGGATACGCTCTTGGAGTTGCCGTGGAAAGCCAAAAGCCGCGTGAGCACGGATTTGAAGCGTGCCGCGAAGGTTTTGGATGCCGACCACTGGGGATTGGAAAAAGTCAAAGAACGGATTTTGGAGTACCTCGCGGTTCAAAAGCGTGTCGGAAAACTCAAGGCGCCGATTTTGTGCCTGGTCGGGGGGCCCGGCGTCGGTAAAACGAGTTTGGGCGAATCGATTGCGCGCGCAACCAACCGTAAATTCGTGCGTATGGCCTTGGGCGGTGTGCACGATGAAAGCGAAATTCGCGGTCATCGACGCACCTACATCGGATCTATGCCCGGAAAAATCATTCAATCGCTCGTGAAAGCGGGCGTAAGAAACCCGCTCTTTCTTTTGGACGAAATCGACAAGCTCGGCTCGGACTTCCGGGGCGACCCGGCTGCGGCTCTTCTCGAAGTGCTCGATCCGGAACAAAACAAGACCTTCCAGGATCACTACGTCGACGTGGATTTCGACTTATCGGACGTGATGTTTGTAGCTACGAGCAACTCCTATGAGATTCCGCCTGCATTGCTCGACCGTATGGAAGTCATCCATCTTGATGGGTACACGGAAGACGAGAAATACCACATTGCCGCCGAACACCTGATTCCCAAGCAAATGCATCTGAACGGCGTGAAGAAAAACGAGGTCTCGATTACCGAAGGGGCAATCCGCGACATCGTACGCTATTACACACGCGAGGCCGGAGTTCGCGCGTTGGAACGCGCCGTCGGTAAGATTTTCCGCAAGATCGTGCGCCGAAACGACGCAGGCAAGTCCGAAGTCAAGAAGCCGGTTCTCGTGACGGAAAAGAACTTAGCGGACTACTTAGGCGTTCGTCGCTTTACGTTCGGAACGGCTCAAAAAGAGCCCCAAATCGGGCAGGTGAACGGCCTGGCTTGGACCGAGGTCGGCGGCGATATCCTGACGGTCGAAGCGGTGGTCTTCCCCGGAAAAGGGGTGGTGCAACGTACGGGTTCCTTAGGGGATGTGATGAAAGAAAGCGTGGAGGCCGCTCGTAGCGTCGTGCGCTCTCGCGCTCAGAAACTCGGAATCGAGCCTACGGCTTTCACGTCGACCGATTGGCATATCCACTTTCCCGAAGGCGCCACGCCCAAGGACGGCCCGAGTGCGGGTGCAGCTATTACGACGGCCATTGTCT
The DNA here is from genome assembly GCA_900542805.1 of uncultured Sutterella sp. Lineage (GTDB taxonomy): Bacteria > Pseudomonadota > Gammaproteobacteria > Burkholderiales > Burkholderiaceae_F > Duodenibacillus. The sequence continues at coordinate 36,182 of UQOW01000012.1, forward strand.
CGGCGATGACCAACAATCCGGTTCGTCCCGACGTGGCGATGACAGGCGAGATTACTCTGCGCGGGGAAGTTCTCGAGATCGGGGGCTTAAAGGAAAAACTCCTCGCGGCTATGCGCGGCGGAATCAAGAAGGTTCTCATCCCGCAAAGTAATCTTAAGGACCTTGCGGAGATTCCCGAGAACGTCAAGACGGGTTTGGAGATCATTCCGGTGCGCTGGATTGATGAAGTGCTCACACAGGCGCTCGTGTTGCCCCTACACCCCTTGGTGAAAAAGGAAGAGGCAAAAACCCAAACGCTTGTTGTCCCGACGGATGTTCAAGTGGCCAAATCCGGCGCCGTCACCCGGTAGCTGTTTTTCGGGTTTGTGCAATCGAGTGCAGCCGAAGGCCCCCGAAAGGGGGCTTTCGCGTCTTGATTCGTCACGGGATCCTTCGGATCGGGTTAATCCGGTTTGCCCCGGCTACCGGCGTAACGCATTTGCGTTGCCGTCAGGTCTCGGAGTCCCTGTGCCCGACGCTGACACGGTGTTGTGCCGGCAGGTAAGGCAATCGGTTGCCGGTCTGACTGAGTCGTTTTGCTCAAATGAGGAGACGTTCTTTTTTGGGTGTTCCGGTTCCGAATGCTATAGTGTGCCCTCGTCACTCACTTTAATAAACAGGAAACCGGAGAGTTCCATGAACAAACGCGAGCTAATTGCCCAGACATCCGAGGGCGCATCCTTGACGCGTGCGCAGGCCGCCAAGGCTTTGGACGTGATGCTTGAGGCCGTCACGAAAGCATTGGCCAAGGGGCAGACGGTGGCAATCACCGGTTTCGGATCGTTTTCCGTCACACGACGTTCCGAACGGGTCTGCCGCAATCCTAAGACCGGCGAGCAGGTTTCTGTCCCGGCAAGCCGTGCGCCGCGCTTTCGTCCGAGCAAAATTTTAAAAGATGCTGTAAAGTAGCGCCTCCTGAAAAAGGGATGCTTAGCTCAGTTGGAAGAGCGGCGCCTTTACACGGCGTAGGTCGGGAGTTCGAGACTCTCAGCATCCACCAGTTTTTTCCGTTCGGGGTCAAGTCAGACCCCGAACGCATTTTCAGGCGCAGACTTGATTTCGTGGTAACGCACGAAAAAGGCCTCTTGAAAGGTCTGCTTTGTGCATAAAAATGCGCCGATACGGCAACTTTTCGAAGAGGGATTTTTTGTCACAACAGGCCTTGAAAAAGAGCGAGGATGCTGTAAAATGACGCTCTTCGGAATTTGGTTTCCGGGTTCGCCGGAATCAAGTGCGGAGTGGTAGTTCAGTTGGTTAGAATATCGGCCTGTCACGTCGAGGGTCGCGGGTTCGAGTCCCGTCCACTCCGCCAACTTTTTTAACAAAGAGGCGAAGCGCGTTGTTCCGTGGCGTTTCGCCTTTTTTGTCGGTGCTTATTTTTGTTCCTAGGATGACTGGTTATGCTCCTTGAGGTATTCCGTACACACAAACGCTGGCTGATGTTTATCGCGATGGTTCTCGTGATTCCGAGTTTCGTCGTCACCGGTATTTATTCGTACAACCGTATGGTCAGCGATGACGGTGCCCTAGCCAAGGTCGACGATGAGTCGATTCTGCCGCAAGATTTCGATCAACAAAAGCGAAAACAGCTCGATAACCTACGCTCACGGTTGGGCGAGCAGTTCCGCCCCAATATGCTCGAAAGTCAGGATGCCCGCGCAATGATTTTGCGCAATATCATGACCGAACGGTCCTTGCAGGGCGAAGCGACCCAAGAATACGTCGAGATTACGGAAGCGACGGCCATCGAGATGATCAAGTCCTTCCCGGCATTCCAAAAAGACGGCAAGTTCTCCCGTGATCTCTATGAAAACTACCTGCGCGGGACCGGTCAGAGCGATGAGTATTTCGTCTACACGATTCGTCGGGACATTTCCCGTCAGCTTCTTGCGGGCGGCATTGCGCGCAGCGCCATCGCGCCCTTGACGCTTGCCAAACATGTCAACATGCTTTTAAACGAAGAGCGCAACGTCAAGGTTCACACCATCGGGCTTGAAAAGTACATTGAGAAGATTTCGATTACCGACGAGCAGGCTCGGACCTACTGGATGGATAACCAGAAAAAGTTCGAGATTCCCGATGAAATCGACGTCGAGTACGTCGTGTTTACACCGAATCTTTTCAAGGACGTCGAGCCGAATGAAGAAGAGATTCGTGCGTTTTACGAGCAAAACCAGAACCGCTTTAAAGTGCCTGAGAAGCGCCGTGCCAGTCATATTCTGATTAACTTTGAAAAGGGTAAAGAAGCCGCGCTTAAAAAGGCTGAAGGCCTTTTGGCTAAGGTGAAAGCCAATCCGAAGACCTTTGCCGATCTCGCGCGGAAAAATTCTCAAGATCCGGGGAGCGCCGCGTCGGGCGGGGACCTGGATTTGTTCGGTCAGGGCATGATGGTTCCGGCGTTTGACGAAGCGGTTTTCAAGGCCAAGAAGGGCGATATTCTCGGTCCGGTTGAGACCGATTTCGGATACCACATCATCTATGTCACCGACATTGTCCCCGCACACGTAAAGTCCTTTAAGGATTGCCGTGCCGAAATCGTCGAACTTTACAAAGAGCAGGAAGCTCAAAAGAAGTTTGCGGCCGAAGCCGAAAACTTTACCAACACGGTTTACGAGCAAAGCGATTCGCTCGAAGGGGTGATAAATAAGTACAACTTAAAGTCCGTCAAGCTCGAGGGAGTTGTGTCTTCGGGTGTCCATAAACCCGGGCATCGTCACTTCTTAAATGCGGCCGTCTTGGAAGCGCTTTTTTCCGAGGAGTGCCTGAAGGAAAAGAGAAACACGCAGGCCATTGAGGTGTCGTCCAACACCTTGGTTTCCGCCCGCGTGACCAAGTACCGTCCGAGCCACATCGAAGATTTCGAGGCGTGCAAGGAACGCATTAAAAATGACCTTACAACGGAAAAAGCCATGGAAATGGCTGCCGTCGACGGCAAAAAGCTTTTGGAGGAAATCAAAGCCGGAAAGACACCGAGCGGCGTGATGTTTGACGAAGAGGAGACGATTTCGCGCAGCAAGCCCGGTATGTACACATATCCGGTCGTCACGGCTGTGATGCGCGTGCCGGCCAAGGATCTTCCGACCGTCATCGGCGTTGAAGGCGATATCGGCTACATGCTCGTTTCCGTGGAAAAGAGCACGATTGCCCCGGCTCAAAAAGAACGGTTAGAGTCCGATCAGGCCGAGTTAGCGGTCATGCTCGGACGCGCCGATGAGTCGGCCTATTACGCCGCCATGCGTCGCAAACACGATGCAACGGTGTTAAATAAAGATTACTTATTCGAAGAAAAATAGCTCATTAAAGAATCTTAATCGCCGGCCGTTTGTGAGTGCGTGCCGGCTTTTTTTCGGCCGGTTGCGAGCAAGTAGGAAGAGTATCCGCCCCCCGCTCTTTTCACGGCAACAATCGGCTACAAAGTTTTCCGGTCTCTCGCAAAAATTCGCTTGACAGAAAAAGCCGGCTACCCTCAAGATACTTATACCGTCCGGCCTAAGCACGGCCGGCTTGACTTTCGGAGTGATCTATGAAAAAAAACATTATGCTTTTATCGGCTCTTTGTGCGGCAGGGCTCTTTGCGACACCTGCCTTTTCCCACGATGCGTGTCCCGTGGGCTTTGATGACCATGCATCGCACGCTGCCGCCTCTCGTCCCCGAGGATTTGACACGAGCACACCCATCACGATTAAGACGCTGAAAGAGACGGCCCGTGATGATGACTTCGTCACGTTGCGCGGACGTTTTACCAAGCACGTTCGTAGCGACAAGTATCTTTTTACCGATGAGGCCGGCGATACGATTGTCGCCGAATTAGACGATGACAAGGATTGGTCGCATGTCAGTCGCAATGCCCCGTGCGAGATTTCGGCTAAGGTCGATAAGGATTGGAATAGAATCGAGCTAGACGTCAAGCACGTGACGCCTCTTCGGTAGCGTTCCGGCAGCCCCGAAGGGACGCGGAGCTCTCGGTCATTTACGGATCGAGAGCATTGCGAGCGCTTTTTGCCGGCCCGAGAGTGTCCGAAAAGGGCGCCTCGGACTGACTTTTCTCAGGAGCGCTCTAGCGAAACCGTCCGAACCGATCCGGCAGTTGCGCGAGGACGATGGCAACAGCCATGAGAACGCATCCGAAGACTTCCCTCCCGGTCAGAGTTTGGTTTAAAAGAACCCAGCCGGCAAGAACGCTGATGACGGACTCCAGGCTCAGTACAAGACTTGCAACCGTGGGGTTGACGCCTCGCTGACCGATAATCTGCAGCGTGTAGGCCACGGCACTGCTTAAGACGCCGGCGTAAAAAATCGGAAATGCCGCTTCTCGGAGAGTTTCCACGTCAATCCCTTCAAAGGCCAGGGCGGCAAGTCCCGAGACGACAAAGCAAAACAAGAATTGAATGCAACTCATACGCACGGCGTCCAGGTTGCCTGCGTACCGGTCGATAAAGAGAATGTGCCCGGAAAAAGCAAAGGCGCCGAGAAAAATGAGGATGTCGCCGAAGTCAAGTCGCCAGGAAGCCGCTCTAAAGCATAGGAAAAACAGACCCGTCAGAGCCACGGGAACGGCAATCAGGGTCAAACGCGTCGGGCGACGCCCGAGAAAGAAGCCTGCAATCGGAACGATGATGATGTAAAGACTCGTGATAAACCCGGCTTTCCCGACCGTGGTCCACAAGAGTCCGTATTGCTGCAGCAAAGTACCCGAAACTAAAAAAAAGCCGCAACCGAAGCCCGTACGCCAAAGTTTTTTATCGCACCAGCGCTCGGTAAAGGTCCCGACTGCGGTTTTGCTCGGCAGGAGGCAGTCGAATAGGGCGGCAAGGACAAACAAGGCCAGGGTGCCGAGAATCGAGCGCGCAGCGGTAAAGGTAAACGGACCGACGAGCTCGTTGCCGACACTTTGAGCCACAAAGGCCGTGCCCCAGATAAAGGCCGTAAGGAACAGTAAAAACGTATTTCTCAGTTGCTGATTCATAAAAGAAACCGCCCGATGGCTCGGGCGGACTCCTGACGGATGAAAAAACTCTTTAAAGCGGATCGCCGGACAAAATCATCATACGCGCGATTTCCGCGGCATTGTGGATTCCGAGTTTGCGATACGCAGATCCCCGGTGCACTTGAACGGTTTTTTCGCTGATGTTAAGCGTATCGGCCAAAGCCTTGTTGCTCATGCCTTGAGCGACCATACGAATCACTTCGCGTTCGCGAGCCGTGAGGTTCTCAAGGCGCGCCTTAAAGTTCGAAAGCTCCTCTTCATTGCGCCGATGAATGAGGTTCGTGGACACGGCCTTATTAATCGCGTTTAAAAGACGTTGATCGTCGACAGGCTTTTGCAAAAAGTCAACGGCGCCGATCTTTAAAGTGTGAACGGCCATATCGATGTCGCCGTGTCCGGAAATAAAGATAATCGGCAAGTCGACCTTCAGTTTCATCAATCGATCTTGCAATTCCAGACCGCTCATGCGCGGCATGCGCACGTCCAATACAATGCACCCGGGACGGTGAAAATCATTGCTCGAAAGAAAATCGAGTGCATCCGAGTAGGTGATGACGTTCCAGCCTTCGCCTTCGATGAGAAAGGCCCAAGAGCGGCGCATGGCATCGTCATCATCGATGACTCGTACGAGCGGCTTCATTTCCTGCATGACACATCTCCCAAAAGTCTTTGATTATTGAGATTTTTTCACAAGAACGAGTGGTTATCCATAGGCAAAAGCGCCTATCCGAGAATCTTTTTCACAAGGAAGTCGACGGTTTTATCCTCGGCAATCATGGTCTTTTTATCCATGGCATCGCGTGCCGTGTACTCAAGTTCCCCGGTTTTCAATCCCCGTTCGCCGATGACGATGCGGTGCGGAACCCCGATTAATTCCCAGTCGGCAAACATCACGCCAGCGCGTAAATCACGGTCGTCCAACATAACGTCGATTCCTTCTTTTTCTAAGGCATCGTGAAGCTTTTCGGCGGCTTTTCGTACCGCTTCGCTCTTTTTCAGGCCCATCGGGCAGATGACCACTTCAAAGGGCGCAATCTGCACGGGCCAGAGGATGCCTTTCTCGTCGTGGCGCTGCTCGATGGCGGCTCCCAAAAGGCGCGTCACGCCGATGCCGTAGCAACCCATTTCGATAAACCGGGGCTTGCCGTTTTCATCTAAAAAAGTTGCGTGCATGGATTCGGAATACTTGCGCCCGAGGTAAAAGACGTGACCGACTTCAATACCGCGCTGCAGCGCCAGAACACCCTTGCCGTCCGGGCTCTTGTCCCCGGCAACGACGTTTCTTAAGTCTGCGACTTTCGGTTCCGAAAGGTCGCGACCGAAATTCACACCCGTGTAGTGGAAGCCCGTTTCATTGGCACCGCAGCAAAAATCGGACATGTCTGCGACGGTCTTGTCGGCATACACGACAACATCGTCGGCAATGCCGACCGGGCCTAAACTACCCGGGGTGGCACCGCAAAAGTGATCGGCAATTTCCTTTTCCGTCGCAAAGCGGAAACCCTCTTTGAGCTCTTCTAATTTCCCGGCTTTGACTTCGTTTAAGTCGTGGTCGGCTCGAAGCAAAATGAGTACGATGCGAGGGGGAAGGGGATTGCCGTTTTCATCGACGGCATCTTGCGCGAGAACAATCGATTTGACACAACGCAGTAAGTCGATTCCGAGGAAAGGTGCGACGTCTTCGCACTTTTCCTTATTCGGGGTCGGGTGTTTAACCAAGGGCTCTTTAGCCTCATGTCGACCGTTTAAAACGGAAGCAGCCTCGGCAAGCTCAATATTGGCGGCATAGTCGCTTGTCGGACAGTAGGCAATCAAATCCTCGCCCACCTCGGCAATAACCTGAAATTCGTGCGAGCGAGAGCCGCCGATAGCCCCCGTGTCGGCGCGCACGGCACGGAACGTAAGGCCTAGGCGCGTAAAGATTTTCTCATACGCCTGATACATCGTATCATAGCTTTTTTGTGCGCCTTGGGTATCGCGGTCAAAACTATAGGCGTCTTTCATAATGAATTCGCGGGCGCGCATCACGCCGAAACGCGGACGGCGCTCATCGCGAAATTTCGTACGAATCTGGTAAAGATTGACCGGCAGTTGTCGCCAGCTCGTAATCTCGCTGCGCACGACATCGGTAATGACTTCTTCGCTCGTAGGCTGAATGACAAAATCGCGGTCATGGCGATCTTTAAAGCGTAAGAGCTCGGGCCCGTATTTGAGCCACCGACCCGATTCCTGCCACAATTCGGCCGGTTGCACAATCGGCATCGAAAGCTCTACGGAACCTGCACGCCGCATTTCTTCTCGAATGATGCGTTCGATTTTTTCGATAACGCGATAGCCCATCGGCATGAGGGTATACACACCCGCGGCGAGCTTTTTAATCAACCCCGCCCGAATTGAGTACACCTGACTGGGAATTTCCGCGTCCGAAGGCGCTTCCTTCAATGTTGAAATAAAAAATTGACTGGCACGCATAATTGGTCCTTCAAAAGCAATCGATAGCCCGAAAAGGGTAAGATAAGGATTTTAAACAAACGCGCTACCGTACGAAACTTGCGAGGTGGTTTTTTGAAGATTTTCGGAGAGACTGAAAACGGCGATGCAATGCGTCTTCGCGATAAGTTGCGCGACTCGGGAATCCTTTTTTCCGGCCGCGAGTTGTTCTCGTTTCTCGTTGCACGACTGCGCGAAATTCGCTTGTCGGAAACGGCTTCGGGCATGGCACTTGCCAGTCTATTGGGGATTGTCCCCGTTCTTGCGATTTCGCTTGCGATTTTTGCAGCGTTTCCGTCTTTTTCTTCCGAGCGTGAGGCGCTCGAGTCCCTGATTCTTACAAGCTTTATTCCCGAGCAGTACTCGGAAGTGATTGTGGCGTATTTGCGCGAATTCAGTTCTCATGCGGCGGGCCTTACAACCTTCGGTATCGTCGGCTTGATTATCACGGGCATTCTTTTAATTAACGGCCTATTTGTCACCATCAATCGCATCTTTCGGATTCGCCGTGAGCGCCCCTTCGTGCAGCGCGTGCTCTTGTACTGGGCTCTTGTAACGGCCGGGCCCCTTTTTGTCGCCGTCAGCCTGTCATTTACGGGCAAAATCGCGGCTTTAACACTCGAAGGGGTCGACGCCGGGTTCTCGCGCTATTTTTACCCGCTCGGCGTCATTGCCCTGCAGACGCTTTGCTTTGCGGCCATTTATAAATTCGTTCCGTACTGCGTCGTACGGTTTCGCGATGCGCTTTTCGGGGGCTTGATCGTCTCGGTTGTCGGCCTTGTTGTCAAGCGCATCTTTGCCTATTACGTGTCGGTGGGAACGTTTTCCAATATCTACGGGGCATTTGCGGCCTTGCCGGTTTTCATCCTCTGGATTTATGTCGCCTGGTACCTGTTTTTTGCCGGAGCGGCCATTACGGCCGTCATTCCGCAGCTTTTCTGCCGGCGTTGTGTGGACCACAGCAAGCCGGGCAATGACTTTTTCACCGCCTTGGCGTTTTTAAAGATTTTCGCGGATTTGGAAAAAGACAATCGGACGCCGATTTGTACACTCACGCAACTGACGCGCCTGACAGATACCCCTCAGCAGGATGTCCGTCGCGTCATGGAGGGTTTATCGGCAATTAATTACGTCAAAGCGCTTTCCGGAATTGAAAAGCAAGAGCGTTGGGTTTTCGTGGCCGATGTGAGAAAAGCAACGCTTCTGCCGGTGTTTCGGGCCTTTGTTTTAGACGACAGTAACGCTCTTGTGAGCGATGTGGCGGCCCCGGCTGCGCTTTGGACGGAAAAGCTCAAACACACCGAAGCGTTGAGTGCAACGCTTCAAACGGTATTTTCGTGGAAAAAAGTATGACTTTTGAGAGAATTTTGGCCTTGGATACGGCAACGGAAACCGTGTCGGTGGCGCTTTTAGACGGTCCCCGTCGTTTTTATCAATCCGATGCGCAGTACAACCGGCATTCCGAGCAGATTCTGCCCTTTGTCGATACGGTCTTAAAAGAAAGCGGCTTGACGCTTAGGGACATCGATGCCATTGCGTTCGGAGCGGGCCCGGGCGCTTTTACGGGACTACGCGTGGCATGCGGGGTGGCTCAGGGGCTCGGATGGGCGACCGAAAAGCCCCTGGTGGCCGTTTCAAATCTGGAAGCCGTTGCCGTCAAGGATCAATTCGAAGGTCGCATTCTTGTCGCTCTCGATGCTCGCATGAAAGAGTGTTACGTCGCTGCCTACGAAGTTAAGGGCCGTTTTCTTTGCTCAACGCTTTTAGAGGCCCTCGTCGCTAAGCCCGAGGACTTGGAGGCCTTGTGTGAGAGAATCGGGGCAACAGCCGTCTCGGGTGATGCCTTCAATCGATATGCCGATTGCATTGACCTTCCCGGCAGCGTGCGGGTCTTGGAGAAAAGTCCGGCTACGGCCCTTGAGATTGCCGTACTCGCGAAAAAAAGAGCGCAAGACGGCAAAACCGTCACGGCTCTTAATGCCGCACCGATTTATGTGAGAAATCGCGTGGCGCTGACTATCGATGAGCGCGCCAAAGGGGTTAAGCTTTAATGGTGATGCCGGACTTAACGTTTCGTGCCATGCAGCCGAGCGATGCCCCGGCTGTAGCCGAGCTTGCGCGGCAGGCCGACCCCTTTTCTTGGACGGTTAAGGATTTCCTTACGGCCGCAAAAGCCGGAAACATCGTGACGCTCGGCTTTACGGGTGACGTTTTGGTCGGCTTTTACGTCTTACGCCTGGTACTCGATGAAAGCGAGCTCATGGACATTGCGGTCGCCCCGGCCCATCAATCCCGCGGCTTCGGACGCGCGCTTCTGACCGACGCGCTTAAAACCGCTAAACTTTCAGGCGCTCGCCTGATGCACTTGGAGGTTCGCATCGGCAATGTTCGCGCCAAGGCACTTTATGAGTCCTTCGGATTTAAGTCCGATGCGGTGCGACGCAAGTACTACAGGACGGCAACCGGACGCGAAGATGCCGTTTTAATGACCTTGGGCTTTTGAAAAACGCATGCCGCTTACAAAGACACAAAGTGAAATTTGGCAGGCCATGGATATCGGTCCGCAGTGGATTGAGCGCGATAAGCCCGACTCCCTCTTGCTCCCCCCGAACGAGGACTTGTCGGCAGCGACCGCCCCTCGAAAAGAGTCGGTCGACAGAGCGCCGGAGCCTACCCCGCTTGCCCGAAACCCTGTCGTAACGGCAAGAGCTAAAAGCGCAGTAGAACGTAAAGACTCTCCTAAAGCACTTTCGGTTCAAGACAATGCAATCCTTCAAGAAGAAGCGAAAACCGCTTCCTGGGAAGAACTTTTTTCACTTGTTTCTCAATGCCGAGCCTGCCCCATGGCCGCTACGCGCAAACACTGCGTTTTTGCCGACGGCAAGCCGGGCTGTCCGATTGTCATTGTCGGTGAGGCTCCCGGACGAGACGAAGACCTCGAAGGAGTTCCGTTTGTCGGGAAAAGCGGGCAACTACTCACACGCATCCTCGAGTGTCTGAAATGGAGGCGGGGCGTTGATGTGGCCATTGTCAACGTCTTAAAGTGCCGTCCGCCCGATAACCGGGACCCCAGGCCCGAGGAAACGGCTTGTTGCGCGGCGTTTTTGGATCGCCAGTTGGAGCTGTTAAATCCCGAAGTCTTGATTTTGATGGGGCGCTTTGCTATCGATCGCCTTCTCGGGACGGATGCGCCCGTCGGAAGACTGCGCGGGACGGCGCACTCGGTGACCGTCGCAGGTCACAAGGTGCCCGCCGTCGTTACGTACCACCCTTCGTACCTCCTTCGCAATCCCGTGGATAAAGAAAAAAGTTGGCAGGATTTTTGTTTGGCCAAGCGTCTTTTCGTCGAGGGTCGGTCATGAAGCAACTCGACTTTCACTACAATGTGATGCGCCGCACGATTTACGCCTGCAAATTGGTAAAAAAAGTGACGGGACTCGGCTTGACGGCTGCGCTGTGGTCGCGTGATGAGGCGTTTTTAAAGACGGTTTACGACGACTTATGGCGCTTTGAGGATATGGCGTTTATTGCGCACGCGTGGGCCGGATCTGCGACTCAAAGCGAAAGCCCGGTCGTTTTTTCAACCGACATTGCATCTTTGAGCGGTCGCGACGTCTTGGTGCTTCTTGATGACAACGTGCCGGACAATTGGCGCGAAGTTTTTGACGGATTTGACCGCGTGGTCGATATCGTCGGGAAAAGTCCGGAGGAGCTTACGGCCTCGCGCGCCCGTTACCGTCTTTATAAAGCCTCGGGAGTCCCGCTTAAGGCCTACGATAGGAGTAAGTCAGCATGACGGAGACAACGTCGACAGTGCTCACACAAGAAGTTCCCTACAACTGGGACGAGTTAAAAAGTCTTGCTGCAAAAAGAACCGAGCCGGTTGTCCGCGTCCCGATTCCTGAGGCGCCGACACGAGACAAGGTGCCGGGTATCCCCCGTCGGGAGCCTCCTGCAACTGTTGTGCGAGAGGCCGCAAAGACTCTTTCTTCTTCGGAGGAATCGAAGCCTACGCCATTTACACAGGCACAAAAGGAAGCGTTGATCGCCGATATAAGCCGCAAGGTCTCCGAGCAGCTTTTCGAAGAAATTGATTTGGTGGTCGAACTTGCACTTAAGAAAACGCGCGCCCATTTGAAGGCCGATATTCAAAAGGCCGTTGCCATTAACGTCACGCGCTGCGTGCGTGAGGTCGTGGAAAAAGAAAAGGCTCTGTAGTCAGACCATGAGCGCCACGGCACCGAGTGCAAAAAACAGGACGGCACAGACAATGTGAATCAGCCGAATCGGAAGCTTTTTGGCAAGAGTATCGCCTAAAAAGACCGCCGGTACGTCGGCAATGAGCATGCCGAGTGTAGTTCCGAAGACAACAGCGGGGGCGTTGCCGTAGTGGGCGGCAAGGCCGACGGTGGCCATTTGCGTTTTGTCACCCATTTCCGCGAGAAAGAACGTCACGAGGGTAATGCCGAATACGCCGAAGCGTTGCAAGGCCGGGTTATCCAAAAGCCCGCCGTCTTCTTTATCGGGAATGAGCATCCAGACGGCCACGGTCCAAAAACCTCCGACCAAAAGGATTTTGAGTGTTGTCGGTCCGAGAACCGTTGTAATCCAAGCGCCGAGCGCTCCGGCAAAGCCGTGGTTTAAAAGCGTAGCAACAAAAATCCCGAGCACAATCGGGACGGATCTGTGGAATCGGGCAGCAAGAAGAAACGCCAAGAGCTGTGTCTTATCGCCCATTTCCGCTAACACGACGGAAAGGGTGCTGACAAACATCGACTCGAACATAAAGGGCTTTCTTCAGTTGCTTCCCGAGGTGCGATTGATTTGCTCTTCGCGGCGATTGCGCGCATAAGTTGCTTTGCAGATCGCGTCTTTAAAGGCTGAAATGACGGTTAAATATCCCGTGGCGTCGCGTTTACCGAAAACGGCCGACCCGGCCACGATGACGTTGGCACCGGCCAGGACAATCTGACCGACGTTTTGCGGATTGATGCCGCCGTCCACTTCAAGAAGAATTTCGTGACCTGTGGTGCTGTAGTGGTTTTCAAGGAGTTCGCGAACCGCGGCAATCTTAGAAAGAGAGGCCTCGATAAAGGACTGACCGCCGAAACCCGGATTCACACTCATAATGAGAACAAGGTCGACCTTGTCAATCACGTACCGAAGAGTATCGATCGGCGTTGCCGGATTAAAGGCAAGGCCGGCCTTGGCACCGGTTTCGCGAATCACCGAAAGCGTACGATCTAAGTGCTTTGTCGCTTCGGCGTGAATCGTGACGTAGTCGGCTCCGGCCTTGGCAAAAAGCGTAGCCGCCGCATCGGTCGGTTCGACCATCAGATGCGCATCAATCGGTGCGGTTGTTCTTTTGCGCAGGCTCTTTAAGACGCCCGGTCCGATTGTCAGATTCGGCACGAAGTGGTTGTCCATGGCATCGAAATGAATCCAATCGGCCCCGGCCCGTACGACCGAATCAACCTCGTTTCCGAGTTCGGCAAAATCGGCTGAGAGAATCGAGGGGGCAATGAGCACGGGCGGATTGTAGATAGCCATGGCGTAAAGTCCTTAGTGATTTTGTTCGAGAACGAACTGTGGCGAAAGTATAGGCATTCTGCTCGATCTTTGCGGTACTATATGTCCTTTCAAATCCACAGTAAAGGTTATCGGACATGTCGACAATCGTTCAAAAGTACGGCGGAACCTCCATGGGGTCGACCGACCGCATTAAGAATGTCGCGCGCCGTGTGGCCAAATGGCACCGTGCCGGGCACAGGATGGTCGTGGTCGTTTCAGCGATGAGCGGAGAGACCAACCGCTTGATTGCTCTGGCTAAGGAAATAATGCCTAACCCCGACCCGCGAGAACTCGATGTCATCGCGAGCACAGGCGAGCAAGTCAGTATCGGACTGCTCGCGATGGCCTTAAAGGCCATCGGCATCGAAGCCGTGAGTTACAACGGCACCCAAGTGGGCATGCATACGGATTCGGCCTACACGAAGGCGCGCATCGAAAGCATCGATGCTGGTCCGATTAAAAGTGCATTGGATGCCGGAAAGATCGTCATCGTCGCGGGCTTTCAGGGTCAGGACTCCGAAGGAAACGTCACGACCCTCGGTCGCGGCGGGTCGGATACATCGGCCGTGGCGCTTGCCGTCGCGCTTCATGCCGACGAGTGCCTGATTTACACCGATGTGGACGGCGTTTATACAACCGATCCTCGCATTGAACCGAAGGCGCGTCGCCTGCGTGTCGTAAGTTCCGAAGAGATGCTCGAGCTCGCGAGCTTAGGGTCCAAAGTCCTTCAGACGCGCAGCGTTGAATTTGCCGACAAGTACAAGATGCCGATTCGGGTTTTGTCAAGTTTAACCGACCCCGATATGCCGCTCAGTGAGGAAGAAAACTCCGGCACGTTAATTACCGTCAATGAGAATCAGACTATGGAAAAACCGCTTATTTCCGGCATTGCCTTTACCAAAGCCGAAGCCAAAATTACCTTGATTAAGGTTCCGAATATTCCGGGTGTCGCCTATAAGATTTTGGGCCCGATCGAACACCACAATATCGATATCGATATGATTGTTCAGAACGTCGGCTTGGACGGGACAACGGACTTTTCCTTCCTGTTGCCGCGCTCGGATTTGGATAATGTCTTAAAGATTATTCGTGAGGAAATCTATCCGCAAACGGGCGAGCTTGATGTGCATACTTCGACCTCGGTGGCCAAGGTCAGCGTCGTCGGCGTCGGCATGCGCACGCATGCGAACGTCGCGAGTACTGCTTTCGAGGCCCTGGCGAAAGAAGGTATCAACATTTTGATGATCGGTACATCGGAAATTAAATTGAGTGTCGTCATCGAGGATAAGTACATGGAGCTTGCCGTTCGAGCCTTGCACGAGGCTTTCGGCTTGGATAAATAGGCTTTCCGACTGACAAAAACGTATGCGCGCATCGGAGTAATTCCCTTGCGGGCATCCTTTTTTGCACTTTTGCCCCATAAAAAGCTTAAAGCTTCGGTGCCTCTTTTTTGATCGTGAAGGCGTGTAGTATTGCTTTCGGACAATTTCAATGAGGTAGGGACCTATGATGACGTTCGATGACTACTGTAGCGAGATGTGTCGGTTACGCCGAGCGATTCACCGTCGCCCCGAAGAAGGGTGGACCGAGTTTGAAACGACTTGGCGTGTTTTTTCATTTATCAATCGCCTCGGAGGGTTTAGCCTCAAAGTCGGGCAAGAAGTTGTTAATCCGGAGTATGTGTTGGGGCGAGACGAAGTCAAAGTCACGAAGAGTGAGGAACGAGCCCTGGAGCACGGCGTTCCCGAAGCTTTCTTAGCGCGCTTAGGGGGCTTGACCGGGGTCGTGGCCGAGCTCGATACGGGAAGGGCGGGACCTGCCGTTGCATTTCGTTTTGATATGGACTGCGTTCAGGTGGGCGAGTCCAAGGATCCCGAACACGTTCCCGTCGCATTAGGGTTTGCTTCCGAGCGCGAAGGTCTCATGCACGCCTGCGGCCATGACGGCCATACGGCCACGGGCCTCGGGCTTGCACATTGGTTGGCCGACCGTCGTAAATTGCTTTGCGGGCGCGTACGTCTGATTTTTCAGCCGGCCGAGGAGGGCACGCGCGGTGCGACGGCCATGGCCGAGGCCGGTGTTGTCGATAACCTCAATTGGTTCTTCGGCGCGCACGTCGGATGCGATTGCGCCCCGGGAGAAGTCGGAATTATTCAAAAAGGGTTCCTGGCCACAACCAAAATCGACATTGCCTTTACCGGGAAGGCTTCGCACGCCGGTTCCGATCCGGAAAAAGGACGCAGTGCTCTGATGGCAGCCGCTGCCTGCTCGCTCATGATGCAAGGCATCAGTCGGCATCGCGAAGGAAGCACGCGCGTGGCTGTCGGGACACTTCACGCCGGAGAGGGGCGCAACATCACGCCTGTGCATGCCGTTATTCAAGCGGAAGTGCGAGGGGCCACGGGAAGCATCAACGACTGGATGACCGAGCGCGTCCGGAGCATCGTGCGCGGTGTATCCGAGGCCTATGAAGTGCAAGGAAAGATGGTCAAAGCGGGCGAAGCGTGTGACATGATTTCGGATAAAGAGGCCTGTGACCTTGTTGCCGATGCGGCCCGAGCTATTGGCGGCATTACGGTCAAACTCCTTAAAACCGAAGACGGCAGTGAAGACTGTTCCGTTTTAATGCGGCGCGCGCAGAAAACGGGGGCCAAGGCTGCCTTTTTCCTTTACGGTTGCAAGCACAACGGGCACCATCGGTCTGATTTCGATATTCAGGACGAAAAGACACTACCTGTTGCCTTTTCTCTGATGACGGGTATTGTGACAAGGCTTAACGGCCGGGTTTAATTGCGGTTATAAAGCCCCAAAAGCGAACCTCCTTTCCGATTCGGTCAGGGGGTATTCTTTTGCAACACGTCTAGCGCTGCGAGCGCACGTCCCCATACAGGCTTTCGATTTCATCGGCGTATTTGGCGTAAATGACGCGACGCTTGAGTTTTAACGTCGGCGTGAGCATGCCGTTTTCGATGGTCCAGGCCTCGGGAATAATCCGCACGTTTCGCGGAATTCCGTAGTTCGGAAAGCTGGCCGTGGCGGCTCTGATGCGACGGAGCACGGCGTTACGTAGGTCGCGATTTAAAAGCGTTGCCGGGTCCTTGGGATTTAGACCGAGGGATCGGGCAAAGTGCGGCCAGAGTTCCGGATTCATGACAACGAGAGCGGACACATACGGGCGGTTATCGCCCACAACCATGGACTGCAAAAAAAGAGAGTCGGCTTGAATGGCGTTTTCAAGGTCGGCCGGCGGAACTTTTTCGCCGGTACTCGTGACGATGATTTCCTTAATACGCCCCTTAAGACGGATGTCGCCGTCTTCGTAAATGTCGGCCTGATCGCCCGTTTTTAGCCATCCGTCTTCGGTAAACATCGCGGCCGTTTCTTTGGGTTTTTTCCAGTAACCCTTCATCACAATCGGGCCCTTGACCTGCAACTCGTCGTTGTCGCCGAGCCGTACCTGAATGTTATTGAGTGCAATACCCACGGTCGACGGATGGTTCTTCCCGCAGGGATTGACGGAAATAATCGGGCTTGTTTCGGTCATGCCGTACCCTTGGTGAATATCAATCCCCAAGCCTAAGAAAAACTTAGCCACGGCCGGGCTCAATGCCGCGCCGCCTGCGATAAATAGGCGCGGACGGCCCCCGAAAATGTTGCGGACTGTTTGGGCGACGAATTTATCCAAAAAAGAGAAAACAAAGGGATCTAAAAGTTCGCTGACGGTAAAAGGCGAGGGTAGGCCGTTTGCCCGGCAAAATTTCCGATAGCCGACGTTGACGGCCCAACGCATGAGAAAACGCACGGCCGGAGACTTTAACGTCAGGCGGTCTTGCACTTTGGCGTAAATCTTCTCGTAAATGCGCGGTACACTCATCATGACCGTCGGCCGGACTAACCGCATGTCGTCTTGAATAAGACCGATATTGCGGTTAAAAGCCACAAGGTTCCCGAGCCCCAAGGCAACGTAATAGGTCGTCGTACGCTCAAATGTATGGGAAAGCGGCAAAAACGAGAGCCACGTATCATCGACTTCCGGCCAAATCACCGTCAAAACGCCCGTGACATTGGCCAAAATCGCTCGATGCGTGAGCATGACGCCTTTGGGATTGCCCGTTGTGCCCGAGGTGTACACGATGGCGGCAAGGTCTTCGGGTTCGGGGCCGACAGGAAGTTTCGAGCCTGCGCCGCCTGCAAGCCACGCGTCGATGTTGGTGACGTGAACGTTGCCGTCCGTGTACGGTTCCGTGCCTTCGTCCGTGATAATGACATGCTCTAAGGTCGGTAAAGCCCCCGTGGTACGAATGCCTTTCCACTTTAAGAGACGATTGGTAAAAAGAACGCGCGCACCCGAGTCATTGAGAATAAAGGCAGAAGAGCCCGGGGTATCGATGGCATGGAGCGGTACGGGGACAAGCGAACAGGCAAGAGCAGCCTGGTCGAACAAAATGGCGTCTACGCAATTGGGTAGCAACATGGCCACACGGTCGCCGCGCGTCAAGCCCATGGCGGCAAAGGCGTGCTTCCAGGCCTCAACCTTCTCGATGACCTCTCGGACCGTTAAGACAATCCAGTCCTTCGTTAAGTTGTCGTAGTACTTGTAAATCGGCGTATTCGAGCGCCGATCGGCGTGGTGTGTCAAAAGTTCCGGGAGTGTGCGCAAAACCGATAGCTCGGCAATGCGCTCTTTAATTGTGTCTTTCGTGTCCGTTTTGTTTGTCATCGCCCAAGCTCTGCCATCATGGATTTTTGTTTTCCGGGAGTTTCCCCGTCGCCGAAATTCTACAGTGAATTTTTATTCAGCGCCGACAAAACGCCATCAATCCGTTCGGATGAGAGGAATGTCTCGGAGAAAAACCTCCTGATAATCAACTCGATAAAATACCGAGTAAAAAGGAGCCTTTCTATGCGCATCGTTTCGATTCAATCGGCGGAAAACGCGAACGTCAAGCGTTGGAAAAAGTTATCGGAAAACGCTCGAGCCGTCGGAAAGTTCGGCCTGACCCTGGCCGAAGGTGCACACCTAGCGCAAACGGCTCTTGAAAAAGGTGCCGAGGTGTGTTCAGTGATGCTGCGCGAGGGCGAGGTCAGTGCAGAAGCAAAAGCGCTTTTTGCAGCCTATGAGGCCCTCGGAAGTGTTTCTCTTTTTACGCTGAAAGAGCCTCTTTTTGAAGCCGTTTCGCCCGTTAAACACGGGGTCGGCATTTGTGTTGAACTAGCCGTCCCGAAGACGGAGCTTCCCGAAGCGGCGCTTTGTGATGATGCCGTGTATTTGGACGGCGTGCAAGATGCGGGAAACGTGGGCACGATATTGCGCACGGCTCTTGCCTCGGGCGTGCGCTATGCCGCTCTTTCGCCTAAGACCTCGCGCGTATGGACACCTAAGGTTTTGCGTGCTGCGATGGGAGCGCACTTTTCGATGACGCTCTTTGAGGATGTTGCGCCCCGAGATCTGGCAAGGATTTTTTCTTCCCGGCGCCTTGCAGCCGATGCACGCGGAGGTTCGGACCTATTTAAATCGAAAGGTTGGGAGAAAAGTCCGACGGTCTGGATGTTCGGAGCCGAGGGGCCGGGGCTTACCGATGAAGCGCTTTCCGTGAGCCGTGAGCGGTTTTTGATTCCGATTGAAAGCGACTGCGAGTCCCTGAATGTAGCCGCCGCTGCCGCCGTGTGTCTTTTCGAGCAAAAAAGACGGCGCCTGATCTGTGAACCGAATGGATAAAAGCGCTTTATGGGCTTTCTTCCACATTACTCGCCGCCGTTGAAACGCTTGGCTTGATCGGGGGGAAGGAATTGGAGTTTTCGGGTACCGGCCAAATAAAGAGGGAATCGGCTTTCCTCGCGTCTATCTCAAAGAAAAACGCCGGCGACAAGCCGGCGTCTTTACTTACCCGAGTAAGAACAAATCAGATGGCATCCTTGAAGGACTTGCCCGGCTTGAACTTGGGCAACTTGGAAGCCTTAATCTTGATGGCTTCGCCGGTCTGAGGATTGCGACCCGTGCGGGCAGAGCGCTTAGCAACGCAGAATGTGCCGAAGCCGATCAACTGGACTTCGCCGCCTTTTTTCAAGGTCTTCTTCGTTGTTTCGATAAAAGCCTTCAAAGCAGCTTCGGCCTTTGTCTTGGGAAGGTCGGCCTGTTTGGCAATCGCTTCAACCATTTCACTTTTGTTCATTCATGTTCTCCTTGGAGCAGATAGGCCCTCGTTTTTTCCCCGAGGGAGTTAGTAACTTACTCGGATAATATCCGTTTTACGGCGATTTTCCTAGTCTTTTTAGTCAATTTCGCTTAAAGAGGCAGAGAAACACAGATTTTTTTCGGCCGAATCGCTCCGTGTGCCGTAATCGGAGTCACTGGCTTCCTAAAAAAATCAAGATTTTGTCCGCACTCCTCTCGCGCATTCTAATTCCAAACCGGCTATCGCTAAACCAATTTTTTTAGACCGATCCATTGTTTGATGCGTGGAGCAAGGAAGACAGTGGATGTGTCCGTGCTCGCTCGTGCTTCCCCGGTCTTTTTTTATAGCCCGCTCCCGTGTTTGTATGCCGTCATCCGGCGCTTGACGGGCACAGCCTCTTCGGTAGGGCGAACAGATGTATCGGAGGCAAGAGGCCTAACATCCAACTATGCGGGAACCGTTCCCTTTAAGCCTCATTGTTATAAACTTATTTCTGCCCTGGGCGAGAGCGTTAATCCGCCGCTCTCTTATATCGCGGTTGCGACCATATTGAACTGTGAGTCCGGGGTTCCCATCAGAAGGAGTTGGTCCATAAACGGCTACGAGGAATCGTGATAACTTTGCGAGAAAGCCTATTGATTCCTTGTCCTTCGTGGTATCGTGAATTCCGCACCTCGTTATACTGAGTTGCTTCAAACTGAAGGGCGAGATACCCCGACCCGGTCGAAGATCGCCAGCTGCTTCTGAGTGGCTTCAGACAGACGAGGTGCCACTCCCGGACCGGAAATCATCTGGATATTCATAAGTTCGTGAAGCAGAGAGTTGACCGAATAGTTTTGGTAAAGGCGAGGCATGCGCTCATCATTCACGGTTTTCTCGCTTTCCATTTCGTAGGACAGCGCGGCAAGCATTGTCAGCGCAATAAGACAAATCAACAGCTTTCCCAACGGCGGTATGCCTCAGTTGATTGACTACTACACCAAGCTCGTAAACAACTCTCGACTCAAGTCGAAAGCTTTATTGTCACCTGCAAAAGCAGGC